>DBQD01000023.1 GCA_002305715.1 Proteiniphilum sp. UBA1403 | reverse complement strand
TATGTTATCCCGAACTCACGTTAATAGGACAGCTATGATATTGCTCTTAAAATATGAGATGGATCTTGTAAAAAATAGAGGCAACAGTGGAACTTTACCTCAAATTAACAATGTGGACAATGAATGGAATGAAACATATGATATTACCGATAAGGTTTTATCTTGTATTTCGGAGAAAGGTTCAAAAACGAAGATCTTAAGGCCCTTTTAAGATCGTTGTGGGGTTTGAAAATGTGGAAGCTAAGGTCTGCTATATTGTGAAAGTCTCACCATCTGGATATCCAACTTCACAGACTATATTGAATGGTGCAGATTCAATTGATGAGGAGTGTAGGTGCTTGTATGTTGCTCATCTTCGCTAGTTCAATATGGAAGATGGCAATTCGTAGGGTGATTGTTGCTTTTTGAATTATAACCGAAAAGTTTGCGATAAATATGCCTTCAAGGATTTCTTATCTAGTGATGTAGTGGGTACAGCGTATGAAGGGGATCGGATGACGACGGACGATATTGATGATTTCGATGATTTCGATTTTGGTTGATTATGCCTTTCCTCAACGATTCAAAATGTGGAAACAAAATTCAANNCTCTTTCATCCGAAATGCTTTTTGAAGGTAAGGGTAGGACCAGTATGCAATTTTTGTGGATAATATTCCAATTCCTGCACCGGCAACAACATCGCTTACCCAATGCTGGTTATTGTACATTCGGGCCGCACTGACAAGGGTAGCTATTCCATAGCCACCCACACTAATCCATATTGATTTATCCTTATACTCTTGATGTAGAAATTCGGCTGCCACAAAGGCGGTGGATGCATGTCCGGAGGGGAATGAATGGTTGTCTGATCTATCGGGGCGTTCTCGAGTTGTGATGTTTTTTGCGCCATATACTACTCCTGCATTTAACACATTGCTCAATGTGTAAAGAATGGCCATGTCAAATAGCTTGTGCCTGCTTTCTATGCCTCCTATATTCATACCAAAGGCAGCAGCAGCTGGTGTGAACCTGAGGTAGCTGTCCCATCCGTTGTTTTGTATGGAAGGCTCTTTGTGATATTTGTTGTTAACGGAATAGTCAATTTGACGGATTCCTTCTACTTGAAAGGAGAGGACTCCGTAAACAAGCATGGACGAGGGTAGTACTACGCCAATAATTTTTGCTGCTTTTATGGGATGACTTAGTTGTATTGTATTGGTATCGGTGTGGTTCTCTGTTTCCTGGGCCGAAAGGTTTGCGGAATAAACAAAAAAGTGACCAATCAATAGAATTATTATGCTGTACTTCATCCGAGCGGATATGCTTGTTTAATTCAACGGCTCGATGCTATTTTATAATCTCGGCGAAATCTTCAAGGTGCTCATCCACATACTGGGCGATGATGGTTGTTTCCTCCTCCTCAATATAAAAGAATTTCTCTTCAAGATCATCGAATTGTTCAAAATCGACATACATGGCTGTGAACTCCTCTTCGGTGGTATCTCGCTCCAACTCTTCCCGGTGAGCATCGTAAATTTCTTTGGCCTTGTAGAGAATCTTTGAAATGCCTTTGGCTCCCATCAGCTTCAAGGATTTGGCTGTGGGGTTGTTGAAAATATACCCGCCGTAACCATTTTGGATGAGCTGTACAAATCCGCCTTCGTTCACTTCTTCAGAGAAAAAGCGATAGGCAAGAAGCGTGTGCTGATAGCCGTTAAGCAGATCCATGTTTTCTGTTGTAATGTCGCCACCAAGCGCTTCCAAATAAGCATCGGTAAATACTTTCAGAAATTCGTCCATCCCCTTTTCAGCGGCGGCGATAATAGCAGTTTCTTGAATTTGAATCATTGTAAATAATGTTTGAATTAGAGTCTGGATAGAGTCTGAATGTTATTTTATTCTGATGGATTGGTTGAGAGTTTTCAATGACAAAAGTAGCGGTTTTTTCGAATAAAATGGCTATATTTGTGTAAAATAAACGGTTGAATAATTTCAACATAAAACAAAATAATTGTATGAAGGTAAAACCTTTTAGGGGGGTGCGACCACCCAAAGAACTGGTCAAAGAGGTGGCTTCACGCCCCTATGATGTCTTGAATTCGGAAGAGGCCCGCAAAGAGGCGGAAGGAAACGAGAAGTCTCTATACCACATTATCAAACCTGAGATAGATTTCCCGGTTGGGAAAGATGAACACGACGAGGATGTGTATGCAAAGGCGGCTGAAAACTTCCAACTGTTTCAGGATAATGGATGGTTGGTGCAAGATGAACAGGAGATGTACTATGTGTATGCTCAAACAATGAATGGCAAAACGCAGTACGGACTGGTGGTGGGGGCTTATGTGGAGGATTACATGATCGGAAAAATTAAGAAACATGAGCTCACACGACGCGATAAGGAGGAGGACCGCATGAAGCACGTGCGGGTGAATGATGCGAATATTGAGCCGGTATTCTTTGCCTATCCCGATAATAGTGAACTCAATGAGATTGTAACGAAAACAACGGCCAGACAACCGGAGTATGATTTTGTGTCGGTCGATGGTGTAGGGCACCACTTTTGGCTCATTCAGGACGAATTGGATATTAAACGAATTACGGAGATATTTGCGGCCATGCCGGCAATGTATATTGCAGATGGTCATCATCGCTCTGCAGCAGCGGCTCTTGTGGGGGCTGAGAAGGCGAAAAATAATCCTAATCATACAGGTGCGGAAGAGTATAACTATTTCATGGCTGTCTGCTTTCCCGATAGCCAGCTGACAATTATCGACTACAACCGCGTGGTGAAAGATTTAAATGGTTTAACTCCGGATGAATTTATTCATAAGCTGGAGAAGAATTTCATTGTTGAGCCAACAGGTACGGAGATTCAACGTCCTAAGTGCCTCCACAATTTCTCGGTGTACCTCAACGGACGTTCTTATAGTGTAACTGCTAAACCGGGGACGTATGATGATAATGACCCTATCGGTCAGCTGGATGTGACCATCACTTCAAACTTAATACTCGATGAGATACTCGGGATAAAAGATCTGCGCAGCGATAAAAGAATCGACTTTGTGGGGGGGATACGTGGACTTGGTGAGCTGAAAATGAGGGTGGATAGTGGTGATATGGCTGTGGCTATTGCACTCTATCCGGTGTCGATGAAGCAACTGATGGATATTGCGGATACGGGTAATATAATGCCGCCAAAGACTACTTGGTTTGAACCTAAACTGCGCTCGGGACTGGTTATTCATAAGTTGCACTAAATGCAAACGAATGGGTATTTACAATCGCTATAGTTTGAAACTGATGCGTTAAGTAAGGCGTAACGTATAGTGTGAACCGGATGTGAGAATGGAACTCAAAGAGCTGATTAAAAAAAAGACGGATGCAATCTTTCCGGAAGTGGTGCAACATTATCGTTGGATGCATCAACATCCGGAGCTTTCCTTCCAGGAGAGAGGAACATCGGCATATATAGCCGACTTCCTGCTTCGGGAAGGGATACCCTTCAAAAGGGGAATCGGAGGAGAGGGCATACTCGTCACCATAAATGGAACGGCAGAGGGTCATGGTAAATGTATGGCTTTTGTTGCAGATATGGATGCTCTTCCGCTGGTGGAGATGAACAATGTGCCTTACAAGTCGATCTACAACGGTGTTATGCATGCTTGTGGTCACGATGCACAGGCTGCTTCTCTGATGGGGGCTGTGAAGTTGCTCTACTCGTTGCGCAATTGGTTTGCAGGTACGGCTCTCTGTGTGTTCCAACCGGGGGAAGAGCGTTCGCCAGGTGGTGCCAACTTGATGCTGAAGGAGGGACTCTTTGATGATCTTGAGCCTGATTTTGTGATCAAACAGCATGCTTATGCTGACCTACCGGCCGGAATGGTGGGGTTCAACATGGGAACCATCATGGCTTCAGCTGACGAGGTGCACATCATCGTCAAGGGGCAGGGAGGACACGGTGCTTTGCCTCATGAGTTGAATGACACCGTGTTGGCGGCATCGCAAATTATTGTAGCTATGCAACAGCTGGTCAGTCGCAGAGCAAATCCGTTCAACCCTATGGTGCTCTCATTTGGGAAGTTTATCGCTGATGGGGCAACGAACGTGATTCCTAACGAGGTGACTCTTGCTGGTTCCTTGCGCTGTATGCAAGAGGGGGAACGAAACAAAATGTTACAACTGATTCCGCAAATAGCTATCGATACCGCTGCAGCTTATGGATGCAGTTGTGAGGTGGAGTTGCCGCAGGGTTATCCGTCGGTTATCAGCCATGAACAGATTACTGAACTGATGAGAAAAATGACGATCGATTTTCTTGGGGAGGAGAGGGTTTCGGAGTTTCCTAAAAGGATGACAGCCGATGATTTTGGATTCTTTTCGCAGCGATATCCTTCTTGCTACTACCGTTTTGGAGTTGATAGTGAACATGTAAAAATAGGACCTCTTCATTCAGGGACATTCCTTATTGACGAGTTGGCACTAAAGACATCTACCGCTTTGTCGGTATGGCTTACTTTAAATTCGTTAAAATAGCATGTAAATCTTCCATTTTGTGCAAGAAAAACGATCTTTTGTATTAATTTTGCGCAAAACGATCATTTATCGATTGAAAATATACCAATTAAGTAACAAATTAAAAGTTTATCTATGGCCCAGCACGAATTAGACGAGTTAGATGAGAAGATTCTTAAAATGATCGTGGAAAACGCACGCGTTCCCTTCTTGGAGGTGGCACGCGCATGTGATGTTTCGGGGGCTGCAATCCATCAAAGGGTGCAGAAAATGACCGCTCTTGGTGTTATAAAAGGGTCGGAGTTTGTTGTGGATCCGGAAAAAATAGGATTTGATACATGTGCATTTGTGGGTATATTCCTGACATCTCCTTCCACATTCGATTCTGTAGTGAAAGGGTTGGAGAATATTCCGGAAGTGGTAGAATGTTATTACACCACTGGACAGTACGACCTGCTTATAAAAGTATATGCCAAGAATAATAAAGATCTGCTGCGGATAATCCACTCGCAATTGCAACCTTTAGGGCTTTCCAGAACGGAAACTCTGATGTGTTTCAAAGATGGATTCCGAAAAAAGCTACCGATCGATTTTACTTCCAATTTTGAAGATTAATAAAACCACAGGTGCAGTAAAGCTGCACTTTTTTTTACTATAGATTATGACCACACGTAGAAATTTTATCAAAACATCAGCATTAGGTTTCACTGCATTGGCATTGAACCCCACAAGGGCTGCGTCTTCGGTGATGAGTAAAACGGGAATAGACAGCTATGTGTCTAAAAGACCCACTATTAAGAATCGCCATTTTAAGTCAGCAGCGGTGGAACAAACCATTGCAAGGGTGAAAGCAAAAATAAAAGACCCTAAATTGGCATGGATGTTCGAAAACTGTTTCCCAAATACAATCGACACAACTGTTAACTTCAGTATGAAGAATGGAAAACCCGATACATTTGTTATTACGGGTGACATTGATGCCATGTGGCTGCGCGATTCTTCGGCTCAGGTGTGGCCCTACCTGCCGCTGACAAAGAGCGATGAGCAACTTAAACAGATGATTGCCGGTGTGATTAACAGACAGACATCGTGCATTCTTATTGATCCATATGCAAATGCATTTAATCATGATCCTAAACCCGATGGTGAATGGATGAGCGATTTGACGAAGATGCAGCCCATGTTGCATGAACGGAAGTGGGAAATAGATTCACTTGCGTATCCTGTTCGTTTGGCATACAACTATTGGAAGATAACTGGGGACACAAAGGTGTTTGATGCGGATTGGACAAAGGCTATGAACTTGATAATCCAAACATTTAAAGAGCAACAACGTAAGGATGGGAAAGGACCGTATAAATTTCAACGGAGAACAGAACGACAACTCGATACAATGAATAACGATGGATGGGGAAATCCGGTGAACCCAGTGGGACTCATCGCTTCGGCATTCCGCCCATCGGATGATGCAACAACTTTCTTGTTCTTAGTGCCCTCCAACCTGTTCGCTGTTACGTCACTGAAACAGATTGCCGAAATTGCTCAACATGTGACAAAAGATGCGGCCTTGGCTGAAGCAGCTACGTCTTTGGCGGCTGAGGTACAGGAGGCAATTCAAAAGTATGCTATCGTGGAACATCCTAAATATGGAAAGGTATATGCTTTTGAGGTGGATGGTTTTGGAAATGCATACTTTATGGACGATGCAAATGTTCCCAGCTTGTTGGCAATGCCATATCTCGACTCAGTTGATGTGAACGATCCTATCTATCAGAACACACGGAAGATGGTATTGAGTGCCGATAATCCCTACTTCTTTAAGGGTACGGCCGGGGAAGGTATTGGTGGACCACATATTGGATATGATATGATTTGGCCTATGAGTATTATCATGCGTGCGCAGACAAGTACGAACGATGAGGAAATTAAATATTGCCTACGTATGCTACGCGATTGTGATGCAGATACTGGATTCATGCATGAGTCGTTCCACAAAGACAATCCGGCCAATTTTACGAGAAGCTGGTTCGCTTGGGTCAACACCCTCTTCGGAGAATTGATTGTGGAACTAGATGCGAAAGGAAAAATGAACCTCGTTAATAGTATCTGATGAAAACGAGTACTTTGTTGAAAGTTGTCGCATTGGCGCTGTGCTTTATTGGGAGTGCAGCTGAAGTGAAGGGCAAGTTGTCCGACACGCCAGTGGACTACGTGAATATATTGATGGGGACTCAGTCGAAGTTTGAACTCTCGAATGGGAACACCTATCCTGCTATTGCCAGACCTTGGGGAATGAATTTCTGGACGCCTCAAACGGGAAAGATGGGTGATGGATGGGTCTATCGTTACGATGCTGACAAGATTCGTGGATTCAAACAAACTCATCAACCGAGCCCTTGGATAAACGATTATGGACAATTTTCTCTTATGCCGGTTGTGGGCAAAACGGTGTTCTCCGAGGATGAACGCTCTAGTTGGTTCTCACACAAGGCTGAAGTAGCCAAACCGTATTACTACTGTGCATACTTGGCAGATCACAATGTGACAACCGAGATTACGCCTACAGATCGCGCTGCAATTTTTCGTTTTACATTTCCCAAAACCGATAATGCTAGCCTAATCATCGATGCGTTTGATAAGGGTTCTTCGGTGGAGGTCTTGACGGAAAAGAATGCGGTGATAGGTTATACAACCCGTAACAGTGGGGGTGTTCCTGATAATTTCAAAAACTATTTCGTGATCGTTTTTGATAAACCATTTCGAGCATATTTTGATGTGAGAGATGGTGTAATTGTGAAGAGAAAAGCGGAGAAATCACAAAGCAATCATTCAGGTGCAATTGTTCAATTCCAAACTGAACGAGGTGAACAGATTATTGCTCGTGTAGCTTCATCTTTTATTAGCTATGAACAGGCATGGCAAAACTTAAAAGAGGTGGAGGGTAAGAGCTTCGATGCCATCAAAGATGAGGGTCGTGATGCTTGGAACAGGGTTTTGAGCCAAATTGAAATTGAGGATGAAAATATCGATAACAAGCGTACATTTTATTCAACGTTGTATCGTTCAACTCTATTTCCCCGCAAATTGTATGAACTGGATGCTAATGGGAATGTGATTCATTATAGTCCCTACAACGGAAAGGTGCTGCCTGGATACATGTATACCGATACCGGTTTCTGGGATACTTTCCGCGCGTTGTTCCCATTGTTGAACCTTGTTTATCCTTCTGTGAACAGAGAGATACAGGAGGGACTGGTGAATACTTATAAGGAAAGTGGTTTTCTACCTGAATGGGCCAGCCCAGGTCATAGAGATTGTATGATTGGAAATAACTCTGCTTCGATTGTAGCGGATGCATATCTAAAAGGTTTACGTGGGTACGATATTGAGACACTGTATGAGGCAGTGATTCATGGAACTAAGAACGTTCATCCTAAGATTAACTCTACAGGACGAAAAGGGCATGAGTATTACAATTCGTTGGGTTATGTGCCATATGATGTGAAGATCAATGAAAATGCGGCTCGTACGTTGGAGTATGCGTATGCGGACTGGACAATTTATCGTCTGGCCAAAGCGTTGAACCGTCCTCAAGACGAGATTGATCTTTACGCAAAACGGAGTCAGAATTACAGAAACCTCTTTTCTACTGAATATAAGTTGATGAGGGGTAAAAACAAGAATGGAGTCTTCCAGTCGCCTTTCAGTCCTACGAAATGGGGGGACGCTTTTACGGAAGGTAATAGCTGGCACTACACCTGGTCGGTCTTCCACGATCCGCAGGGTTTGATTGATCTTATGGGTGGTAACAAAATGTTTGTGCAAATGCTCGATTCAGTATTCAAATTGCCTCCGGTGTTCGATGATAGCTATTACGGACAAGTGATTCACGAAATACGTGAGATGCAGATTATGAATATGGGGCAGTATGCGCACGGCAACCAGCCTATTCAGCACATGATTTATCTCTATAACTATGCAGGTGAGCCCTGGAAAGCGCAATATTGGGCGCGCGAGGTGATGGATAAGTTATATAAACCTACACCTGATGGTTATTGTGGAGATGAAGATAATGGACAGACTTCAGCATGGTATGTCTTTTCAGCCCTCGGCTTTTATCCAGTTTGTCCAGGTAGCGACGAGTATGTAATTGGTTCTCCCCTTTTTGAAAAGATGACTGTTCATCTTGAAAATGGAAAGAAGTTGGTAATCAGTGCATCTGGTAACAAGACTAATACTCGCTACGTCAGTAAAGTAGAACTTAATGGAAAGAATTCTACCAAGAACTATTTTAAACATAGCGACTTGATGAAAGGTGCAAAGATTGAATTCTCTATGTCGGAAAAGCCAAATAAGAACAGGGGAATTAATAAAGCGGACTTCCCTTACTCATTCTCCAACGAGTAGCAAGAGGTGAAGTGTAGAAGAAATAGTGAATAATTGAAAAGGGAACGGTGCTGAATAATTGATGTACATTTATTTCAGCACCGTTCTTATGTCGATTTGCACATCCTGTAGTATTTCAGTTGCACTTTTTACATTCACAAAAAGTCCATATGCATTGAATGGAATGGGTAGGGGCAAATAATAAGGGTTAAATTCCCACTCTTTTATCTCTACCTGTGCAATACCTTGATTGATAATTCCCAATTCTTTGGCGGCAGCATAGGATAGATCGATGAGCCTGTTACGGTAGCGCGGGCCCCTATCAGTGACCTTCACGATCACCTTCTTGTTGTTCATTGGGTTAAAAACCTCCAGCAACGTGCCAAATGGTAACGTACGGTGTGCACAGGTGAGACTGTCGCTATGGTAAGGAACACCGTTTGACATTTTTCTTCCCTGAAACCGATGGGCATAAAAGGATGCATTTCCTTTTTGCTGGGCAAAACAGTCGGTAGTAAAGAGACAGAGGCTGGCTATAAAAGATAGCAGTATGATCTTTTTCTTCATCGCTGTAAAGATTTCCGGCTACAAATGAAATAAAAAAAAAGGAAATAAAAAAAGGAAAGTAATCATACTTTCCTTTTCTGTAGTTGCGGAGGCAAGACTCGAACTTACGACCTTTGGGTTATGAGCCCANNCCAACTGCTCCACTCCGCGATATGTTGTTCCTTAATTGGGTTGCAAAGATAGGTAGTTTTTTTGATAAAACAAAAATATTCGGGATTTTTTTTGTTTGTGATTGAAAAAACGTACATTTGATTTATTTTTACGACTATGTCAGATAGTATTGTCATAATTCCCACCTACAACGAGAAAGAGAACATCGAGTTGATTATCCGGGCAATCTTTTCCCTGGAAAAGTTTTTTCATATTCTGGTCATCGATGATGGCTCACCCGATGGAACTGCTGAGATTGTACAACGTTTGCAGAAAGAGGAATTCGGGGGACAGCTTTTTCTGGAACAACGGAAAGGAAAACAGGGACTGGGAACAGCCTATATTCATGGATTCAAATGGGCATTGGCTCGCTCCTATGACTTTATCTTTGAAATGGATGCGGACTTCTCTCACAATCCTAATGATCTGCCTCGGTTGTATGAAGCTTGTAGTAAGGAGGGTTACGATGTGGCCATTGGATCGCGTTATGTTTCGGGGGTAAATGTGGTAAACTGGCCCATGGGACGGGTACTTATGTCGTTCTTTGCATCGAAATATGTACGAATCGTGACGAGACTTAATGTGAAGGATACTACAGCCGGCTTTGTCTGTTACCGGAGAAAGGTATTGGAAACCATACAACTCGATCGGATTAAATTCAAAGGGTATGCTTTCCAGATTGAAATGAAATATTCTGCATACGTGCTAGGCTTCAAAATAAAAGAGGTGTCGGTTATATTTGTCAACAGACAATTAGGTACATCAAAAATGAATACAAGCATATTTGGCGAAGCTTTCTTCGGGGTAATCAACCTACGTTGGCGAAAGATATCTGGAAGAATTAAACCTTCCTCTAATAAAGTAATACCTACAACATGATACTGATTCATAAAGCAACTATCATTAATGAGGGTACTTCCTATATTGGATCGCTACTTATTGAGGGTGAGCGCATCGCACGCATCTTCACGGAGGAGGTTCCCGAATATATATTGAACGCAAGCAATGAGGTGGTCGACGCAAGGGGATTATATTTAATGCCTGGAGTGATTGACGATCAGGTGCATTTTCGTGATCCCGGGCTTACGCATAAGGGGGACCTACATACCGAGAGTCGAGCTGCTGTAGCTGGTGGTGTTACCTCATTCATGGAGATGCCCAATACAAAACCTCAAACAACTTCTATTGAGGAACTGGAACGCAAGTTTGAATTGGCTTCTGGCAAATCGGTGGCGAACTTTTCCTTTTATTTGGGAGCAACCAACGATAATATCGATGAACTGAAAAAGGTGAACCCCAAACAAGTGCCTGGAGTAAAGGTCTTCATGGGTGCCTCAACGGGTAACATGCTTGTTGATAACGATAATACGCTGCGGAGTATCTTTTCCGAAGTGGATATACTCATCGCTACGCATTGTGAAAAAGAGGAAATTATCCGTGCTAATTTAGAAAACTACCGCAAGCAAATAGGTGAAGATTTACCTATTGAACTGCATCCGCTCATCCGTAGTGCAGAAGCATGCTACCGTTCATCGGCTCAGGCAGTGGAGTTGGCTGATAAATATGGGACGCAATTGCACGTACTGCACCTTTCTACTGCTCGAGAGTTGTCACTCTTTAGTACAGCACCCATAGAGGAAAAGAAAATTACAGCTGAGGTGTGTGTGCACCATCTCTGGTTTACGGACCAGGATTACAAACGCCTGGGAGCTCGTATAAAATGGAACCCGGCGGTGAAAAGTGAAGCAGATAGAGAAGCGTTGCGTGTAGCTCTTACAAAAGGAAAACTCGATGTTGTAGCTACAGACCACGCACCTCATTTGTTGAGCGAGAAAGAGGGTGGTGCAGCAAAAGCTGCATCAGGGGGGCCCTTGGTGCAGCACTCATTGCAAGCTATGCTCCAGCTGGCCGATAATGGAATTATATCCCGAGAACAGGTAGTGGAGAAGATGTGTCATGCACCGGCATGTCTCTACCGAGTACGAGAAAGGGGATTCATTAGGGAAGGCTATTTTGCTGATCTTGTGCTGGTGGATCCAGCAAAATCCTATACTGTCACTTTGCAGAACATTCTCTACAAATGTGGTTGGTCGCCCTTCGAAGGAGAGACTTTCAATTCTTCTGTTGTGAAAACCTTTGTAAACGGCCGGCTTCTCTGGGATGGGACAACAGTAACCGATGGTATCTTCGGCTCACCCCTTATCTTCAACAGATGAAAACGGTACCGAGGGTTGGGGGTGCCGATTAATTTATCTACTTTTGCATGATTAATAAATAAAACCTTCACAAGTGAGATTCTTGTTTACTGTACAGGGAGAGGGCAGAGGTCACTTCACACAAGCGTTATCTTTGGCTGCAATGCTTCGTTCACATGGACACGATGTGGTGGCTGTGCTGGTGGGGAAAAGTGACTCCAGGGAAATTCCTTCTTTCTTTATGGATAAAATTGAGGCTCCGGTCGAGTTGTTCAGTAGTCCAAGCTTTACCTCTTTTTACAAGCAAAAGCGACCCAATATCTTTATCAGTGTCATCAAAAATTTTTCTCGCCCTTTCATCTTCCGTAAGAGCATTCTTTTTATTAGACAGCAGATAGAAAAATACCAACCCGATAAGGTGATCAATTTCTATGAGATGATTACCGGAATGGCGTATGGTATTTACCGATTCGATAAAAAAATGGGAGTGCAGATGATCTCTGTGGCACATCAATACGTGCTGATGAATCCGAACTACAAAACTTCGGCAGAACAGGATGTGAAGTTTTATTTGTTACGAATGCTCTCCCGTATCACATCAACTCGTGCTGAAAAGATCTTAGCTCTATCATTCAGAGATATGCCGGTGCCGAAGGATAAAAGGATCGTGATTGTACCTCCTTTATTGCGATCTGAAGTGTTTGAGACAAAGCCCTCGGATGGGAATTATATTCATGGCTATATGCTAAATGCAGGCTATTTCGACGAGGTCATGGATTGGCATGAGAGTCACCCCGATATTCCGTTGCGCTTCTTCTGGGATAAGAAGGATGCAGAGGAGGTGACGGAAATTGATGAAAACTTTACACTCCAGAGGTTGAGCGACGAACAATTTCTGAAGAGTATGGCCGGCTGCATGGGGTATGCCACTACCTCAGGTTTTGAGTCGCTGTGTGAAGCGCTCTATTATCGCAAACCGGTACTTATGGTGCCTGTACATGTGGAACAGGAGTTCAATGCATATGATGCGGCTCTATCAGGTGTTGGCATTGCGGCCAAAAAGTTTAAACTCGGTGATTTAATTCAATTTATACCAACCTATGCTCCCGATCCCTATTTCAAGGAATGGGTGAACCAAGCTGAAAATCGCTTTATTAAAGAGATCTGTGACGATTACAAACCAACAGAATCTCTGTAGAAATCCAATGCTTCAAAAAATAATTCTTTGTCGGTCGTTTGGTCGATTCGCACATTCCCTATTTCTGATAATAGGGTGAAATAAATGTAGTTGCCCACATTTTTCTTGTCGTGTCGTGTAATCTCATAGAGTGCTTCGTAATTGTCGCACGAAATGGGGAAGGCGCCATAATGTTGTTGAATGTAACGTACTGTCTTCAATAGTTTCTCTTTAGGAAATCCACAAATGCGGTGCGACAGGTAAAGTTCTACAATCATACCCCATGCAACAGCATAACCGTGTGGTATGGGATTACCATTTTCCATGGCATAGCTTTCAAAGGCATGGGCTGTGGTATGTCCTAAGTTGAGCGCTTTGCGAATATCTTTTTCAAACGGATCTTTCTCCACAATGGCTCGTTTGATGCCCACAGAACGAAATAGCAACTCATTCAGCTGGGCGTAGTCAATCTCATCTAACGAGAAGGTGAGCAGTTTTTCCCAATCTTTTGCAGAGTGAATGAGCGCGTGCTTGATCATTTCTGCATAGCCCGATCGGATGGCACGCCCGTCGAGGGTATGGAAAAAATCAGTCGTGATGATCACATATTCAGACGGATAAAAGGAGCCAATCTCGTTTTTATATCCTCCAAAGTTGATGCCGGTCTTTCCTCCTACAGCAGCATCTACGGCGCCTAATAGTGTGGTGGGAATGTTGATATATTTAATACCCCGCTTGAAGGTAGCCGCAGCGAACCCTCCTAAGTCTGTAACCATGCCGCCTCCCAAATTCACCAACAGGGAATGTCGGGTAGCTCCATTTTGGGTGAGTTGAAGCCATACCTTACTCAAGTTGTCGATCGTTTTGTGGATGTCATCAGCAGGAATGACAATTTCTTTTGCTTCGCTGAAAAGCGGTGTTCCGGCAAGCAAAGGAAGACAGTGCATATGTGTATGTTCATCTGTCAAAAGAAAAAGCTTATCATACTTGATGTGACGTATAGTCTTTTCTATGTCGATAGCGGGTTGACTACTTTTAATAATTTGTTGCATAGTGTTTAAATCAAAAGGGTGATACTTGTCGTTGATTGCTGACCTCGAGAGCTTTATAAATCTCGTCTTGTATGCGTTCCCTGATATTGAGTGTGGATAACCTATTGGGTGTACGAGATGGGTTCACCCTATTCGATAGAAAAATATAAATCATGTTGTTTGTCGGATCTATCCAAATACAGGTGCCTGTGAAACCGGTATGTCCATAAACCTCAACGGGTGTTGTGGGGCTAGTGGGACTTGCTTCGTTGTTGCGAGGATCGGGTTTGTCGAAACCAAGTCCTCGGCGACTACTACTGCTTTTGGCTGTAGTAAAGAGCTTCACAGTTTCTTCGCTGAGTAGTCGTTCCCCACCATATATACCTCCATTGAGCCACATCTGTCCAAGTTTGGCCAGATCGCCAGCCGTAGAGAAAAGGCCAGCGTTACCGGATATACCACCAAAGAGCGCTGCTCCTTCGTCATGCACATAGCCACGGAGATGTTGCTTGCGAAAAAAAGGATCAACTTCAGTAGGAGTAATAAGGTCTTCTGAAAAATAGCGTAACGGCTGAAAGGTGGTGGTGACAGCACCTAGTTTATGGTAAAATTGAGTTTTTACATAACTGTCGAGATCTGTTTGGGTGATCTGTTCTACGGCCTCCTTCAATAACATAAAGTTGAGACAACTATAGACGTATCTTTTATTTTTTTGAAGAGGAGTAGCAATCACATCGCGAAGTAGCACATCGTGCATCTGTTTGCTTGCATAAAGATTCTTTGCGACAGGCATATAAAACTGAGCGGAGGAATCGGGTGAGATCTGTGTTGGAGAAAAACGATAATCTGTACGACCCCAGGCACCGGCATATTGAGCATGGTAGATGCTGGATCGTTTTCCAAAGAGTGCTCCTTTGTAACTGTCGGGGTCGATGGCTGAGTTGTAGTAAGGTATGAAGGAGGTGATTCCCGACTCATGAAAGAGCAGTGAGCGTAAGGGTATCTTTGCTTTATCGCTACCTTTCGTTTCAGGAACAAACTTGTCGATGGGATCGAGTAGGGCAAGTTTTTTTTCGTCATAAAGCTTCATAACTGCAGGTAGGGTGGCTGCAATCTTGGTAATTGAAGCTATGTCGTAGAGGGTTTCACTTGTAACTTCTTGACTATGATCGTAGCTGTAATGACCAAATTCCTTTTCGTAGATAATCATCCCATCTTTGGCAATTAGTATCTGGCAGCCGGGATAGGCTTTCTTGCGAATGCCCTCCAGCGCAATGGACTCGATCCCGGAAAGGTGCTTCGAAGCAATCCCTACTTCTTCGGGAAATGAGTATCCTAGTCGTGTCTTTGGAGTGTCGATACCACTTCCCGCAGGAAAGAGAGAGGTGCTGATCGGAAGTCTACCTCCGAGTGCTATTCCACCAAAGATGCCCTGTGCAGCACTCATCTGTGCAAATGATGTGTTGTCATATGCCAGCATCACAGCTTCTGCCGTGTTGATAATCTGTTTGTATCGGTCAATTTCATACGGCATTGTAAAGAATACCACTATAGCTTGTTTGTTCTTAATAAGCCGCTGTAAGGAGGCTGAATCGGCAGCCTCTTTGTGGTGAAGCGAGACAATTAACAAGTCGTTAGCTTTCAACTCATTCTCTGCCAAGAATTGTTCGATGTTTTTTGCCTGATAGGTCTGAACGATACTATACTTCTTTAAATATTGCTGAAAAGTGTTGTCGACTGGAGCGCCAAGAGCTACGGAAATTATCCGTAGAGTATCGAGTCCCTGCAATGGTAGTATTGTGTGCTGGTTTTTCAGCAATGTGATAGCATGGTCGTACAACGAGTGTTGCAACCATTCAGTACTAGGAGTTGCAACACGTTGGAGAATAGTGCTGGTTTGGATTGGCTTTAATTTTTGTACTCCCAGTATGTATTTGTAAGATAGAATTCTTCGTACTTTCTCTTCGAGGAGTTCTGTGGAGATGGCTCCATTTTCTACAGCAGCAAGAACTGAGTTAAATGCCTTCTGTTGGTTGCTCACCCCCAATATAACATCATTTCCTGCCAGTAAGGCCCGCACGCTGGCATCTGGCTGATTGACCACACCCTTCATCATCATACCGTCGGTAAAGGTAAGACCGGTAAAACCCATTTCTTCCTTTAAAAGATCAATGCCTATTGCAGGAGAAAGGGAGGCTGGCAATCCGTTGGTTTTTAATTGCGGTACATTCAAGTGCCCCGACATGATGCCCGAAAGTCCTGCGTTCACATATTCCCGAAAGGGGTAAAGCTCAACCTCTTCCAGTCGATCTAGGTTGTGATGGATGGTCGGTAGTTTTTTGTGGGAGTCGTCGGTGGTGTCACCGTGCCCTGGAAAATGTTTGGCAACTGCCATTACCCTATTGGCTTCCATACCTCGGGCGAAGGCAATGCCTTGTCTAGCCACGTTTACCGGATTTTCTCCATAGGAGCGGGTTCCTATCACTGGATTGTTTGGGTTGGTGTGGACATCGATTGAGGGGGCAAAGTTCACATGGATGCCCATCTCTCGACACTGCCTGGCAACTTCCATGCCATACAACGTGAGAAGCGAGTCGTCGGAAATGGCACCGACTATGATATTGCGGGGGAAATGAGGGGCATCTCCCAATCGCATTGAAAGACCCCATTCTCCATCTACTGCTATCAGTAACGGTACTTTTGACAGTTCTTGTGCGTAGTTGGTGATCTTTGCTTGCTCTACTAGGGTGCCTTTTGAAAATAGGAGACCTCCCACTTTTTGATTGTTGATGTAACCAGAAATCCTCGACCTCCAGCTGCTTGTGGGGGAGACAATGGGCATAAAAAGTTGCCCCACTTTCTGTTCCAGCGAAAGGGTAAGGTAGACCGAATCCACCCATCTATCCATTGCAACTTGATCGGTTTGTCGATAGAGTTGTGGTACCACCTGAGCATAGGCAGTGTAGATTATTAAGGATAGGAAGGTGATTAATGGGATCCTTTTCTTTGCATGCATTTTATTTTGCTCCCCTTTCTCTTGCTCAATTCATCTTTTCCAGTGTAATGTCCAATTTGCCTACATAAGCTCCACGGCCGTTGGTCTGGTAGATTGTAACTGGCTTGTTGTCCAGATCGAAGCGTTCTACAGGTTCCTTGAGGTAGGTGTGACTGTGACCACCAATAATAAGGTCAATATTTCGGGTTGAATCGGCCAATTTGAGGTCATTTTCGTAACCAAGGTGAGAAAGGCATACGATTAAATCGCATTTTAATTCCTGACGCAGTTTTGAAGCCATATTGTTGGCAGTCTTTACCGGATCGTTGTATTTCATACCTGCATAGTTGCTAGAAGCAATGAGCCCTTTTGGCTGGATGTTGAGGGCAAATACTCCAATTCGTACTTTCCCTTTCTTCAGAATCAGGTAGGGTTTGATGAGTCCGTCGAGTGAGGTGTTGGAAAAATCGTAGTTGCTCGACAGGATGGGAAAAGAAGCAAGACGAACCACCTTCTCCAGAACTTCCAGGCCATAATCAAACTCATGATTACCCAGTGTGCCGGCATCGTACTGCATCATATTCATTGCCTTTACCTCTACTTCACCCTTAAATAGGTTAAAGTAGGGGGTCCCCTGTAGAAAATCGCCTGCATCGAAAAGGAGAACATGCTTGTTTTCCTTGCGTACCTTATCAACATAGGTTGCTCGGCGGACAACACCGCCCAAGTCGGGAGCTGACCTATCAGTTGGAGGAAGTGTTTCTATGCGACTGTGGGTATCGTTTGTGTGCAGGATCACCAACTTCTCTTGAGCTAATAGTGAAGTGCTCGTAAGAATGAAAAGTGTGACAAGCAGGCAGGAAAGCATTCTGTTCATCGGAAGTGTTTGTTATTTATGAATGGTGATTCGACCGTCGACAGTGGATGTAATCTCATTGCCGCGGCGTGTTTGTTCTAATACATAGTCGATCATGATGTCGCGCAATGTGACACCTGTGTCTGTCCGTGAGATAGCATCTAGGAAGGCAGCCATGTTGTCGTTCCCTTCAGCAAGATAATCCAGTGTGACCACGTTGTAAATTTTCCCTTCATCGATTGGTTTACCATCAATGGTAACACTTTCAGTTTTCCCCTCATGTATCACAAGTTTCACATTTGAGGAGATGCCTGCACCACCAATACGAGAATAGGCATCGAACATTTTTTTTAGATCACTTCCTTTTAGCTCCAAGAAAGTGATGGTGTTGTCGAACGAATAGATCTCGAACATATTGCCCACTGTAACTTCACCCTGAGGTAGAGTCGCTCTATGACCATGAACGTTCATCACACCCACGTCGGCACCATCTGGGAGATGCTCGTCACCATAGGCTTTCATCACGTCGGAGGTGAGATTGGTTAGGAGACTCTCCGGGCGTTTGTAGTCCATAGACTGTGCCGAGCGACCGATAACCACATTCATTTCTTTGTCGAGTCCTGTCTTGTAGGACTGCACCAAAGCCTGCATTTGTAGGTGCGGTTTTGCATCGTACGTAGCATCCATTGCAACAATAGTACCCGAGATTTGGGTCACGTTATAAGGTTGTTTACAGGAGAGCAATAAAATTGCCAGACAGACAACCGGGATAATTTTTCTTTGCATGTTGTGTAGATATGAAAGCCTGATACCTTTTGGAAAGTCAAAAATAATTATTTTTACCGGCACTGACAATAAGAGCTTCAAAAATAAACATTAAATATTATTTTCATGCTGTAGATTTAGGAATTATTGCTACCTTTGCATCCGCTTTGCGTAATCTCTGTCGGCATGTTTTCGGCATATTGCGTTCAAACAAGTTAATTATTAACATAAAGCTTTATAAAAGATGGATTTATTAAAAATAGCAGAAGCCGCTTTCGCAAGAGAGAAGAAGGAGTTTCCTGCTTTTAAAAGTGGTGATACCATCACTGTTGCTTACCGCATTGCGGAAGGGAACAAAGAGCGTATACAGCAGTATCGCGGGGTGGTCATTAAGATTGCCGGACACGGAGATGCAAAACGTTTCACCGTGCGTAAGATGTCAGATAACATCGGAGTAGAACGTATCTTCCCGATGAACTCTCCCTTCATTGAAAACATTACCCTTAACAGTGCAGGAAAGGTTCGCAGAACAAAACTTTATTACTTGCGCAACCTGCGTGGAAAAGCTGCTCGTATCAAAAAGAAATTGTATTAAGCAGTATTGCAAAAGAGATAAAAAAGCTTCGGTATTCATACCGGAGCTTTTTTGTTGTTCGTATCAAACCTATGTGACTCCTTGCTGTTGTTGCCTTTCTTCCTCATTTTATCTATTTTTGTGTTGACTATCTTAAACGTGTAACAAAAGATTATGCTCCATAAAACCGAAGGAATTGTGTTGGGTACATTGCCTTACAATGATATTTATAGTATTGCAAAGGTATATACACGCGACTTTGGCAAGGTTTCTTACCTGCTTCCCCGTTCGCACGGCAAGAAAGCGAAAATAAAAGCTTCCCTTTTCTTTCCGCTATCGGTGTTGAACATGGAGGTAGAACACATGCCTTTGCGCGACCTGCAACGACTGAAAGAGGCGGATAGGCTGTTTCCATTACAAGATCTTTGTACCCACATAAGCAAGGTGTCGTTAGCCTTCTTCCTTTCGGAATTTCTGATGCGTGTACTCCATGAGTCTGAAAACAACGAACTGACCTACTGCTTTGTGAAGAATTCCATTGAGACGTTAGAGGTAGCGGAAAAGGGATTGGCAAACTTTCACTTGGCTTTTTTATTTGGGTTGACCCGATTTATGGGTATATATCCGAATGTGGAATGGATGGGGGAACACCATTTTTTTGATCTTATGCAGGGGGAGTTTGTAGAGCATATGCCCATTCATTCGCACTATCTGACCCGTCGAGAGAGTGATTACTTAGTATTACTCCGACGCATGAATTATAGCAATATGCATCTATTTCGTTTGTCACGCAATGATCGAAACAGAATCTTGGACCATCTGCTCGACTATTATCGATTGCACATTTATGACTTTCCGGTACTTAAATCTGTCGAGATCTTACGTGAATTAGTCTGAATGTGTCGCAGGTTGCAGGGCTAAATAAAAATGCATTTATCCGTTCAGCGGTAGACCCTAAAAACAATCACCCTGCCATTTGATTCCACGGTGAAATGTGTACCCAACGATTCATTGAGGGTGCCCTGCCACCAATTGGTCAGTATCCTGTTGGTAAGAGGGTATTTAAGGTTATGTGTAGTAATAGCTGCTGAGTCTATCGAAAAGAGTGAGACCTGTTGTCCGGGGTGACTTGAAAATTCAACCACACCACGCATTGGTGTGAAGATACCATAATTGGTCACCATCATTACGGTGGCTGCCTCCATATAGTCGGCTAGTAGCGATATGTTACCCAGTGTATGATCCTCACGGTAACCTGTGCCACCCACAATTGCAATCTCTCTTCGTCCGTTTTGTATGCAGAAGTGAACCGACTTTGTAAGGTCGTTTGTCTCCTGGTCGGCACTAGGGTGAAGGATATTTGCATAAAGGATTCTGTTCTCTACTGAGATGGAATCACAGTCTCCTACAATAGCGTTGGGTTTGCCACCACGAGCTATGAAGTCGTTAGCCGCGCCGTCGGTACAAACAATATATTCCGCTTTTTCAATAAGAGAAAGAGGTAGAGGATGATCGGGAAAGCGACCATTGGCTAAGATAATAGTATCTACTGTGGATAAATAATCCATATGTCTTTTCTGTGTGAGTGTGGCAAAGATACAAAAGAAGCGGCAATTATTGCCGCTTCTTTTCATTGGATGAGTTGTTATTTCAAGCTGTTAAGGTCTCTTCCAAAGCAATTGATTTTGGAAAAAGGATGTTGTTCTCGAGATGGATATGTCGATGCAAGTCCTCCTCGAATTCCTTTAAAAGACTCAGTGTTACCCGATAGGTGTTGCATGCATCCTCAGGTGGAGTAAAATAATCGGTGAGTTCGCTAATTGTTCTGAAACGATCTCCTTCCGCCTCATGCTCGTGCTCCATTTGGTTGATCATTGCTGTTGCTGTTCCCCTTTTGTCTTCAGGAAGTTTTGATCCAGCTAGTTGAACTTTTACAGAATGCCTAATATATGGAAAGAGCATCAGCTCCTCTTTCTTGAGGTGTGCTGAAAGATCACCTGCCGACTCAAGGAATAGCTTCTCCACGATTGCCAGCTCAGGATGATGCTCCCCATGAACCCGAACTATCTTATTTAGATAGGGTGTGATCTCGGGGATTTTAGACTCGATATAGCGATGATGCGTTTTTTCGATATAATCTGCCAGCAGGTCGAGAGGGAATGCCTTAAAATCGATTTCTCCTGTCTCTTTTTTAGTAAGTTCAGAGCGTAGTTCTTCAATTAGCATATCTTCGTTCAGATTTTTGTCGCGACTTGCATCGGCTATGGTTCTGTTACCGTTACAGCAGAAATCGATACGGTATTTTTTGAAAATAGAAGCAGCCTTATAGTTCTCTGCAACTATTTTTCCAATAATACTTTGGTTGTTAATGTCCATAATAAATAGTAATTTAATGGGCTGTCGTCAAAAGTTATTAACTATGACGACAGCACCTGAAGTGATTGTTTTAAAGAAAAAGGCCTACGGTTTTTCCGTCGGTTTATTCTTCTTTTTAATAGTAAGTTGATATACAAACAGGAAAAGGGTGAGCGTGCCTATTGCGAAGATGGTATCACCAAAGATGCGCATCCACTTGAAGAAACTCACTAGTGGTTGCTGCATAAACTCTGCTGAACGTGCATACCACATTCCTTCGTTTACGCTAGCTACCGTCTGCATTAATCCTACAGGGAGGAGACTTAGCACAACCATCAGCAAAAGTCCAATGTTAAGCGACCAGAAAGTAAGAGAAATGAGTTTGTTGTTCCATTTTTGTTTTCGATACATACTTCGCAGTACAAACAAGATAAGTCCGATACCGAGCATGCCATATACGCCAAAAAGGGCAGCATGTCCATGTACGGGTGTCGTGTTAAGTCCCTGCATGTAATAAAGTGCAATAGGCGGATTTATAATAAACCCGAAGATTCCCGCTCCCAGAAAATTCCAGAAAGAGACAGAAAGCAGAAAGAATATGGGCCATTTGTAGTCTTTGAGCCACTCTGTGGACTTGCTCATGCGATAGTTGTGGTAGGCCTCAAAGCCGATAAGGATAAGCGGTACAACCTCCAGTGCACTGAAAGTGGCTCCCACTGCCATTACCCCCGTAGGAGTACCGGTGAAGTAGAGATGATGGAACGTACCAAGTATACCTCCTGTGAGAAAGATGACTGTAGCAAATAGAACATTATTGGTAGCTGAGCGAATACCTAGCAACCCCATGCGGGTAAATAGGAAGGCTGCAACCACGGTAGCAAAAACTTCAAAGAATCCTTCAACCCAAAGATGAACAACCCACCAGCGCCAATATTCGGCTACAGCCAGGTTGGTTGTTCTGCCCCACATTAGTCCAGCAGCATAAAACATGGCAATAGCGGCGCAGGATATGAGGAAGAGAATCAGTAGGCCTCTTTCCGATGTCCCCTTTTTAATGATAGGAAGAATTGGTCTTATCATTAATGTAAGCCACAAGAAAAGTCCAACGACCAACAGAATCTGCCAAAATCGTCCCAGGTCTACATATTCATAACCTTGATGTCCAAACCAGAAGTTGTTCACAAGATTGAGTCGTTGCATTACTCCAAACCACTGTCCAATCAGCGAGCCGCCTACAACTATTAGTAGGGCGATAAACAGCACATTAACACCCAGCTTTTGATATTTTGGGTCTTTACCATTTAACGAAGGGGCAATATACAATCCAGTGGCCAGCCAGGCAGTGGCAATCCAAAAAATAGCCAGTTGCACATGCCAGGTACGAGTGATGGAATAGGGGAGTATACCAGTGATATCTAACCCATAAAAACCCCCACCTTCAACACCATAGTGGGCGGTTATGACTCCAAGTAGTACTTGTGCCAGAATAAGCAGATTTACCACCCAGAAGTATTTCTTTACTGCCCACATCGATGGTGTAACAGTCTGATTCATTAGGGGATCTTCCATCGGCTTTAATATCTCCTCTTGCCGACTACGTGCCTGTACGAAAATCATGATACCAATACCTAATAACAGCATGATGATGCTGAAACCAGTCCACAATACCAAGTCGCTTGTGGGAGTATTTCCAATTTGTTTATCGGGTGGCCAGTTATGTGTGTAGGTAATATCGTCACCAGGTCGGTTAGTTACACAAGCCCAGGAAGCCCAAAAGAAAAACTGGACCATTTTGTCCATTCGATCCTCAGATTTGATGCTATTCTTTGCAATAGCATATGCTTCACGAAGCTCATCGAGTGAGGGGTCATTCATAAACAATCCCGCATAGTGCTCTTTGATGAATAGAAATGATTCATAGCGCTCGGTCGCAATAACCAGTCTGCCCGAAGCATCATCATAGGTATTCTCCCGCAAGAACCCTTGCAGTCTGCTTTCAAGGGCAGCTTGTTCAATTGATGTAAGCTTGTCGAAAGGAGCACCAATGCTCTCCTGCGACCATTTGTTTAATAGAAACTCTGCCTCACGATGCAGGTAGTCTGCTGTCCAGTCGGGTGCTACATAAGCACCATGTCCCCACACAGTTCCCACCTCTTGTCCTCCAATACTCTGCCAGATATTCTGGCCATCCTTGATGTCATTGCCGGTAAATAACAATTCACCCGTTTCAGTTACTACCTCTTTCGGTATAGGGGGTGCTTGTTGATAAATCTGGTTGCCATAATAGAGCAACACGGCAAATGATACTACGATCACTGCAGTCAGTGCAATCCATAACTTCTTTTGTGACATGCCGTTACATTGTTTAAAGGTGAATAAACGTTGGTTCTATTTAATCCAAAAAAATTACCGAATTAACAGGGATACTTCATTGTTTAATCCCATAGCCAGCTCATAAACAGATGTCTGTTGTAAAACTTTCATTAATCTTTTGCGAACAGGATCCACGGAATGATGCATGGGACATGGATGTTTCGCATCACACATTCCTAAGCCCAGTACACAATCATCAAAAAACTCATCTCCTTCAAATGCTCGCACAATATCGGCAATGGTGATTACATGAAGCCTCTCCTGACTGATTTCGAATCCTCCGTGCGGTCCGGTATAGGAATCGATGATGTTGTGTCGGGATAAGGTGCCCAGCACCTTTCCGGTGAAAGCTTCGGGTGAACCGATATGTTGTACTACGTCGCTCAATTTAGAGCGAACTTGCTGGAGCGATTGTCCGGCAATATAAAGCACCGCTTTGATGCCGTATTCACAGGTTTTTGAAAACATTTCCTTTTTTCTGCTTCGTTGCGTTTATATGGGAATAATTGGTAGGCGTATCAGGTTATATTTACCTCGCCTATGCACATCGATACTATACGAGTTTTTGATGTTATAGTGACAAAGGTATGTATTATTTTTTATTTCAGATAAAAATGTCTTTAATTATTTATTACATTTTTTCTTTTTGTATAAGAAGCAATTGAAAGTGCAGCATTGCGACACCTCGAAAAAAGATTAATAAAGATTAAATTTTATTCCTGCCCAAACAATCGCTTCTAACAACTGTTGTTATGTAGAATCTTTCTAATTAAATTAATAAAACATCCAAGAATATAGAATAAGGAAGTTGCTATGGCGAAAACAAATTCAAAAAAAGTGACGGATATTTCCAAGGAAAAATTACTGGAGATGCATCGAGCAATGCTTGATATCCGTAATTTCGATTACAAGGTCAACCGTCTAGTTAAAAGAGGTGTGGTGCCTGGAATGACCCATTTCTCAATTGGTGAGGAAGCTGCCAACGTGGGAGCTATTGCTGCTATAGAGAAAGGATCTGACCTGATCACTTCAAATCACCGGGGGCATGGTCAAAGTATTGCTCTTGGAATCAACCTCAATGAGATGATGGCCGAAATTATGGGTAAAGCAACCGGGACCTGTAAAGGAAAAGGTGGATCGATGCACATTGCCGACCTCGACGGTGGTAACCTAGGTGCCAACGGAATTGTGGGTGGTGGCATGGGTATGGCTATTGGAGCTGCACTCACGCAAAAAATGAAAAAAACTGGCAAGATTGTTCTTTGCTGCTTCGGAGATGGTGCTGTTAATGAGGGTACCTTTCACGAAACCATGAACTTAGCATCGATTTGGAAGCTGCCGGTAATTTTCTATTCCATCAATAATATGTATGGTATCAGCACACCTATCAGTAGTGTGATTAATATCGATTACAACTATCGACGTGCAGCTTCCTATGGTATTCCGGGACATTTCATTGAAGATGGAAACGACCTGATGGCCGTGTATACAAAATTTCAAGAGATTGTAGAATATGTACGAGAAGGTAATGGCCCCGTCTTGGTTGAGTCAATAACCTATCGTTATCTGGGACACTCCACCTCCGACCCGGGTAAATATCGTACCAAAGAGGAGGTTGATGAGTGGAAAAAGAAGGATCCTATACCCCGTTTCGAGCAGTACTTATTGGATAATAAACTGGCTACAAAGGAGGAGATTGCAGCTGTAGAGAAATCCTCAGAAGATGCCGTAGAGGAATCGGTGAAGTTTGCATTAAGCAGTCCCGAGCCCACATTAGAATCGGCTTTTGAAGATATTTTTGCTCCCTAACCAAACAGTTTAAATTCAGAAAACAATAAAAATGATCCGAAAAGGATCTTTAAAAAATTAAAACAGCTCAGAAATAGATAGATGGAAAAAGAAACAAAATTATTGTCGGTGCGTGATGCCATCATCATGGCAATGTCGGAAGAGATGCGACGCGATGAAAACGTTTTCCTGATGGGAGAAGATGTTGGTATATTTGGTGGCGACTTTGGCACATCGGTAGGTATGCTTGAGGAGTTTGGCAAAGAGCGTGTACGTGATACCCCCATTTCGGAGAATGCCATTTCAGGAGCAGCCATTGGTGCTGCCATGACCGGTCTTCGTCCCATTGTGGATGTTACCTTTATGGACTTCATCGTTTACATGATGGACAATATTGTGAATCAGGCTGCTAAAACAAGATATATGTTCGGAGGAAAGGGTCAGATACCTGTTGTGTTCCGTGCAGCAGCCGGTGGTGGTGTAGGTTCTGCAGCCCAGCACTCTCAGTCGCTCGAGGCGTGGTTTACCCATATTCCCGGGTTGAAAGTTGTTGCTCCGGGTACACCATCCGACGTGAAGGGATTGCTTAAAGCAGCCATTCGAGATAACAATCCGGTAATCTTCCTTGAGTATAAAGCTCAATATAATATGAAGGGTGAGGTACCTCTCGATCCCGATTTCGTGCTGCCCATTGGTAAAGCTGATATCAAAAGAGTGGGAAAAGATGTGACGGTAGTCACCTACGGACGTATGCTGGAGCGTGTAATGAAAGCAGCCGAAGAGGTGCATGAGGCCGAAGGAGTAGAGGTGGAAGTGGTAGATTTAATGACTCTTGCGCCTCTTGATAAGGATACCGTAATTCAGTCGGTAAAGAAAACCGGTAAGGTGCTTTTAGTAAACGATGCCCACAAAACAGGGGGTTTCATAGGTGAAGTCGCAGCGATGATTGCTGAGAGCGAAGCATTCGACTATCTCGACGGTCGTATTTTGCGTCTTGCCGGTGAAGATGTGCCCATTCCATACAACCAAACGCTGGAGACGGCCATGATACCAAGCGTGGAGCGCATCCGGAAATATATCCTCAGATTAGTCAATAACCGATAAAAACGGAGTGGATGGAAGATAAAAAGTTGAGGGCAACGCCTGCAGCAAGAGCATTGGCGAGGCGACTGGGTGTTGATCTACTGAGTGTGATCGGCACCGGTTACAAGGGACGCATTCAGAAGGATGATGTTGCCGGCTTCAATTATGAGGATAAAACACATGTTTCTCCGCTTGCACAGCGCATTGCCGATATACATAATATTGATCTGAAAGGGGTAGTTGGAACAGGCTATCGCAATAAGATCATGAAGGATGATGTACTGAAACTGATTGATGATCAGGAGGTCAAGTCGCGCTTTATGCTCGACGACTACGGTTATCAAATGGTGTCGCCATCGCCACAGGTTGTAAAAGTAGCACCTGTACAAGAAGCAGCAGTTGCAGTAAAGACTGCATCAACGGTAAAAGAGTCGGTTACTGCAGGAGATACAGAAACTGTACCAATGACTCAAATGCGCAAGATTATTTCCAAGCGCATGTCGGAAAGTTACTTTGGTGCACCAACTATTATACAGACCTGGGAGATCGACATGACCGAGATGCTTGCCTTGCGTAAGAAACTGCTGGAGCCCATCATGACGAAAACCGGTAAAAAGGTGACTGTTACCGACCTAATCTCGATGGCAGTGATTAAGACACTGCCTAAACATAAATATATAAACGCAAGTCTCAACAAAGAGGCAACAGAGATCACCTTTCACAACTATGTGAATCTGGGGCTGGCAGTAGGTCTCGATGATGGCTTGCTGGTGCCGGTGGTTAAGGGTGCCGACAAAATGTCGTTGAGTGAGTTTGTGGTAGCTGTGAAAGATCTAACAGAGCGTACCCATTCCAAGAAACTACTGCCGGACGAACAATCGGGAAGTACGTTTACTATTAGCAACTTGGGTATGTATGGAGTGGATGAATTCACTGCCATCATTAATCAGCCCAACTCGGCCATTTTGAGTGTATCCTCTACTCAACAACGTGTGGTACCCCGAGATGGTCAGATTGTAATTCGTCCCATCATGAAAGTGAGCCTTACAGCCGATCACAGGATTATCGACGGACTCACTGCTGCGAAATTTATGACCGATCTGAAAGCGGCCATGGAAGATCCGTTGGCACTGTTTATTTAAATCACGGGTGAATCAATGAGATCATATGCTTATAAGAAGGCTGTAAGCAGGCCGCAAAAAACTAAAAATAGAAACAAATAGATATGGCTTTTGAAATAATCATGCCCAAAGCAGGTATTGACATGACCGAAGGGCAAATTGTAAAATGGTTAAAGAAAGAGGGTGATCCGGTCAAGGAAGGAGAGGTAATTCTTGAGATTATGACCGATAAGACCAGTATGGAGATCGAAGCGGAAGCGTCGGGTATTCTACTGAAAATTGTACATCACGACGATGAGACTGTGCCTGTAACAACCGTCATTGGTTATATTGGCAATGAAAATGAATCGATCGCTACGTTAATGCCCGAAGAATTTAAAGATACGGGTGCTGAAGAAAGTGAAGAGGACAAACGACTGATTCGCCTCGAGGACAGTTACCATGTGGCTGTTATAGGTGGAGGACCCGCCGGTTATGTGGCCGCCATCCGGGCTGCTCAGCTGGGTGCCAAGGTGGCCATTGTGGAGAAAGGTGTTTTCGGAGGTACCTGCCTCAACGTAGGTTGTATCCCCTCAAAAGCATATCTGAAAAATGTTGAGATCATTGAGCATATCAAACATGCCGCATCGAGGGGTATTATCATAGGAAACCCCGAGATCAAGATTGATATGGAGAAAGTGCTTGAATTTAAGAATGGAGTGGTCAGAAAACTGACCAGCGGCGTGGAGGCTCTGCTCAAATCGAACGGTGTGGATATCTATCGTGGATTTGGAAAGATCAACAAGAATAAAGATGTGGTTGTTGATGATAATAAAATCATCAAAGCCGATAAAATTATTCTTGCCGGTGGATCCAAAGTATTCATGATCAATATCCCGGGTATCCAGAACGATAAGGTGCTGACAAGCGATGATTTGCTTGGTATTAAGGAAGTTCCCGAAACATTGGTGGTACTTGGTGGTGGCGTAATTGGAGCAGAAATGGGTCTCTCCTTTGCCGGACTAGGTTCGAAAGTGATCATTGTGGAGATGATGGATCATATTGTCTCCATGTTCGATGATGATGTGACCGAAGAACTGACCAAGTTGATTAAGAAGAAAGGTATTGAAGTTGTTACCTCCGCGAAGGTAACCGAAGTGGTCGACAAAGGCAATAAGCTGGAGATTAAGATCGAAGGAAAGGATTCCATCATTGCCGACAAAGCGCTACTTGCAATCGGTCGTGTACCCGATCTGGAGTCACTGGGAGAGGTGAAATTCGAAACCGAAAGGGGAAGAATTAAAGTCGACCAGTATATGGAGACCAGCGTAAAGGGTATATATGCACCTGGCGATATCAATGGTATCAAGATGTTGGCTCACGTAGCCTTCCGCATGGGTGAGGTAGCTGCAGAGAATGCAGTGAAAGGTAATCACCGTCAGTTGAAGTTGCTCTCTGCTCCATCCGTTGTATACACCCTACCCGAAGTGGCCATGGTGGGACTTACAGAGGCTCAAGCACGAGCTAAGTATGGCGACGAAATTCGCATTGGTCGTTTCAACTTCAATGCGAATGGACGTGCACTTGCTTCGAGCGAAGCTGAAGGTTTCGTGAAGGTGATCGCCGACAGTCGCTATGGCGAAGTGTTGGGTGTTCATATCTTAGGTCCGTCGGCTGCAGAGTTAATTACGCAAGCTTCTCTAATCATGGAAATGGAGATTACTGTGGACGAGGTAGTAAACACCATTTATGGGCATCCTACTTACTCTGAAGCGATATTCGAGGCATTTGCTGATGTACTGGGTGAAGCTGTCCATCTTCCAAAAAGAAAGAAATAATTGCTATTTCTAACAAGATAGGAAAGAACCACGAAAAATAAACTTGCTAATTAAGAAGATCGGTTCCGGCTTACAATGACCGGAATTGGTCTTCTTTTTTTACCTTTGTACGATTCATATAATTGTAGAAAACTCCATGATATATATCGTAAATAAATCGACCAAGCCCGACTTTAACATCGCCCTTGAGGAATATTGCTTTAAACAGTTGACTCAGTTCGACAAGATCTTTATCCTGTGGATTAACGAACCCTCTATTATTGTGGGTAAGAATCAGAATACCCATGCAGAGATCAACGAGAGGTATGTGCAGGAGAAGGGTATCCACGTGGTCCGACGCATCTCGGGTGGTGGTGCTGTGTACCACGACCTCAATAACTTGAACTATACAATCATCTCCAACGAGGATCGCGATAGTCGTAGTTTCGATTTCAAAGCATTCTCCGAACCAGTCATTCAAACTCTGAATGATTTGGGTGTGGAAGCTGAGTTCTCAGGACGAAACGATATCACCATTCAGGGTAAAAAGATCAGTGGTAACGCACAGGCTTATCTCGATGGAAGGGTCATGCACCACGGCTGCATCTTGTTTGATGTGGATCTGACGGTTCTCTCAAAAGCGTTGGAGACATCGACCGAGGTTGTGGAAGCCAAAGGGGTAAAATCGGTACGCAGTCGTGTCGACAATATTCTACCCAATCTGCCTGTAAAGATTACGGTGACACAATTTGCCGACCGAATCCTGGAGCATATGAAACGGAAGTACCCCGAGATGCAGGAGTATCACTTCAACGAAGAGGAGTTGCAGATTATTGAGCAAAATAGAGCGGCAAAATTTGGCAATTGGAACTGGAACTTTGGCACAAATCCGGTTGCAGAGATTGTACGCGAGCGACGTTACACTGCAGGTAAGACCCAGGTGTTTGTCAATACGAAAAAAGGATTAATCGACGATATCACATTTTACGGCACGTTCTTCGGTGTGAAGAGCGACCTTACAGCGGTTCAGCAACTCTTGAAGGGTGTGAAGTACACCCCTGAGGATGTTCGTCAAAAACTCGCTTCGTTCGATTTCACACCCTACTTCGCCGGATTCTCACTCGATGAGCTGACCGATGCTATTGTTGGTTGAGCCATGGCCATTCGTTTCCATTTAAAATATCCCAATACGGAAATTACCGAATAAATCGCAAAGAGGATGGAGGTGGGGTATAATCCTTTCCAGAGATAGAGTCCACTGGAGACGACATTTACCATGAACCAGAACAACCACTGCTCCACATGTTTTCGAGCCAGCAACCACATCCCAAGAATACTCAAAGCGGTGGTGAAGCTGTCGCCATATGGTACCGGACTGTCGGTGTGTCGTGTTAGTATAAACGCAATTACTGCAAAAAGAACCACACCCACCACCGTTAACGGCAGCAGGTGCCGTTTCGGAGTGTGGGTGACAGGTAATTCCTCTTCTTCCTTTTTTCTATGTCGAGTCCAGTATATCCAACCATAGATGCTGGCAAAGAAGTAATAGATGTTGACCCCCATATCGGCATAAAACTTACTCTGGAAGAATATCCAGATGTAAACCACCGGCATCACAACGCCTATTGGCCATAACCACATGTTGGCCTTATACTCCAGATATAAATAGAGTAGACCGATGAGAGCGCCGATTATTTCGATGGTTTGCATATGGTTTAAAATGAAAGAGTGAGTCGCATCATGTAATTGCGGGTGGCTTGGGGATAATAACCAATCCAATGTATGCTGCTGCCGTCGGCAAAGGTATCTGTTGCTGCCCATCCGTTCGCTACATACTCCCTATTAAAGAGGTTGTTTACGAATACTTGTAGGTTAAAGAAGCCAATGGCACTCTTCTTGAATGTATAACCCGCCGAGAGATTGCTCACAAAATAGGAATCAATAGATTTGGTAACATCGGAGGTATTATCCATGTATTGTTTACCTACATATTTCCCCATCAGGTTCACATAGAGTGCCGATGTAGGTTGCCAAGTGATGCCTGCCGCACTTATTACGTTGGGAGAGAAGGAGATGTCGGTAGTTCCATACTCTTTGGAGACCTGACCCACCCATCCCCAGTCGTTCTGGTTATCATACTGGTCGAACCAGGCCACATAATCAATAATCTTATTCTTGCTGAACGTAGCATTGGCATCGATCCTTATTTTGTTATCCCATAAAGGAACAGCTGCCTCTATCTCCAAGCCGGCGCGGTAGCTCTTTTTTACGTTCTCCATAAGTTTGTATCCAACATCGTTCAGCTTCCCGGTCTGCACCATCTGGTTGTGGTAGTCCATGTAATAGAGGTTCGCACCCAATTGAACACCTTCGTCGCTGCGATATTGATATCCCAGCTCATAGTCTATCATTCGCTCCGGCTGTATGGGAGATACCGATTCACCTTTGATTCCATCCTTTAAGTCGGTACGCAACGGTTCACGCTGACCCACTGCTGCAGAAGCATACACCCTACTTTTTTCATTCAAGTTGACATTAACACCCACTTTGGGGTTTAGGAAGTGATAGTTAAACTTACCAGTAAGATCCATCATGTCATCGTCAATTCCGGTGAACCTGTAATTGATCGTTCTGTACTGCAGGTCGCCAAACAAAGAGGTCAACTCATTCAATTGATAATCAGCTTTGGCGAACAAGTTGACTTCAGTTTTCTTTCCTACATTACGATACCATTCATAATCATCCGCAATAGATTGATTGAATTTGATCCATGGCAGTCGCCCGAAATGGTTGCCGTCGTACCAACTATACATTCCCCCAAAGGTCAGTTTTATCCTACTTCGTGTATAGCTGAGACCCAGATTTACCACATAAAAATCATTCTCCATCAGTTTGCGACGGATAAAGTCGCTCTCATCATAAGTTACTCCGTTAATTATTTGCGAAGGGAGACCAAAGTCGGAGAATTTGTTGTCCTCTCTATAGTTCTCATAATAACCATAGCCATGATGGTAGCTGAGACCACCATTAAGCACCAAGAAGTTGCTCAGCTCACGAGAGATCGTTAGCTGCAAAATATCGGAGTCATAATTGTCAGTCTCGTTGTCGTAATAGAGCCGATTCCCCGCTACATCGGTATATTCTCCGGCTGGGTTGTAGCGGCGGCCATATTGAGGATCCTTCATTTGTTCTTCGGAGACACCCTCCCATGTGATGCCCGTATGTTGCACCCCTTTCAGGTAAGTCAAGCGAATCAGCTGCCGATTGGTATAGTGCGATAGTACCGCATAGAAGTTTGTATGGTCCACGCTACCATTTCTCACATAGCCATCACCCAGCACACGAGAGAAGCGAGCATCGAAAGAGAGACCGTTCTCTAATATACCCGTACCGGCAGCAATATGAGAGAGGAACGTTCCGTAACTACCTACAGCAGTCGATGCTTCTCCATAACTCTCAGAGCGAGCACCGGTTGTCTGCAGCGAGATGCTGGCACCAAAGGCCGCAGATCCGTTGGTTGATGTTCCCACACCACGCTGAATTTGAATGTTTTGCAGCGAGTTGGAAAGGTCCGGAAGGTTCACCCAGAATACCTCCTGACTTTCCGGATTGTTAAGCGGCATTCCATTCAGTGTGACGTTGATGCGCGTTGCATCCGTACCTCGTATCCGGAAGTAGGTGTTACCCACACCCAGTCCATCCTCTGTGAAAGAGACCAACGACGGAGTAGACTGCAGAATAGCCGGGATATTTCGCGCTACATTTTGTTTTTTTATATCCAATGCGCTGATGTTGGAGTAGGAGACCGGTGTTTTGCTTCCAGCTCTTGTGGAGGAGACAACCAACTCTTCGAGTTGAATGTGATTGAGGCTGTCAGGGGATACTTCGTAAGCATCCTTCTTTCGGGAAGATGCAGCATCAGGACTAGCTGCCAGTTGATAACCTGTTGCTGATAAACCTATCAGCATGTACAAAAAGAAAACCTTTTTCATTTACATAAAGTTTTAGGATGCACCAAGCCAACAGCATCTAACTGAGGTTTTGTGCATCTGGTTCGTGAAATAAAAAAGGGGAATAAAATAAGATGTATACCATTGAAAGTGCTACCAACCTAAGAGCACTTTTGTTTCCCTACGCCGGCATTATCCGGATCAGGTGATTGGGTATGATCTCAGCCCGTACTTTTGGGGCACCCCTGTTGTCGGGCAAAGATACTCCTTTTTATTCAATAAGCAAGGAACTTTCACTCATTTAACCCTGTGAACTACGGAGACTATTAACAGATCGTAATCCGGCATTCAATGTGAGATGTGTAATTCCACAAAAAAAATCAAGTACATTTATTTTATGTGCTGATTTATTTGTAATTTCGTTTACTTTAAACATTACGGCTTTAAACTTGTCGAACTACCCTATGAGTGACGAAGATAAACAGATTCTGGAAGAACAGATGATTGAAAAGGAGTTTCAGGGATTGCTGCAAGACTACCTGAATTCCAATCACCGACGGAAGGTGGATATCATTACCCGTGCATTTAATATGGCCAAGGAAGCACACAAGGGTGCTCGACGGCGTTCGGGTGAACCCTATATCATGCATCCGTTGGCTGTAGCTCGTATTGTCTCAAGTGAGATGGGGTTGGGCTCAACATCTATATGTTCGGCATTACTGCACGATGTGGTAGAGGATACCGATTACACGACTGAAGATATCCGTGCCCTGTTTGGTGATAAGATTGCTCAGATTGTAGACGGGCTGACAAAGATATCTAGCGGAATGTTTGGAGAGAATGTATCTGCGCAGGCGGAGAATTTCCGCAAGTTGTTGCTCACCATGTCTGACGATATTCGTGTGATCTTGATAAAGATTGCCGACCGATTGCACAACATGCGCACACTCTCCTCAATGGCTCCCACAAAGCAGTTCAAAATTACAGGAGAGACCCTCTATATTTACGCTCCGCTGGCTCACCGCCTAGGTCTATTTGCCATTAAGACCGAGCTGGAGGAACTCTGCTTCAAATATGAACACCCCGAGGCTTATGCCGATCTCACCAAAAAGATTGAAGAGACAGCACCCGAACGAAACATGATTTACGAACATTTTGCCGAGCCGGTCATCAAGGCGCTCGACAAAATGGGCATCACATATGAGATGCGAGCTCGGGTGAAGTCGGTTTACTCCATCTGGAACAAGATGCAGAATAAGGGCATCGAATTCAGCGAGGTATATGATCTTTTTGCTGTGCGCATTATCTTTGAAATTCATGAGGGAATTGATGAGAAGAAACAGTGTTGGGATATTTACTCTGTCATCACCGATATTTACAGACTTCGTCCCGACCGTATCCGTGATTGGGTGAGTCATCCTAAAGCCAATGGCTATCAGGCGCTACACCTTACCGTAATGGGACCCGATGGAAAGTGGATTGAGATTCAGATCAGAAGTCGGAGAATGGATGATATTGCCGAAAAGGGATTTGCAGCACATTGGAAATACAAGGAAAACAGAATAGAGGAAGACAACGAATTGGATAAGTGGTTGAAAACCATTCAGGAGATACTTTCCAACCCCAATCCTAATGCAATCGACTTCTTGGATACGGTGAAGATGAACCTATTCTCTTCCGAGATTTTTGTATTTACACCCAAAGGGGAAATTAAAACACTGCCTCAGGGCGCTACAGCACTAGACTTTGCCTATACCATTCATACCCGTATTGGCGACCATTGTCTAGGTGCCAAGGTGAACCATACGTTGGTTCCCTTGAGTCAGAAACTCCGCAGTGGCGATCAAATAGAGATACTTACATCACAATCGGTCAACCCCCAACCCGAGTGGCTTAACTTTGTCTCCACAGCAAAGGCACGCACAAAGATTGAGGCCTCCCTGCGCCGACAAAGGCGTACCATTGCTGAGAAGGGGAAGAACATGCTTTACGAATTGTTCAAAAACGAACCCATCGACAATGTGCTGTTCAACAAAATTCTCCAGTCCTATAAAGCAGAGAATAAGGAGGACTTATACTACATGATTGGAAATAACGATGTAATCCTACCTGCCAGTAAGGATGCATTCTTCAAGATTAAGGAGGTTCCTGAGAAGCAGGATAACCTCTTTGTTCGCTATATGAAGCAAGCTATGAGTGCGATTAAGAAGAACGCGGCCGATTCACGTAGTGAGAATAAAGAGGTGGGGTCTGCAGCGCTATCTCTCGAACCGAAACAGACAAAAATTAACCGAAAAGAGGTGTATCAACTCACCGAAGTGAAGTTTCGGAAGAACTTTATCGTACCTGCATGCTGCAATCCGTTGCCAGGTGATGATGTGTTTGGCTATGTCACCCAAAAAGAGGAGGTGGAGGTGCACAAGCGCTCCTGTCAAACAGGGTTGAAACTGAAATCGAGCTTTGGCGATCGCATCATTGCCGTGTCGTGGGGCGACTATCGACAGTATTCCTTCTTGGCTTCCATATCGTTCACCGGTATCGATCGCATTGGTATTCTCAGTACCATCTTAGCCAAACTGGCCGAAGATGTGGTTGTAAATATTCAGAGTGTGAATGTTGCGTCTAAAGATGGTATTTTTGAAGGTCAATTCAACCTGCATGTACACAGTGCTGAAGAGGTGAATCAGCTCTGTACCAAGATAGCAAAAGTGGACGGTGTAAGCACCGTCCACAGATCAACACTTTAATAATAACTATAGGGATTTATCGTCTCGACCTCTTTCTTCTTCCAAACAGGAAGGAGGTTGCTTTTCTTGCTACAAAGGCAAATATTGCAGGTCTTGCCACACCCCAAGCAAGCGAACCAATCGACGGTAAACTCGATAAGGCAAGATTTATCAAGGGATTGGATCCTTTTGTGAGAAAAGGTACAATGGAACCGGTTGCGCCCTCCGATAAATTACACACTGATTCAGCAAATCTTGACTTGAAGGTTGATGTCACCTCTTTTGTGAGCATCACACCCCAGTTGTTGTTCAAGTACTCTAATTGAGTTGAAAGACGTTTGCCTGCAACAGCCCGTTCTTCCCTCAATCGTTTCTTTTCCAAACGAAGCTCTTCAAGCGGAGTTAATTTATTCGTACTCATTTTTTGCTTTTTTTTTCATCATTATCGTCACTCTTCATAAGAAAACTGACAACACGGCTGGTGAATTTTTGCTTGAACGTTTTCCCTGAGATGAAAATGATGAGTGTAACCAACAAGGCGAACGCAGCAATAATACCGAATCCAATCCAGAAGTTCTGAAACAACTCACTCAGATAAAACGCAGCAGTAATAAGCATAAAAAAGAGAGCAATCACCAGGGCACCGGATAGCATAAGAGCATGTACTACCGCTGAAGCGCTTATGCTAATTTTTTCTATCACTTCCAGTTTTCCGAGCTCAAGGGTGGTATTGACATAGTTGGATATATCATCCCGCATCTCCTCAAACAGCGTACTTACTTTTTTTTCTTCCATCGTTTCCCGGGGTGTTTGAGTGTCTGTTATTGTTTGGCAAGTTCTTTCTTTGCAATTTCAGCAATGTCGTCAAGATCTTCCTTTAAATCTTCAACTTCACTCTTGCCTTTGTACATGGCAGCTTTTACATTTGCTTTAACTTTGTCGGCAATTTCATTGGCATGCTCCAGCCACTCTTCTTTTTTGTCGGTCCCCATAATATAACCAACGGCAGCACCTAGTGCGATTCCAATTCCCAAACCTAATAGTAATTTAGCTTCTGATTTCATAATTTTTGCGTTTTAAAGGTGAATACTTCTACATTAATGATGGTTTATTCCATGTAGACCTAATTTGTCAATTTCGTTGAGGTTTCTATATATGTTAAACGTTTCTACGGCAAAAAAAGTTTTGACAAACTACGCTATCTCATTTAAATCATTCAGAATCAATAGCAACACCAAGGAGCGTTGCCGGGGTATATCCGGTTATTTTGACTTTCACGAATTCTCCAATACGATGATGTTTCTTGTCGATAATAACTACCTTGTTCTGGTCGGTTCGTCCAAATAGTTGTTCACGTGAGCGTTTTGAGAATCCCTCTGTGAGAATAACAAATTCTTTGCCCATATCCATCTCGTTACTTTTACGTGATAGCTCCAACTGCAAGTCGATGATCTCTTGCAAACGTCGGTTTTTCACCTCCTCCGGAACATCGTCTTCCAGTTTCTTGGCGGCATATGTTCCCGGTCTTTCTGAATACTTGAACATGAAGGCAGAGTCGAATCCTACCTCACGCATCAGTGAAAGAGTGTCCTGATGATCCTCTTCGGTCTCGGAATGAAAACCACACATGATGTCAGTCGAAAGTCCACAACCCGGAATGATCCGCTTGATGGCCTCGATTCGCTCAAGATACCATTCCCTGTTATACCGACGATTCATCAGCTTAAGCATGCGCGAGCTACCCGACTGTACTGGCAAGTGTATGTAGTTGCAGAGGTTATCGTAGCGAGCAATGGTCTCCAGTGTTTCGTTGTTCATATCCCACGGGTGGGAGGTAGTGAAGCGAATACGCATCCCCGGTGCTTCCTCTGCCACCATGGCCAGGAGTTCGTGAAATTTAATGGTTCTCTCACCATCTTGATAGCGGTACGAATTTACATTCTGACCCAACAAGACTGCTTCCCTAAATCCCTTATCCCGCATAACACGCAACTCATTGAGAATGCTCTCCGGCTCTCGGCTACGCTCGCGACCGCGAGTGAAGGGGACGATGCAGTAGTGACAAAATTTGTCGCACCCACGCATGATAGAGATATATCCTGAGATGTTACTTCCCTCCATCTTCAACGGGATCACATCTTTGTAGGTTTCCGTCTTGGAAAGCTGAATGTTCATGGCCTTCTCTCCACGCTCTGCTGCACCCACCAGGTTGGGGAGGTCGAGGTAGGCATCGGGGCCCACTACCACATCCACATGATGGCGATCAATAAGTTCCGATTTTGCCCGTTCGGCCATGCAACCCAATACCCCAACAATGAGGTTGTCTTTACGTTTTCTTTTCAACGAATTGAAGTATTCCAGTCGTTGAATAACCTTCTGTTCGGCATTCTCTCTAATGGAACAGGTGTTTACAAAGATGGCATCGGCATCCTTGTCGCTATCGGTTAGGGTGTAGCCATCCATTTCCATGATGGAGGCAACAACCTCGCTATCTGCCACATTCATTTGGCAGCCATACGTTTCTATGAATAGTTTTTTTTCTGTGGGATTCTCTGTCTGCATGATTTTTTTTCAATTAGCTGTGATTTTAATCTATTTTACCCTCCGCAAAACGTTAAATTAAAAACTTTATGGGGGTAAAAGTTGGAATTTAATTCTCAAAGCCCTACATTTGTAATGAAAAAAATAAAAATTTTTTCATAGTTAAGGTTTTGGTTAAATGTTCGGGAGTAACTGTGAAGTTGCTTCCGAAATTTTTTTTACAACCAAAAACCCATTGTTACATAAAAAAGCATTATTTTTGTCCTGTTGCAAAATTAATCAAAATATGGAGTTTGGTGATATCATTTATTTGCTGCTTCTGCTATTTTTTATGATATTGGGATTTTTTAATGATTCCAGAAAGAAAAAAAGGCAGCAGGAACAACAATCACAGATGCCTCCTCGACCCAATGTTGAACACTCTCCACGACCATTCATTGAAGAGTTCGATACACTTGAGGAGGTGACACCTCCTGAGTGGTTTGAACCAAGACCAGAACCCAACATAACGCCATCACGAACTTTCTCTTCGGCACAGCAACGTGAAAAAGAGAGGCCTGTTTTCCAATCTTCGTTAGATCTGGCGACCGTTTTTTCCAAACAGAGCTCACTGAAAAGTTCCATTTTTGTATTTGATGCGGAATCCTCGTACGATTTTGAATCTGATTCAATAGATATCTCTGCAATGCCTGACAGCTATAAAGAAAAAGATTCGGAAGAAACGATGAAAGAAATTAGAGGATCATCCTTTCATCCGTTAATCAAAGGTTTATTGGGTGATGCAGGTAACGATGAGTTAAAAAAAGGAGTGATCTACGGAGAGATTATGCAACGCAGGTTTTAGGTTCCACAATGCACCTCCACGAGGATTTAATAAAGCAGATTACATAAGGATTCACGTGCAACGTTCAAATTTATTTGAACAAATCCACTTTGAGAGAACCACTAATTGAATATATAATAATATGGCTTTAAAATTCATCACCGCAGAAGAAGCCGCAGCGCTTGTCAAAAACGACGACAACGTAGGCTTCAGCGGTTTTACTCATGCAGGCTGCCCGAAAGTAGTACCGGTTGAGATCGCCAAAAGGGCAGAAGCAGCGCACGCAAAAGGCGAGGCTTTCAAGATCGGCGTATTTACAGGCGCTTCCACCGGAGATGCTATTGACGGTGCATTGTCACGTGCGAAAGCAATCAAATTTCGCACTCCTTATCAAACCAACAAGGATATGCGCACAGCGCTGAACCGCAATGAGTTTGATTTCTTCGATCTTCACCTTTCACAGCTCGCACAGGAAATACGGTATGGATTCCTCGGGAAAATCAACGTAGCCATTGTAGAGGCTTGCGAGGTGACCGAGAAGGGTGAGATTGTTCCAACAACAGGTGTGGGTATCACCCCAACTATTTGCCGTATGGCAGATATCGTAATTGTTGAGCTCAATAAAAGCGTTCCCCAAAAATTGAGGGGTATACACGACTTGTATGAGCTGCAGGATCCTCCAAAACGTCGCGAGATACCCATCTATGAGGTGCAGAACCGTATTGGCCTGGACTATGTAAAGGTAAATCCAGAGAAGATCTTCGTGGTTGAAACAGATAGAGATGGCGATGGAGGTGGTTTTGCTCCGCTCGATGAGGTGACATCACGCATTGGACACAATGTGGCAGAGTTCTTTGTGGCTGAAATGAAAGCCGGACGTATACCTGCGCACTTCCTCCCCATTCAGTCGGGTGTAGGAAATATAGCCAATGCTGTGTTGGCTTCAATGGGTAGCAATCCCGAAATACCCCGCTTCGAAGTGTATACTGAAGTGATTCAGGATGCCGTAATTGACATGATGCAACAGGGTAACATCTCTTTTGCCAGTGGTTGTTCACTCACAGTGAGCAACGAGGTGTTGCATAAGTTCTACGACGATCTGGCATTCTTTAAAAATAAATTGGTGCTTCGTCCTTCTGAGATCTCCAACAACCCCGGTTTGGCTCGTCGTCTGGGTATTATCGCCCTCAATACAGCCATTGAAGTGGATATTTTCGGCAGCGTGAACTCAACTCACGTGAACGGTACCAATATGATGAATGGTATTGGAGGATCGGGCGACTTTACCCGTAACTCATACCTTTCTATCTTCCTTACTCCTTCTACTGCCAAAGGTGGTGCCATCAGCTGTATTGTGCCGAAGGTAACGCACGAAGATCATACCGAACACTCAGTGAAAATCATCGTTTCTGAATATGGAGTGGCCGACCTCAGAGGAAAGGGCCCCAAAAATCGTGCGATTGAAATCATCGAGAAATGTGCTCACCCCGATTATCGTCCGCTCTTGCATGAATACATGAACCGCGGCGTAAAAGGACACTTACCACAAGATATCTATGCTTGCTTTGCATTCCACCAAGCTTTGAAGGAAACAGGTAGCATGATAAATACTGATTTTTCCAAATATCAGAAACCCTAGTACAGGAAGTAAGATTTTACAATAATCTTTGTGAGGCCATCAAGAAGTTTTCTTTTGATGGCCTCTTTTATTGTGAATGGCTCGTATCATACTTATGTTTCCCTTATTAAAATATAAGCGAAATATAAGGCATATATAAGGGATAACCGGAGTAGGTCCCAAGGAACTTCGGGGTAAGTTTCGCATTTTCTGTTGGTGCTTTTCATTTTTTTGGAGAAACTACCCAATCGTTTTGAAAAGTTTGCGGTTTAAATTTGGGAGAAAGAAAAAAATAAAGTAATTTTGCGCTCACATTTTCGGGATGTAGCTCAGTCCGGTTTAGAGTACGCGTCTGGGGGGCGTGGGGTCGGAAGTTCGAATCTTCTCATCCCGACAATTGAAAGAGAGGCAGTTATCGTGTTTTGGTAGCTGTCTCTTCTTTTTATGTAGGACGAATTTCTCAATTTTCTTTCCTACACTGAAATTTTATTCGTTAATTTGCATGATTTTAGGAAGAGTAGTATCTTTCTAGCGAGATAATTGGTCTGTTTGCGAACAGGTTCTCGTTTAGCTAAGTGAGTTTCGATCAGTGTTTTGCTCAGTCAAAGCTGGATAAAGACTCATAGGAGTAAAAAAATATTGAATAGAATCATAAGCTGATGAAATTTTCTGCAAAACAAATATCCGAATTTCTGAACGGAGAACTGATCGGAAACCCGGACGTATCTGTTTCCAATTTTTCAAAGATCGAAGAGGGTCAGCCTGGTACCATCACTTTTTTAGGCAACCCAAAATACACCCATCATATTTACGAAACCGCGGCAGACATTGTCATCGTAAATGCGGACTTTGAGCCGGATAAACCCATTGCTGCCACCCTGATTAAGGTGCCAAATGCATATGCTGCACTGGCATCGCTCATGGAGTTGGCCGGAAAGCACCAACCTGTAAAGAAGGGTGTGGAGGCGATGAGTTTTGTTTCTCCCAATGCTAAAGTAGGGGAGAATGTATATGTAGGCGCTTTTGCATACATTGCTGAAGGGGCAAGTGTGGGTGACAATAGTAAGATTTATCCTCAGGTTTATGTGGGCGATAATGTGCAGATTGGAAAGAACTGCATCATCTATGCAGGCGTAAAGATATACTCCGATTGTGTAATTGGAGATAATTGTATACTCCATTCAGGTGCAGTAATTGGAGCTGATGGGTTTGGATTCAGTAAGAAAGAAGAACGTTATCACAAAATCCCTCAAATGGGCAATGTGCTCATTGAAGATGATGTGGAAATAGGAGCCAATACCACTGTCGATCGGGCAGTAATGGGATCTACCATTATTCGGAAAGGCGTGAAACTCGACAATCTTATTCAGATTGCACACAATTGCGAGGTCGGTGAAAATACCGTGATGGCAGCGCAAGTAGGTGTGGCCGGTTCTACGAAGATTGGAGAGAGCTGCGTTCTGGGCGGTCAGGTAGGTATAGGTGGTCACATCACCATTGGAAATCGTAGCCAGATTGGTGCCCAGTCGGGTATCATTAGCAACACCAAAGAGGGATCAGAGATTATTGGTACACCGGCATTTCCGGTGAAAAATTATTTTAGATCGAGTATCATTATACCTAAATTGCCTGATATGTACAGGCAACTCAATGCGTTGGAAATAGAGATTGCGGAGCTGAAAAAGTCACTTTCTCAGCCTGAATAGTCACTTTTTTCCTGCTATTTCACCTGTGTAGCATGTCTGATTTTAAAAATTAAAGAAAAGTGAAACAGAGAACTTTGCAAAACAGCTTCACCCTGAGCGGAACCGGATTGCATACCGGCCTCCATATTGTGGTATCTTTCAATCCGGCACCAGTGGATCATGGAATCAAGATAAAGAGAATAGATCTTGAAAGCCAGCCGGTAATTGATGCGCTGGCCGAAAATGTGATCAATACACAACGAGGCACGGTAATTGGACGTGATAACGTCACTGTAAGTACCCTGGAACATGGCCTCTCGGCATTGTATGCATTGGGTATCGACAACTGCCTGATAGAGGTGGATTCTTCGGAGTTTCCTATACTCGACGGAAGTGCAATCGAATATGTGAAAGCAATTAAAAACGCGGGTATCCTTGAACAGGAAAAGAACAAAGATTATTATATTGTCCGTAGCAAAATGGAAGTCTCAGATCCTGAGACAGGCTCAAAGTTGACGTTGCTGCCGGACGATACGTTCGGGATCAACTCATTCATTGAGTTCGATTCTCAGTATATTCCCAATCAGTCCGCTTCCATGGATTCCCTTTTGGAGTTTGAAACGGAAATAGCCCCTGCAAGAACATTTGTATTTGTACGTGAGATTCAGCAATTGCGCAAGGCGGGACTCATTAAAGGTGGAAACCTCGATAATGCAATTGTAATATACGAACGGAAACTCACACAGCCGGAACTCGATGATATTGCCGATGAACTGAATGTACCTCACCACAATGCCGATGAGCTGGGTTATCTGAATCATCGTAAATTGGCTTTCCCCAATGAGCCGGCTCGACATAAACTTCTCGATATCATTGGCGACATGGCCTTGATTGGCAAACCTATTAAAGGGCGATTGATTGCGACTCGTCCTGGTCATAAGATTAACAACCAACTGGCACGCATGATTCGCAAGGACATTAAAGCAAACGAGGTGCAACCACCCATCTATGATGTGCATGCTGAACCTGTGATGGATAATATCCGTATACGGGAATTGCTGCCACACCGCTATCCTTTCCTGATGGTGGACAAGATCATTCATATGACCGACACATATATTGTCGGGGTAAAAAATATCACAACTAATGAACCCTATTTCATGGGTCACTTTCCACAGGAACCGGTGATGCCGGGTGTATTACAGGTAGAAGCCATGGCACAAACAGGAGGCTTGCTCGTGCTGGCAGGACTGGATGAACCGGAACGTTATTCTACCTATTTCCTGAAAATCGATAATGTAAAGTTCCGTCACAAGGTTGTTCCGGGTGATACGCTCATTTTCCGAGTAGAGCTCACCAGCGAAATGCGCCGTGGCATCGCCACCATGCGTGGCCTGGCTTTCATTGGCGATAAAGTGATCTCTGAAGCAGATTTCACGGCACAAATCATCAAAAATAAATAACAAAACTGTAACAAATAAATATGAATAGCGTATCATCGATGGCTTTTGTACATCCTGAAGCCAAACTGGGAGAAAACGTGATTATAGAAGCTTTTGCTTATGTAGACCGCAATACCGAAATTGGTGATGGAACAAGGATCATGACACACGCCACAGTATTGGAGGGTGCACGCATCGGTAAAAATTGTACCATCTTCCCGCATGCAACAGTTGCCGGAGTTCCTCAGGATTTGAAGTTTCAGGGTGAAGAGACAGTAGCCATCATTGGTGACAACACCACCATTCGAGAGTGTGCAACCGTAAACCGTGGTACCGCATCGAAAGGTTTTACCAAAGTGGGCAGCAACTGCCTGATTATGGCTTATAGCCACGTGGCACACGATTGTGTACTGCGCAACAATGTGATCTTGGGCAATGCTACTCAATTGGCAGGAGAGATTGAGATTGATGACTATGCCATTGTGAGTGGTGGGTCATTGGCTCACCAGTTCTCAAAGATTGGTCCGCATGTAATGATACAGGGTGGTTCTAAGATATCGAAAGATATTCCTCCTTTCGTGATGGTGGGACGTGAACCAATTACCTACGTGGGATTGAATATTGTAGGACTCCGTCGCCGTGGATTCACCAGCGAACGGATCAATGCCATACAGGAGATTTACCGTTACTTGTATCTGTCGGGATATAACACCACGCAAGCAGTGGAACGTATTGAACAGGAGCTTCCTGCTTCGGACGACCGTACACTGATTGTCGATTTCATTCGCTCCTCGAGTCGTGGAATCGTCCGGGGTAACATGGAGGGATAGTACATGGCAGACATTGTGCTTCCGGCAGAGTGGTTTCCCCAAAGTGGTGTGCAGGTTACTTGGCCGCACGAGGGTACCGATTGGTGCGATATGCTGGAGGAGGTGACTAGTTGCTTTGTTTCCTTTTCAAAGGAGATACTCAAACGGGAGAAGCTGCTGGTGGTTGTACCCCCATCGCTTGATGTGCGACATTTTTTTTCTGAAGAGGAGCAGAAAAACCTCCTCTGCGTAGAGGTAGACAGTAACGATACGTGGGCACGCGATCATGGAGCAATCACTGTTTTCAATGGTGGGCAACGTACGTTACTCGACTTCGGATTCAATGGTTGGGGATTGAAATTTGCAGCCTGCTACGATAATCAAATTACAGGTCGCTTGTTTCAGGCAGGCGTTTTTCAGTCGGCCACGCAATACCAAAACAGACTAAATTTTATTCTGGAGGGTGGTTCCATTGAATCGGATGGTAAAGGAACAATTCTCACTACTTCGTGTCTGTTGGCACCCAATCGTAACCAGCCAATGACACGGCAAGAGATTGATCAATATCTAAAGGGTGCGTTGGGGGCAGAGCGTGTGCTCTGGCTAAATCATGGTTACCTGGCGGGTGATGATACCGATAGCCACATCGATACCCTTGCACGTTTTTGCAACGAGGAGACGATTGCTTACGTGAAATGCGACGATGAGAGCGACGAACACTTCAGTGAATTGCAGGCAATGGAGGCGGAACTGAAGACGTTTTGTGCATACAATGGCAAACCCTATCGCCTGATTGCACTGCCAATGGCTGATCCGGTGTTTGAAAATGGGGAACGCTTGCCGGCCACATATGCCAACTTCCTCATTATTAATAGTGCCGTGCTTCTCCCATTGTATGGTACGCAGAAAGATGAGGTGGCGAAGCAATTGCTGCAAGAGGCGTTTCCGGACAGGGAGATAATAGGAGTCGACTGTCGGTCATTGATCAAACAACACGGGTCGTTGCACTGCGTGACAATGCAATTTCCCGAAGGGGTTATCTGATGTGTCCAATCGGCATAAACCGGAAATAATTACGAAACAATTCCAACTATGAAGATAGGAATCATTCAACAGGCAAACAGCTCTGACAGAGAAGATAATGTGAGACGATTGTCTGAAAAAATCAAACAACTTGCTGTAGAAGGGGCTGAGTTGGTTGTGCTGCAGGAATTGCACAACGGTCTCTATTTCTGTCAAACAGAAGATACCGCAACCTTTGAACAAGCTGAAACAATTCCCGGTCCTTCTACCCATCTGTTTGGGGAGTTGGCAAAAGAAACGGGGCTGGTGCTCGTACTTTCTCTATTCGAGAGACGTGCACCCGGACTCTACCACAATACTTCGGTGGTGATTGAGAAAGATGGCTCCATTGCAGGTAAATATCGCAAGATGCACATCCCCGATGATCCAGCATATTACGAAAAGTTTTACTTTACACCGGGCGACTTGGGCTTTCACCCGATCGAAACCTCGGTGGGTAAGTTGGGTGTGCTGGTCTGCTGGGACCAATGGTACCCTGAAGCTGCTCGACTAATGGCGATGAGAGGGGCTGAAATATTGATTTACCCGACTGCTATTGGCTGGGAGTCATCAGACTCCAATGAGGAGAAGAAACGTCAACAGGAGGCTTGGGTAACGCTCCAGCGGGGGCATGCTGTGGCCAATGGACTACCTGTTGTCTCTGTGAACCGAACAGGACATGAGTCGGATCCGTCGGGACAGACAAATGGAATTCAATTTTGGGGAACCAGCTTTGTCTGTGGACCGCAAGGGGAGTTTCTGTATCGTGCTCCGGAAAGTGAAGAGATTATACAAATTGTGGAGGTTGATCCTGCACGAACAGAAAATGTTCGTCGCTGGTGGCCATTCTTTCGCGATCGGCGAATTGATGCATATGCTGAAATCACCAAGCGCTGGATTGATTAACAAGCTTACAGTAGAACCAACAAAAGAGCCGTTTTATTAAGCGGCTCTTTTTTGGTATAAAGGGTTACCTATCTGCTGCGAGAAGATGATCGTGTGCTAGATCGTTCAGTAGGGGTGGTTCTTTCGGCACTTCTTGTCGTGCTGCTGTTACGGGTAGTTGGGGCTACGGTAGTGGTGGTTGATTGAGAAGAACGGTTGTTGCTTCTGTCAACGTTATCGCTACTTGTAGCTGTTCTGCCGTTTGTTGATCTTGTATTGGCTGGCTTCGCTTCATTGTTTGAACTATTTGCCGACCGTCCGATGTTTGTTCTTGCATTTGTCGTTTTATCTACCTTTCCACTGCTACTCGATGAACGGGTGCTCGTACTGTTTCCTACATTTCCGCTTGTGGAGGTTGACCGTGTACTGGTGGTTCTTTCTGCAGTTCCGGTGCTGCTTGAAGATCTTGTACTGGTGGTTCTATCTACATTCCCGGTGCTGTTCGATGACCGTGTACTGGTGGTTCTTTCTGCAGTTCCGGTGCTGCTTGTAGATCTTGTACTGGTGGTTCTTGTTGCCGATGCATCTGGTCTGTAAACACTCACTGTGTTATTGCTTACGACGGTTGATCTGCCGGAACGGTTGTTGGAACTTTCAAGACGGTGTACCGTAACCTTTCTGCCGGTGGTTCTTTCGATTTCTCGAGAGGTTGGTCCACTGTAATAGCGGTTGTTGTTGTAAATGTATGTATTGTTGATGATGGTTGTCTTGTTGTAAATGTTCTGGCTGTATCTACTGTAATATCTGTGCATATCTCTGTGATACATTCTGTTGTGAGGAATGAATGTCCAGTAACTTCCGGGCAGATTTATGTTGATGTTGATGTGTATGCCGGGAGCCATGGGTGCCCATCCGTAATAACCGCCACCACTTCTCCAGGTTACCCATGCTGGTGCCCATTCGTAACCGGGTATCCAGCTCCATCCGTAGTAGTCGTCGAAGAACCAACGTCCGTAATGGAAGGGAGCCCATCCCCAAGAGTAGTTCGATACCCAGGTGTTCCCATAATCGGTCATCACCCAATAACCATTGGTAGCATAGGGATGAAAATCCCTGCCAACATTGGGAACCCACACACGACCATACTGGTTGTTGTTGATCCACCTGCCATATGGTGTTAGCTCGTTGTAAAAAACATTGAAAGAGATGACGCTATTGCTTGAATAGCTATATGAGTCTTCGTTGTAGTAAGAATAGCTGTTATCATATCGCTGAGAATATAAATTTCCTTGTGAGGAGAAGCAGGATGATAATAGTGTTGCGAAGATCGCTAATGTTAAGGGGTATTGTAAAGCTTTCATATCGGTCGGTGTTAAAGGGTGAAACATCTTACATCCGTTTATTCATTTGACAGATCGACAATAAAATGGTTTAACACTATTCTCGCATATTTTACGGGCGTTTTATATGCTCTTTATTATACCCATTAAAAACAACAGACAGCGCTATGCGCTGTCTGCGTAATCATAAACTCTCGAGCGAGAGAAAACCGACTGTTGGCTGTATATTATTTAAAAACCTGGTCTATTCCGGAGAAGCCCATAAACGACATGGCAATGATACCGGCTGTGATCAATGCAATGGGTATGCCTTCCATTGCCTTGGGTATTTTAGTTAGCGCCAACTGTTCTCGAATGCTGGAGAAGATAATTAGCGCCATGGCATACCCTATTGCTGTGGCTATCGCGTAAATAACCGATTCAAGGAGGCTATAGTCTTTCTGGATTACGAGTATGGCCACACCCAATATCACACAGTTGGTGGTGATAAGTGGAAGGAATACACCCAATGCTTGATAGAGGGCGGGAGATATCTTTTTTAGGACGATCTCCACCATCTGCACTAAAGAGGCAATAACCAAAATGAAAGTGATGGTCTGCAAGTATTCCAATCCAAATTGTTCCAAAATACCTTTTTGAAGAAGGAATGTGACGATGGTGGCAATGGTCAACACAAACGTCACAGCCAACCCCATACCAATTGCGGTATCTACTTTTTTGGAAACTCCCAAGAAGGGACAGATACCCAAGAACTGGGAGAAAACAACGTTGTTGACAAATATGGCAACGATGATAATTCCGATAAATTCCATAATTATTTGTGTTGAAGCTTATTGAAAATTGCAATGAGGTAACCGAGTACAATGAAGGCTCCCGGTGCTAGAACAAAAATAAGAGAGCCAAACTGCTCTGGATAAATGTTGATGGAGAATATTTTTCCAGTTCCCATCAATTCACGAGTGGCTCCTAATAGCGTAAGTGATAGCGTAAATCCTAGGCCAATACCAATTCCGTCGAAGATAGAGGCAAACATGCCGTTCTTGGAGGCGAATGCTTCTGCACGGCCAAGCACAATACAGTTTACCACAATCAGGGGGATGAAGATTCCGAGACTGTCGGCCAGTGCCGGCACATAGGCATTCATCACCATTTCAATGATAGTCACGAAAGTGGCAATTACAACAATGTAGGCTGGGATACGAACCATGTCGGGAATCAGATTCTTTAGCAGGGATATAACCAGGTTGGAACAGATTAATACAAACATAGTGGCAAGTCCCATACTCATACCGTTTATGGCGGAACTGGTTGTTGCCAGAGTGGGACACATCCCCAGGAGCAGAACAAAGATGGGATTATCTTTGATGATGCCGTTGATGAGTATCTTCAGATTCTTATTCATGGTTCTTTTCCTCCTCTTTTATTTCTGGTGATTTATGCTCTTCTTCCGATGCTTTTTTAGTATGTGTAGCGCCGGTGACGGTTTCCACTTTAGTGTCGGAATAGGCCAAGTATGCTTTGTTGACTGCCTCCAAGAAAGCACGTGAAGTGATGGTTGATGCGGTTATGGCATCCACATCTCCTCCGTCTTTTGATACTGTTAATGTCCCTTGTGAGAAATCTCTGCCGATGATGGATTGTGACTGTTTCTCCGGGTTTTTAAACCATTCGGTCATCTTGGATCCCAATCCCGGTGTCTCTGCATGCTGCAGTACAGCATAGTTTACAATCCGGTCTTCAGTGTCGAAGCCAACCATGATCTGTATCTTCCCACTAAATCCATTGTTTGATGAGCTATTAATTGCGTAACCCACTACATCGTTGCCCTTTTTGGCAGGGTAAACAAGCAACGAATCGCCATTGCCGACCGGCATCAGGTATGCTTCAGCAACCGGATCATTGTCGAAAGGTGGAACTACCTCACTGATTGCATTCTGCAACTTCATTGCTTTGGCTTCGGCAATGGGTTTTGCAGTCATCTTATTTACCTGTGCGAGTAGTACGGCCACTGTGAGACAAATGACCGAGAGCGACAGGAACATATTTCTGAATGTAGATTGTAATTTAGCCATTTTTCACTATCTCCCCAAATCTTTTAGGTGATGAATATGTATTAATGAGTGGAGTGAGGGCATTCATGAGCAAGATAGCAAATGAAACTCCCTCGGGATAGGCCCCCCAAAGGCGAATAGCTACGGTGATGATCCCAATTCCTGCTCCATAAATGAGCATGCCTTTTTTGGTCATGGGTGATGTTACATAGTCGGTAGCCATGAAAATTGCACCCAACATCAATCCCCCGGAAAAGAGATGGATGAGAGGATGATAAAGCGGTTGAGGGTTGAAGAGGTAAAGTATCCCTGTGAATAGAGCAACAGTAGCCAAAATTGAAACTGGTATATGCCAGGTGATGGTTTTCTTCCAGAGCATGTAAACAAGCCCTAATAACAATGCCAAGGCACTCATCTCACCCAACGATCCTCCCTCAATACCCAGGAACATGGCTTGGAGTGAGGGTAGTGCATCGGGATTGTATTGTAAGTTGCCCAATACGGTGGCCGAGCTGACCGCGTCGACTGCTGTGGCAGCAACCGGCCAAGTGGTCATCTGTGCAGGAAAGGAGATCAAAAGAAAGATTCGTCCTGCAATAGCTGGGTTAAAGATATTGTTTCCTAAACCGCCAAATGATAGTTTCACTACACCAATGGCAAAAAGACAGCCAATGGCAAGGATCCAAAGTGGCAAGTTTGAGGGAACATTGAATGCCAGCAACACCCCGGTAATGATGGCAGAACCATCGGTTACGGAGGGTGTTTTCTTCAGGATATATTTTACAATCAGATATTCAAACCCCACGCAGAACAAAACAGCACATGCTGTAATGATAAATGCTTCGAGGCGGAAAACATACAACGCTACCAGAAACGCCGGTATGAGGGCAATGAGGACGTTGTACATGTTTTTTTGGATGGTGTCTCCACTATGCACGTGTGGTGATGGGGAGACTATCAGTTTTTGTGCCATATCTTCAAATGCTTCTTGCGTTAATTTTTTCGTGCCCGAATAATACCGTTTACTTTACCTTTACCCAGACGAATATAATCAAGTAGAGGGCGGTCGGCAGGACAGGTATAACTGCAGGAACCGCATTCAATGCAGTCGGTGATGTAATTGTTTTCTGCTTTGTCCCACACTTCAAACTCGGTGAGGTTCATCAGAAGGGTGGGGTTGAGGCCCATGGGACAGACACTGATGCATTTGGCGCATCGGATACAGTCCTTCATGGCTTTCCGTTTTGCTTCGAGTGTGGGTATGAGGAGAATGCCTGATGTGCCTTTTGTGACGGGTATTTCTGTTGAAGCCAACGCTTTTCCCATCATGGGGCCACCGCTAACCACCTTACCGGTGGTCTCCGGTATTCCACCAGCCAAGTTAATCAGGTCGTTCATGGAAATGCCCACTCTGGAAAGGACATTGCAAGGCTGTTTTACCTCTTTACCGGTAACAGTAACGACACGTTCAATGAGCGGCTTGTTCTTCTGTACTGCTTCGTAGATGGCAAACAGGGTGCCCACGTTTTGTACCACTGCACCCACTGAGATGGGGAGAGCACCACTGGCAACTTGACGGCCTGTGATGGCGTCAATCAGTTGTTTTTCGCCTCCTTGCGGATATTGTACTTTGAGTGGTTGTACAGCAATGCGGGGATACTCTTTTACCTTCTCAGTGAAAAGGCGGATGGCATCTTTTTTGTTATTTTCTATGCCAATTACGGCTTTTTGCACGTTCAGCGCTTTCATTACAATGGTGATGCCCACAAGTATCTCATCTGCTTTTTCCATCATCAGCTGATGATCGGAGGTGAGCCAAGGCTCACACTCTACACCGTTAATGATGAGGATCTCCGGTTTTGAACCAGGAGGCGGCGTTAGCTTCACTTGTGTGGGGAAGGTGGCTCCACCCATACCGACAATACCTGCTTTGGAAATTTTCTGTAAGATCTCCTCAGATGTTAGGGTACACTCCTTTTTTAATGCCGTAGAACGGTCGATGGTTTCTTCCCACTCATCGCCTTCCACTTTAATAAAAACGGCATCACGTCTGTAGCCACTCGCATCGAGGGCTTTATCAATCTTTAATACAGTGCCTGATACCGATGAATGGATGTTGGCAGAGACAAAGCCTACAGCCTTGCCGATGAGGGTGCCCACTTTTACGGTGTCGCCTTTCTTAACGACCGGCTGGCAGGGTGCACCAATGTGCTGAGATAGCGGAATGATTACCTGGTCGGGTAGGGCAATGGGTTGTATTGCTATACCCGCCGATATTTTTTGTTCTTTTGGGTGAATACCGCCGATTCGGAATGTTTTTAACATATTACTCTTTTTTCTTATGCGGTTACAATAGCTTCTTCCTCTTTGGGTGCAGGTGGTGTATCCTTGCGGGGCGGAAAGTTCAGTTCCAGAATGGATTTAGTAGGACAAACAGGTACGCACTTGCGACAGAGACGACATTTGTCGTCGTTGATGTAGGCAAGGTTGTTTTCGATGGTGATTGCTTCGAAAGGACAGGCTTGCTGGCATTTGCTGCAGCCGATGCAGGCTACGTCGCACGATTTTTTTGCGACAGCTCCCTTGTCTTTGTTAACACAGCTTACATAAATGCGGCGTGACTTGGGTCCTTGCTTGCGGAGCTCAATGATGCTTTTGGGGCAGGCTTTTACACAGGCACCACAGGCGGTACACTTGTCTTCTACTACTTCTGGAAGCTTTGTTGTTGGGTTGATGTGGATCGCATCAAAGCTGCAGGAATCCACACAGTCGCCCAAACCTAAACATCCAAAAGAGCATCCTGTATCTCCGCCATAAAGAGCTGCGGCAATGGTACAGTTTGAGGCTCCGTCGTAAAGATTGGTACGCGGACGAGATTCACAAGTACCACTACAGCGGACCACTGCTATCTTCTTTGCGGCAACAGGGGCTTGCCTTCCCAAAATAGCAGCCACTTTGTCCATCGTATTTTGTCCCCCTACAGGGCATAAAAGATCCTCCATTGACTCAGCCTTTACGCAGGCTGCAGCGAATGAAGAGCATCCGGGAAAACCACATCCTCCGCAGTTGGCGGCAGGTAAAGCATCTTGGACCTCCTGAATGCGAGGATCCTCTTCTACTTTAAACCGCTGTCCAACCATATACAGGATGGCCGCACTTCCGGCACCTATGGCGCCCAATGTAGCAACGGCAGTTAATAATACACTCATATTCGATGATTAATTTGTTTTTTTAATGCTGAATCTGAACGTGTTCGCCATTTTATGGCGCAACAGATAGAGGATAAAATAATAGGGTATTAAGATAAATATTGAACCAAGGGCTGCTTCTGTTTCGTTGAAGTGCCAAATGGTGATACCCAATATCAGCATCGTTATCAGTAGTATCAAGGGAAAAATAAAAGCCCAAAGTATGGCTTTGTAACCGATTGATTCTTTGCCAGTCACCACCACACTCTCATTTACACGGTAGAGACCGCTGGTGTCGGATATATCAACCAGCTTTTCTTTCATGTCGGAGGCCATACACACGCCTTTGGCATGACAGGCACTGCATGCTGATTGCTGTAATATACGGACTGTGATGTGGTTTCCGTTGATCTTTTCGATAATTCCTTCGTGTTCAATCATGAAACTATGGTAAACTGATACTGAATTTACTCTTCTGTTTCTTAAGAATCGCAAAGTTACTGATTATTTTTGTGAATCAACATAGTTTTCTTGAACTAAACACCCCATTTTGTGTTGTGTTTTCATAAGGTTTATCGCAAAGTAATCAGAGAAAACGAACCATCACTGTATCCTTTGACTGAAAAAGAATAACCTGCTTTTTTGCCGAACATTTATCGTGCAAAATTGTTAAAAAGTGAATCAAAGCATTTTGAAATCAGATTAAACACATATTTTATAACATCCAGTTGTATGATTTTTGATATTGACATGATCCGTGATGTGTATGCACAAATACCGGAAAAAATTAAACAGGCCAAAGTAATATTACAGCGTCCTCTTACATTGACGGAAAAGATTCTATTTTCGCATCTTTCTCCGGGGACCGAAACGAAAGACTATCAACGGGCAGTCGACTATGTAGATTTCGCTCCCGACAGAGTGGCAATGCAAGATGCCACCGCACAGATGGCTCTGTTACAGCTGATGAACTCAGGCCGTACTACTACGGCTGTACCTTCCACAGTGCATTGTGATCACCTGATACAGGCGTATAAAAATGCAGAAACCGACCTGGAGACGGCGAACATCACCAACCGTGAGGTGTATGAATTCTTGCGAGATGTATCCAACAAATATGGAATTGGATTTTGGAAACCGGGTGCGGGTATCATCCACCAAGTGGTACTCGAGAATTATGCCTTCCCGGGAGGTATGATGGTGGGGACAGACTCGCATACTCCAAATGCAGGTGGACTGGGCATGATTGCTATTGGTGTTGGTGGTGCGGATGCGGTGGATGTAATGGCTGGTCTGCCATGGGAGCTGAAAATGCCCAAACTTATTGGAGTGAAGCTTACCGGTAAACTCTCCGGCTGGAGTGCTCCCAAGGATGTGATTCTCAAGGTTGCTGGTATACTTACTGTAAAGGGAGGTACCAATGCAGTGATTGAATATTTTGGTGAGGGTGCGGCTTCGCTCTCAGCAACCGGAAAAGGTACTATATGTAACATGGGTGCTGAAGTGGGTGCAACGACTTCAATCTTCCCCTTCGATGATAAATCGGCTGCCTATCTGGAACAGACCGGCAGAAAAGAGGTGGCAGATGCGGCTCGGGAAATAATGGAATATCTGCAGCCTGACCCTGAAGTGATAGCAAACCCCGAAAAATATTATGACCAACTGATAGAAATTAATCTCTCCGAATTGGAGCCGCATATAAATGGTCCTTTCACACCCGACGCTGCGTATACTATTTCTGAATTTGCAGAGGCGGTAAAGAGAAATAACTATCCTCGGAAGATGGAGGTGGGACTTATTGGGTCTTGTACCAACTCATCCTATGAAGATCTTACCCGTGCGGTATCCATCGTGAAACATGCACGCGATAACAAGGTGCCAGTGAAGGCGCAGTTCCTCATTAACCCCGGTTCTGAACAAATTCGATATACAGCAGAACGTGACGGTATACTGCAGGTGTTTGAGGATGCAGGTGCTACCATCATTGCCAATGCGTGCGGTCCATGTATTGGACAGTGGAAGCGGGATGAGGAGGCTACGGATCGTCCCAACTCCATCGTTACTTCGTTCAACCGTAACTTTGCAAAACGTAACGACGGAAACCCCAATACGCATGCTTTTGTGACCTCACCGGAATTGGTGGCAGCCTTAACAATAGCGGGAGACCTTTGCTTTAACCCTTTGACCGATACATTGGAAAATGCGGAAGGGAAACAGGTGAAGTTGGATGAACCAACCGGTTATGAATTGCCTCCTTTGGGATATGAAGTGAAAGATGCGGGTTACTTGGCTCCGTCTGCAGATAATAATGCGGTGGAGGTGACCATTGATCCTGCTTCAAATAGATTGCAAAAGCTGGAGCCATTTCCTGCATGGGATGGAAAGGATTTTGAGAACCTGCCGTTGCTGATTAAAGTGAAAGGTAAATGTACCACAGACCATATATCTATGGCTGGACCGTGGCTGCGTTTCCGTGGGCATCTCGACAATATATCTGATAATATGTTGATTGGTGCGGTGAATGCTTTCAACGAAAAGACCAATAACGTGTTGAATCCCAACACCAATGAGTATGAGCCGGTTCCTGCTCTAGCACGAAAGTTCAAAGCTATGGGGCTGGGTTCGGTTGTTATAGCTGAAGAGAATTATGGTGAAGGGTCGAGCCGTGAGCATGCGGCCATGGAGCCACGTCACTTGAATGTGAAGGTTATCTTGGTAAAATCTTTTGCTCGTATTCATGAGACGAACCTCAAGAAGCAGGGTATGCTGGCTCTCACCTTTGTGAATAAGGAGGACTACAACAAGGTGCAGGAACAGGATAGGATCAATGTGAAGGGTCTTACTGAATTCGCTCCGGGAAAGAACCTGACCGTGGAGCTGTTGCACGCCGACGGAACGAAGGACGTTTTTGAAGCAGCGCATACCTACAATGAGCAACAGGTATCCTGGTTCAAAGCTGGGAGTGCGTTGAATGCAATGAAAAAGTAATTCCACATTCATATAGACGATCTATGCAGATAACCAAGAAAAATGGACAGCTACATGTGCCCGATAATCCGCTAATTCCCTTTATTGAAGGGGATGGGATTGGCAAAGAAATTACGCCGTTTGTTCAACAGATTGTTGATGCGGCAGTGGAGAAATCATACGGAGGAAAACGAAAGATTTCATGGAAAGAGGTACTGGCGGGAGAGAAAGCTTTTAACAAAGTGGGAACCTGGCTGCCAAATGAGACTTTGGAGGCCTTCCGCAATAGTCTTGTTGGAATCAAAGGTCCACTTACTACACCTGTAGGTGAGGGTATCCGCTCGTTGAATGTGGCATTGAGACAAGAGCTCGATCTCTACGTCTGTTTGCGACCAGTACGCTGGTTTAAGGGTGTTGCTACTCCTCTTTTACATCCCGAAAAAGTGCGTGTCACCATCTTTCGGGAGAATACCGAAGATATATATGCTGGAATTGAATGGGCTGCAGGAACACCGGAAGTGAATAAAGTTCTAACCTTTCTGAAGGAGGAAATGGGTGTTGCAAAAATTCGTTTCCCCGAGACTACTTCCATCGGTGTAAAGCCGGTTTCAGTGGAAGGTACAGAGCGACTGGTGCGTGCTGCAATCCTCTATGCCCTTGAGCATAAACTGCCATCGGTTACACTGGTTCATAAGGGTAACATCATGAAATTTACCGAGGGTGGTTTTAAAAAGTGGGGGTATGCATTGGCTGAACGTGAGTTTCCCGATCAGACGTTCACGGAGCATCGGTTTAATAGCATTAAGGCTGAGAAAGGACTTGATGCGGCAGTGGAGGCCTATAACCAGGCTCTTGAAACGGGTAAGGTTTTTATCAAGGATGTCATTGCCGATGCCTTCCTGCAAAGTACATTGTTGAAGCCTGAGGAGTATGCGGTAGTGGCCACGCTAAATCTGAACGGTGATTATATTTCTGATCAGTTGGCCGCTATGGTAGGTGGCATTGGAATTGCACCGGGGGCCAATATCAATTACAATTCCGGTCATGCAATCTTTGAAGCAACCCATGGTACTGCTCCCGATATTGTGGGAAAAGAGAAGGCTAATCCATGTTCAATGTTACTCTCTGCCGTGATGATGCTGGAATATATGGGGTGGAATGATGCAGGAAGGCTGATAACCAATTCGCTTGAGAAACTATTTGAGGGAGGATATGCGACTCCCGACTTGGCACGCTTCATGGAAAATGGAAAATCATTATCCACAACTCAATTCTGTGAAAAAGTGATCGAGAACTTATAAGAAAAAGCATAAAACGTAAACAAAAAGCGATGAATGAATGTTAAAATAACAGCCATGCTAAAACAGGCCCCACATAATATTTGTCGAATCATAACAAACAAAACATACTGAAAAATGGATAATGAACAGTTGACGAGAATTTTATCGGATTCCATTGCTTTTACGAGCAACATAGATAAAGCGCTTTTCTCAAAAATGGGCGTAAAAAGAGGCTTGCGTAACGAAGATCATTCAGGCGTATTGGCAGGCCTTACCCGCGTAGGAGACGTGGTTGGCTATGAACGTCAAGCAGATGGAACTCTGAAGCCGATACCCGGAAAACTTTATTACAGAGGCATGGATGTGGAAGAGCTTGTAAAGGGAATTCAAACCGAAAATAGACTCGGTTTTGAAGAAACAACTTACCTGCTCTTATCGGGTAAATTACCTACAAAGGAGGAGCTAGACGCGGTGCAATCACTTCTAGCGCAGACAATGCCACTGAACCATACGGCAACGATGAATATTCTTTCCTTGAAAGGGAAAAATATCATGAACATACTGGCAAGAAGTGTACTGGAGCTGTATGCGTATGATGAGAATCCGGACGATATTTCTCCCGAAAACCTAGTTCGGCAGTCGATCAACCTCATTGCCAAGTTTCCAACAATCATTGCATATGCTTACCAAGTGTTGCGTCACGATCAAATGGGACGATCATTGCATATCCGTCACCCATATGAAGATCGCTCTGTTGCGGAGAACTTCTTATTTATGATGAAGGGAAGAGATCAATATACCGAACTGGATGTGAAAATACTCGACCTCGCACTGATTCTGCATGCTGAACATGGTGGTGGAAACAACTCTACCTTCTCGGTACGTGTGACCAGCTCCACAGAGACTGATACATATTCGGCGATAGCTGCTGGTATAGGCTCACTCAAAGGGCCATTACATGGTGGCGCAAACATTAAGGTGCAGGGTATGCTCGAAGATATGAAAAAGAATGTAAGCGACTGGACAAGTGTAGAACAAATTGATAACTATTTGTTGAAAATTCTCCGTAAAGAGGCATTCGACCGTACAGGTTTGATATATGGTATTGGTCATGCTGTCTATACAATTAGCGATCCAAGAGCTGATCTGTTGAAGTCAATGGCGCGTGATCTGGCAATCGAGAAGGGACGACTAGAAGAGTTTGAGTTCATGGAGTTGATTGAACAACGTGCTGTGGAGGTGTTCCTTGGCTACAAAAAAGAGACAGCAAAAGCAAGAACATGTATCAATGTGGACTTTTACTCTGGTTTTGTATATGATGCAATTGGGTTGCCAAGCGAGGTGTTTACACCACTCTTTGCCATGGCGCGTATTGTTGGTTGGTCGGCTCACCGCATTGAGGAATTGAACTTTACCAGTAAACGTCTTATCCGTCCGGCTTATAAAAATGTTCGTGAGATGCAATCCTTTATCCCCATTAATGAGCGATAAAATTCTATGCAAAAAATAAAAGTACAAAATCCGGTTGTTGAACTGGATGGAGATGAAATGACCAGAATTATCTGGTCATTTATCAAAGATGAGTTAATCTTGCCTTACCTCGATCTGGATATTAAGTATTACGATCTTAGTATACAAAACAGGGATGCTACCGATGATCAGGTGACCATCGATGCAGCGGAGGCAATAAAGAAATACAATGTTGGTATTAAATGTGCTACCATTACACCAGATGAAGCACGTGTAAAGGAGTTCGGGCTGAAGAAAATGTGGAAGTCGCCAAACGGTACTATTCGAAATATTGTGGGAGGTACTGTGTTTCGTGAACCGATCATTTGCAGCAATATACCTCGTTATGTGCAGGGATGGACAGAACCTATTATCATTGGTCGTCATGCTTTTGGGGATCAGTATCGTGCGACTGACACTGTGATCAAAGGAAAAGGGAAACTCACCATGACCTTTACGGGTGAAGATGGTACGACTCAAAGTTGGGAGGTTTTCAACTTTAAGGGCGATGGGGTGGCTATGGCCATGTACAATACCGATGAGTCGATCTATGGCTTTGCACGCTCCTCTTTTCAGATGGCGCTGACAAAAAAATACCCGCTTTACATGTCCACAAAAAATACCATTCTGAAGGCATATGATGGTCGTTTCAAGGATATCTTCCAGGAGGTATATGAGAACGAGTTCAAGGAATTGTTTCAGGAGGCTGGTATCACCTACGAACATCGCTTGATTGACGATATGGTGGCTTCGGCGATGAAATGGAAAGGCGGTTTTGTGTGGGCTTGTAAGAACTACGATGGTGATGTGCAGTCCGATACTGTCGCTCAGGGATTCGGCTCTTTGGGTATGATGTCATCAATTCTGGTAACACCCGATGGCAAAACGGTTGAAGCTGAAGCTGCACATGGTACAGTAACACGTCACTATCGTCAGCATCAACAGGGAAAAGAGACCAGTACAAATCCAATCGCCTCCATCTTTGCATGGACGGGAGGATTGGCACATAGGGGAAAACTTGATAATAATCGGGAACTGGTCGATTTCTGTCATATGCTGGAAAAGGTATGTGTGGAGACTGTTGAAGGGGGTGAAATGACAAAAGATCTTGCTCTACTGGTGCATGGTAATGATGCGTCACGTGATACTTGGCTTACTACACAGGAGTTTCTGCAAGCGCTGAAAAAGAACTTGGAGAAAAGCTTATAGTCCGCTGCGATTCATTGTTTCTCTTGTTTGATGAACGTTGTTTTTTTAACGTTTTTGTGTAGGGAGAAACGCTGTGAGGAAGCATAATTCAAGGTATGGATATTAAAAAGGGCAGTCCGAATGGGCTGCCCTTGCTATATAAAAGTGTAAAATGATGGGGATGATTAATCCTCTTTTTCCTGTTCTTCGTAGGCCTTCAGCAGTTTTTCTTGCACATCGGAAGGTACCAGTTCATAACTGGCAAACTTCATGCTGAATGAAGCCCTACCGCCAGTAATGGAACTCAGAGAGGTAGAGTAACTGCTCATCTCTTTCAAAGGTACTTTGGCTTTCAGCTTCTCAAAACCTTTTTCACTCTCCATACCCATGATGATGGCGCGTCGTCCTTGCAAGTCGCTCATAACATCACCCATATAATCGCTGGGTACAGATACCACTACATCGTATACCGGTTCCAGAATCTTGGGGCCTGCGTTCTTAAATGCTGTACTAAATGCATTTCGACCGGCCAACATAAAGGAGATTTCATTGGAGTCTACCGGGTGCATCTTGCCGTCATAAACAATAACGCGTACATCGCGTGCATAGGATCCTGTAAGCGGTCCTTGTTCCATGCGCCCCATAATTCCCTTAAGGATGGCAGGTAGAAAACGAGCGTCAATAGCTCCACCTACAATACTGTTGACAAACACCAGCTTACCACCCCAATCGAGATCAATTACCTGTGTGTCGCGATTCTGAATCTTGAATTCTTGTCCATTGAAACGATAAATTTCCTGAACAGCCATACCTTCGGTATAAGGTTCCACAATGAGATGTACCTCTCCGAATTGTCCGGCACCTCCAGATTGTTTCTTATGGCGGTAATCAGCACGAGCAGGCTTGGTGATGGTTTCACGATATGGAATTTTTGGCTCCAAAAACTCGATGTCGATCTTATCGTTGTTCTCAAGGCGCCATTTCAAAGTTCTTAGGTGGAACTCTCCCTGTCCTGAAACAATGGTTTGCTTCAATTCCTTCGATACTTCCACAATCCAAGTAGGATCTTCCTCCTTCATTCGGGTTAGAGCTTCGCTCAACTTTTCAGAGTTGGACTCATTAACCGCTTTGATGGCTCTACGATAACGAGGTGCAGGATATTTTATGAAGTTAAATAGGTTCTCAGATCCCTTGCCATTCAGTGTGTTGCCTGTGCGCACGTCTTTCAATTTAACAGCTGCACCAATGCTTCCTGCTTGTAATTCTTCTACCTTATTGCGAATTTGTCCGGCCACTGTATAGATTTGCGCTAAACGTTCCTTTGAGCCACGATTGATATTGGTCAGGTCATCGCCTTCCTTTACCGTACCCGACATTACCTTGAAGTAACATACTTCACCGATATGGGGCTCGACTGTAGTTTTAAAGAAAAAGAGACTGGTAGGTCCTGAAGCATCGGGCTTTACCTCTTTTCCTTCGTTGTTTACAGGTGCTGGCAAGTCGTTGGGAGAGGGAGCAACCATGCTTAAGAAGTTCATTATACGGTGAACCGCCATATTTTTCTCCGCCGAGGCACAGAAGAGAGGGAATAGTGTGTGGTTAATCATTCCTTTGTGTATACCATCACGCATTTCTTCCTCGTTGAGAGAACCTTGATCGAAATATTTTTCCATCAGTCCTTCGTCGTTTTCTGCTGCTGCTTCAAGAAGAGCCTGATAATACTCACCGGCACGTTCCTGTTCGCTTTGTGGAATTTCAAGTACTTCGGGAGCTGTACTTCCAGGCTTCCAATGATAATATTTTTGTTTCAATACATCTACAATTCCATCGAAAGTAGACCCATTTCCTGTTGGGTATTGTACGGGTACAACTTTGCTACCATAGAGTTCTTTAAGACTGACAAGTGTATTTTCATAATCTGCTTTTTCATGATCCATTCGATTAATCAACAACACCAAAGGCTTCTTCAAATCATCTACATAACGAAATTGGTTGATGGTGCCCACGCCTACGCCATTTGCTGCATCAATGAGCATCAGTGCCATGTCGCTAACATTGAGAGCTGAAACTACTCCGCCCACAAAGTCGTCAGATCCAGGGCAGTCGATAAAGTTCATTAATTTCTCTTTCCACTCATAAGAAAAAAGTGTAGAGAATACAGAATAACCATAATCTTTTTCTACAGGAAAATAGTCACTCACAGTGTTTTTTCCATCGATGGTACCACGTCGTTTTATAAGACCACACTCGTAAAGCATAGCTTCGGCGAGGGTGGTCTTACCTGATCCCGCATTGCCAATAACAGCAATGTTCTTAATTTCATTGGTTTTGTAAACTTTCATGATAAGAAAATATTTAAAAAAAATAATGTATCTTGTTGATCAGCATTACGTTGAGAAAACGTTGGGTATTGACCTGTTTAATGCTATCCGAAAAAAGGCAATAAAAATGACTTTGCGTCGGTGAAGACCCACAAAGTCGTCATGTCTTAATAGCGCTTGCAATTTATAAAAATCGTATGAGAAAAAAAATGTTCCATTTATGTTATACAACATATGTTTATAAGCACTCACGTGTGTGTTAACGATTACTTGTATCTTAAGTTGATTGTTCTGCATCATGTAGTGAATAGATTTGAATCGTTGAATTTAATAGCAGTAAATCACACAAAAGGTGTTAAAAAAATAGAATTAAAATCTAATTAATTGCACATATTTGCTGTTCATGTGCACAGAATGAATAATTATTTATATTTTTGGCCTTCATAATTGCAATTCAGAATAAAATCCTTTCTTTTTTTATCATTCAGGTTGTTGGATTGTCCTTGTGCGATTGAAATTTATTACGAATACATATGGAAAATTTAAGTGAGGCTCTTGGCCTTCTGGTCATTGGTATGATCATGGTGATTATTGTGCTTTGGCTTGTGGTGGGACTTGGTAATCTACTCATTCATCTAACCAATCGGTTTATACCGGATGAGATCAAACAAATAGATACCAACAGGTCAGAGAAACAGATTCATTCTAAACAAATGGCTGCTATTATCGCTGCGGTGGAAATAATAACCAACGGGCAAGGTAAGGTAGATTCGATTCAAATGAGATAAATCAAAATATATATGGCTAAAGATATAAAATTCAGTCTTTTATATAGAGACATGTGGCAGTCGTCAGGGAAATACGTACCCACGGTGGAACAATTAACTGAAGTCGCTCCAGCAATAATTGAAATGGGGTGTTTCTCCCGTGTAGAAACAAACGGAGGAGGATTTGAGCAGATCAATCTATTGTTTGGGGAAAACCCTAATAGAGCAGTAAGAGAGTGGACAAAACCTTTCAATGAGGCAGGTATTCAAACACATATGTTAGAGCGTGGACTCAATGGAATTAGAATGATGCCGGTTCCTTCTGATGTGCGCCGTCTGATGTTCCATGTGAAGAAGAAACAGGGTACAGATATTGCCCGTTCATTCGACGGACTCAATGACCCTCGGAACTTGGAGAGCTCAATCTTATATGCTCGTGAAGCAGGAATGATTTCACAGGCTGCGCTTAGTCTCACTGTGTCACCAATACATACGGTTGAATATTATACCAAACTCGCTGATACTCTCATTGAGATGGGTGCTAATGAGATATGTGTGAAAGATATGGCGGGTGTAGGTCGTCCGGCAAGCATCGGGAAGATTGTTAAAAATATCAAAGAGCGTCATCCGCAGATATATATTACGTATCATGGTCATGCTGGTCCTGGGTTTCAAATGGCATCTATTCTCGAAGCTGCATATGCGGGCGTAGATTATGTGGATGTTGGAATGGAGCCTCTATCATGGGGTACAGGGCATGCCGATTTGTTGGCAGTGCAATCTATGCTTAAAGATGCAGGCTTTAATGTTCCCGACATTAACATGAAAGCATATATGAAGGTCCGCTCCTTAACACAGAAATATATAGATGACTTTCTAGGGTACTTTATCGACTCCAAAAATAGGGTAATGAACTCGTTGTTGATTGGACCGGGACTTCCAGGTGGTATGATGGGGAGTCTGATGGCCGACCTAGATAGCAACCTATTGTCGCTCAATAAGTGGAAGGTGAAAAATGGGCAGCCAGAATTGACTCAAGACGACTTGCTGATTAAGCTTTTCGATGAAGTTACCTATGTATGGCCTATGGTGGGTTATCCTCCATTAGTTACGCCATACAGTCAGTACGTGAAGAATCTTGCTTTGATGAACGTGATTCAGCTGGAAAAAGGTAAAGAGCGCTGGACGATGATAGCTGACAACATCTGGGACATGATACTAGGAAAATCAGGCAAACTTCCTGGAGAACCCTCTCCTGAACTTGTGGCATTGGCTAAACAGCAAGGGCGTGAGTTCTTTACAGGTAATCCTCTTGATCTTTATCCCGACCAACTTGATATATTCCGCGAAGAAATGAAACAGAAGAACTGGGATGTAGGTCAAGATGAGGAGGAGCTCTTTGAGTTGGCTATGCATCCCGAGCAATATAGGGCATACAAGTCGGGCGACGCCAAACGTTCTTTCGAGGCTGATCTGGCTAAACGTAAAGCCGAGAAGGTTGCTGATGTTACTCCTTCAGCAGTNNGGTAATGGGAATGGTTTTCAACCCAAACGACTGGTTGTTACCATTGATAATCAGGAGTATGTTGTTAATATCTCATATCCCGACGAACCAGGCAATGGAACATCGCAATCAAATGCTTCCGAATTACCTGCACAGGCAATCTCATCTGTAGCACAAGAATCGCCTGTGAAATCGAACGTGGCTCCTATTTCCTCTGGTACTATCAAGAAGATTCTTTCGCCACTCGAAGGAAAATTTTTCCTTACTAAAGACTCTTCCGAAACTCCATTAAAGGTGGGTGATACCGTAAAAAAGGATGATATTGTCGGATACATCGAGTCTATGAAAACCTACAATGCAGTTACCGCTGAAGAAAGTGGGATTGTGATCGAAATATGTTTTGCCAATGGTAATTCAGTAGATGAAGATGATGTACTTATTAAAATGAAGTAATCAATGATTGAATTCTTAACAAATCTGTCAGAAGTTACCGGTTTCAGTTTTGTGAACTGGGGTACTGTTCTGATGTGGGCTATCTCCGGAATCCTATTATACATGGGGATATTTAAACAGTATGAACCCCTATTACTTGTTCCCATAGGCTTTGGTGTGCTATTGGCCAATCTTCCGGGTGCAGGATTAGCCGTGGTGGGAAGTGATATGGTGGTCAATGCGGATGGTAGTTTGATGAATTTACCCGAGATTGCATCCAAATATGGCATTTTAAATTTCCTTTATTATTCTCTTATAAAATCGGGAATACTCCCTCCTGTCATATTCATGGGGGTGGGAGCACTGACCGATTTCGGACCCATGTTGCGGAATCTTAAGCTTGCCTTCTTTGGAGGTGCTGCACAGATTGGCATCTTCACCGTCGTCATTTTGGCTGTTATAATGGGGTATTCGTTACCTGAGGCTGCATCCATGGGTATTATTGGTGGTGCCGATGGTCCCACAGCCATTTATACTACTATCAAGCTAGCACCTAACATGTTAGGTCCTATCGCTATTGCAGCCTACTCCTACATGGCAATGGTGCCGGTAATCATTCCAGCTGTGGCAAAACTGTTGATGACTAAAGAGGAGTTCTGTATTCATATGAAAAAGATGGATAAACTATATCCTCCTAAAAATGAAATTAAACACCTGAGAGTGGTAAAGATTGTTTTTCCTATTGTGTTGACACTCGTTGTTTCCGTACTGGTTCCCTCAGCTGCTCCGCTCATTGGTATGTTGATGCTTGGTAACTTGTTGAAAGAGATTGGTGCTAATACGGTTCGTTTAGCAGATGCCGCTGCAGGTCCCATCATGAACACCGCAACCGTCTTTTTGGGCATCTGTGTGGGTGCAACCATGCCTGCAGAAGTGTTTCTACGATTGGAAACCATCGGTATCCTTGTACTGGGGTTGTTTGCCTTTGCAATTTCTATTGCTGCAGGTATTTTAGGTGTGAAACTTTATAACAAGACATCAAATAAAAAAATCAATCCTCTTGTTGGTGCAACCGGCTTGAGTGCAGTACCAATGGCTTCGCGTGTGGCCAATGATTTGGCATTGAAGTATGACAAGTCAAATCATATCCTCCAGTATTGCATGTCGAGTAATGTATCCGGTGTAATTGGCTCCGCTGTGGCAGCGGGGGTGCTGATTGCATTTTTGGGATAAGCTATTAATAGTGAACAAAAGGTGTTATATACACTGTATTATGCACCCTTTGTTCATTTTTATGATATCGTGTAATGTTATCCATATAGTTCTCGAATTGCTTCAGCAATAAGTGGGATGCCGCGATGGATTGTTTCAATGTCGGTATTGCAGAATGAGACCCGCATGTGGTCGTTACAGGCTCCATCAGGATCAAACGTTTTGCCGGTGACGAATACCACTCCTTTTTCAATTGCTTTTCTCAGTACATCTGTAGCATCACATCCCTCTGGTAACTTCAGCCAAGTATAAAAACCGCCTCGGGGCTTTTCAAAAGATACATATTCCGGTAGACAAGACTCCAACGTTTCAATCATAGCTAATCCTCTCTTTTTATATTCTTCCCTCACCTCTGTAATATAGGTGTGAATATAACCCTCTCGGATAAACTTGTCTGCAATTACTTGCGATAAGCTGGGAGAGCAGGCGTCGAGCGACTGTTTAATCAGTTCACATTTGCGGTAGATTGAATCCGGTACCAGCATCCATCCAAGTCGCAACCCTGGTCCCAATATTTTTGAGAAGGATCCAGTGAAGCATACATCAATACCTTCCGGATCCATTTCTTTGATTAACCGCATCTTCGGTAGATCCTCTTCATAAAAGTAGAGATCGCTATATGCATCATCCTCAATGATAGGAATCTCTTTTCCTCTCAATAGATTCACCATTTGCAGTTTCACTTCCGGTGTATAGATGATTCCTGCTGGATTGTGAAAGTTGGGTACGTAGTATAGAAACTTTGGAGAGGGAGAATTGCAATCCAGTCTATTTTGAAGTATGCTGATATCCATCCCATCACTATGTAACGGCACCGTTACTAGTTCAGCCTCACAAGCACGAAAGGTTGAAAGAGCTCCAATGAAACTAGGCGTTTCCACAAGCACAGGATCGCCCGGATCGATAAAGGCTTTGGCTAGAATATGTATGGCTTGCAGTGAACCAGTAGTAATAATTAACCGATTATTTCTAACAGGTAGGCCTTTGCTTTCTAGGTAGTCAGATAAAGACTCCAGCAGGGTGGGGAGCCCAGTTGTGGGTCCATATTGCATGGCCGCTTGTTTTTCCCTTTCGGTGAGAGAATTGTATATATTATCCACTAACTTGATTGGGAAAAGTTCATTGCCAGGCATACCTCCGGCAAAGGAAATCATGTTGGGGTCTGTGGCTAGACTCATCAAGTCACGTATCTCCGAGGAGCGAAGATTGGCAATATTTTTAGAGAATCGGGGCATCGTTATTAGTATTATTTATCTGTGTTTTGTTTTGACGAGCTGTTTTCAAAGCTACAGTTATCCATTTTTTTAATTTTAGCTATTCAAATAAAAGGTTTTGATGGCTCGTTCTTTTTGTACAATTTTAGCTCTTTTGACAGTCCGTAACGCAACTTACAATTGGTAAATATCAGCCTGTGAGAGCAGTTGTTGATTGTATTTCTCCAAAACTCCACTCATTTGAGCGATATCTGTTGCGCGGATAATAGCCAGTGCCACATCGTTGTTGGAGAATGCATACATATAATCTACATTTATTTTTTCTGCAGTCAGTATCTCCAGAATGCGATAAAGCGAACCCGGTTTATCAGGAATATTTACACAAACTACATCGGTAAGACCAATAGAGAAACCAGCCTCTTCGAGTACTCTTTTTGCCAGTTCAGGTCGCCCCACCACCATACGTACGATACCAAAGTCGGCCGTTTCAGCGACACTCAGTGCAGTGATATTGATATCGTTTTCTGCCAAAATACGGGTCAGTTCTGTAAGTCTTCCCGATCGGTCTTCCAAAAAAACAGAAAGTTGTTTGATGTGCATTTTCTTGATGAATTAAAGAGTCAATGTAATAATCAATTTTTATATTCGTGTGAAAGTCGATGGTCGATAACCCGTTTGGCTTTCCCTTCCGATCGTTCAATACTGTGTGGCTCCACAAGACGTACCTTGGCACTGATACCAAGTGTTGACTTGATGTTATGGTCTATGCGATGTCGTATCCCTTCAAGATCACGAATACTGTCTGACCAGTTCTTTTCGTCTATTTCCACTAGCACCTCCATTGTATCGAGGTTGTTCTCTCTTTTGATGATCAGTTGGTAGTGAGGAGTAGTCTCACTCATCTCCATCAGGACTGATTCAATTTGTGAAGGGAAAACATTCACACCTCGGATTATCAGCATATCATCTGTTCGCCCTAGACATTTCTCCATACGTACAAGGGTTCTTCCACAGTCGCATCTCTCTCGATACAACCGTGTAAGGTCTCGTGTACGGTAGCGTAGCAGCGGCATTGCAACTTTACTTACTGTGGTAAAGACCAGTTCTCCCAACTCGCCATCGGGCAGCACTTCCAATGTTTCAGGTTGAATAATTTCGGGTATGAAATGATCCTCAAACACATGGTTTCCGCATTGGCACTCGCACTCCATCGATACTCCCGGGCCTATTACCTCGCTGAGTCCATATATGTCGAATGCTTTAATACGGAGGAGATCTTCAATCTCTTTACGCATTTCGTTCGTCCAGGGTTCTGCTCCAAACACACCTGTATGGAGCTTTATATCACTGGGGTCGATACCTTCTTTCACAATGCTTTCACCCAAATGTGCTGCATAAGATGGAGTGCAAGCCAAGACAGTTGCATTGAAGTCGGTCATGAACTGTAGTTGTTTCTTCGTGTTTCCCGTCGATATAGGGATCACAGTAGCTCCTACTTTTTCTGCACCATAATGGAGTCCCAGTCCCCCTGTAAACGGGCCATAACCATAAGCAATTTGTATGGTATCACCACTGTGTATACCTGCCATGGTGAGGCTACGTGCCACTACCTCGGCCCATGTCTCCAAATCTTCTTGCGTATACCCCACAACAGTAGGTTTTCCTGTTGTACCACTCGATGCGTGAATACGCACCACATCGCTCTGCGGCACGGTGAACAATCCAAAGGGATAATTATCACGCAGATCGTTTTTTTTGGTAAAGGGCAGGTACTTCAGTTGATCTACACTCCGAATATCCTCCGGTTCAATACCTGCTTTCTTCAGTTTATTCCTGTAAAACGGCACGTTGTCACACATCCGTTGTATCATTACAGCGAGCCGTTTACTTTGAATCTCGTGCATCTGTTGCCTGTCGGCGCATTCCATGTTTATATTCCAGATCATCTTATTATTAAGCATTATCAAGTCCCAGTCTGAACGCAATTAGATTTGTTTCTACAATTTTTTTTCCTTTCCCTTCAAAAAAGGTAATGATGGCCTTCTCTAGTACTGCCGCTTCGATTCCAATAAAAGATGTCGCTGCTCCTAGCATAGCCACATTATAAGTCATTGCACTTCCAGCAGTTGTTGCAATTGATTTAGCATCTACTAGTCGAGCAGTAGCCGATTCACTGATTTTATGTAGCAATGCATTAATATCGGGATAGTTATTGATATTCTTGTAAGGTTCTATTGCGGTTACAATTATACCCTCCGTTGACAGAAATGGAAGGTAGCGAAGTGATTCCATGGGCTCTAGGGAAAGGATAAGATCTGCTTTTCCGAGAGGAATCAAATCGGAATAGATCTCTTCTGTGGAGATGCGCAAGTGCGACTCCACTGCTCCTCCACGTTGACTCATGCCGTGTACTTCGGCCTGTTTTACATGAAGGTTTAGACTCATGGCTGCCAAGTCTATTATGGATGCAATGGTGAGAATACCCTGTCCACCTACACCTGCTATGATAATATTTCGTTGCATTGTTTCATATGTTTTTTCAAAGTCTGAACGCATTCACGTTGAGAGATAATCACTGAGACTCCGTTGTATTCAAATTCCTCTTTCAGGATAGCTACATTTTCTTCGAGGTTCTTTTTCAGTGGTATCAACATTCTTATATGCGCTTCCTCAACACCCAACCCTTTACAAATATCAAAGAACCGACCTGTACCGGCAGAGTTTTGTCCCCCAGTCATAGCCGTTGTTTCGTTATCGGATATAATTATTGTAACAGGAGAGCGGTCGTTCACCGCATCTAGCAGTCCCGTCATTCCTGAATGCGAAAATGTTGAGTCACCAATCACACAGACAGCTGGTCGCATTCCCGCATCAGCGGCACCTTTAGCCATGGTAATGGAAGCGCCCATATCTATGCAGGTGCTTATGGAGCTGTAGGGCGGCAGTGCTCCCAACGTATAGCAACCAATGTCACCGAATACCTGTTTATTTGGAAAGGTTTCCATTGCTAAGTTGATAGAATCGAATAGGTCACGGTGACTACATCCTTGGCAGAGCATGGGTGGACGTGGAACAACAATTTCAGGCGTTACATTTAAATCCTCAGTCTCAATTTCGAGTGCATTGGCCAGTAGGTTGGGGGAGAGCTCTCCCGTTCGGGGAAGAGCCCCGTCTATACGTCCCCGAAACATTTTATTACCAAAAAATCCTTTCAATAATTCCTCGTAGACAGGGTATCCCTCTTCCACTATCAGGATGTCGTCATACTTCTCACAGAATTCCTTTAGTTTCTGTTCAGGTAAAGGATATTGTGATATTTTAAATACAGGAATATTTAGATTATAACTTTTGATCACCTCTATGGTATAGTTATATCCAATACCAAAAGCTATCACAGCCCTTTTTCCAAACCCTTCTGTTATATAGTTGTAGGGTGACGATTCAGATGAAATTACCAGTTTCTGTTGTTTACTCAACAAGTTTTGATAGTTCTTCCGTGCATTTGCTGGAAGCAAGATCCATTTTCCTCTCTCTTCAGATGGGTTGAAGTCGTTTTGGGGACGTATTTCACCTCTTTTCACCACAGCTCTTGAATGAGAAAGTCTTGTTGGTATACGCAGAAGTACCGGGAGTAAAGTCTGTTCCGAAAGATCATATGCAAACCGTGTCATCTCATACGTCTCTTGTTGATTCGACGGTTCAAGTACGGGAGTCATGGCAAATTTACCATAAACCCGACTATCCTGTTCATTTTGGGAAGAGTGCATCGATGGATCATCGGCCACTACAACCACAAGTCCGCCATGTATGCCTGTGATAGCAGAGTTCATGAATGCGTCGGCAGCCACATTCAACCCCACGTGCTTCATACAAACCAGACTTCGTCTGCCGGCATAGGACATACCTAAGGCAGCTTCATACGCCGTTTTCTCGTTTGTTGCCCATGCAGATCGCACAAAGGGATCTTTCGATTGCTGCGATCTTTGAATGTATTCTGTTATTTCGGTTGACGGAGTACCTGGATAGGCATACACTCCCGAAATGCCCGCGTCTAAAGCAGCCTGAGCAATAGCTTCAGCACCCAATAGTAATTGTTTGTTCATATTCTCGATCGTCCGTTTTTGTTTACTTGGATGATGTGTTTCATATTGTTACAAAAACGGCAGTTAATGTTGCAAAATTACTAAAAAAGCTTTCTG
>DBQD01000059.1 GCA_002305715.1 Proteiniphilum sp. UBA1403 | reverse complement strand
ACAAATATGACGGATGTATTGGCTCCGGTCTCTGTTACAGCATCTCGTACCGTATTGAAAACGGGTATATCGTGAACCAGCTCACCAGCTTTTCCCGGTGAGGTACCCGCCACAATATTTGTACCATATGCCTTCATTTTCGATGCATGAAAACCTCCATCTCGCCCGGTAATGCCCTGTACAATAAGCCGGGTCTCTTTGTTGATCAGAATACTCATAATCTACCTGTTTTTCAGTCTTGATATTGTTTTGTCAGTTGCACAGCCATCTGTGTGGCTTCACCCATTGTTTCGGCAACATGAAAATGGCTGCCCTGTAACAACGCACGTCCCTCTTTCTCGTTTGTGCCGGTGAGTCGTATTACAATGGGTATATTTGTTTTTATTTGCCGAAAGGCTTCCAGCAGACCGTTGGCTACATCATCGCAACGAGTGATGCCGCCAAATATGTTAATCAGCACAACCTTCACATTCTGGTCACTCAGTAGTAGTTTCATTGCTTCAATTACCTTGTTGGGGTTGGAGCTACCACCAATATCGAGGAAGTTTGCGGGATCACCTCCGTATAGTTTAATCATGTCCATGGTGGCCATTGCCAAGCCGGCGCCATTGACCATGCAACCGATGTTACCACCCAGGTGAACATAGCTGAATCCCTTTTCTTTGGCACTCTGTTCCTTCTTTTCTTCCTCTGTGGGTTCGTTGAGCATCGCAATTTTGGGATGACGGAAGATGGCATTGTCGTCGAACGTCATCTTGGCATCAATAGCCATGATGGACCCCTCTTTTGTTAATACAAGCGGATTGATTTCGGCAAGGGATGCATCTTTTTCCACGAAAAGTTTGTATAGTTTTTGAAAAATAGAGGCAGCCTGGCGTACCTGATCGATCTCGTCGAACAGCTTAAAAGCTGCTTCACGAGCTAGATAACCGGGTAGACCTACCGATGGGTCGATTACAATCTTGTGAATCTTCTCCGGCATGGTATGAGCTACTTCCTCTATATCCATACCACCTTCACGACTTAACATGAGGATGGTTGATTTGCTATTTCGGTCGATTACAAAACTCACATAATATTCTTTTTCAATGTTTACCGCCTGCCCCACAAGAATGCGGTCTACGGTAAATCCCTTAATATCCATACCGAGTATTGCAGCAGCATGGCGACGCAGTTCCACTTCATCGTTTGCCAGTTTAACCCCACCTGCTTTACCTCTACCTCCAGTATGCACCTGTGCTTTCACGATCACTTTCTGGGAATCCAGTTGGCTGTAGGCTTTTACTGCATCATCGATAGAACGGCAGACTATGCTTTTGTCGACCGGAAGTCCGTATGATGCGAAAAGTTCTTTCGCCTGATATTCATGTATTTTCATATGATTAATTATTTTTTTTCATGCTTAGGTCGTAAGCGATGACATATCAAGTCAGTGTTTTTGAATCTATGATTTTAATGTGTAAAAATAAAATGTATCTCTGTAAGGAAATAGAAACGTATGATCACGTTAAATTGTTTAACAAAAACATGGAAAATGAAGAAAACCCTGTATCAAATTAGTACGATGGGTTTTCAAAAAAAGACCATTACCCATTTAGGGCATGTTAACAGAACAGACAAGCGCGCACTTCAATTGCCTCTAATGGGTATTCTCCGGTGTTTAAATGGTGATTTTATGGGATTGTTACCTCCTTACTTTTCACTTTCCTTTGTATCCGGTAAACTAAATAAAACTAAGCGCACAATCAACAACATAAAACATGGGTGTTGATGTAGATTAAATTCAACAAGCGATGAAAACTAAAATGGTTATCCTGCTAATAAGCCTCTCTTTAGGCTTTGGAGATCTCTATTCTCAACAAAATGGCATATTCAAAGGGATTGTAATGGACCAGGAGGAACAGGAACTCATTGGCGCTACGGTCTTTCTGGAGGAATTGGGTATTGGCGACGATACCGATCTTTCGGGTGTATTCAACATAGGAAATGTGCCAGGAGGTAAACACGTAGTGGTGGTTAATTATATGGGATATAAACCGCTGGTTACGGAGATTGATTTTCAACAGGGAGTGGTTCAAGAGGATACATTCCGCTTAGACCGAGAGAATCATGTACTGTTGGAAGTAGAGGTGTTTGGTAGACGACGTGAGCGTCCGGAGAAGATGGATGCCCTTACCCGCATACCTCTACGCCTCGATGAACAGGTGCAAAGTATATCGGTGATTTCACAGAAGATGATCAGCGACCAAGGTGCACTCACGCTGAACGATGCCGTGAGGAATGCCCCGGGTGTAGGAACATTTGCTACTTTCGGTAATACCACTGAGAGTCTTACTTCACGTGGATATAGAGGTATACCGGTTGTTAAAAATGGTGTGAGGGTTCACTCCGATTTTCGGGGAACCGGTTTTCTGACCGATATGCAGGGTGTGGAGACCATTCAAATACTGCGTGGTTCAGCTGCCATTGCACAGGGATTGGGTAACGACCTCGGTTCGGCGGGTGGTGTGGTCAATATTGCCACCAAGACTCCTCGTTTTATCAATGCAGGTAATATCGGTTTTCGAACGGGTAGCTGGGGACAGCTACGGCCCACCTTCGATGTGCAGTTTGTGACAGACAAACAACAGCGTACGGCCTTTCGTATCAATGGGGCATGGGAGGTTGGAAACAGTTATCGGGTACATGTTACCAAAGATCGTGTATATCTGAACCCCTCATTTGCCTGGCGCCCTGACGACAAGACAAGTGTTACACTGGAAATGGATTATATGCACGATTCCCGTACCCCCGATCAAGGTACTGTGAACCTTAGTGCCGATAGTATTTTCAATGTGTTTGAAATGCCGCATGATCTTTTTTTGGGTTTTGCAAACGACCGGCAGACAACCAATACACTTACATACTTGGCCCAGGTGTATCGTACGCTCAACGATTTCCTCAGCTTGCGTGTCTCTTATGCCGGTTCCGATATGAGTCAACTGAAGATTGCATCTCTTGCTTCACCACTTAAGAATGCTATGCAGACGGGGAACTTTAATCTTCGTTCACGCGCCTACAGCGGCAGTGAACGAGATGATAAGAATGGAGTGTTTCAGCTCGATCTAATTGGGAAAGATATCTTTACGGGTAGTGTGAAACATACGTTCAATTTGGGCTTCGATTACCGATGGACCGATCTCACTACAATTAACACAAACACGGTAACAGTGGATACGGTGGATGTGTTGAAACCTATCTCCAACCAAACTCCAAAAGTATCGCTTCTCCCCGGCGATCCGGTACACTCCAAGGAGTATGCTTATGGCATGCTGCTGCAGGAGGTAATGACCCTCAACCGGTATGCAAAACTTTCTCTCGGCATTCGTTATAGTCAGCTGAGCGGTATAACCGACTACAGTGTCTCTACCTCTGGGGGCGATGTATGGGATCCTTTGCTGGGTGTAATTATTACGCCGGTCGAAAATATCAATCTGTTTGCTTCTTATACTACTACCACTTCAATACGTGGAGCCAGCAACCTGTTGGAGGATCGTGTTACTCCAGTTGGTGAATCGAGAGAAAAACAATTCGAAGGAGGTCTCAAGGCTGAATGGTTTGGCAACAGATTGCGTTTCAACGCAACGTGGTTCCATATTTTGAACAACAACCTTACCTATGCTGCTCTTAATGAGGCCGGAAATAATACCGGTTATTATATCAAGGCAGGTAACTTGAAAAGAGAGGGTATTGAGCTGGAGCTGACAGGTAAGATCTTGAAAAACATGGATGCGGTGTTGGGATATGCCTTTCTTGATGCGAGTTATCACGACAGTCCCTACTACCACGAGGGTTCGGCTCCTATGAATACAGCAGCACATACCGCAAACGGATGGTTCAATTACACCTTCTTTGAAGGAATACTCAGAAACCTGTCGTTGGGAGCCGGGTTTTACTACACAGGAGAGCGACCATTTGCGGAATATACCTACAAGGTATTGCCGGGACACAATGTGCAGCCCGATGTAAAGCCTTTCCTGGCTGATGCCTACACAACCGTTAATCTACAGGCCGGATATCGATTAAATCGGTGTCAATTGCGATTTTTTGTAAATAACATCTTGAATTCAAAAGGGTATACAGCCTACTATCGGGGTGGATATCTAAATCCTACCGATCCGCGTAATATGGCTGTATCGTTAAACTGGCAATTTTAAATGTCGATATCTTCAATGGATACAATCTTCTTGGAAATGGCGTAAATAGTGAGACCCGATTGGCTGCGAATGCCGGTTTTCATGGTGATATTTTTTCGGTGTCGTACCACTGTGTGAACGCTTATATTGAGTGCATCGGCAATTTCCTTATTCATCATACCATTCACCACACCTGTGAGGACCTCAATCTCTCTTTTCGTGAGATTGTCGTCCTCATTATTTTGCAGTCCTGAATTTCTATTCTTTGTGTCAAGTTTAGAAAGCTGGTGAATGATATGATCTACAGAGTCATACAGTGTGAAAGAGAGATCAGTGAGCATCGACTGTTTCTGGATTATGCCATAATCGATGCCGGCAATCGACATGGAAGGATACTGCTTGCGGATTCTACGAATCTCCTTTTCCCGGTTCAAAAATTGCAATGGATTTGCAATTAGAATATCCAGAGAAGTAGTCTCCAGCAGTTCCGTTAAATCCTCCAGGCTCTCGGAACGATGCACGCGGCAATCGAGGTCCGACTGAAAAAGTATGCTCTGGAGTCCTTCGAAGATAATTCGCGAAGGTTCAAGAATGGCTATATGAAGCGAGGGCTTACGCATTTAGTTCTTTTTCAATTTCCATACCCGCAGGTATCAAAATGGTCTCCTCAATAAGAGAATGAATGTATAAATCGAATTCGAGCTCATACAGCGCAAAGAATAATTTACGTCGCAGGTCAAGGTCGTTTTCGATATTGATATATTTCAGCAACAGCTTTTTCAGATCGATTAGTTTCAACTCAATGTCGGTATGATGATCACCGTATTCAATGGAAGAGTACCGTTCCTGATTGCACTGTTCACCTTTGTGCGTTAGAAGTGTGATGAAATAGGGGAAGGCTATCTGATCTTCATAGTCAAGATGTTCAACTACCTCTGTAAAGTACTCGTTGAAGAATTTCTCCAGCAGTTTCAGATCTTTCCGGCAATGGTTCTCCTGTAACTGCCGTATGTAGGAGCTTATCTGGGGATATTTATCGAACCGATAATAGTGGTGGCTCTGCTTAAGAAAATCGATAACCTTAATAAGATCATCGTGCGTGTAGGAACGGTGTGCTTTTGTGGAAAATCCGTTGTAGAGATTGGCAATGTCCACGAACAGGGTCTCGCTAATGCCATAGGCAGTGCAGATCTGTTGCACGGTCTGGTCGCTCACCCTGAAATCGATGTTGAAATGCTGCAGCATCAGTAACAGATTTGGGTTGGCATCGATCAGATCGGCCATCTTCATATAGGACTTCACTTTTATTTTTGAAACTTGATACATACCAAATCACCTATTTGTCCACAAAAATAGAAAAAATAGAGCAGTTATGTGGAATTATTCTATATAAACTCATTTCCTGTAGAAATTACGCACGAAAAAGAGACCGATTTTGAAGTGCTTAATTCGGATCGCTACACTGCTCTTCTCGCAATTTCCTTTTTTTTTCGTATCATTGTACCCTCAATTTAAAAAGTGTATAATGGACAATTTTCAACAACTGCTGCTTACTCGTCGCAGCATACGAAAATTCAAAGATGAGTTACTTACTGCCGATGAGACTCGTCTGATTCTTGAAGCAGGATTGCTTTCTCCCACATCCAAAAACCTTCATTCGTGGGAGTTTATTGCTGTGGAGCAGAAGGAGATGCTCGTGAGCCTGTCGCAATGCAAACCCCATAGTGCCTCCTTCATTGCCGATACGGCCTTGGCTATAGTGGTTTTGGGGAATCCCCTTGATAGTTCCGCATGGATTGAAGATGCATCCATTGCTGCCATCAATATGCAGCTGCAGGCTGAAGAGCTGGGTATTGGAAGTTGCTGGGTGCAGGTACGAGATAGGTATTATTCAGATACCGTAACCTCCGGCGAGTATATCAATAATCTACTGGATATACCCATGCCGTTGGAGGTACTTTGTGTATTGGCCTTCGGCAAGAAAGAGAAGGAAAGAACACCTGCCGACCTAAATAACCTACACTGGGAAAAAGTGCACATTGAAAAGTATAAACTACATGATTGATTTTACTAAAATACCTTCTCCCTGTTATGTAATGGAGGAGGAGAGGCTGCGGCAGAACCTGCAACTGATTAAATCGGTGAAGGAGCGCGCAGGTGTAAATATAATATTGGCCTTCAAGGCCTTTGCGCTTTGGAAATCGTTTCCAATAGTGCGGGAATATATCGGTTATTCAACAGCTAGTTCTGTGTCAGAGGCGCAATTGGCATACGAGGAGATGGGTAATCCGGCCCATACCTATGCACCTGCATATACAGACGAGGAGTTTCCGCTTTTCCTGCAATATAGCAGCCACATCACCTTCAACTCCCTGTCGCAATTTGAGCGATTTTATCCGCAAGTGATTGCCTCGGGTAACGATATATCCTGCGGATTGCGGATTAATCCAGAATACTCGGTGGTTGAAACCGATCTCTATAATCCCAGTGCTCCCGGATCGCGTCTAGGTGTCACGATCGACCGAATAGGGCAGAGGCTGCCAGAGGGAGTCACTGGACTACATTTGCATAACCTCTGCGAGAGTAACTCTTTCGATTTGGAAAAAACACTGGAGGTCGTTGAAAAGAAGTTTGGTCACCTCTTTGGTCAGATCTCATGGCTTAATCTTGGTGGTGGTCATCTCATGACTCACAAGGAATATAATGTGGAGCACCTTATAGAGTTGCTTACAGCATTTAAAGCACGTTACCCTCACCTTGAAATTATCCTTGAGCCGGGAAGTGCATTTGCGTGGGAGACCGGTGTGCTAGTGGCCAAAGTAGCCGATATAGTGGAGAATCATGGCGTGAAGACAGCCATGCTGAATGTGTCGTTTGCATGCCATATGCCCGATTGTTTGGAGATGCCCTACAAGCCTCGCATCCGTGGAGCTTATCATGAAGCTGTAGAAGGGAAGCCCACCTATCGTATGGGGGGTAACAGCTGTTTGAGTGGCGACTTCATGGGTGACTGGTCGTTCGATAAACCCTTACAAGTGGGCGATCTTGTGGTGTTTGAAGATATGATTCACTATACGACAGTAAAGACTACCCTCTTCAATGGTGTAACGCATCCCTCCATCGGACTATGGAGCACAGCGGGTGAGTTCATCCTTTATCGCAGTTTTGGCTACGAAGATTACAAGCAACGAATGAGTTGAGTGAGCTACATTTCTTTGCACATTTTAAACAATTCTTGGTTGCACAGTGTTAATAATGGAGAGGAGACCAAGTTTTCTCGCACATTAAACAAAAGGTATTCACATAAAAAACGAAGTATTTATGGGATTAATTTGGTGGATTATAATTGGTGCAATTGCCGGATGGCTTGCAGGTAAGTTAATGAGAGGAGGAGGCTTTGGTTTTTTAGTCAATTTATTGGTTGGAATTTCCGGAGCTGTAATTGGAGGATGGGTATTTAATCTTCTGGGTATATCAACAGAGGGGAAAGTAGGAAGCCTTGTGACCGCATTAGTAGGAGCAATTCTGTTACTTTGGATTATTTCGCTCTTCAAACGAAAAGGATAAAGACCGAGAGCGAATAAAATACAGAAATCGATGTACTGCAAAGGCATCGATTTTTTTTTCTACCCATACAACGTTCGGAAATTAAATTCTATATTTGTGCTCATGAACAGATTAGAAACAGGCCTCTTCTCCGGATCATTTAATCCCATCCACATGGGGCATCTTATGTTGGCGAACTACATAAGTGCCTTTACTTCCCTACAGGAAATTTGGTTTGTGGTGACACCGCACAGTCCATTGAAAAAGAGAGAGAGCTTGCTATCTGATGCAGTTCGTCTGGAAATGGTGCGTTTGGCACTTGAAGATTATCCCACAATGCGGGTTTCAGATGTTGAATTTTATATGCCGCGTCCATCTTACACAATTGATACACTAAATTTGCTATCAGAGCTGCACCCTGAAAGAAAATTTTCTCTAATCATTGGAGGGGATAACTGGTTGTTGTTCGACCGATGGAAAGATTACAAACTTATTTTGGAGCGCTACCCCCTAATTGTTTACCCACGACCCGGTGAAAATGTACAAATACCCGAATCATTGAGTCAAACAGTGAAAGTGGTTAATGCTCCTCAGTTGGAGATCTCTTCCACATTCATCCGTAATAGCATACAGGAAGGCAAAAATGTACGAGCATTTCTACCACCCAAGGTGTACGAATATATCCTACAAAATCAACTGTATCGTTAATCGACAAATGACACTTCTGTTCTTGTCATGAAAGATCATAACGCATCTTGTCCAAAATAACGGGTAGAATGTTGGTATTCACCCCAGCCTCTTGTAGTTCATCCTCATCATCGGCCAGCATCAGTCGGAAGTCTTCAAAACTACCTGCTTTTTCCATCGATGATCGATAGTACTGTATTGCTTTTTTATTCTCCTCCAGGCAAAGTTCCACATGACCAGCATTGAGCCAGTCGTGTGCGGTGGGATTGTCTTCCAATATGCGGTCATAGTATTTTCTTGCCACATCGAACTTGCGAGAGAGGAATGCACACCAAGCAACAGAGCGCCATGCACGGCGATTGTTGCTGTCGATCAGTTCCACCTTGAAATATCGGTTGAGTGACTTGTCGTACTCCTTCAGTTCCAAGTAGCAATGCCCAATGAGCAGTTGTATATGGAGGTCGTCGGGGCGGATTTGTTCCAGTCGGCGGTAATAGGTCAAAGCTGTCTCAGGTTGTTTTAACGCCCTGTAGCAGTGTGCCACACGCTGCATAACCCATGTATTGTTCTCTTCTATTAGATCGGCATGGAGATAAGCTTCTAAAGCTCCCTCCGTATCGAGTATCATCTGTTTGCAATACCCTATTTTTTGCCAAACCTCACTTTGGGTGGTATTCCCAATTTCGGTTAGCATCTGGTAGGCCGTAAGCGCCTCGGTGAAGTTGTTTTTTTCGAAATAATAGAGAGCAATTTTCTCCAAGTTGTGCGGTTGCAGCACCACCGGATGAAATGCTTCAATTTGGTGGTAATTCAGCGGGAGATCAAAGATATCTACAAACTCTTTTCGGCGTTGGAAAAGTTTAAAGAAACGATATAGATCCTGTATATATTGCTTGATCAGGGTATCTTCTTTCTGATGCGGTTGTAGTATGGCTTCCTCGGCTTGCATCCGGGAGAGCTCTTCCCCTTCGGCACCCAATTGGGAGATCATCATGCGGCGGTAGTTTTCCGGCATCATCATGATGCTAAAGCAAAACGAATACTTGTCGGAGTTGCAGATCAACGAGGAGCTGAACATGGTTTCAATCAGAGACGAGCCTTCACCCTTCTCTTCAAAAAGTTGTCGGATGCTGCTGTGTCGAGGATTAAACGGTAGGAACCAATTACACATCTCATTGAAGAAGGGGTAGGACTTCAAATTGGAAAAGGTGGAATGAAACACGTCGGCTCCTTTTAGTTGTAGTTCAGAGAACTCCTGAAGTTTATCGGTGAGTCCACTCTCATCCAATATCTTTTGCCATTCTGGATTCTTTTCATTCACTCCACTTTCGCCAATCCATTCATCCAGGTTAATCTTTTTGCCAATCATCGGACTCAATTTCATCATCTCCGGTATGATCTCCTCGTTGAGTTTCTTGGTGATCTTTTCGGTTTCGTGTGCTTGTATATAGCCAAGAATGGCAGCTACAAAACGACGGTTAAACAGTTTGTCGTCCGACAGCAACTTCAGCCTTTCGCTACAGTTCCGATAGAGCGGTATACGAGACCTATAGGTTTGGAATATAGGGATGAAACCGATAATGGCTCGAATTACTAGTTCCACTTCATGATGGCGACAAATATCGAGAAGTAGTTCCACTTTTCCTGCATCAAATCGTTGGAGAACATTCAAGGTGAGTGCAGAGATAAATACACTTTTATCGTACACCGGAATATGGTCATCATCAATAAATGCCCGAAACGAGGCCAACATATCAGCGTGACTCCTGGGTGAAACAAAAAGCATGTAAAAGAGATCCTGCAACATTTTTTCATATGCGAGCTCATTTTCTCTTAGCCGTCGTACTTTTTCTTCTCCCTCTTCCAGGAGGTCGATCAAGGAAAAGGTATCTATTTGCTGGAGGAGGTTTTTCCGATAATCATCCATTGAAGGAGAGGTGCATACCTGTTGGAGTCGTGCCTTGTCGAAATAAAGTGTAGAACTTTCTTGCAAGAGCAATAATTCTGCGGCATCATCAGCTATTGCATAAAGATCGCGAATTAGTTTCTCGTAAATATATTGTTGTTGAGGATCCTTCTGGCCTTCAATTAGATAATGGAGCATAAACCGGTAGTTGGTCTCCAGTTCTGTAATTCTTTCAGTTATGGTCCAGTTCTGTACATGTTCCACAGCTACTTTGACACGGTCAATAGCCTGTTTCAATTCACGCTGTTCAATATGTGTATAAATCTCTTTCAGCATTTTTGTTGTAGGTGATGACTGTATCATATGTTCAGGTTGTTGTATTTTTTATAATCAATGCAGAGGGAAGCGATTTTTTCCAATTAAGAGGCGTAGCAGCCAGTTTGCGCCATCCTTCAAGTCCAATAATGAGCAGATCTTGGGTCTCCATAAACTCTTTTTCAATCTTTTTATTGGCATCCCATAATTGCACTCTACCGTCGCTTTTTTTGACGATTTGTTGATACAGTTTCTGCATTCTTGGATCTGAAAGAAGGATACCCACAGCGTCCCATACCATGACATGGACTTTCTCCTTCAAGGCTGCCTGATATAGAAAACTAAAAATATGTACATCTGCTTTACAAAGCACGGGGATAAATACTTGGTTGATCTCCTTTACACCATTGTCGAGAAAGAGGCATGTTGCATTCCTATTTCGGTCAAACAGGGAGGAAATGTTTTTCAATATATCGGCTTCATGCTCTTCGAACTGGGCTAAAGCTGCAGTCTCGGTGATGGATAGGTCATTTTTCAGGCGGATATATTTTTCAGCATCAACGAGTTTAATTTCATAGGGATTGAACCCAACAAACACCAAGTTGCAATTCTGTTCATCAGCTATCTTGCGAATTTCGGAATCCCAATCGGCCGACTCCCGGATAAATAACCGCATGGTGATTTTGCTCTTCTCTGAATTGGGTTTGAAGTCGGTCAACATCTTACTTTGCAGAATGTCAATCGGCTCTTCCTCCATCAACCTGTTGATATTGGGAGTGAAATAAAGCAAGGTGATGAGTGATTTTTCGGTTCTGGAAAGAATTACTTCCGATACCATCCGACTTAGCTTCCTGCCTGTTTCCGGGTGACTAAAACACACCAGTGCATGAGCGGGTACTTTCGATTCCATTTCACCATCGAGGCGATTCAACAACATATCCACGTAATCCATACGATTCTTTTTTTACGATTCACCAAAATTATTTATCGGTTGTTTTATTCACCCAGTATTTTACTGTCGAGCATGGAGTCTTTGTATCCCAGAAAGTAAAGGATTCCATCGATCCCAACGGTTGAAAGTGACTGATCTGCATTCTGTTTTACCTTTGGCTTGGCGTGAAAGGCGATGCCCAAACCGGCAAGACCCAACATGGGTAAGTCGTTGGCTCCATCGCCCACGGCAACCGTCTGACGTAGATCGATTCGCTCAACCTGGGCAATGAGGCGCAACAGTTCAGCCTTCCTTTTACCGTCTACGATATCGCCTACATAATTACCGGTGAGTTTGCCATCGACAATCTCCAGCTCGTTGGCATACATGTAGTCGAACCCATATTTCTCTTTCAGATAATTACCGAAGTAGGTGAAACCTCCTGAAAGGATCGCTGTTTTAAACCCTACTTTCTGCAGTACTTTCATCAACCGTTCAAGTCCTTCTGTAATGGGGAGTTGAGTGGCAATCTCTTTCATTACCGACACATCGAGCCCTTTCAGCAATTTTACCCGCTGACGAAAGCTCTCTTCAAAGTCGATCTCCCCCTGCATGGCCAGCTCAGTGATGGCTTTTACCTGTTCACCCACACCAGCTCTTTCTGCAAGTTCATCAATTACTTCAGTCTGTATCAGGGTGGAGTCCATATCGAAACAGATGAGGCGGCGCATACGACGATACATGCTTTCTTCCTGGAAGGAGATGTCGAAATTAAGTGTTGAGGAGAGTTCGAGAAATGCTTCCTGCATCTGCTGTCTGTCTTTGGGTGTACCCCGCACTGAGAGTTCAACGCACGATTTGGTGGCTCGCTCCTCTTCGTTGAGAGGAATACGTCCAGTGAGACGAATCATGTTGTCGATATTGAGATTCTGCTCGGCAATAATTTTCGATACGGCTGCAATTTGTTTGGCCGTCAGAATTCTTCCCAGCAGGGTAATGATATACCTGTTTTTTCCTTGTAAACTTACCCAATTGGAGTAACGTTCTGCCGAGATGGGAGTAAATCGGATATTCACTCCCATTTCATAGGCTTTGAAGAGCAAGTCTTTCAATATTTCACCGGAGTTGTTGTGCATCGACTTAAACAGTATACCTAGCGATAGGTTTCTGTGGATATCCGATTGACCGATGTCGAGAATAAAAGCATCATGTTTCGCGAGTATTTCAGTCAGAGCAGCTGTAAGTCCTACTTTATCTTCTCCATTGATATTGAGTAAAATGATCTCTGAATTTTCCATATGTCTGTTTGTTAAAGCTTTTGGCTTTGGTGTTCAATTGTATACTTTTGACCACTATATTATCTGCAACGATACCTGTGAGTAGATATCTTCAATGTCTTGTTTGTTTAATTTCGTGAAATCTTCTTCTCGTACTGTGATGATGAGACCTGCCAAATCGAGAGCACCCGGACTGATCAGCAATTTTTTGTTTCCTTCTTCAAAATATTGCCGGGGGCGGTGGGCCTTTCGGGGGAAAATATGCAATTTAAACTGGTTCTCTTCTGTGAAGGCAATTACATTCATCATTGGTTCCTCCTCGTCTGGTTGTCGGTAATGAAGATATTGATATACCTCCTCAAACAACTCTTCAACTTCTTCCTTGTTGTTGCTCTCAATCATCATGCATGTACGTAATTCAGATTCGCCCTGAAGCAATATCGGTGATTTACGTCCTGCCTGCAGATGAAAATGATCGGGAGCTGATGCACCACTGAGGGGGCCATTGTAAAAAATTACATATTCGGGAAGTTCTGCTGCTAGTGAAAGCATATCGCCAATCTTTCTTCGAATACGTTGCGGTACATGTGAGTGGAGGGATATGGTGAGGTGATTCTCTAGTATGGGATAGGGATTACATAAGATGATGTATTTTCCCATAAAAGGAATACCTTCTTGTGAAGATGATCTATTCTCAGCACAAAGGAAACAGGGCCTTTTCTCAATTGTTTGCCGATCGATACCGGCCCCTGTGGATACTATTCTAGTAGGATTACACTGTACAACCACCGTAAAATCGTTCCCCCAAGTCAATACACGCTCCTGATTTTGTTTTTGTTGGCTAATGGCATGCTTCAACTGAGGCCATTGCTCCTGTTGTCGGGAGAATAATTGAATTATTTCATCTGAAAGGTTCATCTGTTGATACTTTAATAAAACAAAGGTAACGATATTTTCTTTTATCGAAAAAAATCGCTTTACTGTTTGGGTATCAACTTTTTTTATACCTTTGCATCAGAATAGGTTATTTGCCTTCGAGAGAAGAAAAAGGACCGTTAAAACCGGTTCGTACGAAGGTATTTATTTAAATATAAAAAATGAAACTAAAAGGTCTTATCTTTCCCTGTTTACTTATTTCTCTTATCTTTTCCTGTTCCCAAGGTTCAACAAACAAGAACACGAAAAATGGGAGTGAGACAAGGGAAAAAGAGGTTCTCAGTAGTACCAATGATGTGGCCCTTGCTGACTCGGAAGAGTTTGATAAGTTCATTCAAAAATTCAGTACGGAAGAATCATTTCAAATAGAAAGGATTAAATTTCCCATAAATATCATCGTTCCCGATGCTGGTCATGAGGGAATGGCACCCATGCATGAAACCATTGGTAAATATGATTGGGAAATGATAGATCTTTCGTATGACAGTACATTCCTGACTCGCCCCTACGACCAGTATTACCAAGCAGTACGCTTTACAAACGATACCGCAGTGGTGGAAATACGAGGCATTGACAACGGTATTTATGCCGATTACTACTTTTCGTTAATCAACAAAAAGTGGTACCTGGTTACGTTGTACGAAGCCTCTTTTTAAATGAAGAGTTGATTACTTCAACATCTCATCACCAAAACTGAGAGGCAATAAATCTTTGATGGTAGAAACTACATAAACACCATCTTCACTGTACATCAGTATCTTCACGGGAGATTGAAAACGGTTTTCAACTTCCAGCAGCACCTGACGACAAGCTCCACATGGAGTAATAACATCATGGGTAAACGCGCCCTTGTGCCAAGCAGCTACTGCCACAGCTTCCACTTTCTGATCGGGTTGGGTGGCATTGGCGAAGAAAACGGCCGTGCGTTCTGCGCACAAACCGGAGGGGTAAGCTGCGTTTTCCTGATTGTTGCCCATTATAATATCTCCGTTCTCTAACAAGACGGCTGCACCCACTAGAAATTCGGAGTAAGGTGCATAAGCTTTTAACGTTGCACTTTTTGCAGCTTCAATGAGTTTTTTTTCTATGTCGGAGCATTCCTCTAACAGATAAACAGCTATCTTTGTGGTTAAATTGATTTCTTTCATATCCTCATGCATATTTTGTTGCACAAATATAATTATAAATTATCGTTCTTTGTCGTTCTCTCAATTTTCTTTGTAGCAGGAAATCTCACCGCACAAAGTCGATCGAAAACTTACGAAGACTATATTGTTAAATATGGTGACTTGGCCATTACACATATGGAGCGCTACAAAATACCGGCATCCATAACCCTTGCTCAGGGCATACTGGAGTCAGGGGCAGGTATGAGTAGTTTGGCACGCCAATCGAACAACCATTTTGGGATAAAGTGTCACCAGAATTGGACGGGACCTAAGGTATATGCAGCAGATGACAACCCCAATGATTGTTTTCGTAAGTATGCAAGGGTAGAGGACTCCTATCAGGATCACTCCGAGTTTCTGGTGAACGGAACTCGTTACCGAGCATTGTTCGAACTGTCCATTACTGATTACAAAGGATGGGCACGTGGCCTACAAAAGATGGGATATGCCACCGACAAAGCATATGCTAATAAGTTGATCAAACTAATTGAAGACTATGAACTTTATCGGTTCGACGATCGTAAATATCGGAAAGGTGTAACAAGTAGTGATCGAAATAAACAGAAAGATAAGGAAGTAACACAAGTTACATGGACGCACCAACCTTACATCACTCACAATCTGGTTTATGTAATTGCTGTGCAAGGTGACTCCTTTGCCAGCATAGCCAAGGAGTTTGGGTTCGACGAAAAAGAGTTACTTGCATACAATGAGGCACCGGAGGATTTCCCTCTTAACGAAGGGGATATTGTCTATTTTCAGAAGAAAAAGGCACGTGCAGATAAACCTTATAACTATCACATCGTGCAAGTGGGAGAATCGATGCGAAGCATCTCTCAGAAATATGGAATCAATTTGAGAAATCTTTATCGCCTGAATAAAAAGAGTTACAAATATGTACCGGAAGAAGGCGACCTGTTAAAGTTACGATAATAGTGTTCGGCCAATTACCGATCAATGAAATCAAGAACAGACAATCCTTTTAACGAAATAAAAATGCAATACAACACCCAAAAAGAAAAACTATTTCTGCCGGAATATGGGCGCAATATCCAGAATATGGTAGATCACTGTGTCTCAATTAAAGACCCAGAGGAACGCAGAAAATGTGCCTACACCATCATCGACATCATGGGAAGCATGTTTCCACACTTGCGCGATGTGAATAACTTCAAGCATATACTTTGGGATCATTTGGCAATCATGTCCGACTTTAAGTTGGAGATTGATTATCCATACGAGGTGATCACACGGGAGGAACTCTTTAACGCACCCGGTCATCTCGATTACAGCAGACCCAATATGCGCTATCGCCACTATGGAAAGATACTGGAGCGTATGATTAAAATAGCTGCTTCGATGGAGAATGATGACAAGAAAGAACATCTGATTAAAATGCTACTGAGTCAGATGAAACGATCCTACGCACAGTGGAACAAAGAGCCGGATGATGAGAAGATATTTCATGATCTGTATGATCTTTCTGATGGTAAAATAAAATTAAGCATCGACACACACTCAATACCCGAAGTGAAGTTGACCAATAATAACCGAGATAAGCTCAAGAATATTAAGTATCAACGTAAAAAATAGTACAGATGATCTCGCGGGACGACATCCTGTTGATAGGTCGTACTCAGAAACCGTACGGCATAAGGGGAGAGATAATGGTTCTGTTTCAGAAGGCTGCTTTTGCCGATATTGATACCGATTATTATTTTCTGGAAATAGAAGGAATCCCTGTTCCTTTTTTTGTGGAGGAGTTCACATACGCTACCGATGTCTCGGCACGGGTGAAGTTTGAAGATGTAAACGATGAAAAGCAAGCTGCGCGTTACACAAACACAAATGTCTTTCTTCTTCGTGAGGCCATCGGTGAAGCAGCCGGTGAATTGAACGACGATTGGGAACACTTTGTTGGGTATACCATTGTTGATCAGTTTGGCGAGACCATCGGCATTATTCGTGATGTGGACAGCAGTACCATCAATGTGCTATTTGTGGTGGAACAAGAGGAAAATGAACTACTGATACCTGCCACAGAAGATTTTATTATGGGTGTCGACGAGGCGAAAAAGAAAATCGAAATGAGCCTCCCCGAAGGATTGATAGCAGAATAAGACAAGTAAAAAGTCTCCCGAATCACAGATACAGAATGCCTTTTCTCAAACTTTCACATGTTAGTATAGGTTATCCAACCAGCGGGGGGACAAAGATTGTGCAGTCCAACCTCTCTCTCTCTGCTGCTGAGGGTGAACTGATTGCATTGATTGGCAAAAATGGATGTGGAAAATCAACCCTGTTGCGATCCATAGCCTGTCTTCAGCCTCTCTTGCAAGGGAGCATACAGCTGAATGGGGAGAACCTGCAGGAGATATCCCCCAAAAGGAGGGCTAAGTTGCTTTCTGTGGTCCTTACTGAGCAACAACCCGTTGCATCATTCACAGTGCAGGAGCTTATCGCAATAGGTCGGGATCCCTACACCGGATGGCTTGGTAGTCTTACCAAGGAGGATGAACGTATCATCCATGATGCAATGGAAATGACCTATCTTGAAGGTTTTGCCCATCGTAATATCCATGAACTATCTGATGGAGAGCGACAACGAGTATTCATTGCCCGCGCACTGGCGCAAGATACGGCCATAATTCTACTCGATGAGCCTACCTCACATCTGGATCTTCCCAACCGTATTAACATTATGTTGCTGTTGCAAAAGCTTGCGAGGGAAACAGGCAAAACCATCTTTTTATCGACCCATGAGCTGGAGACAGCTATACAGGTTGCCGATAAGTTGTGGCTCATGGAGAAAGAAAAAGGGGTCACTGTGGGGGCACCGGAAGATTTGGTGCTCAAAGGTATCTTCGACAGAGTCTTTCAACATCCTTCCTATGAATTTGATAAAGAGTATGGAAGCTTTGTTGTACAGAAAATGCTTAATAAAACAATCTCTACAAGAGTGCAGTATCCTGATAGCCTTATGGCGCGTTGGACAACCAAGGCGCTTACACGAAGAGGCTTTAGAATCATTCAGGAGGCACCAATTGTGTTAACTGTAGATGAGGTGAATCAACATTGGGTAGTGTCACACGAAGGTAAAAATGTGATAACCTACAGCATTGATGAGGCAATCCAACAAATTCAGACTGTCATGGCTGAATAACAATAAGGGGATTGGCAATTCCCGAAGAACTCGTATTTTTATTATCTTTGCAAGCCTTATGGGTAATCCGTTTTCGGAATGGAAGTAAAAAAAAGAAACATCGCTATACTGGGTTCAACCGGTTCAATTGGAACGCAGGCTCTGGACGTCATTGCTCGGCATCCCGACAGGTTTACTGCCTATGCGTTAGTTGCCAATAACCAGGTTGAGCTGCTTATTCAACAGGCTCGTGCTTTTCTCCCTGAGATAGTGGTGATTGCAAACGAGTCGCACTATAACCGACTGAAAGATGCTTTGAGTGACCTTTCTATTAAGGTGTGGCAGGGTAGTAGTGCCATAGAGGAGGTAGTGAAGGATGACGCAATAGACATGGTGCTCACCGCAATGGTGGGCTTTTGTGGATTGAAACCTACCATCAACGCAATCAAGGCAGGTAAGGCTATAGCATTGGCAAATAAAGAAACACTGGTTGTTGCAGGGGAGTTGATTAGCGAATTGGCTATGAAACACCGCGCTGCCATCCTGCCGGTCGATTCAGAGCACTCTGCCATCTTTCAATGTTTAAATGGTGAGGGGGACAATGAAATTGATAAGATTCTGCTAACCGCCTCTGGAGGGCCCTTCAGGAAATATAAAAAAGAGGAGTTGGAACAAGTGACAAAGACACAAGCATTGGCACATCCCAACTGGAGTATGGGTGCTAAAGTGACCGTCGATTCCTCTACCCTCATGAACAAAGGTTTTGAAATGATTGAGGCCAAGTGGCTCTTTGATGTAACTCCCGATCAGATAGAAGTGCTGGTTCACCCTCAGTCCATCATTCACTCCATGGTGCAGTTCAAGGATGGTTCTATCATGGCGCAATTGGGACAGCCTGATATGCGCATTCCCATACAATATGCATTCTCCTATCCTCAGCGACTCGCATTGGGTGGCAAACCACTTAATTTTGTTGAATTGGCAGAGCTCACCTTTGAGAAACCAGATACTGATCGTTTTCCGAACTTGGGTTTTGCGTACGAAGCAATTTATACTGGAGGTAATATGCCATGTATCCTTAACGCAGCTAATGAGGTGGCAGTATCACTCTTTCTACAGGAGCGTATCGGATTTCGTAAGATGAGTAGCCTCATTAAACAAGCTATGCAGCAAGCAACCTTTGTGCAGGAGCCTACTCTCGACGATTATTTGCAAAGCGATCGTGAAGTTAGGGAAATGATGGAAGCCCAATATGAAGGCTCAATTATCAATAGTTGAATTTGAATACTATCAATGTTTTGAATTAATTTTGATAGTAACAGAAAGAAATATACATAGAGAGTTAAATCAAAATACGTAAACTAGTAATATCATATAATGGAGATATTTTTAATTAAGGCGCTTCAGCTCATTCTCAGTTTATCGATCCTAGTAGTGGTACACGAATTTGGGCACTATATTTTTTCCCGTATGTTTGGGATCAGGGTAGAGAAGTTTTATCTTTTTTTCGATCCTTGGTTTGCCCTTTTTCGGTATAAACCCAAGAACAGTGAGACTGAATACGGAATTGGATGGCTTCCTCTTGGGGGCTACGTGAAGATTTCCGGCATGATCGATGAATCGATGGATAAAGAGCAGTTGGCCCAGCCGGCTCAACCATGGGAATTCCGATCGAAACCAGCTTGGCAAAGATTGTTTGTAATGGTTGCTGGTGTGCTCTTTAACCTGTTGCTGGCTTTTTTTATCTACTCCATGGTGCTCTTTACCTGGAATGATACCTATCTCCCCCTGAAGAACGTTACGCAGGGAATGGAGTTTAGCCAGGCTGCAAAAAATGCCGGCTTCAGAGATGGTGATATTCTGTTGAGAGCCGACGATAAAGAACTGGAACGTTTCGGAGTGCGTACCTTGCTCGATGTGGCCAGTGCCCAAACGGTAACAGTGCTGCGGAACGGAGAGGAGATGCAACTTGCAATACCTCAGTCGTTGATGCAGAGTCTACTGGCTGATAAAGAGGGGTTTGCGAACTACCGTGTACCACCTGTTGTATATGCTACTGCGGAAGGGAGTGCTGCTCAAAAAGCGGGATTGATGAAGGGAGACAGCATTGTGGGACTTAACGGCACTCCCATAACTGTGTTTGGGGAATTGCGTACTTTACTTAGTTCCAACATCAACAGTGAGGTCTTGCTCGATTATTACCGTAATGGTGTATTATATACTACCGAAGTAGCTGTTGACTCTGTAGGGACATTGGGGTTCTATGCGATGGGGCCTGCTCAGGTTTACCAAACAGTAACAAAAACATATGGCTTCTTGGAGTCGTTTCCAGCTGGTATTCGTATGGGTGTTCAAACACTGAAAGATTATGTAGCCCAGTTCAAATATGTATTCACCAAGGAGGGAGCATCTTCTCTTGGCGGATTTGGCGCTATTGGAAACCTGTTCCCGGCTCAATGGGACTGGGAGTCGTTTTGGATGATGACAGCCTTTCTATCGGTTATTCTTGCTTTCATGAACATACTTCCTATTCCGGCGCTTGATGGAGGGCATGTTATGTTCCTTATTTATGAGGTGATTGTAAGACGTAAGCCCAATGAGAAATTTATGGAATATGCACAAATAGCCGGCATGGTCCTCTTGCTGGGTCTTGTTCTATATGCGAATGGTATGGATGTGATACGGGCAATATTTAAGTAATCAAGTGATATAGATCACAATATATTCCTGTATATTTGTCCCTATAATGGTGTTTGTTCGGATATGAAGACTCCGCAACACTCTTTCACGACACCACCTGTGCAAGTTTAGGTTGAATAGTTAAATCGAAGATGGCAAACAGATGAAAGTATCGGAATTTTTCAACCAAACGGGAAAAACGGCTTTCTCGTTTGAACTGCTTCCTCCATTAAAGGGGAATAGTATTCAGCAAATATTCAATACGATAGATAGATTGAAGGAATTTGACCCCAGATTCATCAATATAACTACGCACCATAGCGAGAACGAATACAAAGAAGATGAACAGGGTGTCTATAGAAAGATACATATACGTAAGCGTCCCGGATCAGTTGCTATTGCGGCTGCTATCCAAAACAAATATGGCATTAAAGCTGTGCCTCACATCATTTCAAGGGGATTCTCAAAGGAGGAAACCGAGTATGCACTGATAGATCTCTCTTTCCTTGGTGTAACAGACCTGCTGTTGCTGCGAGGGGATACCCGAAAGCTCGATGCCGATCAGTTGAAAATGGACTCACACTTACATGCCACCGGCTTACAGGAGCAAGTGAACAACTTCAATAAGGGCATTGCTTTCGATGGAACCACTTTCACTCCGCCCGATGTGCCATTCTCATACGGAATGGCATGCTACCCTGAAAAACATGAAGAGTCTCCCAACATGGAGTCGGAGCTCTACTATACTAAAATGAAAGTTGATCAGGGTGCTGAATATCTGGTTACACAGATGTTCTTCGATAATAGCAAGTACTATGCTTTTGTAGATCGATGCCGTGAAGCTGGTATCACGGTTCCCATTATCCCAGGTATCAAACCTATCCATTTGAAGAACCAACTCACTGTTTTACCAAAGGTGTTCCGTTCAGATATTCCTACCGACCTGGAGAAGGAATTGCGCAGCTGTAAGAACGATGAGGAGGCCAAAGCGGTGGGTGTAGAATGGTGTATTGCTCAATGCAAGGACCTGATGAATCACAATGTCCCAGGCATTCATTTTTATGCGTTAATGGCAACTGAGAGTGTATACAAAGTAGCAAGTGCTGTTTATTGATGTATTTTAGAGATGTCATAGGGCTACACGATGTAAAAAAACATCTCATCCATTCTGTACAACAGGGGCTTGTTCCACATGCTCGCATCTTTTACGGTCCGGAAGGGGTGGGGAAGCTTCCTCTTGCCATTGCATATGCACGCTATCTTAATTGTGCTCACCCAGGTACAGAGGATGCTTGTGGTGAATGCCCTTCATGCCAAAAATTCAATAAGTTGGCACATCCTGACTTGCATTTTGTTTTCCCTGTGATAAAGTCGAAGGTGAGTGATGAGTACTTGCCTCAGTGGCGTGAATTTCTGTCGCAGTACCATTACTTCAATCTTAACCGATGGCTTGGTTACATAAAAGCGGAGAACGCTCAGGGAATCATCTACGCCAAAGAGAGTGATGAAATTATTCGGAAGTTGAACCTCAAGGTCTATGAAGCTCCATATAAGGTGATGATTGTGTGGTTGCCCGAGAAGATGAACGTTGCCTGTGCCAATAAACTCCTTAAAATGATAGAGGAACCTCCTGCAAATACGGTATTCCTGCTTGTGTCGGAAGACCCAGAGAATGTACTGCAGACTATTTGGTCGCGTTGCCAACCTCTCCACATTCGTTCAATTGAACACCAAGAGATGCAGGCTGCTCTACAGCTGCAATTTGGACTAACGCAAACTGAAGTAGCAACTTATGCGCACCTTGCCCGTGGAAGTTTCACCAAAGCAATTGAACTGATAAGCTCATCAGAGGAAATGCAATATTTCTTTGATGTTTTCGTAAGAATGATGCGATCGTCGGTATCGGGCAATATTAAATCAATTAAGGAAACCGCAACTGAACTGGCAGGTATTGGTCGGGAGATGCAGAAGAGTTTTTTACTGTATGCCTTGCGTATGTTTCGAGAGTATTTTGTGAACAACCTTCACGAGCCAACTCTTGTTTATTTGAATGAAGAGGAGAGAAAGTTCGGTGAACGCTTTTCTCCATACATCAATGAGCGAAACATTGAAGCTTTTGTTGAGGAGTTTACGTTAGCACACCGACAAATAGAACAAAATGGTAATGCCCGAATTATATTCCTCGATCTTTGTTTAAAAGTAACCCTATTTTTCAGAAAATAATTTTGTAAATTGCAGGTTCTATTTTTTATAATCATCAAAAAGTCACGCATGTCGTTCATCGAAAGCGATTAAATATATATGGACAAAGAAATTTTATCGGATAAAATGGCGGATATCGTCCCACTGAAGACGGTGACTGTACGAAATACCAAAAGTTGCAAAGGCTGCACTCCTCATAATAACAAACTTCATATCTACGACTGGTTACACGACTTTCCGGAGTTTCAGAATCTTTCGAAGATGGTGGAGGTGCAGTTTAAAAATACCCGTAAGGGCTATTACATCAATAGCAACAACCTTGATTTGCAGCTGGGCGACCTTGTTGCGGTTGAGTCCATGCCTGGCCATGATATTGGCAAGGTGACTCTTACTGGTAAATTGGTGGAGTTGCAGATGAAGAAGTATAACTTCCGTGAAGATGCCAATGGAGGTCTTAAACGGGTTTATCGCATTGCACGCCCTGCTGACTTGGAAAAATATGAACAGGCCAAAGCTAAGGAGCAGCCTACCATGATTCGATCTCGCCAGATTGCAGAAGAATTGGGATTGCAAATGAAAATTGGCGACGTTGAGTACCAGGGTGATGGCAACAAAGCAATCTTCTACTATATTGCCGATGAGAGAGTCGACTTTCGAGAGCTCATAAAGGTACTAGCGAGCGAGTTCAGAGTGAAGATAGAAATGAAACAAATCGGGGCTCGCCAAGAAGCAGGTCGAATTGGCGGTATTGGTCCATGTGGTCGTGAAATGTGTTGTAGTAGCTGGATGCCGAGTTTTGTATCTGTCTCAACAACAGCAGCACGATACCAAGACATTTCCATTAATCCTCAAAAACTAGCTGGGCAATGTGGTAAATTGAAGTGTTGCCTCAATTATGAAGTGGATGCTTATGTGGAGGCTCAACGTGGATTGCCATCTCGAGAGATTGTATTGGAGACCAAAGACTCAAGTTACTACCATTTCAAGACGGATATTTTTTCTGGTCAGATGACTTACTCAACTGATAAATTTAATGCAAGTAACCTTGTTACAATTCCCAAGGAGCGTGTGTTCGAGATTATTGCTTTAAATAAGAAAGGACAAAAGCCACTCAAATTAACCGCCGAAAAGGAAGAGGTAAACAGGAACGGACATACGTTTACCGGAGGAGATATATTGGAGGATCAAAGCATCACCCGTTTCGATGACGACAGCAAAAATAATAATAAAAAGAAAAAAAATCGCAGAAAGCGCCCCGCTCAATCATCAGGTAACAAAAATAAACGCAATCAAAGACCATCAGGTAAAGGGAATGAAAGTCAGGGATAACACACGTTTCTTATTTATATTCCTATTTATTTTATTTCTTGTTTCCTGCAATAATGAGGGCGTTTTTTACCAGTATCGACACATAGACAGAGGCCGGTGGTATAGCGATAGTGTCATCCAATTCAAAATAGATGCCACTGCTCTAAATCTAGGAGTACCATACGATCTCTCAATTGAGATCACTTCGAATGGACGATATCCATATCGTGATATCTGGATGCAAGTGGCACATAATCTAACCGATACAACGCTGCAATATGAGAAGGTGCATTATTTTCTTGCCGACGATTTCGGTCGCTGGCTTGGTGACGGTGTTGGTGGCCTTTATCAACTCTCATTACCTCTCTATTTGTCGGTGCCACTAGACACCACATACCATTACGTAATACAACTGAAGCATATTATGGATGATAATCCACTTCATGGCATTGAAAAAATGGGATTGAAGCTGGAAGTTAGTGACAAACACAATAGAGGGAGAAGATAATAAAGTGAATAAGAAGCGATGAGAATAGTATTTATTGGTGCCGGAAACTTGGCAACACATCTTGCTGAAGCATGTTATGCAGCACATCACGAAGTTCTGCAGGTATATAGTAGGACCTTAGAAAATGCCATAATACTGGCCAATAGAATTGGAGCAGCACCGATAAATGATCTCTCTCAAATCAATCCTACAGCAGAGTTATATCTCTTTTCGGTAAAGGATGATGCCCTACCTGATGTAATTGAACAGATGCCACAAACAGAGGGACTTTGGGTACATACTGCCGGAAGTCTACCAATGAATATCTTTGCTGAACATCATGTTAATTATGGAGTTCTGTATCCTCTGCAGACCTTCAGTAAAAAGCGAAAGATCGTTTTTGATGCTATTCCCATTTTTGTAGAAGGAAGTAATGCCGCTACTTCACATCAACTTGAGGAGTTTGCAGCGACTGTCTCGGGTAAGATACAACTCCTCTCAAGCGAAAAGCGTCGCTTTCTACACTTGGCTGCAGTCTACGCTTGCAACTTCGTAAATCATATGTATACTTTGGCAGCTGAGATAATCAACAAAGAGGATATTCCTTTCGAAATACTTATACCTCTTATTAACGAGACTGCTTCAAAGATTACAACAATGACACCCTCTGAAGCACAAACAGGACCAGCTGTGCGGAACGACGAAAATGTCATGGAAAAACACCGTGCATTGCTCATGGACCCTGAGAAGGAAGAACTCTACTCTATGCTTAGCAAAAGCATTTTCAAATACACCAACTCTCTCTGAAATTGTATTGGTGGATGTGGATGAAGTGTGCTTACATCTAAGTCCAACAAATAGAGAAGCCAAAAATTAACATAGAAAAATTGAATGGCTCATAAAGTTAAGTTATATTTGTGCCAACTAAAAACCACTCCAAATAATGGCAAAATTTAAAGGTTATGTAGTTGTAAACACAGATCGCTGTAAAGGATGTGATCTGTGTGTGGTGGCTTGTCCCACCCACGTACTAGAACTGGAACCGAGAGAAGTGAACGACCGCGGTTATCACTATGTATACATGAAAAACAAAGAAGCTTGTATCGGATGCGCTAACTGTGGCTATGTATGCCCAGATGGATGTCTAACAGTCTACAAGGTAAAAGTAGGATAAAATATTAATTGTATGTCTGAAGAAATAGCATTGATGAAGGGTAACGAGGCTATCGCACATGCGGCCATTCGATATGGTGTAGATGGCTACTTCGGTTATCCTATAACACCCCAGTCTGAAATCATCGAAACACTCATGGAAGAAGCTCCCTGGAAAACTACCGGTATGGTGGTACTTCAGGCAGAAAGCGAAGTGTCTGCCATCAATATGGTATATGCTGGCGCTGCTTGTGGAAAGTATGCAATGACCTCTTCCTCAAGTCCTGGTATAAGCCTCAAACAGGAGGGAATCTCCTACATGGCTGGAGCAGAATTACCGGCTCTCATTGTGAACGTGCAACGTGGTGGCCCTGGATTGGGAACCATTCAACCGTCACAAGCCGACTATTTTCAGACTGTTAAAGGAGGTGGACATGGCGACTACAAACTGATCACCTTGGCTCCTAATTCAGTGCAAGAAATGGCCGATTTTGTTGGCTTGGCATTCGACTTGGCGTTTAAGTATCGCAATCCATCCATGATACTTACCGATGGAGTCATCGGACAGATGATGGAAAAGGTAAAACTGCCTGCTTGGCGCCAGCGAAGAACAGAACAGGAAATTAGGGAACAATGCCCGTGGGCTACTTTGGGAAAGACAGCTGATAGAAAACCGAATATCATCACTTCACTTGAGCTTGACTCCGCTGCAATGGAGAAAAACAACGAACGATTTCAAGCCAAATACCGAGAGGTGGAAGCTACTGAGGTGAGATATGAAGAGGTGAAGTGTGACGATGCCGACTATCTATTAGTAGCTTTTGGTTCTGCTGCACGTATCTGTATGAAGACAATAGATTTGGCACGAAAGGAAGGTATTAAAGTGGGACTGTTGCGACCTATTACACTATGGCCATTTCCTACAAAAGTATTGCATAGCTATGGAGGCAAGGTGAAAGGAATGCTTACTGTGGAACTGAATGCCGGACAAATGGTTGAGGATGTTCGCTTAGCGGTGAATGGGCAAATACCAGTCTCTCACTATGGGCGTCTGGGAGGTATTGTGCCAACACCTGATGGGGTGCTGGCAGCATTGAAAGAAAAAATGTCTATTTAACATATAATCACTTATGGATCCAAAAATCAGAAACATATTTCTGCTATTATTTCTGTTGGCGTTCATTGGAACTATTATAGTTTATTTTTCCTTCGAACAGAACATGAAGTTAACGTGGTATTTCGGTGGTTCAGCTATCCTTTTTTATCTTATCTACCGCTTTGCCAAAAAATAGTAAAGGGGGTGGCCGACCGTCCACTTAAATGGTAACATGCATTGCAACGTAATACCACACTCTGCTATGAAGAGATGAATAGCATCATTTCAATGCATGGTTACAATCTGAAAAAACATATTCATATGAACAAAGATCTATTAATAAGTCCGGAAAATTTGGTATATACCAAACCGGAACTCATGAATGACAACCACATGCATTACTGTCCCGGTTGTTCTCATGGTGTGGTGCATAAACTTATTGCCGAAATAATACAGGAGTTGGGAATGCAGGAAAAAACAATTGGTATTGCCCCTGTAGGGTGTGCCGTGTTTGCTTATAATTACATCGATATAGATTGGCAGGAGGCAGCGCATGGGCGTGCTCCCGCACTGGCTACCGCCACAAAACGTCTGTTGCCAGACAGGATGGTTTTTACATACCAGGGAGACGGGGACTTGGCAGCAATTGGTACCGCAGAGACTATACATGCTGCAAATAGAGGTGAGAATATTGCCATTATCTTTATTAATAACGGTATTTACGGTATGACAGGTGGTCAAATGGCACCTACGACCTTAAAAGATATGAAAACCTCCACAAGCCCCGAAGGTCGTAATACACAAACAATGGGCAATCCCTTGAAGATACTCGATCTACTGGCACTACTCGACGGTGTCTGCTTGGCCACACGTGTCAGCGTTCATACTGCAGCAGCTGTAAAGAAAACCAAACGAATGATCAGACTCGCTTTTGAGAACTCAATGGCCGGAAAAGGAACATCCATTGTGGAGGTGGTTTCAACTTGCAACTCTGGATGGAAAATGACACCAGCGCAAGCAAATGATTGGATGGTGGAAAACATGTTCCCAGTATATCCCATAGGTGATTTGAAAAATATTTAAACAAGAAGGAGCAAACATGTTACAGGAAATAGTGATATCTGGATTTGGAGGACAAGGTGTACTCTCAATGGGGAAAATCCTCGCATATTCTGGTATGATGGAAGAGAAGGAGGTGTCATGGTTCCCAGCATACGGACCAGAGCAACGTGGTGGTACAGCAAACGTAACAGTCATCATATCCGATGAACCCATTAGTTCACCTGTCGTTAATCAATTTGATGTAGCTATCGTACTCAATCAACCTTCACTCGAGAAATTTGAGGATCGTGTTAAACCCGGTGGGGCTCTAATCTATGATGGATATGGCATCCATAAAAAGGTGGAACGGAAAGATATCAATGTATACAGAATTAACGCCATGGATGAATCCATAAAGATGGATAATACCAGGGTTTTTAATATGATCATACTAGGCGGACTGCTTAAAATATCTCCAATGGTGGAATTAGTGAACGTGATGAAAGGACTTCAAGCTTCTCTTCCAGAAAGACACCATAAACTTCTCCCCATGAATGAAGCAGCTATTCTGAGAGGTATGGAGCTAGTGGAACAAGAGCAACAGGCTGAATAAATTCAGCCTGTAATTCTTTATTTCTTACCAAAAGGCCACCAGCTCCATCTCTTTTTCTTTTCAGGTTCCACTGGTGATGTTTGGACTTCAGTAGACTGTTTTTTTTCTTTTTCATCCACAACAGCTCGTTTATCTCCTCTTGTGCGTGAATACTTGTTCCGCGTACGGGGATTCTTTTCGCTTTGTGCGGTATTTGCTTCTGATGGTTGTTTAGTTGCGTCTAGTTGCAATCTCTCCGATTTCTTGATAACTTTCTTTTTAGGCCTTTCACCATTTTCTCTTTGAGGTGTACTCAGCTCGCTATCTTCTCTGCGTTGGGATTGGATACCGATATCTTCCCTTCTACGGGGCTTCTTTTTACGGCGATTCCCATTCTTTGGTCTTTGCTTTTCTTCTAAACGTGGCTTATCACCTTCATTCGCTGGTAATGATGATTCTGATTTATTTAATGTCTCATTTCTAACCTTATTCTCCAGTCTTTCCTTATTTTCTTGACGGGGAGGTCTCTTCTTTCTTTCCTGTTTTTCCTGTTTTTCCTGTTTCGTAGCTTTCTCAGCATCTGCAGTGGTTACTTCTACTTTTTGTGATTTATCGGATCCTCCTTGCCGTTTACCACCTTTACTTCCTTTACCTTGTTTTAATTTGTGACCACTTTTACCACGCTGTGCACTTTCTCGTGAGGGGTTATAGGAGGGGCCTTCACCCAGTTCTGCGGGGATTGGTATCCGATAAATTTCTTTTTGTAAAAATTTCTCGATCAGCGAAAAGCGGTACTGCTCCTCTGGAGAGACAAATGTGATGGCCATTCCGGTATCACCCGCTCTTGCGGTACGTCCAATACGGTGAACGTAATCTTCGGCATCATATGGTACATCGTAATTAATTACTAAAGTGATGTCGTCAATGTCGATCCCTCTTGACACGATATCTGTAGCGACTAAGATGTCAACTCTTTCATTCTTAAATTCATGCATCACATGATTACGCTGAACCTGGTCCAAGTCGGAATGCATCTCTCCGGTCGACAGACCCATTTTATGCAATGTACGAGCAATCTCCTTTACTTTCTGTTTTGAACCGGAAAAAAGAATCACTTTTTTAGGTTTCTTCTCCTTAAAAAGGTGTTTTAAGATGTTGATTTTCTGTGTGTCGTAACAGATGTAGGCCGACTGTAAGATGCTGTCAGGGGGGCGTGAAATGGCAATAGTAATCTCCTCTGGATTGTGTAAGATTGTTATTGCCAGCTGTTGTATCTTTGGAGGCATTGTAGCCGAAAACATCACAGTCTGCCGATCCTTGGGAAGCAGATTTGCAATTTTCATGATGTCATCGAAGAACCCCAAGTCGAGCATCCTGTCTGCCTCATCTAGAATAAAATATTTTACTCCTGAAAAATCAATATTATATAAGTTAATGTGTGAGAGTAGCCTTCCCGGTGTAGCAATAACCACGTCGGCACCGTTCATTAGCCCTCTTTTCTGTACATCCCATGCTTCAGCATTGTTACCGCCATATACGGCTACAGAGGAAAAGGGTGTGTAGTACGAAAAACCCTCCATTTGCTGGTCAATCTGTTGTGCCAATTCCCTCGTAGGAGCCATGATAATGGCATTCACCTTGTTTTCCTCATGAGGTTCTGAAAGCAGGTTGTTTAGTAGTGGAAGTAGAAATGCGGCTGTTTTTCCTGTGCCAGTCTGAGCGCAGGCAATCACATCTTTCTTTGCCAGAATAGCCGGTATGGCTCGCTCCTGTACAGGAGTCATATCAGTAAAGTTCATTGCTTCCAGACCTTCCTGGAGAGGTTTGCAAAGTGTAAGTTCGGTAAATTGCATCTGTAAATCTTATTTCTTCAAGGTACAAAGATACGAGGAATAATTGATTTTATATAAATGGTGAAAATTTATCTGGTAGGAATGTTTTACTTTCGAAAAATAGTTATATCTTTGCACGCGCTTAAGGGAATGTTCATTTGCATTCCATCCTTACGTCCAAAAGGAGAGATGGCAGAGTGGTCGATCGCGGCGGTCTTGAAAACCGTTGAAGTGCAAGCTTCCGGGGGTTCGAATCCCTCTCTCTCCGCAATATACATTGAATGTCAATGTTTTGCAAAACTTACACACAGTTTTACGCACACTTTAGCGTTGACTGTGTGTTTTTTTTGAAGTTAATCAAACAAGTCAAGTCTCATTGTGTGCTACCATTTTTTTGGAATGAATATGGATTCAATGGTGTTTCGCGTACAGAGTAAACTCATTTTTTATCCAACTCCACTATTTCACCCAGTTGGTAGCCGATGGTCCAGTAGCACAACTCCCCGTTTTCCCTGTACGATGTCTTGATAAATTCGCCTTGAGACATTGTTTCAACACCTTCGATCATCTCGTCGTTGAAACGATAAATCCTGCCGTCCTCTAACCTGTAGGGCATAATACAGGCTCCCTTCACACGGATCAGTGCCGTATCACGATCTTTTTTGTAGCCTACCGCCAGGTTGAGGTATTGATATATCCTGGGTACATAACAGAATATCCCGTTGTTGTATTCAAAAATACCCAGTAATCCATCTACCGGAAGATGCTCGTTCACCAAAATGGTATTATCTCCCCTGACAGTTAAATCGAGGTACTTTTTCATGGTTGTCTCCTTGATATCGCGGTACTCCACATTTTTGCGTCCGGCGACGATTTCATCGAACCATTTCTGCTTGATAGTCAGATAGAGTGTGTTCTCCTTTTTTGGGTGTTCTTCGGTCTGTTCGAATTTAAAATAATTGGGGCTGTTCAAAAACAGCTCGTCCACAACGTTTGTGTTTGGATTGTGATGTACAATGTTTTCCATGTAATATACTATTTGGGGTTTAAAACGGTTGTGTAAATTAAACTGTGTCAGGTTTTATTTTTATAGTTAATTCGGCACCACGATAATATGAAGTAAATTCATATTTGGCATAATAGGCATTGAATATCGATTGGGGGTGTTCATCATTTATCTCCAGAAATCTATACCCGTTGTTGTTTACTGTATTGGGTTCAATAATTTCAGCACCGACTGGAGGAGAATCCAAAAATGCACCAGCATCTACGCACTTAAAGTATGGAGTATTAATTACAATTCCTCCATTTACATAGATAATTTTCTCCACTCCTGTCCGGTTTAATTTTCCCAAAGTGGCAGGAAGGGATAATCGGACTGATTGTTTAAATTATTATTGCCACTAAAGAGTTCTTTGATATTCGTTTTTTCAAACAAGGCCAGCCCTAGAGTCTGAGTGAAAGTATACAAACTTACAGGGATACCCAGTTTCTTTTTAGCAATAGCTGCGAGAAGATAAGTGCAGATTGCTATCCAGATCTGACAATTGACAGCATTTTCACTTGTACCGTAAAAAGCTTTTATACGAAGATGCTGTTTAATCCATTTGAAGAACAGTTCAATTTTCCACCGTTCGCGATATAGCTCAGCTATGGTCAGAGAATCAAGTGAAAAGTTGTTGGTCAGAAAATGATAAACCTTTCCATCTGTAAAGTCTTCGTATGTTACAAGACGTAGTTCAGCCGGGTATTTCTTTGCCGAATAATATCCTGTTAGTCTGATGGTGGCATCATCCAGTACGCCAGTACTGTGATTAACGTTCTGTTTTTCAACCGTTATAAAGTTGATGTTGTCCTTATACCTGGTGACAAAGAATGCCTGTTCCTTGTGAATCTTGTTGTAAAGCCTATTGAAGTCTGTATAGCCCTTATCCATTATGTAATAAGAACCGGCTTCAACAGGGATCGTATCAAGGATGTTTACATCATGTACATTCGCATTTGTGATATCCACATAGATTGGTATTGATCCTCTTAAATCAAGAATGGTATGCATCTTTACGGCTCCTTTGGTCTTTCGAAATTTAGCCCAGGGAAACAGACTTAGACACAGGTCAATTGTAGTACTGTCTAAAGCGTACACCATATTGTCAATATCCAATCTGAAATTGGGATCATCTGCATATAAAGGTCTGGCTTGTTTGATTAAAACCTGGGCATAATCAGCATAGATTCTCCAATTGCGTTTCTCGTTAGCCTCTGCCAACGTGGATTTTGCAGTTGCAGATCTCAAACCGGAGTGATAAAGCTTCGATGAAAAAGCAGTTAAGCTGTTTTCAATGTCACGAAGGCTTTCTCTAGCGGTTAATTGAGCAAAACT
>DBQD01000005.1 GCA_002305715.1 Proteiniphilum sp. UBA1403 | reverse complement strand
CGGGGATTTTATCGGGTGCTTACATAAAAAACAATTTAAAGAGAGATTGAGCGAAGGTGCATTACTTCTGGACGTACGTACGGAGGAGGAGTTTGAAGCAGGACATGTAGAGGGTTCGGTACATATTGCACTCGATCAACTCACAAGAAAATATACAACTTTACAGCAAGATATTCCACTAGTTGTAGTTTGTGAAAGTGGCATACGTAGTGAACAGGCTACTCAATTTCTTATCAATAAAGGTTACAAAGCATACAACGGTGGAAGCTGGAGGTTTTTTATAACTTCAAGCGTTGATTTGAACCTCAATTCATGAGCAGATGGATGATATGCATTTCTTTATGGTGAATTGAGTAGTCAGTAATGCCTTTTCATTGGGCGACCAAAACCGCCTATACTGATGGTTATCATGTGCATATTTCCTTCCAGAGCGTCATATTTCCTTTTGTAGTTCGGCATGTAATAGGTATATCGGATACCTAGGTACAATCCTCCTGTACTTGTAAGATCAACCTCCTGGTCCCAACTGTTCAACTGTAGCTCCAATCCCGCAAGGTAATTGAATGTAGAAAACTCTTTCATGTTTTTCAGATCCGGTTGCTTGTCAATTTCTGTATCTGTGGGGCCAATCCCCATCCCTCCAATGCCAATGAATGGCATCAGTCTGAAATCTCTACTTTGGTAAAGAGGATAATGCAAAGCCAAATCAGCACCAGCCAGATATCCTCTGACGTCAGTTGGCCAAGAGGTATTATTTTTGGTTATCTCCTGTTTGGTCTTGGTGCCGGCATAATTGATTCGAAGTGAGAGATATAAATCGCGATAGAGCGCATTGAACGCAAAGCCAGCAGACATGTTGTTGCTAAAATGGCGGCTGATTCCCCCTGTGAATGCATTGTATCCCACAAAGAACTCGTAGCCAAAACCCCAATTGGACGGTTTGAAATGGTATCGTATAAAGCGACGTGTATAGTCGGCATATTCGCTCCCTTTATATGTCTTTAGAAAATCAGTAGCCATCTGGTTTAGTTCAGCCATCTCTTCTCCGTTCTCCACATCTTGCGGCGAAAAGAGCATTCCATAGAGTAACAACCTAAGGAACTCTTTCTCCTCTTTGTTCAAATCTGTGTTATCGATGGTGATAGTCAATGGTAGATACGATTCAGCCGATTTCTTTCCTAACTCCCTCGAGAGACGGTCATTATTTGAGACCATAATTAACAACGATGAAGGATGAAATTTTTCAGGCATCACCCAGTTGCCATTATTCTGCCAGTCGATGCCAGTAGAGAACTCCTTTGCTTCTTGAAGCAAAATATCATATTCTTCTGTCCAAAAAGAGAGAAGCCAGTATTCCACGGGCAGGTAGGCATTGTATGGATTTCCGGTTTCATGGGCAAGATACTCTTTCACCTCTTTCAAGGCATAGAGATCTCCCTTTTGTAGGTGCTCCAGCGTGAGTGAGCGTCCTTTTAGAATCATTTCAAGGTCGCTGTCGGGGCGATTGAGTATTTCGTTCCGTAATGAGTCGTTTTGCTGAGCCAGAAGTGTGACAGAGTATGGTAGTAAAAAGAGAAGTACGACTAGATAAATTGTGCGAGTCATCATCCTAAAAGATTATGTCAAAGTTATGAAAATTCGTGTAGCTTGTTTAACAAAGGTATAAATAATAATATACTATCCACTTATGGAATACCTATTTGTTTTTTTTAAGGGATGATTTCTCGAACAGCGTTACAGGTCGGATTTCAGTTTGCTGTATATTTCCAGATCTGTATAATATCCCTCGGTGAGCAGTTCTCCCTGTCGTTCAATCCCTTCAAAGCTGAATCCTAGTTTCTTTGGAATATTGCTACTTGCACGATTGTCTACGGCACATTTAATTTGAATACGATTGATACCCAATTCTTGAAAAGCAAAATCGCATAGTTTGCCAACCGATCGTGTGACGATTCCCTGTTTTTGGTTTTCTTCAGAAAGCCAATAGCCTATTTCTGTTTTTCTATTTACCTTGTCGGTGTCTTTGAATCCAATAAGTCCCACAAAGTGATTGCTTTTTCGGATGGCGAATACATATTCGAATCGATCTTCCGGTGCATTTACGACAGATTCCACAAATTTTTCGCTGTCTGTGACAGTTTGGGTAAACTCCACAAAAGGTAACCATTTCCCTAGGTATTCTCGTTGAGTGTCAATCGTCATAAAAATATCGTTTGCGTCTGCTTGCACCAATTGTGTTAATGTAATCTCTTTATCTACGTCTATTGTTATCATGTAATAGGATTATATTATAATTGTAAGATTCAGATAATGTAGCTCTTCGCTTGAATTTAGACCTTTGCAAAAGTGTTGTAGTTGTTCTTAAACTTTCAGAATACCTCTGAAGCCTCGTGCGGCATAGTAGGACTCGGCGCCATTGTGATAGATGAAGGTGCGACCATAGCGGGAGTCGCCAAATAGTCCACCACCTCGTTCGCGAACCTCCTTGGGTGCGATAATCCAACTGGATGTTTTTTGGTCGAACACACCCAGTCTTAGGAGATTAATGTACTGCTCCTCATTCAGCACCTCAATGCCCATCTCCTTAGCCATACCCAATGCACTACCTTTTGGTTTATGCTCTTTTCGCGATTGCAGAGCTGCTTCGTCGTAGCAGAGGCTACGTCTTCCTTTGGGGCTTTCGGGTGAGCAGTCACAAAAGATATATTCGCCCGTTTGGGCATTATAGCCAATTACATCGGGCTCTCCGTCTGTCTCTTCCATCTCGTTCAATGACCAGAGTTTATCTTGATTGTTCTCTAGTCTTTGCTGTACATTCTCCCATTTCAATTCGGGGTGGCGTTGCATATGTTGATTGAAACGCTTTTTCAGGATATCAAACAACGTTGTCTGTTGTTCCTGTGTGATGTTGTTTTTTTTCATTTGATTCTTGTTGTCTCTTTTCCTCAGGGAGTTGATTTGCCTAAAAACTGAATCTTTAATATTTCTCTGATACTATCTGATGCAATTTGCGTACTGTGTTTACATTTCGTACCGTTACATGTCTGTAGAAATCTGTACCGATTACTTTTCGCATTCCGCTCCGATTGTAATCTTTTGCATCAATATTCCACAAAATTGCACCGGGGACATACTTTATGTTATCCTCCGGTTTAATCTCGATCATCTCTAACACCTCCGGTCGGTCGTATTTTTCCCATAGGAACATAACATCTGTTCGCATACTTTCATTTTTCACCCATGTAGAAGGGAGTTCCGCACAAATAGCGTTCAACTGATCGCTGTTGATGACAATAACCTTTAGATTGAGTTGAAAATCCCTTTTTACAGCAACTTCAATCAGACGCGCTAGTTCTTTTTCCTCCTTCAAAGAATCTTTGAACAGGACATTGCCGGAGTTGATATAGGTGGTGACATTCGTAAATCCGAGGGATTCAAACGTGGTTTTTAGTTTCCGCATATCCACAATGTTGTTACCACCCACATTAATCCCTCTAAAAAGAGCTATATAGACCATAATTCATCTGTTTATTACATGCAACAAATAGAACGACAAACAGATAACAAGTTTTTCATTCCATTTGTTTAGTACCGTCTATCGCGCATGGATTGGCTTGCACTTGGAGTAGATTGCGATCTCAAGGTTAGACGTTTGTTGGAGCGATTTTGTTGCTGGGTTGGTTGACTTATTCTGCCTGATTTATCTGCGGTCAGGTTTCTTTCAAAGTCCGTCAGTTCCTTTTCAATCCGTTCCTGCTCAGCCTTCATCTCCTCAGGTGAGGAGGTGTATTGTGCAATTAAGAGGTTGCGCGAGTTGCCTGTCTTATAGATCTCCCCTTTGTATCTCCGTTGCTGGAAGAAATCGTCGATTGTGCCGAGTAGGCTGTTATTGAGGGAAGATGCCATCACAGGAATTTGTCGCGTATAGGGTTCGATTTCACTGTATGGTATCCAGAAGAGGGGATAGCGTGTGGAGACGGCATCAAAGTTTTCTATGCGATGAAGTATCGGACAGATTGCGAGCGTCTTCACACGAAAGGCGGAAGTGGATTTCTCCATATAATAGATTTCCTTCACGTAATAACCCAACACTTCGCGCGAGGGTATGTCGGCATCGTTCACCAAGATGTTGCCGTTCACTGTATCATGGTAGATGTTAAATCGGTCGATAAACTCCTGCCAGTCGATCTTATTTTCTTCCGTGTATTCTTCCCTCCCGTCGAGGTATTCATAGGCCATAATTGAACCATTTTCCAAAAGATGGAAGATGTGCGTGAAGAGATTTCTGCTTTCACCAGATGGTATCTCCGGATAATAAAGCGGAGTGTTGGCCTCTTTGGTAAGGTCGAGGTATCGATATATGATGCGCGACCAGCGGGAGTTGGAGATAATTTCTTCTTCGGGTAAGTTCTGTAATTGAGAAGAACTTACCTTGGAGGTTACCTGTAGATTGTAATCACGTTGACGACGTTGTTCTATGCGCTCCCTAGCCGTGGATTGTGAGAATAGTGCAACGGTTTGTATCAGTATTAGTAGAAAAATAAAGAATAAACGGGTTTTCATAGTTGTATGCATTCTTTCGTCGACTTGTTGTTTTATTAATTCACTTTCAGTTCCATCACCGCAATCTCGCGCTCCGTTCCATCGGGACCGGTCGCCCGTACCCCAGAGATATAGAAATAATTGCCGCGAGAAAGTCGCCTGATCTGTTCTTTTTGTCGGTCGGAGAAACGACTGCCATTGGATACTTCGGGTATGGCGTTACCCATGGAGTCGAAAAATAGTGTCCGGAAGCTTTTTACTTGGAAGGGCACGTGGAGGATACCATCGTCGATGGCCGCTTTTACACCTTCACTGTTCAACAATGTTGCTTTGGAAATACTGCCACCTTTCAAACTAACCATAATACCGTTGTTGTCACGGTACTCCAAGTAGGGTGAGGGGTCGGGGAGTGCACGTACCCTGAAATGCTGCGAAGCAAGCTGTTGTACCTGGTCTCCTTCAGTACGGACGGAAACCGAAATGGTCACATCTTGACCGACAGCGTTAGGGCGAACCAACCATTTGTTTCCCCTGCGATTCAACTCTCCGTTTGTAATGATCGCATTTATATCCTGCGGAGCGAAACCGGGTATTGAGATGGAAATCTCATTGTCGATGCCTGCATAGAGTACATTCATTAAAGAGGGAGCAATGGTCGCCATGGGCTCTACTACAGTATAGCTACCTGAAAAGGGATATTTTTCCGTTGTGCCTTCTTTCCCGGCTAACTCTAAAAAGCCTTCTACTGGAAAGGTACCGGTACTGTTGGCTGGAAGTGAGAAGGTGCCATTTACTGAAGTCTGTTGTGTAATGCCTTTTAGGGTAAGAATGGGACGTCGGGTGGTGTCTTCTGCTGCAAGGATGACCCGAGCATTGTAAGTCCCTCCTTGAATTACCACATCCGACTCGGGAATAAGTTTGGCATTTAAACTGTTCATTCTGAACTCCTCCGAGTCGATGCTATTCAGCATGTTCAATAAAGCCTCTCCTTCAGCAGAACGGACATCGTTCTCCAACTTAGACAAAATAGTCACTGCTGCCGCCAGTGGCATGTGTTCAAAAAGGGATTCCTCCCAACTCTTGTTGCCTGTTTTGGAAACAGTTTGGAGACTACGCTGTATGATACTTTTTCGAGAAGCATCGGTTACCATGCTACTCACGGTCTCTCGGTATTGAACAATCGATTCGCGCAGTTTTTTCCCTTCTCCTCCAATGTGTGATAGCATCACCACCGAAGCTGCTTCCAAGTCCTCTTTGTGTTTGATGTTTGCTAAATCTCCCTTTTTGCCATCTGCTTGTTGCACCATCTTCTGTTTCAGTGATGCAATATACTGGGTGAGTGAATCGCTCATTGTTCGCACCTGCACTCCTTTGTCGTACCAAATTCCAGCTTTCTCCGGATTCAACCTGTTGTAGGCTTCCAGCTCCGCCATTATTTGGGTGTTCCGCTCTTGCATGGTGAGGGAAGTGTCGCCTAAACTGTCGTCCACTAACCGGAATCCATCTAATACCTCGACCGAGACATTGAGGGCAAGCATGGCGATGAACACCAGATACATCAGGTTGATCATCTTCTGACGAGGAGAATTGGGACTGTTTACGGCCATACAGGTTGCTTGTTATTGTGGGTCTCTGGAATTGGGATTATTTCGAATAGAAGTCATGGCATCCAACATACGTGAATAGGCATTGTTCAATTCAACTAGCTGTGCAGCCATTCTTTCAGTCTCCCGTTTAATAGTTATCCCCTCGGGCAGTGTGCCGCTGTATATTGATCCAAGACGGGTGAGATCTTTGTTGATCTGTTCAATGCTGTTGATCTGATTGCTAACACCCTTAAGTTGGAGTTCATATAATCTGTTCAGGCCTGCAAGGGTTCGGCTCAGGCTTTCGAGTTGTTGATCGCATGCATCTGACAGTTTTGACTTATTTGAGAGATTGTCCGCATTGTTACCATATTCGGCTGTTCTATTGGGCGTGTTCGATGAGCCTGGGTGTGTTCCTGAAGGTATGTGTAGTAATCCGGCAGCTGCAGCTTCCACATTACTTTCTGTTATGTTTTTTTCATTTCCAAGTACCGGAAAAACCTGTTCCCATGGATAGTCGCGTACTGGCGTGTCGAAAGCAGAAAGTATGAAGACAATCACCTCGGTCACCATACCAATAAAGAGCATTTCATTGCCGTAGGGGAGGTAGAGTAGCTTGAACATGGCTCCCAAGATCACCACTGCTGCCCCGAAGCTGTAGGCAAAATGGATGGCACGTTTGCCATTTTCAGTCTGAAGAAATTGCTCTAACCTGTTTTTGTATCGTTTGTATGCGTTCATATTTTTCAGAGTTGTGAATCGTATTTATTATCTATTCCCTGCAATTTGCGTTCGCACGCAACGGAATCCAATCCACGATCGTCCTTTGTCGTATGCTTCGCTGTCACGCATATCGGATCGGATGAATGTGGCAATATCTTTCCAAGATCCCCCCTTTACAACTTTTTGTTTCAATGGAGTGGGGGCATCAGGAGAAATTTGGATATTGAATTCTGGATTCAAATCGCTCATCAGAGCATTTCCCGATGCTGTGTAGGTGGTCGATGTCCATTCGGCAACATTACCGGCCATATCGTAAAGTCCGAACTGATTGGGCTTAAAGCTTCTTACTTTTGCCGGAATAAGGTGGTTGTCGGCTGCATAGGCACCATCACCGGGGTTGAAGTTGGCTTCATAGCATCCCCCATCGCTAGTAGTTCCGTCACTTCCCCAAGGATAGCGGTTTTCGGAATTGGCATTACGAGCTGCTAACTCCCATTCGGCTTCAGTCGGGAGTCGGTAGCGCTCAATCTGTACTCCCGGCTTGTTTACACTGCGGCGAAGGAAGAGTGTACGCCATTCGCAAAAGGCGGTGGCCTGCTCCCAAGAGACGCCAACCACCGGATGGTGTGCATAGGCGGGATTGGAAAAATAGTTGCGGAGATAATATTCGTTGTTAGCTTGCGGGAAATCGTTCACCCAACAAGTCGTGTCGGGGTAGATGTTGACAATGCGAGTGTGAACAAAATCATAAAGGCTGCTCAAAGGTCGGGTTATAGTCTGATTGACGACCTTTCCTTCAGGTGTGACAAAAGCGGTATCTTTTATTATGAGCGGTGCATTGGTCGTAATGCCATTTAAAAATGGGCGGTATTCGCTACGTGCAGCCGTTGCTTCATCGAACCACTCATATCGGAAGTTGAGTTGTGTGGCATCGAGCATCTTCACTCTGGTAATTGGGTGGGTCTTGTAAAGACTGTTGATGGCAGCCTCTTCTTCTTCGGTGTTGCGGGTCCAAGGTATGGGTACAGACCAGTTAAGGTGGGGTGTAACAGGGTTACCATATGCATCTTCGCTTATCTTGTAGTAGTCATCGCCTGCATAACGCGGGTCTGCCATCCTTTCTCGTATAATTGAATCACGTACCCAGTAGACAAACTGCTTGTACTGAGAATTGGTAATCTCAGTTTCATCCATCCAGAAGTTATCGACCGAAATACCACGGGTGGGAATAGTGATGCCCCAAAGCGAGTCGGTTTCTCCGGGTCCCATGTTGATGGAACCACGGGTAATGAGCACCATATTGTAAGGAGTGGGCTCATCCCATATCCTGCCGACAGGAACACCAGTTAGTTCTCCACCAACGCTATTCCAGATGCCACGCCGACCACAAGAGAGGACGGCGCATAGTATTAAAAGGATGATAAGATATTGTTTCATTTCGTTTTATTTTAACCTAATCGTAGATAATTGTCAACTCTTTTGTCGTAATTTTCTGTGTTTAGCGATTCAAAAGTTTTAACCATCTTCATTTTATAGCAACCGTATACTTTTTTGCGGTTGCAGTTTCGGTTTGAAATACTCAAGTGGAAGATCATAGCGCAGGTACAATTCGTGACTGTCTTTACGTATACTTCCCAAGTTAAGGGTGTGCTTGTTAAAAGCATATCCCATTTCTATCCCCTGTACAGTAATACTGCCAAAAAGGAGGTACCCTTTTTCGGGCAACCAGCTAAAGCCACATGAGAAACGGTCATTATATTCCAATCGCAGTGTTGCCTGAAGCACCGTCTCACTGAAATCGGACTGTATCCACACCATTGGGTGTATTGATAACGGAGAAAATTGGGCAATATTGTATCCTGCCATGAAATTCAGAGAGCGGGAAATGGAGGTGCAGAGTGAGTCACTTTGCAGGTCTGTGGTCACCGAATCATTAGTTGTGTAAAATTTAGGTTGAGTGATATGCATGATTGAAAGGCCAATGAATAGTTTTTTGCTGCACCAGGCAATACCAGTGTTCAGATCGGGAAGTTGCTTAGCCATTTCATTTACCCGTAGGGAAGGTTTTCCATATTCTTCTCCGGAAATAACACTGCGCTTATCTGCATCGTATTGCAAACTATGGATTCCAGCCTGCACCCCTATTTGAAAGGTCCCATGGAGGATATCCTTGCGATAACTATATTGTCCAGCGAAGAGTGCGTTTCGAAGATTCTCCGTCAGTTCGTTGTAGACAACGATACCCACACCTTGTCGCTTGCGGAGGAGCACAATTGGAAGATCGGTTGTAAGGACTAATTTTTGTGGAGCATTTTCAATACCTGCCCATTCTTGCCGATAGGCAGCAGCCGTACGTATATAATCAGTAGCACCGGCAAAAGCAGGGTTATAGTAACTCCTCACCGCCCAATAGTGACTGAACGATGCATCCCACTGTGCTTGCAATGTTAGGGTGTAACACAACAGCAAAAGCGATATGATATTGAATCGCATTATGCTCATCAGTCTAATAACTGAAAAAGAAGGAAAAAATTGTATTACCTATAGGAAAATCAGTTGAGCTACCCAATACATTTGAACAGTTAATAAAACTAAGCCCACTGGGAAAACTTTTTCCAGTGGGTATGTATTGAGATCAGAGAGAGGGTGTTTTATTATTTATTGCAAGTTGTCGGGTTTCACACGCATAAATCGGAGCATGCGAAGCATCCTTTTGGGAAGAGGCTTCTCGGGGTCACGTTTGCGAAGGTCAAGATAAAGGTTCAACTTCCTTAGTAATGGAATCTTATGTGCCTCTACCAATTCAATCAGGGTGCCATCAGGATCTTCTATGTATGCAAACTGTCCAGCGGCTTCACCCATATCGAATGATTCCCCTTTTTTGAAGTTTTGGGAACTGTCTATGGTGAACGGGTAACCCATCTCATTGCATTTCCTGCGAAGTGCATCGGTGTTGCGTATATCGAAGCAGATTTGAATAAAGCCTGGATCACCCCAGTAGCGTCCTTCGTAGATCTTGCGTGGAGTACGGTTAAGTGCTTCTACAAGTTCGATATAGGTTTGACCGAATAGCTCACTAAAGCTACCTTTACGTGGTTTGCTGTGTGTGAGCAGTCGTCTTCGAAATACACCATTTCCAGAAGGGAGACCTTTTAGATCGTTGAATGTGCTAATTTTATCGGTCACAATCACGTCGTAGCCGAGGATATCCTGGTAAATGGGCATGGCTTTGTCAATATCTGTAACCCCAATTAGTGCGCCTGCAATACCTCCGGTAAGTCGTTTCTCATCGAGATAGACAGAGGGTTCCTGAATGATTTGAAAGATGTTGCCAAAGGGATCCTTCATGAAAAATGTCGGTTCGCCGGTAATACCTTCAGTAGGTCTACCCAGTATTTGGACATTTTTTTTCTTGCTAAATAACTCGTATGTCTTTATTACATCGCGACTTTTAATCTTGGCTGCAAACACACCTAGATCACCTGCCTGAATTTCAAAGTCAATGGGTTGAGGTTTGCGTTCGGAGTACTGCCAGATTTCGAAGCCTCCCCCTCCCTGCATATTGAGTGCGATGGCTGCCCGGCGCTTTTGTGGCTTTCCACCGGTGTAGGGCAACATCAATTCTGCGACCTTATCATCCTCTAGAATGCGGATGTCCATATTGAACACGTCGATGTAATATTTCCATGCTTCAACAAAGTTTTCTACACCGATACCGATTTGCTGTATACCGGAGATTATATAATTATTATCCATTTACGTTGTCGTTAAAAGAGGTTTTTTGGTTATTTGCTGAATCAATTGGGTTTTATTTTTCGTACAATCCGGCGGGCGAGACCCGGGAAAAAACGTTTGATATAAACCATCAACAGTTCGTTTCCTCCAACCAGTACTTCGGGTTTTTGTGCAAGGATAGCCCTGACTATCTTTTTTGCTGCCTTTGCTGAAGAGATCCCTTTTGCCTGACCTTCATCCAATTGTTCGTGCTTATTGCCGTCGCACGCCAATGCATTATATGATATATTGGTGTGTACGCGTCCAGGACAGACCATTACTACACGGATATTGTCATTGTAATACTCGGCATGTACCGTCTCAAAAAAACCGTAAAGGGCAAATTTAGATGAGGCATAGGCTGAGCGCAAAGGGAAACCGAACTTGCCGGAAATACTGCTTGTGATTGCAATTGTTCCTCCTCCGTTTTCAATCATTTCTGGGACGAGTCGTTTGGTGATCTTTACCGGTGCAAAGAAGTTCACATTCATGATTTTTTGGTCGACCAAGAAGTCGGTCTCTACCATTTTCCCACGCTGACTTATGCCGGCATTGAGAAAGGCTATGTCGATGGTTCCATATGATGCCAATGCTCTGTCTGTCAGCTCATCAATCTCCTCCAAGTTGGAGAGATCAAATGGCAATATTTTGCATTGTGCGCCCAGTCGGATACATTCTTGCTGTACCTCTACCAACCTTTCAGCCTGTGAGGCAGTAAGGATTAGGTTTGCCTTTTCACGGGCAAACTGATAGGCACATGCTTCACCAATTCCTGAAGAGGCACCTGTGATCCATATTGTTTTGCTGGCTAGCATATGATAAGGGGACTGAAATCAGTCGTCTAATAATTCTTTCCAAAGTTGGTTTCTGAAGTCATCCATGGAGTGGGGTGTACAATCTTCTACATTGCTCACATTATGAGATGTGTAGATCATCTGTTCCAAGAAGTAAGGGGCCCGATTGGGGCCTTCTCCCAGATTTATCAGCACGGTATCTCCATTTTTAATGCGATTCTTGTGTAGGGCCACAAAGAAACCGGCCATAGCTACTGCAGAAGCGGGACCGGGTATCACCTTTTTCTCGTAGGCCATCATCTTTCCAACCGACAACAATTTCGATTCACGCATCCGAAGGAAGTCGCCACCTGAAGCTTTTACCAGTCTTGCAATAATTGGGTAGCTGGCGGGATTGCCTGTTGCCAAAGTAGGTACATCGGATTGTGGATTATCGATTACCGGATAATCCTTTTCAAAACCTTCTGGAAAACCGGCTTTAGTGGCTTTTTCCCAAGCCTGCACCATGGGGTCACATTTGTCGGTTTGCACAAGTAGGAAGCGTGGATTATTCAGTTCAGGATATACATGTTTGATTTCCCGAATTCCTTTATCAATAGCAATTGGACCAGTACCACCACTCACTGCTTGTATATAGACATCGGGGAATTTATTCATCTGGCGCAACCACTCGAAGACCATGGTTTTCTTTGCCTCAACCCGGATGGGATCAATGTTGCCAGTGGACATAGGTATGTTATAGATTTTTGCATAATTAGCCGCAATCTCTTTGGCTTTTGCATAATCGCCCATTACACGAAATACTTGTTGGCCATAAGAGCTGATTGTGGCCTCGGAAGTTTTAATTGCATCCTCAGGCATAAAAACGGAGCAATTCACATTGGCCATGGATAGATATTTGGCATACGCTGTTGCGGAATTCCCGGTTGAGGCAATGCAATACTGGTTAATACCAAGTTCTTTAAACAGACTGGCTGCCAACGATGCGGCAATATCTTTAAAGGTTCCTGTACCTCCGTTCAGATCATTGCGATAGACATACACATTGATGTCGAGATCATACGTTTTTTTTGCAAAATCTTCTAAAAATGACCATCGCTCAACAGGTATAGCCCCTTCTCCTCTAGAGATGATGTGCCTTCGTCTAAGCAAAGGAAGGAACGGGAAATAATGCCAGAAACTATCCGGTTTGCGTTTGAAGATACGTGACAAGCGTTGATATCGTCTGTTGTACCAAACTTCAGAATGTTTACTACCACATTGTGGACATTGCTGGTTCTGGTCAAACCAGGTCCAAAAGTTCGGTGTCACATAACCACACTGTGTGCAGGTCAGGTAATATTTGTGTTGTATTTTGACACGTAACATAGGAAGCAGATTTGGTTATTCAGTCGACATTGACTTCATTTCTTCTGCTTTGTAGGCGCCGGCTTCAAGATTTACTTTGATCTTTTTAAATACGGCAATGGTCTCATCCACATCCTTCTGCGTATGTGAAGCAGTGGGTATCAATCTGAGCATCAATACATCTTTTGGAACGACCGGATATGCTACAATGGAACAGAAGATTCCATGATTCTCCCGTAAGTCGACAACTATATTTGTCCCCTCTGCAACGTTCCCCTTTACATAAACAGGAGTAACGGGCGATTGGGTGTTGCCAATATTGAATCCTTCTGCTTGAAGTCCAGATTGGAGTGAATTGACAACTTTCCAAAGATTTTCTCTATGTTGGGGTTGTGTTTGTAGAATTTCCAACCGCTTTAATGCACCAATTACCATGGGCATGGGAAGCGATTTGGCAAAAATCTGTGAACGCATGTTATACTTCAGTGAATCTACAATTGCTTTTTTAGAAGCCACGAAAGCACCAATTCCGGCCATTGATTTTGCGAAAGTGGCAAAATAGATATCCACTTCGTTCAACAATCCAAAGTGTTCACTTGCTCCTGCTCCATTCTCACCCATTGTGCCAAAACCATGCGCATCGTCGATCATGAGGCGGAAATTATACTTTTCACGCAGCTTCACAATTCCCGGGAGATTACCCAAATCGCCAGACATCCCGAAGACTCCTTCGGTGATGACCAGGATACCTCCATTGGTTTCTTCAGCCTTTCGGGTAGCAAAATTGAGCATTTTTTCGCACCGTTCCATGTCGTTGTGAGGGAAAGCAAAACTTTTCCCACCCTTAGCCTTGTGTAGGAAGATTCCATCCATAATACAGGCATGAGACTCTGAATCATAGACAATAACATCGTTGCGAGAAACAAGAGAATCGAGGATGGATACCATTCCCTGATAGCCATAATTGAGCAAGTAGGCTGCCTCTTTCTTCTCAAAACGGGCAAGCTTTTCTTCCAATTCCTTATGATATTTTGTCTGACCCGACATCATGCGGGCTCCCATTGGATATGCCATACCCCAGTCAGCTGCGGCTTTTGCATCGGCCTCACGGACTTCGGGATGGTTGGCTAGTCCCAAATAATTGTTCAGACTCCATGTGATTACTTCTTTGCCATGAAATCTCATGCGGGGGCCAATTTCTCCTTCCAATTCAGGAAACATAAAATAACCTTCAGCTTTTTGGCGATATTGTTCCAGCGGGCCATTAACGCTTTGCAGTCTCTCAAAAATGTCAGTCATGATCAATACATTTAGTTTTTACTTAATCCTATGATGGCAAAGATGCCTATTATTCGTTGTCCTTTTTTTTAATTTCCACAAATTCTACATCCTCCACATCGCTATGTTCAAAGTTTTTTTTCTGATATTCAATAATGCGATCTTCTTGTTTTTCAGGTTGTCTAGTGTATGAGTGTTGCTGTTGACGAGGAGGGGGTTGCCTTCTTCTCTTCCCTGTTAAAAAACGGACAAATGATTTTAATACCAGGTAAACGAACGTAAAAATGAGAAGAAACTTAAATAAATATGTCATATGCTGTATTTCAAATTAGTAGCAGTAAAGATACAATGAATTGGATGATCCTCGGGAGAAGTTTGTAAATTTTAACGCTTTTCAGAGGGAGTCGTTAGAGAGAGAAGAATGTAACAAAGCATACCCCATGCAATTCCAGCTATGCCATATAAAGCTATCAGTGTTATGATTATAACGACTAAAATCCATTGTCTTTCGAATCCCTTCCAACTGATTTTTTTAAGTTTCAGGGAGAACATTGGTATTTCAGATACCATCAATAATGAAAGTAAGACAATTAGAATAAAAGTTACTGGTAAAACTAAAATGCAGCTGCTGGCTAAACTGAAGACAGCAACGCAATAGCTAATCCAGAAAAGGCCATTCGCAGGTGTGGGTAAGCCAATGAAAGATGTTGTCTGTCGTTCATCAATATTGAATTTAGCCAATCGCAATACAGAGAATAGTGGAATAAAAAAGGCCAAATAGGGAACGTAAGTTTGAAGTGGTTCTATGATTGCGGGATAGAGCGTATAATCGCGTAACAAAACGAAAAGTGCTGCTGCAGGGGCTACACCAAAACTGACAACATCACATAAAGAGTCGAGTTCCTTCCCGATGGCTGAATATGCTTTTAATAAACGGGCAAAGAACCCATCAAGAAAATCAAAGAGCGCAGCTAGAATCACCCAAAGTACTGCTACGGGGAAATTCCCTTCAAAGGCCATGACAATTGCAATACATCCTGAAAATAGGTTGGCCAGTGTAATAATGTTGGGTATATGTTTCCGCATAAATGATTAATTGTTTTTAGGATCCTATTTTGTCATTAATAGAACACTTTGTTATGTATAAAGCTACCTCTAATTGATAGTAGGGGTGATACAATATTTCTATTAAGTAAGCTTGTTCAGACGTGCCAGAAATGTAACGTTAGCTCGCACTTCTTCTCCAATTTCAACCATAACCTCGCTATCTAAAGGTAGATAAATATCCATTCGGGAGCCAAGTTTGATAAAACCCAGCGGTGAACCAATATGGACATCTTGACCCTCTTTTATATACGTGATGATACGTCGAGCCATAGCTCCTGCAATCTGTTTTGTAAGGATCGTGCCATACTCAGGAGTTTCAATCAGAATGTTGGAATGTTCATTCTCTGTACTTGATTTGGGCAAGAAAGCAGCATGAAAGTTGCCATCAACATGCGATTGGTGTATAACCTTTCCGGTTACAGGAACCCAATTTGCATGTGCGTTGAACAACGACATGAAAATTGAGATCTTAATGCGTTCGTCATGTAGAAATTCATTCTCAAGAACCTTTTCGATAGTGACAATTCGTCCGTCAGTTGGAGCATTCACCAATCCATGGAGATCTCCCTTATAGGTGCGGTCTGGGCTTCTGTAGAAGTTGAGTGTCAACCCAAATACCAATACCGAAGTGAAAAAGAAAATGGTCGTGAAGCAGGTATCGGTAAGAAAGATGAAGTTGATCAAATTTATGAGTAATAGTACAGCGAAAATTCTGGTTAAGGGTGTTTTTCCCTCTTTGTGAACTTTGAATTTTTTTATCATTAGTCTACGTTGAAATGTTGTTGTTGATATATAGAATCGATGACCACACTTGTTGGCAAATAAAAATCTGTGCTGTCAGTTTTCTTTTCGAGATCCTTGCGGTAAGGGTGTGGAATATAATCCTCCCATAATTCTTTTTTCAAGTAGGGTATGATGGCAGGTATGACTGCTTCAACCCGTTCATAAAAGAAAGATTCTTGCCTTACTTTCTGGCTGATAACTACCTCATCATTATCTAATAGAAGTATTAAGTTAAGGATGATGCTCAAAAACACCATCATCGTTCCCAAAGCAATTACGCTACCTAATATTCGGTTGATGAAACTAAGAAGCACTACATCCACAAACTTCTCTATCACTCTGCCTATTAATGAAAGAATGATAGCGATACTAGCAAATGCTACAAAAAATGCGATAAATCTTGCTATTGTTGGAGAAATGTCTGTTAGATTGCTTATTACCGGAAGGATTCTTTCTGCAATCTTCCCGCCATAGATTGCTGCCAACAAAATGCTTACCAGTCCGACGAGCTGAATGATAAGCCCCTTGCGGTAACCGTTAATAAATGCCATCAACAGCAGTATGCCAACAAGTAGGTCGAACCAGTTCATAGTTTTCTTGTGAGAGTTGTTCTTTCGGCATCTACATCTTCATGAAGGAAGAGTGATGCGTGTTGTTTGAATTTTTCTGGCGATTCTGTGGTAAAATACTGTAATGTACCTTTTTTTGAACATCGTTCAGCCATTTCAGGATGGCGTCTCAGATAATCTTTAAGGCTCTCGGCAACAAAACTACCTTGAGATATCACGTTCATGTGAGATGGAACATACTTGTTAATGACGGGCAACAACAACGGATAATGTGTGCATCCCAAAATGAGCGTATCGATATGCGGATCTTTGTCCAAAATGCGGTCGATATGTTGTTTTACAAAATAATCAGCACCCGGTTTGTCGAACTCTCTATTCTCTACCAATGGTACCCACATGGGACAAGCTTCACTTGTGACATGGAGAGAAGGGTGGAGTTTATTGATTTCTATTTCGTATGATTGAGACTGTATCGTACCCTCTGTTCCCAATACACCAATATGGCTTGTCTTTGATAATCCCGATAGGCTTTCCACGGTAGGGCGAATAACTCCGAGGACCCTTTTATTGGGATCAATGTTGGGTAGATTAATTTGTTGAATAGATCGTAATGCTTTTGCCGAAGCTGTATTACAAGCTAGAATTACCAAATTGCACCCTCGTGTAAAGAACCATTCAACTGCCTCTAGTGTAAATGAGTAAACTGTATCAAAAGAGCGGCTGCCATAGGGTGCGCGGGCATTGTCGCCAAGATAAATGTAGTCAAATTCAGGCATCAACTGCTTAATTTCGGATAGTACAGTAAGTCCACCATACCCCGAATCGAATATGCCAATTGCACCTGCTTTTGAGACAGAATGTTCTTTCTTCACGGCAAAAGTTTTTTAACGAATGCCTAGTTTCTCTTTTACATAAGGATTTGCATCGACTGCAGAAGGCGACACGAAAGCAATACCAGGATTAGAAAGGTCATATATAACGGTATAATTGTTCTCAATACCTACTGCATAAATTGCTTCCTTAATTTTTTGTTTAAGCGGCTCCAAAAGAATTTTTTCTTGATTCTCTATATCTTTCTGTGCTAACTCCATGAACTGCTGGATTCTGTTTTCCAGCTCTGTAAGTTCTTGCATACGACGGAGCTTAATATTTTCAGCTAACGATGATTGATAGGTGATGTAATCGGAGTATTTCTTGTTATATTCGTTTTGCATCAACTCCAGTTCTTTTTTGTAATTGTCGCTTAAAGCAAGCAGTTGCTGTGCTGCGGCTGCTTTTTCCGGATAGAGTTCCAGTAATTCAGCACTATTCACAAATGCTACAGTTACCGGTGCTGCTGATTGAGAAAAAGCTTGAGTAACCGTCAACAAAATAAAAAGGCCAAAGGTAATAATGAGTTTCTTTATCATAATCATCAAATTTAATGGAACTTCTTAAAATTATTGTATCACTAGTTCCCCGTTGGTGAAAACATCCATCCCTGTGTGTTGCGGCCGCATCTGCTATTAAGTTAAGAGCGGGTGCGGCCGCTGTCAGGGTAGGAATTAAAATAACAATGTCAACTGGTTTACAAATTTGCCCTTAATCCCGTTATCAAGGGATTGTTTTTGAGTAGGCGGGCAGTCCTACAAGGTTTTCTTTATTTCGATTTCTTCGTAGGATTCAATTATATCTCCCACCTTGATGTCGTTGAAGTTGCGGATGGTGATACCACATTCGTACCCTGCCGTAACCTCTTTCACATCTTCTTTGAATCGTTTGAGCGAATCTAATTCTCCTGTGAAGATAACAATACCATCTCGTATCAAACGAATGCGACTGGCACGTTTGATCTTTCCATCGCGAACCATAGAACCGGCAACAGTACCCACTTTTGTGATCTTGAATACGTCGAGTACCTCCACGTTGCCCGTGATTTCTTCTTTGATATCGGGAGAGAGCATACCTTCCATAGCCGCTTTAACCTCTTCAATTGCATCATAAATGATTGAGTAAAGGCGAATATCTACTCCTTCTTTCTCGGCTTCCTTGCGCGCACCCAAAGATGGACGTACCTGGAAACCGACTATAATTGCGTCAGATGCGGCGGCAAGTGTAACGTCTGATTCTGATATCTGTCCCACTGCTTTGTGAATCACATTTACTTGGATCTCTTCGGTAGAGAGTCGAATCAGTGCGTCAGAAAGAGCTTCCACAGAACCGTCTACGTCTCCCTTCACAATGATATTTAACTGTTGGAAGTTTCCAATAGCAATTCTTCGGCCAATATCATCAAGGGTAAGCATTTTCTGTGTACGTAACGACTGTTCACGTTGTAATTGCTCTCTACGGTTAGCTATTGATCGAGCATCCTGTTCATTCTCCATTACGTTAAATGTGTCACCGGCCTGTGGTGCGCCATTGAGACCCAGTATCAGAGCAGGTTCAGCAGGACCAGCTTCACTAATGCGTTGGTTTCGCTCATTGAACATTGCCTTCACACGGCCAAAGTATGAACCGGCAAGTACAATATCTCCTTGGCGTAGGGTGCCATTCTCAACCAATACAGTAGATACATAACCACGACCTTTGTCGAGTTCCGATTCAATAATTGAACCAGATGCTCTACGGTTAGGGTTGGCTTTCAATTCGAGGAGTTCGGCTTCAAGAAGAACTTTTTCCAGCAACTCCTTAATACCTATTCCCTTTTTTGCGGAAATATCTTGCGATTGATACTTACCTCCCCAGTCTTCCACCAAGTAGTTCATCTCAGCAAGGCGCTCTTTTATCTTTTCAGGATTAGCTCCCGGTTTGTCTATCTTGTTGATGGCAAAAACGATGGGGACTCCAGCAGCACCAGCATGGTTGATAGCTTCCACAGTTTGTGGCATTACATTGTCATCGGCAGCTACAATTATGATAGCTACGTCAGTCACCTTGGCTCCACGGGCACGCATGGCGGTAAAAGCTTCGTGGCCTGGTGTGTCAAGGAAGGTGATCTTTCTACCATCATCCAATGTTACGTTGTAGGCCCCAATATGTTGTGTGATACCTCCTGCCTCACCAGCAATAACATTTGAACTGCGGATACTATCGAGCAAAGAGGTCTTTCCATGATCCACGTGTCCCATCACAGTTACAATAGGAGGACGTGGTATCAAATCTTCTGGATCATCTTCATCTTCTTTGATAGCTTCAATTACATCGGCACTTACGTACTGAGTCTTGAAGCCATACTCTTCTGCAACAATATTGATTGTTTCAGCATCTAGACGCTGGTTAATTGCAACCATTACACCCAGACTCATACAGGTTGAAATAACATTTGTTACAGGTACATCCATCATATTCGCCAAGTCGTTTGCTGTCACAAACTCAGTAAGCAGCAATATGCGACTTTCTCTTTCCTGTTGTTTTAGTTCCTCCTGATGACGATGAGCACTTGCTTCCCTCTTTTCTCTACGGTATTTAGCACCTCCCTTTTTACCTCTCTTTTCAGTAAGGCGAGCAAGTGTTTCCTTGATCTGTTTCTGTACATCTTCCTCACTCACTGCGGCCTTAATTGGCTTTCTGAGTGAAGGTTTCCTGTCAGTGCGGGGAGACTGGCTTACGACTCCCGGCTTGTCGATATTTACCTTAGCGGTACGTATGCGTGTACGTTTTTTCTTCTTATTGTCGTCGTCAGCATCTGCAATGGCCGGCTTTTTCTTTTCTTCGATGGCTTCTTTCTTCAAAAGTTTCACTTTTTCATCCTTCAGTTTCTTGCCGTCAATGGCTTTCTGCTCGCGTTCCAGACGTTCTTTTTTACGTTGTGCCCTTGATTTGCGGGGTGGGCGAGTACGGTCGTTTATGGCATTAAGATCAATTGATCCCTTAACCACAATATTTGACTCAATTTTGTTAACATTTAATCGGAACACATTATCAGAGGTGGATTCATCGGTCCTTTCAATAATCTCCTCTGGTTTATCTTCGTTGATTTCCTCTGATGCAGGTGTTGTCTCTATATTATCAATGGGAGTCCGATCTTCTGTTTTTGTGATTTCTGAATCGATTTGACTCATTGTCAGTTTTTCATCCACAGACGTTGGGGCCGAACTTACTTCCTTTTCTTTTAAAGGTATAACAGTACTTTCATCTTCTTTGACAAACGGTGACTCCTTCTCTGAAACCGGTTCTGGTGAAATCTCATGTGTTTGTGATGACTGCGGTGATGGTGTGGTGTCGATCGGTTCCTTTTCGATAGATGGTTCTGGAACAATCTCTGATTCTGGAACAATTGCTGTCTCTGGAACAATCTGAGGTTCGGGAGCAATTGGTGCATCTTGAGCGACCTCTTTAACAGTTTCTTCCAGTTTTGGATCGCTTTTTTTCTTGTTAAGATTATCCAAATCAATTGTACCCACTATATTGAAACGTGGTTTCAACTCCCTGGGAATTTCAGGTTCAATAAAATCTTTTTCAACCTTTTTCTTGGAAGACTCTTCGGGCAATTCATAGCCTTCAATCGCTACCGTTTCTCTTTTTTCATCACGACGGTGCAACTTCTCCCTCGTTTCGGTAGCTTCTCGCCGAATATTCTTATCTTTTCCGAATTCAGCGATCAGTATATCGTACTGTTCATCCTCTATTTTGGCGTTAGGATTTGCTTCTATTTCGATACCTTTCTTGTGTAGAAATTCAACAAGGCTGTTGATCCCTACATTTAAATTTTTCGATACTTTAATTAGTCTGATAGGCATATACTCGTTTATCCTTTTCTCTCTTTATATGGTTGTGAACAGTCTGTTATTGCAGATTAGGAGTGATTATTCACCTCCTTTTTCTACTAAGGTTACTCTACTTCCACTTCTGTCTCGTCCTGTTCCAGTTGATTTAACTCAGATTCAGTATAGTTTTGCTCCTCAATATTATTTTCATCATCCTCTTCAAACTCGAGGCGTAAGATGGCCAGTATTTCATCTACTGTACTTTCTTCCAAATCAGCTTCTCTAATTAGGCGTTCTCTACTTGTGGCAAGTACATTTTTAGCTGTAGAGCATCCAATCTTTTTCAATTGGTCAATTACCCAACCGTCAATTTCATCACGGAATTCATCGAGGTAAATATCTTCTTCATCCACATCATCAATATCGCGGAATACCTCAATGTTATAACCGGTAAGCATCGATGCCAGTTTAATGTTGGCACCACCCTTACCTATAGCAAGGGAAACCTCCTCTGGATTCAAGAAAACTTCTGCACGACGTTCCTCTTCCTTTACGGTAATTGAGTTAATCCTTGCGGGACTCAATGCACGTTGAATAAAAAGTGAGGTGTTGTTGGTGAAATTAATCACATCTATATTTTCGTTGCGAAGCTCTCGTACAATACCATGTATACGGAATCCTTTCATACCCACACAGGCACCTACCGGGTCGATGCGATCGTCATAAGCTTCCACTGCTACTTTAGCACGTTCTCCGGGAATGCGCGCAATTCCTTTTATTGTGATAAGGCCGTCAGCTATTTCAGGAATCTCCTGCTCGAATAAACGTTCCAGAAAAACTGGAGATGTACGTGAAAGAATAATACGCGGATTGTTATTTTTGTTTTCTACCCTTGCAACTACAGCACGAGCATGCTCCCCTTTGCGGAAGAAATCACTTGGTATCTGTTCAGTTTTGGGAAGAATTAACTCATTGTGTTCGTCATCTAGTAACAACAGTTCCTTTTTCCATACCTGATATACTTCACCCGATACAATCTCACCCACTTTTTCCTTATACTTGTTGTAAAGGTTGTCTTTTTCCAACTCCAAAATCTTAGAGGCTAGAGTCTGACGTAGGTTCAGAATTGTTCTTCGTCCAAAATGCTCAAGAGATACCTCGTCGGTGACCTCTTCACCTACCTCAAAGTCTTCGTCTATTTTCAAAGCTTCAGAGAGCGTGATTTGTAAGTTAGGGTCTTCGAGTTGATTATCTTCCACAATGGTGCGATTACGCCATATCTCCAAGTCCCCCTTGTCGGGGTTGATGATGATGTCGTAATTCTCATCTGTGCCAATTGTTTTCGAGATGACGTTGCGGAACGACTCTTCGAGCACACTGATTAACGTCGCTTTATCGATGTTTTTCAGTTCATTGAATTCAGAAAATGTATCTATGAGACTTATTGTTTCTTTCTTCTTGCCCATATGTTGTTAAAATCTTATCAGATATTTTGTGTATTTTACCTCTTCATACGCAAAGTGAACATCCTCTATGATTTCAGTTTTGCGCTTTGCCCCTTCAAACTTAATTATTTTGGAGACGGAGAGTATGAACCCTTCCTCGTTAGAGGACTTTAAAAAACCGGTCACCTTCTGTCCCTGTTTGGTGAGCACTTCCATCTCTTTACCTTCATACTTCTTGTACTGACGTTGCGTCTTTAAGGGAGAGGTGAGCCCCGCAGATGTCACAGTCAACTCAAAATCTTCAATATCCCTGTCGAGATGCGACTCCAGGTGACGACTCAACGCCACACAATCATCAATATCCACTCCCTCGTCATTGTCAATTTCTACGGTGATCGCATTGTCAGCGCCCACCATCACATCGATCAGGTAGTTTGGCGAATCCGTCAGAAAGTCTTCCGTGAGAGCGGTAAGTAGTTTTTTTTCGATCATTTTGATGTAACCATGAACAAAAAAGGAAGCGGTGTTTCCTGCTTCCCTCTTTCTTTACGAATACAAAGATATTATTTTCAAACGGATTCTCAAAATGTTTGCCTGTTTTTTTGAATTTAGACGTCCTATAAAATATTTTCATATGTCAGTGACAATAGGACAATATTTGATGTTGTATATCTGTCATTTTTTTGATGAAAAGTTTGAATGTCCATATTTAGTTGGTAATAATTTATGTTTTTATTTTCAAGATTGAATCATGCCCAAACTGATGTATACTTTGTAGATGCGTACCGTGCACGCTTTCTGTGTACGAATAATTTCTGTACATTTGTAGCATAAATAAGCAGATATGTTAAACAAAAACAACGATGACCCCATTTATCTACCAGCAGTGATTGAGTTTGTCGCCATTGCGGTGGAGCTTTCATCTTTTCTTGAAAAAGAAGAAACAGATACACGAGAAGAATGGATCGATAAGATGCTTAAATTACTTCCCTTGTTGTATGTAAAAGCGTCACTTTTGCCCGATTGTTTTCCTTTGAATGATGAGCCACTAGCTACTTTTGTACGCGAAGAAGATTATGCAAGGGTTGTTATACGGGTGGCAGACATCATGGGTGAAGATGATGTCTATTTGGATGTGTTTCTAGATGAAATGAAATACAGTGATACGCCCATTAGAGCGACTGTTTCGGAAGATATCGCAGATATATATCAGGATATTCGTAATTTTGTTTCTGTTTATCAGTATGAACTTACAGATCAAATGCAGGATGCAATCTATATATGTAAAGAAAATTTCAGACTCTTTTGGGGTCAGAAGCTTGTAAATGTACTGCGTCCGCTGCATGCGTTGAAAGCCGTGGAAGCCACAGATGATGATAATCAAAATGAGGAGGAATCGTGGGACTTACAATAACAAAGGAGCAAATTGCAGAGCTACCCATTGAGAAATTCGAGGGTAAAATCGTAGTAGTTGATCATAAAGAGAAATTGGCCGATGCTATGAATTACCTTTCCGTTCAGCCAGCACTAGGGTTTGATACGGAAACAAAGCCAGCATTCAAGCGAGGGCAGTTTCATAATGTGGCACTGTTGCAATTAGCGACAGAAGATACATGCTACCTGTTTCGATTGAACAAAATTGGTTATCCCGATGAACTTGAGTCAATTATGGTGAACCAGGCGATTCGTAAAATCGGACTTTCGCTACGTGACGATTTTGCAGCTATACACAAGCGCTCTGTCAGGCAACCCGAAAACTTTATCGATTTACAGGTTTTTGTCGATAAATTTGGTATTGAAGATAACAGTCTTCAGAAGATTTATGCAATTCTGTTTGGGAAAAAAATATCAAAAAGCCAGCGTCTTTCAAATTGGGAGACCCACGAACTCACTCCCGCTCAGCAGTCCTATGCGGCAATCGATGCCTGGGCATGCTTACGCATTTATAATCACTTAACCAACACGAAAAGATGAATGAGTTGAAAGAAATAGTTTTACGCAAAGGAAAAGAGGACTCTTTGAAGCGTTTTCACCCGTGGGTCTTTTCGGGAGCCATTGCGCACAAACCCGACGCCATTGAGGAGGGAGAAGTGGTTCATGTTCTAGCTGCCGACAGCAGTTTTCTAGGAGTTGGCCATTATCAAATTGGGAGTATTGCTGTGCGTATCCTCTCATTTCAGAATGAGGCGATTGATGGTTCATTTTATGTAAAACGTATTGCACAGGCTTACCGATTACGGCAAACGCTGCAGCTTCTACGCTCCGATAATAATGCTTTCAGATTGATACATGGAGAAGGAGATCTTTTGCCGGGGTTAATTATTGACATGTATGGTGATACGGCTGTAGTACAAGCTCATTCAGTTGGTATGCATAGAGATATATCACTTATTGTGAGTGCGTTGAAAAATGTGCTTCCAGATGATCGACTGCAGCATGTCTTTTACAAATCAGAAGGGACATTACCCTACAAGGCAGAGGTTAATGTCGTAGATACATACCTCATGGGAGGAAATCAGGTGCATGAGGTTGCAATAGAAAACGGTTTGAAGTTTAATATAGACTGGCTTAAAGGACAAAAAACCGGATTCTTTGTCGATCAGCGGGAAAATAGAAGTTTGCTTGAAAAGTATTCCAGCAATCGAAATGTATTGAATATGTTTTGTTATACAGGTGGGTTTTCTGTTTATGCGTTACGTGGTGGGGCAGCCTCGGTTGTTTCGGTAGACAGTTCTTCCAAAGCTGTCTTGTTGACTGAGAGGAATGTGAACTTGAACTTTGGGGAGGACTCCAGGCATGAGGCTGTGGCTGAAGATGCATTTAAGTACCTCAAACAAGTACCTAAAGGGAAGTATGACCTCATTGTTCTCGACCCTCCGGCATTTGCGAAACATCGCGGTGCAATTAATAATGCTTTGCAAGGGTATAAGAAGTTGAATTATTCAGCCTTTGAGAAGCTGGCCCCTGGTGGTATTCTTTTCACCTTTTCCTGTTCACAGGCTATTACAAAAGAATCATTCCGATTGGCCGTTTTCAGCGCTGCCGCCATATCTGGTCGACAAGTGAGAATACTGCATCAATTAACACAGCCGGCCGATCATCCGGTAAATATTTATCATCCCGAGGGTGAATACTTAAAAGGTTTGGTATTGCAAGTTGAATAAGCTAGAAAGTGTTCCAATCTGTAAAAACCGACACTTTATAGTTAAATAATATGAATTAATTCAATTTTCCTGCTTAGGAATTATGTTATATAACACAAAATGCCTTATATTTGCACCGTGTTTTTCATGGTATTAGATTTAAGGTTAACAATGAAGATTGGTTGTCGTGAGACAACCTTTCCTTTTTTATATACCACCTGGTTTTCTAACGTACACATTTCTTTCATACTTTTTTATTACCCAATTTCTTTCAATCGTTTTTCACAAAATATAATGGGTCGCATTGTGGCTAATGGCAGGTTTATTGTTATTTTTGTGATGAAATGAGAAGATCATGGAATTTTTTACGACAATACAAATACCCCGTTCGGACACTCCGATAACCCACTCTTCCAGAATCCTGCTTATAGGCTCCTGTTTTACCGAGAATATTGGTAATCAGCTCTTGCAGAATAAATTTAATGTGGAAGAGAACCCGTTTGGTATCCTATATAATCCCTTTTCCATATCTCGTACTTTGCGTCGTTTGTTGTCGGCTGTTCCTTTTGATGAATCAGAGCTGATATATCACAATGGAATGTATCACAGTCTCCTGCATCATGGAGACTTTTCAGCAATACACAAATGCGACAGTCTTCAAAAAATAAACGAGCGACTTCATCGTGCAGCAACCTCAATTCGTCAAACTACGCACTTTCTCATCACATTTGGTACTGCTGGTGTATATCGGTGGAACGAAACAGGAGAGATTGTCGGAAACTGTCATCAACTACCAGCAAGCAGGTTTACCCATTTACGTGTATCGGTGGAAGAGATTGTAGCAGATTGGAGTGAATTAATACAATCTATACTACAGGAAAACCGACAGGCCCAGTTTCAATTTACGGTGAGTCCCATCCGGCACTGGAGAGATGGAGCGCGGGAGAATCAACTTAGTAAATCGACACTTCATTTAGCAATCGATACCTTGCAACGGTGTTTCCCAGAGAATGTTGGCTATTTTCCGGCATATGAAATCATGATGGATGAGTTGCGTGATTACCGTTTCTATGCAAGTGATATGATGCATCCTTCACCCACTGCCATAGCATATATTTGGAAACGTTTTTCGGAGACTTTCTTTCCCGGTGAAACACTCCGAATAATGAAAGAGTGGTCGGCAATTACGAACGGTTTGGCACATCGTCCACTGCATCCAGGAACAGCAGCACATCGTGAATTCCTTACACAACTCTCGCTTAAACTGGAACGATTCATTACAAGTTATCCAGAAATTTCATGCGAAGTGGAAAGAGAACTTCTTCTAAAAAATCTTTGTGAACTATGACATATACTATTCAGCAGATAGCATCAATCCTTGGAATCAGGACTGAAATGGCAAATCCTGCTCAAATCAGTACGTTACTTATTGATAGTCGCAAACTGTCCAATCCGGAAGGGACACTTTTCTTTGCACTTGAAACAAAAAATAACGATGCCCATGCTTTTGTAAGCGATCTCTACAATAAGGGTGTTCGCAATTTTGTGGTTAACCGCATCCTACCCGAGTGGGCTCAATTTAACCAGGTTAACTTTCTGAAAGTAAAGAACACTCTTTCTGCTCTTCAAAAGATAGCAGCAGCTCATCGCAATAGATTCGAAATACCAGTAATTGGTATTACAGGAAGCAATGGAAAGACCATCGTCAAAGAGTGGCTATACCAGCTCCTTGAAAAAAATTTTAATATCGTACGATCTCCTCGTAGTTATAATTCTCAAATAGGTGTACCACTTTCGGTATGGCAGCTGGATGAACAGGCCGAACTTGGTATTTTTGAAGCCGGTATCTCGAAACCCGATGAGATGGAATATTTGGAGCCAATTATCCGACCCACCATTGGAGTGTTGACCAAAATTGGAGAAGCGCATCAAGAGAATTTCATCTCCCTTCAGCAGAAATGTTTGGAAAAGCTGGAGCTTTTTGTTAATTGCAACGTCTTTATATATGACGAAGACAACGAGTTGGTATCACGTGCTGTAGATAGAATGGTGCTCGCACAAAAGGCGTTCAGTTGGTCTCGAAAAAACAGAGACGCACATCTTTTTATTTCCAACATTGAAAAAATGGAGGAAGCGACCACCATCTCCTATTCCTTTCTCGATTTTGATTACTCATTCATCATTCCATTTACCGATGAAGCTTCCATTGAAAATGCCATCCATTGTTTGGCAGTTGCGCTTTACCTGCATGTTCCACCAATGGAAATTACAAAACGAATGATGCAGCTAGAGCCTGTTGCCATGCGTCTTGATGTGCGTACAGGGAAGAACGATTGTCTCATTATCAACGATACCTACAACTCTGATATCAACTCCATTAAGATAGCTCTCGACTTCCAGCAACAGCGCCGGATGGACAGGCCTCTAAAGAAAACAATCATCCTATCTGATATTCTTCAAACAGGATTAACCCCACGCTCGCTTTATAGAAAAGTATCCGATATGATAGAACAGAGCGGTATTGAGAAATTGATTGGCATTGGTCATGATATCTCAGCGAATGCCAGTGCATTTCATATCGAAGAACGTGCTTTCTTTCCATCGACAGAGGAGTTCATTCAATCAAACTACTGGAAAGATATGCATCAGGAGTTGATTTTGCTAAAAGGAGCGCGCAAATATCATTTCGAACAAATAAGTGCCTTATTGGAAGAAAGGATACATGAGACTGTACTTGAAGTGGATTTGGATGCTGTGGTACATAATTTCAATTTCTACAAGTCGAAGATCAATCCTCAAGTAAAAATGGTCTGTATGGTCAAGGCCAATGCATACGGTGCTGGAGCTGTTGAGATTGCCAAAACATTGCAGTATCACCGATGTGATTATCTTGCAGTAGCGGTGACCGAAGAGGGTATTCAACTTCGAAAAGAGGGCATTTCTCTACCCATTATTGTTCTTAATCCGGAAGTAAACGGTTTTGACGAACTTTTTTCTCATGATCTGGAACCAGAGGTGTATAATTTTCGTATTTTAAATGCCTTTATAAGGGAAGCTGAACGGCGAGGAATTACCAATTACCCCGTACACATTAAAATTGATTCAGGGATGCATCGTCTCGGCTTTCTGCCAGAACAGGTCAAAGAGTTGACCCAAACTTTGAAAGGACAAAAAGGTCTGAAAGTCCAAACGTTCTTTTCTCATCTTTCAGCAAGTGAGAGTTGGCTTTTCGACGAGTTTACCCATCAACAGATGGATACATTCAAACATGTAACAGAGGAGATAGAAAAAGCTCTTCCATATAAAGTGTACAAACATATTCTTAATTCAGCCGGAATAGAACGCTTCCCTGAAGTTCATTGGGATATGTGCCGTTTGGGAATTGGTCTTTACGGTGTGAGTGCGAGTGGCCTGCCTGGCCTGAAGAATGCTTGTACGCTTAAAACCACGATTTTGCAAATTAAGGAAGTTTCTGCAAACGAAACTGTAGGATATGGTCGAAAAGAAAAGCTTCATCGTGACACACGCATTGCCACCATTCGTTTCGGTTATGCTGATGGATTAGACAGGCAGTTTGGAAACAGAAAAGGAAAGGTGATGATCAACGGGCATTATGCTCCAATTGTGGGTAATGTATGTATGGATCTCTGTATGGTTGATGTCACCGATGTTCCGGCGAAAGAAGGAGATGTAGTCGTTTTGTTTGGTGAAGCATTGCCGGTAACAGAACTGGCGGATGCTATAGGTACCATACCCTATGAAATTCTAACATCCATTTCCCCGCGAGTAAAGAGGATTTACATCAAAGAGTGAAAATGGGGCTGTCTCAAAAGATTGACAGCCTCTTTTTTTT
>DBQD01000043.1 GCA_002305715.1 Proteiniphilum sp. UBA1403 | reverse complement strand
ATTTGCAAGCTATAAAAACCGAAAACTACTATTTTATATAATTACAACCTAAAACAATTAACGCATGTTCAAAAATCATCCTAAGGGTTTGCTTGCTGCATCGCTGGCAAACATGGGGGAGCGGTTTGGTTTTTACACAATGATGGCCATCCTTTCTCTCTTTATTATGACTAAATTTGGCCTGGACGAAACCCAATCAGGTATTATCTATTCAATTTTTTATGCCTCCATTTACCTGTTGGCTCTCGTGGGCGGTTTGTTAGCCGATAAAACGCGCAATTACAAAGGTGTGATTCTGACCGGCTTGTTGCTGATGACACTGGGATACGTGATTATTGCTATTCCCACAACAACACCTGTTCCTGCTAACAGATTTGGCCTGCTATTGGCAGTAACCTGCCTTGGCCTTTTGGTGATTGCTTTCGGTAACGGGTTATTCAAAGGAAACCTGCAGGCAATGGTCGGACAGATGTACGACAATCCGCAGTACAGCAAAATGCGCGACTCGGGCTTCCAGTTATTCTACATGTTTATCAACATTGGAGCCATCTTTGCTCCCCTATTGGCTGTAGGTGTTAGAAACTGGTGGGTTGAGACGAACGGTTTTCAATATCATTCTGATGTGCCAACGCTGGCACACCAGCAACTGGGCAACACCATAACCGCTGGGGGTGCTGAACGCCTGCAGAATATAGCTTCAGAGATGGGCTATGCCGGTACCGACCTTACAGTTTTTGCCAATGAGTACCTGAATATTTTTACTACCGGGTTCCATTATGCTTTTGCAGTAGCCATCATCGCCATGCTTATCTCTCTGGTGATTTTCGTGATTAACAAGAGTCGTTTCCCCGATCCAGCCAACAAGAAGCATCCTTCCGCAAATGGAATAGTGGTGGATGAAATGGATGTGAAAGAGGTTAAACAACGTCTCTATGCATTGTTTGCAGTATTTGCCGTTGTTATCTTCTTTTGGTTCTCTTTCCACCAGAATGGACTCACCCTTACCTATTTCGCAAAGGACTATTCCGACTTGAGCCAAATTAAAATCAACTTAGGATTTGCAACCCTGCAGGGAGCTGAAATCTTCCAATCGATCAACCCATTCTTCGTGGTGTTCCTCACACCCATCATTGTGGGATTCTTCGGATGGTTGAGTGCCAAGGGTAAAGAACCATCCACACCCCGTAAGATTGCAATGGGTATGGGTATTGCCGCATTGGCCTATGCTGTAATGGCTTTTGGATCGATGGGACTTCCATTGAAAGGTGAAGTTGATGCAATGGGCGGACTTCCCGATGCTGCTCGTGTAACCCCTTGGTTGCTTGTCGGCACCTATTTTATCCTTACCGTTGCAGAGCTTTTCATCAGCCCACTGGGTATCTCTTTCGTTTCGAAAGTAGCACCTCCCAAATACCAAGGTATCATGCAAGGTGCCTGGTTAGGAGCAACCGCCATCGGTAATAGCCTCCTCTTCATTGGTGCTATCTTCTACACCACCTTCTCCATGTCGGTTACCTGGATGGTATTTGTGGTTGCCTGTCTCATCTCCATGTTCACCATGCTGGCGATGATCAAGTGGCTGGAAAGAATTGCAAAGTAACCATCAACAAGTACCTAATATAACAGAAGAGACCGTCTCATGCTACAGCCTGAGGCGGTTTTTCTTTGTACCAACTTCGCTTCACCCTCATAGCCTCCTTACATCATCCTTATATCATCCTTATATCACCCTTGTGAAAATATAAGCGAAATATAAGGGAAATATAAGGGATATACGGAGTATGTCCCTTGTAGAATTGTGCAGGTTGCTATATTTTTCTGAATTACTCGTTTACCGATTGATCCTATCATCGGTTAATAACTTATCTCGATAATGCAACCAGCGATGCCCCTATTTTCCGTATATTTGTCCGTGCAGATTCAACAAATCGCACACAACAATTATGCACCCATTTGTACATTTACACGTCCACTCTCAGTACTCCCTACTCGACGGGCAGGCCAGCATTCAACGGTTGGTTGATAAAGCGCATGCCGACGGTATGCGGGGCATTGCGCTGACCGACCATGGCGCCATGTATGGCATCAAGGAGTTTCTCAATTATGTCAACAAGAAAAACGCTCCTGTTAAAGGTGAAATTGCCAAAATTGCAGAAGAGATAAAGAAACTGGAAGCAGAAGCTTCAAACGCAGGCCAGGATCAGAATATTGCAAATGAAATCCAACGTCTTAAAGAGAAACGGATTGAAACAGAAAAAAAACTGTTCAAGCCAATTGTCGGGTGTGAGTGTTATCTTGCCCGACGCAGTCGGTTTCTACAGAGTGACAAAATTGATGGCAGTGGCTGGCACTTGGTTGTGTTGGCCAAAAACCTGCAAGGATATAAAAACCTCATCAAGCTGGTTTCAAAGAGCTGGACAGAGGGCTTTTACTACCGTCCCCGTATCGACAAAGAGATACTGGAACAATATAGCGAGGGACTAATTGTCTCCTCTGCCTGCCTGGGGGGTGAGATTTCGCGAAAAGTAGACAGCGATCAGATTAACGAGGCTGAGGAAGCTGTACAATGGTATAAAAAGATTTTTGGTGACGATTACTACCTGGAGTTGCAACGCCACAAGACCAATCGTCCCGATGCCGATCAGACCACCTATCCCAAACAGGAGAGGGTGAACAAGGAGCTAATTCGCATTGCACAGAAGTATAATGTGAAGATAATCGCCACCAACGACGTGCACTTTGTGAACGAGGAGGATGCCGATGCACACGACCGACTCATCTGCTTGAGTACGGGTAAGGATTTTGATGATCCCGACCGAATGAAGTACACAAAGCAGGAGTGGCTTAAGACCACCGAGGAGATGAATCGCATCTTTGCAGACATCCCCGAAGCATTGACCAACACGTTGGAGGTAGCAGAAAAGGTGGAATTCTATTCAATAGACAATGCACCACTGATGCCGTTCTATCCTATTGATCCTTCTTTTGGAACGGAAGAGTCCTATAAGAAGCTCTATCCGAAAGAAAAACTTATTGAGGAGTTCGGCGAAAAGACCTTCTACCGGTTGGGCGACTACGATAAGGTGATTCGTGTGAAGCTGGAAGCTGATTATCTGGCACACCTCACCGAAATAGGTGCCAAAAAAAGATACGGTGATAACCTCACCGATGAGATCAAAGAGCGACTGCAATTTGAGCTGGACACCATTAAGAACATGGGGTTTCCCGGCTACTTCCTCATTGTGCAGGATTTCATTGCTGCAGCTCGTGCAATGGATGTGGCGGTGGGTCCCGGCCGTGGATCGGCTGCCGGATCGGCGGTGGCATACTGCTTGGGAATTACAGACATTGACCCATTGAAGTATGACCTCCTTTTTGAGCGTTTCCTCAACCCAGACCGTATATCAATGCCCGATATCGATATCGACTTCGATGATGAAGGTCGCGGTAAGGTGCTCCGCTGGGTTACCGAAAAATATGGCAGCGAGAAGGTGGCCCACATCATTACATATGGTACCATGGCCACGAAATCGTCTATCAAGGATGTGGCACGGGTACATAAACTACCCCTTTCTGAGTCGAACCGACTGGCTAAACTTATTCCAGACAGGATACCCAATGTAAAGAAAATCAACCTTAAAGTAGCCATCGACAATGTACCGGAACTAAAGGAAGCTGCCAACAGCAATGACCCACTAGTGAAAGATACACTCAAATATGCGATGATGCTGGAGGGGAACGTGCGCAACACGGGTGTACATGCCTGTGGAGTGATTATTGGTCAGAGCGATATATCCGATGTGGTACCCATCAGCACGGCTGAAGACAAGGAGACCAAGGAAAAGATGCTGGTTACGCAATTTGAGGGGTCGGTAATTGAAGAGACGGGATTGATAAAGATGGACTTCCTCGGGCTCAAAACACTCTCCATCATCAAAGATGCACTCACCAACATTGAATTAAACCGCGGCATAAAGATTGACATCGATACCATCGACATGAACGATGAAGCCACGTATCGTCTCTATTGCAATGGACAGACAACGGGCACGTTCCAGTTTGAGTCGGCCGGTATGCAAAAGTACCTTAAGGAGCTTCAGCCAAGCAAGTTCGAGGATCTTATTGCGATGAACGCTCTCTACCGCCCCGGTCCAATGGATTACATACCCTCTTTTATTGCCCGTAAACATGGGAGGGAGGAGATCACGTACGACCTCCCCATCATGGAAAAATACTTGAGCGAGACCTACGGTATCACGGTATACCAAGAGCAGGTGATGCTTCTCTCCCGTCTGTTGGCCGACTTCACCAGGGGGCAGTCGGACGAGTTGCGTAAAGCAATGGGAAAGAAGCTTATTGACAAGATGAACGCCCTGAAGGAGAAGTTTGTGGCGGGTGGAAAGAAAAATGGTTACGACGAGAAGATTCTCAACAAGATATGGGCCGACTGGGAAAAGTTTGCCTCCTATGCATTTAATAAATCGCATGCTACCTGCTACTCGTGGGTAGCATACCAGACTGCGTGGTTAAAGGCCAATTACCCGTCGGAGTACATGGCTGCGGTGCTTTCGAACAACTTGAACAACATTACCGAAATCACCAAGTTCATGGATGAGTGTAAGGCGATGGGAATGAACGTTCTCTCTCCCGATATCAATGAGTCGTTCTTGAAATTTTCGGTTAACAAAGCGGGAGACATCCGCTTTGGACTTGCTGCCATTAAAAGTGTGGGACAAGGTGCAGTGTCTGACATCATTGAAGAACGGACAAAAAACGGACCTTTCAAAGACATCTTCGACTTTGTTGAACGAGTGAATCTCTCTTCGTGCAACAAAAAGAATATTGAAGCATTGGCATTGTCGGGTGCCTTCGACTCCTTACCAGGTATTCACAGGGAGCAATTCCTTGCGGTGAACAGCAAAGGGGAGGAATTTCTGGATACTCTCATCCGGTATGGGAATAAATATCAACAGGACAAAAATACGGCAATCACCTCTCTCTTTGGCGATGACACATCGTTCCAGATTGCACGTCCTGAGATACCACATGCTTCAAGATGGTCGGATTTGGAGAGGTTGAACAGAGAACGAGACCTCATCGGTATCTACCTCTCGGCACACCCTCTCGACGATTATGAATTTATTCTGAAATATATCTGCAATGCCGACACGCTGAGGCTTCAGGATCTGGAGGCATTAAATGGAACAGACATTACTTTTGGCGGTATCATCACGGCGGTGCGTGAAGGACAAACCAAAAGAGGTTCACCTTATACCATTTTCAAAATTGAAGATTACTACGGTAGCTTCGAGATTGCTCTCTTCAGTGAAGATAGTGTTAATTTCGGACGGTATGCACGCATTGGGCTATCGGTTTACATTCAGGCTAAAGTGCAGCCCAAACGTTACCGAGAAGATGAGATGGAGGTGAAAATCAGCTCAATAAACTTGCTTTCGGAGATGAAAGATAAGCTGGTTTCAAAGATTACATTGCAAATTCCACTGAGTGAATTAACAGACACCACCGTGGCAGAATTATCAGCACTGGTGAAAAACAATTCAGGGAATTCATTGTTATACTTCCAGATTATCGGGGAGGAATCTCATATGCATTTGCAACTCTTTTCGCGTCCTGCACGAATAAAGGTTAACAAGCATTTCATCGATTATCTCAAGAACAATTTACTTATCGATTTTAAAATCAATTAATAACATAATAATTTTATTAAAATGGCGCTTCAAATTACAGATGCAACCATTAACGAGGTGTTGCAAACAGACAAGTTAGTCGTTATCGACTTTTGGGCAGAATGGTGTGGTCCTTGCAAAATGGTAGGACCAATTATTGACCAGATAAGCGAGGAGTATAAAGATAAAGTAGTGGTGGGAAAATTAGATGTGGACAACAACGACGAAACCACCTCGAAATATGGTATCCGCAATATTCCTACAATCCTCTTCATTAAAAATGGCGAGGTTGTGGACAAGATGGTGGGTGCAGGTGCCAAGAACCTGTTTACCGAAAAGATTGACAAGCTGCTCTAATTGGCGGTAGCAGCTTTAGAAAGTGCATCCCTTTCCTACGAGAGGGATGCTTTTTTTTTACCTAACCAATGTGAGCTTTCAGGTTTTGTTTCCCTGTTTCAATCCAAAGGAAAAGGGAGAATAGAGACTCAATCACAAACATTACAATAGCGAGTGTGAGCCCTCCGAATTTTAAGCCTACAAAAAGGCTGACTATTGGAATGATGATGGAGGCAAACAGGTAAGACCTGGACTCATAGAGCCAACTGAATGGCATTAGATGAGCCCCAAAGATTATGGCAAACACCATCAACATGTTTTCGGGTGAAGCTTGAAAAAGCCACATCGGGATTAATAGATAGATGACCTGGTTCGCCGCAAAGAGAATGCCAAGCTTGGTCAGCGGGTTTTCCTTATTCTGGAAATCAATACCTAATAACTTTGACAATAGAAATGCAATCGGCATTAAAGGTGCGGAGCAACAGAAAATGAAGAGGTTCTTTGTCAGGATGGGCCAATTTGTTAATTCAACACCGACGATCAGTGCCCAGATAATTACAGAAGCTAAAATGAAATGAAGACCCTTCTTCTGTTTGACGATACAGTCTTTCTTTAATTCATTGAGTTCATTTACTTTCATCATGGTGGAGTTCTATTTTCAAGATTAATACAGTTACAATGTACACCTAAAATGAACAGACCAGTCTTACCCTGCAAACAAAGAGGATGGAGAGGAACAAATACGGCCCAACTTGTAAGTCAGGCCGCTATAAATTGTTTAAAATATTTCAAATTGATTGATTCGCAAATTAATACTCATCTTCATTGAAAAAGAAATCCTCCTTGCTTGGATAGTCAGGCCAAATATCTTCTATTGACTCGAAAATCTCACCATCTTCTTCAATCTCTTGGAGATTTTCAATTACTTCTAACGGTGCACCTGAACGCTGTGCGTAATCAATCAATTCATCTTTTGTAGCGGGCCAGGGAGCATCCTCTAGCTTCGATGCTAATTCTAGTGTCCAATACATTGAAAAATCCTTTCTTTAGTTGTTTGTTTCAATTTTTTCGCAAATGTATGAAAAGTTTTTATATATCACCTTGTTCCCAAAATATTTCTTTCGAACTCTTATTACTCTCCAATCGAGCAAGTACGAAGAAGTAATCTGAAAGTCGATTGAGAAAGATTACAACATTCTCTGCAACGGGGAACTCCTCTGCAACGCGATAAACAATTCGCTCGGCTCTGCGGGTAACGGTGCGGCATATATGAGCACGAGAAGCGGCTTCGTTGCCACCGGGCAATACAAATCTGTTGAGACGGGGCAGCTGTGCGTCTATTTGATCGATCTGCGTCTCAATGCGGGTGATATCGTTTTCGCTGATTATACTGGCTGCTTTGGGCTGCTTTACTTCAGTCTCAGTTGCTAAAAAGGAGCCTACTGTGAAAAGTTTGTGTTGGATATAGAGCAGAAAATTATGATGCTCTTCATCCATTATTTCACAGTTTAACCAACCAATAAAACTATTCAACTCATCGATGGTGCCATATGCCTCAAGCCGGATATGCGTTTTTCGCACCCTTGTTCCCATTACAAGAGAGGTTGTACCTTTGTCTCCTGTCTTTGTATATATAATACTTTTTTTCATTGTCGTTCCTTTACAAAGAGCCTATTTTGCAATCCACATACCCCTATATCCAATAGTGCATTTTATAGTAGGAGGGACGTAAAAAGGCTATGCCTGTTTTCTTCCTATCGAAGGTGATGGGGAAGCGTTCCTCTTTAACGATGGAAGTCCAAAATTGTTTGTTCTCCTTACCATTTATTGGATGAATTACCCAAAATGTATTTTCATTACTTACCTGCAGCAGATAGTTGATCATGGATTCTGGGATTGCCTCGCCCTCTTTCAGGTTGATAAAGATAGCGTCGAATGGCTCTGAATTAGCAGCAGGCAAGGCTTTCACCAGTTCACATCTGCTCTTTGCATCTTCGGGTAATAGTTTGACAATATCGGTTAGGTTGAGATTGTCTTCACACACCACACAGGTACAATGAATATCGGATGAGGGTGCCAAAAGGTAGGAGGTATTCACCCCATTGAAAGCATTGACCTCCAATATACGCTTTGCCTTGAAGTAATGAATTAACCGGAAAGAGAGACGGTTGAAGTAGGGTTTCGCATATTCCGCCAGATCTGATGCCTCAAAAAGGAGTGGTAAATCATGAAAAGCATAAAAAGTATGTCGATCTGAAAAGACATCAGTAATCAAATCGAAGGCAAAAGGTGAATGCACCCCATGTCCCCGTGATTGTTTCCAACGAAGCCACCACCTGAAGAGTCGCATTTCGATTCTAAATTTTCTCGATTAGTGCTACTGCGTATGCCGTGATTCCCTCTTCACGTCCCACAAATCCCATTTTCTCGGATGTGGTTGCTTTGATGGATACAACATCGCTATCTACCCCCATAAGATCAGCCAGCTTTTGCTGCATAGCCGGGATATGGGGATTCAGCTTAGGTTGTTCAGCGCAGATCGTTGAATCGATATTCCCAACCCGGTATCCCTTCTCTTTAAGCAGAGTGATGCATTTGGTCAGCAAAATCTTGCTATCGGCATCTTTAAAGTCTGGGGAAGTATCCGGGAAGTGATAACCAATATCACGAAGGTTGGCAGCACCCAACAGTGCATCGCATATGGCGTGAATTAACACATCGGCATCGGAATGGCCCAACAATCCTTTTGGATAATCAAGCTTTACTCCGCCAATCCAGAGATCACGACCTTCTGCAAAACGATGCATATCATATCCAAAACCGACTCGTATCTGCATAGTTAGCGTAGAATGTTTCTGATACCCTCAATATCGAATCCCAACGAGAGGCGCAGAGTCTGGTCAAGAGGATTCGACTGTGCTGTGGAAATGAGGTAGGCAGCGTCTACCTGAAAGTTTTTCATTCTGAAACCTGCTCCAAATGTAACGTAACGCCTATTTCCTTTTAGTTCATTTTCGTGGTAATAACCTGTTCGCACGGAGAACTGATTCAAATAGGTGTACTCCATGCCCACCGACCACATGATCTCCTGCAGCTCTTCCTCCAATCCACGTGGTGCATCGCCAAACGATTTAAAGATGCCTGCAACGGAGGAGATGGATTGGTAATCATCGATGCGTTGTTGTGCCTCCTCGGCTGTCTCCCCCTCTTTGGGCAATTGTGGAGTGGGAACAAGCAGTTTACTCATATCCATACTGAGTGAGAGTGTATGGTCTTTTGCCATTGGAATACCAAGAGAGACTCCCAGACGCATATTAGCGGGAAGAAAATAGGAATTGGCACCTCCATCGTATGATATTTTTGTCCCTATGTTGGAAAGATTGAAACCCAGGCCGAGCAACATCTCAGATTGCCCAATTGCAACATATGACTCGTTGTAACCAGCAATATCTGCAGCAACCGCATTGCCGGGCGTTGTTTCGTCGCTACCGGTGGAATAGTCGGCACGGATATAACGAAGCGTTACAGCGCCGGAGAAGGTTTCTGTCAACATCCTTGAATAAGCCATGTCGAAGGCAAACTCATGGGGTGATACAGTTTGCCAGAAATCACCATTCACATCGGAAATATCGATGCTACCTAGTGAGAAATAGCGTAAGGAAATGCTTAGTGCATCGAGGTTGTCAGCTCCCAACTTCCAAAATCCGGAAGCATAGAGCAGCTGTATGTCGTTTACAAGTTTGCTCAACCAGGGAGTATAGGAAAGTGTCACTCCTGCTTGGGAAGAGATGAATGGGTATTTTGCTGCATTCCAATGTTGTGAATAAAGATCGGGCATGGTTGCAGCACCCATATCCCCCATACCACCACCTCTGGCATCGGGAGCAAAAAGCAGGGAAGGCATGGCTACCGGTATGGGATTATATTCTTGTGCATGTAACAGACTGCTTCCCATCAGTAAAAGACAACTACACAAAAAAGCACGTATCCTATTGTTCATTTCTAAAACGATTGACTGTTGTTTGCCCTACGTTTCAGGATACACTTACTTTATCCTGAAATCCAATAATTTTTTATCGCCTAAGTATCCCTGTAAATGGTCGTTTACATTCACTGGTCCCACACCAGCAGGAGTACCGGTAAATAGTATGTCACCAATTTTCAGTGTAAAGAATCGGCTAATATACGAAATAATCTTATCAACCGAATAGATCATATCGGAAGTGTTACCCTGTTGTACAAGTTTTCCGTTAATATCGAGATGAAAATCTATATTATTGACATCACCGGCCTCCTCTTTTAAGATAAAAGTACCCAATGCAGCAGAATTATCAAAGGCTTTGGATATCTCCCAGGGTAAACCTTTCTCTTTTTGCTTCTTTTGCAAATCGCGGGCTGTAAAATCTATTCCCACGGTAACCTCCTCATAGTAACGATGGGCAAAGCGTTCAGCAATATTTTTCCCCAAACGGCTTATTTTCACCACCAGCTCTGTTTCGTAATGCATTTCTTCCGAAAAATCAGGCAGAAAAAAGGGCTTTCCGCCCTTGAGTATTGCTGTATCGGGTTTCATGAAGACTACCGGTTCTTCACTTTCAAATGTACGCTTCATCTCATTATTGTGTGAAGCGTAATTAAGACCTATCGCAAATATTTTCATGACCCTAAACGATTAAACATTACAGCTAGGTGTGCATAAAGTGAGGTGTTTTGCAACACAACACCTTCCGGCACACGAATTCTAAAAGGGGTAAAATTCCATATTCCTTTTATACCTCCGCGTATCATGTAGTCTGATACTTCCTGTGCGTACCCTGGCGGTACAGTAAGAATTCCTATTTCAGCCTGTATCTTCTCGTTCCTTTCAAAAAATTCATCGGTATGAAAAACGGGGATATGGTGCACTTGCTGATTCACAATGGCTGGGTTCACATCGAACCCGGCAATGATCTTGAGACCATATTGTTCCAATCCGGAATCGGATAGTAAAGCAGCTCCTAAACTACCCACTCCAAACAACACGGCTTTGTGGCTTTTTTTGAAACCGAGAAAGGTCTCGAGTACCGAGATAAGTTCGTCGATATCATATCCTACTCTTGTTTTGCCATTGATATCGACATACGATAAATCTTTCGCTATCTGTGATGCAGATACATCAATCTTTTTGGCAATCTGGGTGGAGGATACGATGACTTCTCCCTGACTTTTCAATAATTTCACATACGACAAGTACCAGGGAAGTCTCCTGAGTGCGGGCTCAGGTATCTTTATGGATTCATTTTGAATGGGCATACAATCGGTCAGTTTACGTTAACGTGCACAAAGATACGTTCTTTTCAGAGAAATTCTGATATTCATATTCGCTATTTAAAGAATTATTTCTTTAATAATCCAACCTTTCAGACAAATTTACATTTTTTCCGCTAAATAATCCCCCTGCAAATTTACCGGAGCGATTTTCGTGATCATCGGTTTTCTTACCCAGTGGGGTAAATTTATTTGTGACGATAGTTGTTTTATGATCGCATAAAGCTCGTCGTTATCTTGTGCCAGTAACCGCAATCTTTTTAGTGCCTCGCTCCAGAGACACCGCGCATGACTGCTCTCACTGACCCAATTTTCAAGCTGGTGTCGATGACAACAGGAAGACGGTTTTTGTCGTTTGTTAAGGATGCTTTGATTGACTCCTTGGGGTTGGTAAAAGCATCGTCCTGTATGGTCAGGGAGATATTGATCACGTTGTATGTTTTGCCGTCGTTTGCTTTTAAAGATGATGTACCCTTAAAATTCACATACATATCCACCGGTTTTCTACCTGAGATAAAACGGATATATAGTTTGTCGCCAATTTTCATGTTGCTGTAATCGAGGTTTCGCACATAAGAGATCACAGACAGGTAGTCATATGTGCACTGATCGGTGGTGACCACCTCGTCGAAACGGGCGATGTTATTTCTGGTGCGGAATGCGCGTATGCTGATTTCATTTCCTTTGTAGGTAAACGATTGCCTTTCTATTGAGTAGTCTTTTCCTTCGTAAGATTCTTTCGTGAACAACAAGGGGCGTAGATTATGATCGATGTAGGAGGTGAGGGTGTCATTTACCGTATAAAGGTTACCTGCAATTCCGGATGTATTGAGTAACATAACGGTTTTGTAAGCGTTTTCTCCTCTGTAATTGGCATCCATAATCTGCAACGACCCTTTTCCTGCACGAGCTTTCAGTAAGCCCATATCGAAATAAAGATCATATTCTATATTTTCACCGCTTGTAAAGGCAGTATTTGTAAGCTTACACTGCGCTATCACAGGAAGTAATGAAAGAATAAAAAGGAATAAAGTTGATAGAATACGATGTTTTTTATTCATTGTTATTTTTTTTCGTGAACAATACGTGACTGGAAGCTTCATTCTCCAATACATTACATACCGCCAAAACCACCTGATCCTCGTCCCCCACCAAATCCAAAGGATGAGTTTTGCTGATTTTGCTGTTGATTATTCCGGTCTTGATTTGGATCTCTCCTTTTCTTTTCTTCCGGTTTATTCTTTGTTATTTCAAGTGGCTTCTGCCTGATCATTGGAACGGCTTCGATGTTCCACTCCTCTGTATGATCAGTATATGCTCTAATCGTCCACTTTCCCGGGTAGTAATACACAATTTCAGGTTGTCTTTTTTCTTCATAGTTGCCAGTTGTCCACTCGCCATCTCCATTATCGTCGATCACCATGCGAGCATAAACCTCCTCACTGGGTAGAAGATCCTGAAACCTAACTTGGTTTCCTTTGACGAAGCTTTTCCGAAAAGGTTTATCCGTTTTATCGAGTAACTCCACGAAAGCCGTCTTTCCCTCAGGTAAGCCAATGATGGTTACTTCAAGGTTTCCATATTGGTCGAGCTCCTTCATGGTGAAAGATTGTTCATACTTATTGTTCCAAATTCCGTAACGACTAACCAAAGAGGCAGAGTCTACAGTCAGTTTATACTTAGCGCCCGGTTCCCAGCGTGGCCGGAGTGTATACTTTCGAGGATTGAGCGTATCGCTTTCCAATCGGTAAGGGACAACCTCAAACAGTGAGTCTACAGCTTTTTCCAGACGCACGAGAGAGGAATCAAATGCAACTAAAGGTTGCTCAAACTCTAATCGTAATGGGTTAAACAAATCAAAAGTGGCCTGTATATTGCTTTTGATACCGAGGAAACGAATTGCATTTTCCTTTTCTTCCTTCTCATTTTTTTCTCTCTCACGTCTTTCCGTTCGCCTGTCGCGTGCAGATTTACGAATACTGAAGGTGAGGGTATCGGTATCGATAAAATTCATGTTCAGCGAATCGGTGCGTGTATAGTCGACTTTCATGCGGATCGTATCCTGTTTATAAATCAGGGAGTCGGTGATCCAGAGTAGCAGAGTGTCATTTCCGGCGCTTCGTTCCATCACATACCAGTTATCTGATGAGACCTCAGGTTCCAAGAGTGTGAAGTTAGCCAGTGCTGTTGGGGCCGCAAAAAAGAGTGTCAGTTTATTGGAATCGGTACGTTCATGTTTCTGAAGATATTCTCGTTGGAAGTCCGAATCAAAAGAACGGAGTAGCAAATCATCCGGTAAAAAGCGGGTATAATGAACCGTTAGGATGCTATCGATGGTGAGGCTATCTTTATAAATAGTATCCTGACGTACTGCCGGCATAGTAGAAGGGATGATAATAGAATCGAGAAAAGCTATAGATTCCTGAGGGTTATCGTACTTATAATCTCTATTCAAGTCTTTTAAAGCAAAAACCTTATACTTGCCGGGTGCCATACCTCGTACGGTAAAATTACCCCTTGAGTCGGTGCGTGAAATTCGTTCAAAAGGTACACGGGTAAAAACGGTGTCTTCGAATTTAGAATGTATCCCTACATAGATACCTGTAACAGGTTCTAGATTCTCTGCGGTAATAACTTTACCGGAAACAGCAAGTGTATCTAACTGTTCACCGGTGGAGAAGGAAAAAACAAAATTTTCCAGCGGGTTCTCCTCGTTGTTGTCGGCAATGGCATCGGTGAAGTCGATGGTGTAAGTTGTATTGGGCAAAAGTGAGTCTTTAATCTCTACCACGGCCTTCTTTCCCAACGAGCGAATTACAGGCATCACCTTCTGCGGAGGAGTAATGATTACCTTTTCAGAGGGTGTTTTAATCTTGATATTCTCGTCGAACTCAATTTCAATTCTCGTCTGGGTGGCTCGAAGAGAGTTGAAGTCGGGGTTTGCTCTCTTCACCTTTGGAGGATCCACATCATAAGGTCCACCTGTGGGCGATGCAATATTGGCGCATGCATGAAGCAAGATGACACTCAACACCACCAGAAAGAGAAAAGAAAAAAATGATAGAATTTTATGCCACATGTGATCGAATTTGAATGAACTATGTCTCTATTAGACTGCAAAAATACAACTATTTTCTTTATGCAATGGACTGAAGAAAGGTTAACTTATATACTGTCATTGCGATAAAAAAACGAACGTATGTAAACAATTTCTTTCCATAATGTGTAGAATGTTAATTTATTGGTTGAGGTGGGTTGAGGTGAGAAGCTTGTGACCTATTGTACAATAGAGGCACTTTCGAGTGTCGCAATATTCTTTACATAACTGAATGAGTGCTTGCGAGTCGAATGCATGTCTTGCTGTGACGCCTGCCTGTGCGAACTCTCTGACAATGCTGTTTCTTTCTGGTTTCAACGCCTCCATAAAGCGGATAGCCTTGTCGCAGTATTTCTCTGAATCTCTCCTTCTACCATATGCGAATAGTATAGGTACCACCGTATTGATAAGGAGTATATCTAGAGAAGACTCTCCAAGTGGTTTGTCCATTTTTGGTGAAGCAACTCCAAAATTGTAATGAGTCTCCCAATATGCTGATGGTGAGGTTTGAAACAAGGTACGGATCTCACGAATATCCTCTTTCACCAATATGTGAGAAAAGAGGCGTCCGGAACTTTGTAAGAGTGATGCCAGTTGTGCTATGCGTATTTGTGGAAATGATCGGGGACGTATTCTCATGCTTTTAAAATATAAATCATCTCTGCTCTGCAAGCTATATTTTGCAGAAAGAAATGCATATTCCTCTTTTAAGCGAACATAATAGACGTCGTGCTGAGTCTTCTGTTTTAACATTCCCGCTTGCCCAAATAAAAGTGCCTCAATTTGAAAAAGATTATCACTGTGACGCAAAATATAGTTAAATGGCAACGAAAAGGCTAAACCCTGAAACTCTTCGGAGTTCAATCCAAATCCAAAATTACGAGTCAAAACCAGATAAAATACTTCATCCCATGAATCATTGTAGCGCTCAAGAAGGGAAAAGATTTCGTCTGTTTTTCGTTCCAGCCTTTCAATGGAAAGTCTGTTTAGCCAGGAGTAGATAATGGGAGAGGGTATGATGTTCAAAAACTGCTTGCAGGGAATGCGACTCAAGCTGAAAATGAGATAATCGGCGTTTGCACGTATATCGTTTGGCACTGTTATTACACATTGGGGTATTTTCTCTCCTAATTGATTGAATACCGGAGCATTAGCATTCTCTGCAAGATGAAGAATGACCGAGTTGTAAGCTTTATCACACGAATGCCCATGCTTGACCCAATCGTCTGATGAACAGTGAATCTCTACGTTCCCAGCCCATATTTTATCTCCAATTTTAATCTTTGCATTAAAGAAGTCGGGGCCGGCATCACGATTATGCATTCCAGGATCTATCACCTCAATATACTGCCCATCAATTGTTGTAAGGGAATCAGAAGGAATAAGCCGATACATCCACACATAGTGAAGAAGTTGTTCTTTGGCGGTCATCATTTACAGGTATAAAATCCAAAAATAAAATTAATTATTTGGAAATCAAAACTTACTGTATTAAAACTTCTTTTCGCATCATTTGTGGTACAAAAAAAAATCGTAACTTTGTAACGTGGATTGTTTTCGAACGTAAGGTATCCGCAACGCTCTAAACATTCTTCCCTCTAAAACGGAAATAAGATTTATATAACAGGTTATTACATCCATTTTGCAGACAAATAAAGATATTGATTTTCAAACGAAAAAAATTAGTAAGCTTGTTTGGGATTATGCGCTGCCAGGCATTGTAGGGACAGTTGTTTTTGCTCTTTATAATGTAATTGGACGTATTTTCATTGGGCAAAGTGTTGGAGCTTTAGCCATTTCAGGCCTGGCCATCACATTACCGGTCATGAACCTTACCTCTTCATTGGGTATGTTAGTGGGGGCAGGTGCAGCTGCACGTATCTCTATAAGCCTGGGAAAAAGAGACAAAGAAACCTCTGAAAAGATTCTAGGAAACTCGCTACTTCTAACGGTTATACTAAATGCAGTCTTCATTACCCTCTTCATCATCTTTCTAGATCCTATTTTACGAGCATTTGGCGCTAGCGATCTAACAATACCTTATGCACGTGATTATCTGAGAATAGTCTTATTGGGAAATGTTTTTGTTAGCCTCTGCTATAATTTCAACGCTATGATGCGCTCCTCTGGTTATCCCAAGAAAGCGATGATTACCATGCTCATAGGGTCTATTTTCAGTGTAATATTAACTCCCATTTTCCTCTATGTTTTCAATATGGGAATAAAAGGTGTAGCATGGGCAACGGTGATATCCATGTTCATTGGAATGCTTTTCGTAATGCATCATTTTGTACAAAAGAGCAGTTTGATTCAACTTCATTGGCGAAATATTCGTCTTGACAGAAAGATAATTGGAGCAATTGTATCCATTGGAATGTCTCCCTTCAGCATGCAGGTTGCGGCATCTGGTGTTGCCGTATTGATTAACACATCACTCCTGCGTTACGGAGGAGATCTTGCTGTGGGTGCTTACGGTATCATTAACACCGTGTTGATGCTTTTCTTGTTGGTGATCATGGGGCTCAATCAAGGAACACAGCCTATTATGGGTTACAACTACGGAGCAGGGAATCTGAGCCGCGTTAAGGAGACTCTTTTTTACTCATTTAAGGTTGCGACTTGCATTACAGTGGCTGGTTTTTTGATCAGCATATTCTTCCCAGGGTTCTTCGCAAATGCGTTTACAACTGATCCTGAACTGCTCAACATCACAAAGAAAGGACTACGTATCACAGTAGCTGCTCTACCGTTGGTAGGATTTCAGATTGTGACCTCCAGCTTTTTCCAAAGTATCGGTTTTGCTGTTAAGTCAATTATACAGAGTTTAAGTCGACAGTTGATATTTCTGGTACCGGGCATCTTGCTTTTTCCCCGCCTGTGGGGTCTTAACGGATTATGGATAGCAATGCCCGTCTCCGACACACTGGCGGCAATGTTGTCTTTTTATCTGCTGATGATTCAACTGCGTCATCTCAAAAGAATAGAGACGGGAGAGCTCGTTAGAAAATAATTGGGCTAATAGCCCAATCAGACCTTTTTATGTATATTTGTATGGCTCGATGAGCAAAGAAAGAAAAATTAAGTATTTACCAACATAATAAAAAGATTGTATGAAGAAAGTAGTTTTAATTCGCCATGGCGAGAGTGCCTGGAACAAAGAGAATCGGTTCACCGGTTGGACGGACGTAGACCTTACCGAAAAGGGCGTGGAAGAAGCTCACAAGGCGGGCAAATACTTGAAACAAGAGGGCTTTCAATTTGAAAAAGCCTATACCTCTTTTCTGAAAAGAGCGGTGAAAACATTGAACGTAGTACTTGATGAGATGAATCTCGACTGGATCCCGGTAGAGAAAACCTGGCGTTTGAACGAAAAGCACTATGGTATGCTACAGGGGTTGAACAAAGCTGAAACAGCAGCTAAATATGGCGATGAGCAAGTACTCATTTGGCGTCGCAGCTACTATGTGCCACCAACTCCACTGGAAAAAGAAGATCCACGCTCTCCTTTTCAAGATCCACGCTATAAGGGAGTAGATGCAAAGGACCTTCCACTTACTGAAGCGTTGAAAGATACTGTTGAACGTATTTTGCCCTACTGGAACGATACCATTGTACCGGAAATGAAAACCAAATACAATGAAGTTATTGTGGCAGCACATGGTAACAGCTTGCGTGGTATCATCAAACATCTCAAGAACATCTCTGATGAGGATATTGTGAACCTAAACCTTCCAACTGCTATCCCCTATGTATTTGAGTTCGATGATGACATGAACTTACAGAAAGATTACTTCCTGGGTGATCCAGAAGAAATCAAAAAGTTAATGGAAGCTGTAGCCAATCAAGGAAAGGCGAAGTAATACATGATGGGTCAGTAGATATAAGCTGATTCTTCCATAAAATGAAAAACGTTGAACATCTTATTCAGATGGTTCAACGTTTTTTAATTGTATGTAGACTATCAAATGACTCCTGTAATTTTCGTTGAATTTAATGCTTTAAATTGGGTTGCTCTCAAACTTGTTCGTTAACAAATAATCACCAGACAACTTTAAACTCATTCACTAATTCAAGAAAAAGGGTCATATAGTATTTATTGTTGTTCTTCTTTCTCTGCCTTTGTACGGGGTAAGATCAGATTTAATACAACACCAATAAGTGCTGAAAGACCAATTCCGGTCATACTGATGCTTCCTATTTGAAGTACAGCACCTCCAATTCCTGTTGTGAGGATTAACGATACAATAATAAGGTTGCGGGTATTTCCCATATCAGTCCTATTTTGAACCATGTTGTTTACACCAGTTGCAGCAATCATACCAAACAACAAGAGCATGATTCCTCCAAGTACCGCTCCAGGTATCGATTTTAGAAATGCACTGATCTTTCCTATCAAGGAGAAAAGAATTCCGGTGACAGCTGCAATACGAAGCACCATGGGGTCAGTAATTTTAGTTAACACCATTGCACCGGTTACTTCTGAATAGGTTGTTACTGGAGGACCTCCTACCAAACCAGCAAAAATACAAGCAATACCATCACCAAACATGGTACGGTGAAGACCGGGTGTTTTCACGAAATCTTTTCCGGCTACTTGACTCACAGCATAAACATCACCCACATGTTCAATCACCGGAGCTATAGCTACAGGAACCATAAACAAGATAGCTTCCCAAGAGAACTCCGGTTTAACAAATTGTGGTAAACTAAACCAAGCTGCTTCGGCAATACCGGTGAAATCGACTTTTCCCATGATTACAGCAGCAACATAACCAACAATAATTCCGGCAAAAATGGGAATGAGCTTTAAAAGACCTTTCGCAAACATGGACACCAAAATTGCAGTAATGAGAGCAATGATCGCCAAAATCCAATCTTCGGAAGCCATGTTAACGCCGGTACCAGCTAGTGAGAGACCTATCAACATGATCACCGGGCCAATTACCACAGGTGGAAACAGTCGCTTAATAAACTTCACACCTTGCCATTTCACAAGGGCGCTTACCAAAAAGTAAACCAAACCAACAGCAGCTAACCCTGACAATGTTCCAGGCAAACCATATAATTCGGTAGCCTTCACAATGGGAGCAATAAATGCGAAACTACTGCCCAAAAAAATGGGGACCATGCCTTTCGTAACTAAATGAAAGATCAAGGTCCCCACCCCTGCAGTGAAAAGTGCCGTGGACGGATCGAGTCCGACTAACAAAGGAACTAAAACGGTTGCTCCAAAAGCAACAAAAAGAAATTGTACCCCCACAATGGTTTTTTGTACCGGGGCGAGTTGTTTGTTTTCCATCAAATAATTTTAGAGAGTTTCGCCCGCAAAGTTAATTTTTTTTTTGGAATGCAAACAAATATTTCAAGTGTAATAATAAAAAAAACGGGCATCGGCAAAGCGATACCCGTTCTTAAATCTTCATCTAACTCAAAGGAGGATACCTAAATCCTCTGGCGTTATATTCATCGCCACGATTACTCCTTCTTCATCGATTAAGTAACTCCTGAATCCTCTATTGAGTTTAAAATCTCTATATAGCGCCGATGCGCTTCCTTCTATTTCACAAAATTGCGAAATTGTTTCGAGGTTATCCATTGTCCACGTTCTTTTTGCTACGTTGCTGTTTTCATCTAGTGAGATGGAGACAAATGAAACATCAATGTCATTCATTTTAATGTAATTGTATAACTTGACATTGGTGGCTCTGGATTGGGCATCATAGGAAGCCCAAAAGTTAACCACGACTTTTCTGCCTTTGTATTCGTTTAAGCGAACTTGATCTCCATTCAAACCAGTTAAAACAATATCAGGTATCGTTTCTCCTGGATAATAACCTACAGAAGGAGTTGTTTGCTTTACGGAACCCGATGTTAACACAAGTGTCAATATCGTGCCAAGACAAAAGTTTACGTACTTCATAAAAAATAAATTAGTTACAACTTAGATTTGGCGGATGCTTCACGCAGATGCCAAACCCCTTAACTTTAAGGACTTTTCGCCAAAAGTTCCTATTTGTACGCTGCAAAAGTACGTCTACTTTTTTAAATTAGTTGTATATGTGGACAAAAACTTTCTTTTCGAATGTTAATATTAACATTCGAGGATAGCTTATCACTCTATATATCAATGTTTTATGGAAAAGAATGATTCTACAGCTTCGATAGAAGTATCTTTTAATATTACTTTTTTCTCTTTGTCTAACAGGTAGATAGTTGGAATTGCTTTGATGTCATACAGCCTTTTTCGTGTTATTTCCATCTCTTTGTCAAATGCATTAATCCACCTGGTTGGCATATTTGGAAGATTGGCGCGCCACGCGTCAATATCCTGATCGGGATAGAGATTCAGTATGGCAAGCATTGTTCGCTTTGGAGAGTTCATTGCCAATGCATCGTTTAGTGGTTTCGAGTTATTAAGTTGTTTTATCACGGCTTCGCAGGTTGAACATCCGGGATTGGTGAATATCAGCAACGTGTATTCACTCTGCAACTCATACAATGTAAATGTTAAATCAGATGCAAGTGTATAGTGAAAATCGTTACTCTTTTGTCCGATACGATTCTTCAATGCCATGTCGAGTTGAAACTCATATCGCGAAATAGCTTCTTCTGGCAATAAAGGAGATTGAATAAACTGCTGTAAAAGGGGAAGATAGTACTCTTCGTTCCGAAAGGGTGAATTCGGATTATAATAGTATTTTTCGAAAAGTGATGCAAAATGTCTGTAAGATATTGTATCGCTCGATGCTTTATCTAGGGTATATAAGAGGGATCGATCAACTTCCTCTTTTGGCACTGAAAGTAAAAAGTTAATGTAATCTACAAAAGCTTGTTCGGTGATTTCAGGGCGTTGGATTAAGTCTCTGTCACTAAAATCAAAACGATCCCAAAAATGAGAGACAAGAAAGGATATACGCTCACTTGGTTCGGTTAGTACTTCAGGGATCGATGGAAAGACAAATGTATCGGGTACAATTGTTTGCGGAGCTACTGCAATTTCGGTGCGTGTATCCGTTTGCGTCTTCTTGCTTGAGGAGCAAGATATCATGGCCAACATTGCTACAGCGATAGTTGCAGGTATGATAATAACATGCTTCATATTGTTCTCTTGGTCTCAATTTGATGTAAAGATAGTAAAAAATGGATATTTTTCGTACTTTTGTAGTTTACGATATGTCCGTTTCAGTCATGGATAATTACATTGTATCTGCAAGGAAATACAGGCCTTCCACATTCCGATCGGTCGTGGGGCAAGAGGCTCTCACAACCACTTTAAAAAATGCCATTGCTGGCAGTAAACTGGCGCATGCCTATTTATTTAGTGGTCCGCGTGGTGTGGGTAAAACAACCTGTGCTCGTATTTTTGCCAAAACAATCAACTGCTTAAATCCGACTGCCGAACACGAAGCTTGTAATGAATGCGAATCGTGTGTGGCTTTTAATGAACAAAGATCGTATAACATTCATGAATTGGACGCCGCCTCCAACAACAGTGTAGATGACATCAGAAACCTGATTGACCAGGTGAGGATACCGCCTCAGATTGGCAAATATAAGGTGTACATCATCGACGAGGTACATATGCTATCACAGTCTGCGTTCAATTCATTTCTTAAAACACTGGAAGAGCCTCCTGCTCATGCTATCTTTATTTTAGCAACGACAGAGAAGCACAAAATAATTCCAACCATTTTATCTCGCTGTCAGGTATACGATTTTAACCGTATCCATATTGGTGATATCGTGGCGCACTTGCAGTATGTAGCTAAAGAAGAGGGTGTTAAAGCTGAGGCAGAGGCACTCAATATCATCGCACAAAAAGCAGATGGAGGTATGCGTGATGCGCTTTCCATCTTCGATCAAACGGTGAGCTATACCGGTGGAGTGATTACATATCAGGCAGTCATAGAAAATTTAAATGTATTGGATTATGAATACTATTTCAGACTTTCCGATGCTATCCTCTCGGGAGATGTAGTAAATTGCTTGCTGATATTGAACGATATCCTCAACAGAGGATTTGAAGGACAATATATCATCAGCGGAATTTCTTCTCATTTTCGGGATCTGCTGGTTTGTAAGGACCCTGCCACAGCGCAGCTTTTTCAGGTAGGTGCTTCCATTCGGGAACGATACATCTCCATGGCACAGCAATGCAGCAATATTTTCCTGTATAAGGCCATAGAGCTGTCCAATGAATGTGACCTCAATTACCGTTTGAGTAAAAACAAACGTCTACTACTGGAACTGACACTGATTAAGCTATGTCAACTTACATCGACTCCCGACATAGGACATGTTGAAAAAAAAAAGTCCATTGAGCCAATAGCGCCTAAAAAGAGCGATGTTCCATCATCACACACTTCTACTTCTCCGGATCCAAAGTTTGTTGAGGAAACAGTGAAGCATCAGCGTTCAAATATTACCAATCAACCAAAAGAAGAAGAACGAGCTCACACAGAGTCTCAGTTCGTGAAAGAGCCTGAGAAACAACCTACTATTAAACGAACTACTGCTTCCATAGCAGGTATGGGAATTTCTCTTGCTTCAATTGGCAAGCAAAAAGAGGAAACAGTCTCCACCAAAGAGGAAGTTCAACATAAAGGATCTAATCGTTTTAGTGAAGAGGAATTGATAGCTGCTTGGAAGTCATTTGCTGCCCAATTAACGGAGGAGGTACTGCTCAAAAACACCATGTCACTTTACTTGCCACGTATGGTGAGCGATGTGCTATTTGAAGTGGAGGTGAATACAGAACTCAATAAGCAATATCTCACCGATAATAGCCTTGCAATTTTAACTTCACTGAGAAAAACGTTGAAGAATTGGGATATCACCATGACCATTCGTATTGCTGAAGGTAATGCAATTAAAAAACCACTTACTTCGCATGAGATATTCGAGGAAATGGTAAAACAAAACCCTGTATTGCAAAAGCTCTCAGATGAATTCGGTCTAGAATTGAGTTGATTATTAATCTTCCAACATCTCTTTTTGCTATCTTGCCCAACTCTCTCTGTCTAAATTTCGGTAGTTAATTGCTTCAGCCAGATGAGTAGGCTTAACTTTATCGCTACCCTCTAGATCAGCAATGGTGCGTGACACCTTGAGAATACGGTCATATGCTCTTGCGGAAAGTGAGAGTCGCTCCACTGCACTTTTCAACAAACTCAGCCCAGCATTATTAAGAGTAACATGTGTATGCAACATTTTGCCAGTCATCTGGGCGTTGCAATAAATATTCTTTATTCCGCGGAAACGGCGCAACTGTAATTCTCTGGCTTTCATCACACGACTACGAATTTCGTCACTATGTTCTACTCGTGAGGGTTCGGCTATTTTGTCAAATGGTACAGGCGTAATCTCTATCTGTATGTC
>DBQD01000013.1:8011-52313 GCA_002305715.1 Proteiniphilum sp. UBA1403 | reverse complement strand
TCTCAAAAGCGGGTGCAAAGATAAAAACCTTTTATTTAACAACCAAATGTTTTTGGAAAAGTTTTATCTTTTTTTCTTGAATAAAAATAAGAAGAACCTAAGTTCACTTTATCATCTCCATGATAAATCCTCTTTTTTCTCGAAAGGGTTACAAAGGTAGTAAATTTAGGTCATACAATCCAAATATTTCCCCCTTTTTTTATGAATATTTTTGCATATTATTTCGGGTAAAAAACAAAAGATTTCATAAACAGTTGGTTATCATCTCGCCAGAATCTGATAGCTCGTGGTCACCACAGGTCTAACAGAAAAGTTCAATGTTTTTCCATCCCTCATCACTTCTATGTTAATACTTGAAGGTGTGTTCCAATCAATATACTGATTGAAATTAAAAAGGTAAGAAAATGACGCTATATATCTATTTTTATCTGCTAGTGCTTGTGATACAGCAAAATAGTCGGACACATTCCAGAACATGCATTCTTTGAATCCATTTGTATCAGTATAGCGTGTTTTATGATCACGCAACGACATCGTTTCTGTTAAAAAGCGACGATACCCCTCTGTGAGTGACTGATGAGTGTGATTAAAGCTATATCCCTGTATTTTTGTAACTATATCACCAGGTTGAATTCCAGCGATATCAGCAGGAGATTCATGGTCAACGGAAACCACCGTCTTTAAGTCATTCATATTATAACCGATACCGGTATAATTAAATTTGATATACTTCACTTGGTAACTACCGAACGACTTGTTGGTTGCATATGGAAATTTCATCAGCATAAGAGGAAGGTTCATTTCCAGATAATCCAATAAATCGTAATGGCTACTCAGTCGTTCCTTCACTTCACTCTCCCAAATAAGCGTCATTTCATCTCCATTTATGAACTTCCGATCAAAAAAACGGAATCCAAAGTCTAGGTTGAATGCAATATCGTCCACACGCACTGCTTCTGAAGGATCATATAGAGGCACCCTCACTGTACGATGATTCCGGGTATCAAAACGCCAAACAGGTTTATAACTTCCAGCTGTACTCGAGGCCTCCTTATATAAGGGATTGTTCTGATAACTGTAAAAGGTCTGAATAATAAGATCAGGATCATTAGGATTATACTGTAGACCGACTTCTCCCAGTACCCGGATAAAAATAGCATTTATCCTCTCATCAAGTGCTCTTGTTTGCTCATCAATTGGAGCAAAAGCGAAGGTTCGATAATTGTGAAACAACACAGAATCATTTACCTTTGATGTTATCGGCATTATAAATCGACGATCCTGTACATCTTCGAGACTATAGAAAGCAAAAACTGGAGCCAGCTGTGCCTCAGTTATAGCATCGGAATACCGACAATCCTTTGAAAATGTCATCTCCTTAAAGGAATGTTTGAAATTTCGTACAGCGATGGTCACCTCATCCTGTTGCATATTAAAGAACGATTGTATAGCCGCTGGAGATTTTAAATATGTCCCTTGTTTGTTGATTGATAGTATGATATCTTTTAATTGTAATCCAGCTCTCTCAGCAGGAGAACCGGGAGTGATGCTTGTAACAACCGGCTCTTTGTATCCCCATGTCCTATCATCGCTTATTTCATACGTAAATCCTAGGTTGCAAGTAAGTGCTCCATTTTGAGCCTCCAAACTTCCAGAAAGGATCATAGCTAATAAGAATATAAAGTGTATCTGTCTCATTATATTGTTTCAATGATTATACTCAAGAGCACAAAGATATACTATTTTTTCATTTTTTGCACTCAATCGTTAAACCATACATCAATGAAACAACTATAAAACTATTTTATGACATTTTTTAATCATCTATTCTACTGATGTTTACGCGATTCAGCACAGTAAACCATATACAATATGGCTAGTTAACATACATAACAAATAGAATGAAGTTTCAACATTCAATTTCCATTTTTAGCTATCTGACTTTGAAACTATTTAGGCAGGATATTTATTTTTTCTAAAATCCATAATTTCGTTATCTTTGTCCTACTCGAATACATAAAATGTATTTTTCTATGATAGTAGACAACCTAGCAAATGCAGCCAACTATTTCAGCATGCATCCGCTTTTCGAAAAAGCTTTTGAGTATATCAAGCAAACCAACTTGGAATTGTCTTCCACCGGATCGATTGATATTGAAGGTAAACTGTTATATGCATCCATTGTGGAAACTAAATTGAAGTCGGCTGATACTGTCCAAATAGAGATTCACAAAAAGTATATCGACATACAAATACCCATAACTAAGAAAGAGACATTCGGTTGGAAATCTTTAGCAACACTTTCCTCTCCCGATACCGCATACAACGAAAGTAAAGATATTGCATTCTTTTCCGATAAGCCAACGGCAATGATAACAATACAACCAGGAGAGTTTATTATATTCTCACCTGAAGATGGCCATGCCCCGCTAATTGGTGAAGGATTAACAAAAAAGCTCATCATCAAAGTAGCTGTATTGTAAACGTTAATCAGACATTTCATGCTTAACATCCTCAAAAACGATCCTTGGCTCACTCCATATGCAAAAGCAATTGAGGGGAGACATGCCTACTATGAAGAAAGGTTGTCCCAACTCACACAGGATGGTAGCATTTCATTATCGGATTTCGCAACCGGTTATCTCTATTTTGGCCTTCACAAAACCAGTGAAGGATGGGTTTTTCGTGAATGGGCACCCAATGCTACTGAAATTTTTCTAGTAGGAACCTTTAATCAGTGGCAACACCAAGAATCATGTCGACTACAAAGGAAGGAAAATGGAGTATGGGAATGTCGACTTCCATTAGGGCGTATTCGGCATGGTGACCTATATAAACTACATGTTTATTGGGAAGATGGTTTTGGAGAGCGTATTCCTGCTTGGAGTAAACGTGTCGTACAAGATCAGGAGACCTTTCTTTTTTCTGCACAAGTGTGGGAACCCGAAAAAAAGTATCAGTTCAGAAACAATTATTTTAAGGCAGATGTTTCCCCACTCCTTATTTATGAAACGCATGTAGGAATGTCAACTGAGGAAGAAAGAGTTGGTACCTATAATGAGTTTCGCGAACACGTACTTCCTCGTATAAAAGAAAATGGGTACAATGCCATACAAGTTATGGCCATTCAAGAGCATCCTTATTATGCATCTTTTGGATACCATGTATCCAATTTCTTTGCGCCATCCTCAAGATGTGGTACACCCGATGAATTAAAGGAGTTAATTGACACGGCACATGACATGGGTATTGCTGTGATAATGGATATCGTACATTCTCATGCCGTAAAAAACGAAACCGAAGGAATCTCCAGAATGGATGGCTCCTACGATCTATATATCCATAAAAATCCAGAACGAAGATATCACAAAGCATGGGATTCTGTTTGTTTTGACTATGGCAAAAACGAGGTACTCCATTTTCTACTCTCCAATTGCAAATATTGGTTGGAAGAGTTTAAATTCGATGGTTTTCGTTTCGATGGTGTCACCTCCATGATTTATCTTAGCCATGGACTAGAGGAAACATTTACAGGTTATAACGACTATTATAATGCTGGTCAGGATGGCGATGCTATTTGCTATCTAACTTTGGCCAACAAACTAATTCACGAAGTTAATCCGAATGCAATTACCATTGCCGAAGAGGTAAGTGGAATGCCCGGACTTACTGCAAAGCCTGATGAAGGGGGTTATGGTTTCGACTATCGAATGGCTATGAATATTCCAGACTTCTGGATAAGAACCATCAAAGAAAAGAAAGATGAAGAGTGGCTCCCAAGTGCTATTTGGTGGGAAATTACCAATCGGCGAGCCGATGAAAAAACAATCTCATATGCCGAAAGTCATGACCAGGCTTTGGTAGGAGATAAAACTATCATTTTTCGTTTAATAGATTCAGATATGTACTGGTATATGTCCAAATGGACCAAAAGTACACTCCGTGTTGATAGAGGTATTGCCTTACATAAGATGATCCGTTTGGTAACGGCTACCACCATCAATGGCGGTTATTTAAATTTCACAGGAAACGAGTTCGGTCACCCCGAATGGATTGATTTTCCGCGTGAAGGAAATAACTGGTCATATCAATATGCACGTCGACAGTGGCATCTCGCAGATGATACAAATCTGAAATATCATTATTTAGGTGATTTCGACAAAGCTATGCTCGAACTTATAAAATCCGTTCCTGCATTTCAAGATACACCATTAATAAAAATATGGGATAAAGATATCGACTGCATCCTCGCTTATATGCGTGATAATCTGCTTTTTGTATTTAATTTTCATCCACTTCAATCCTATTTTGATTACGGTATCCTCGTACCCCAAGGTGAATATAAGATTGTGCTTGATACGGACAGTAAAGCGTTTGGTGGTTTTGGGTTGAACGACTCCAAAGTATCTCATTTTACACATTACGACCCTCTTTATGCACCACATAATAAAGGTTGGTTACAACTATATTTGCCAGCACGTTCAGCTATTGTAATGAAAATCAAAGATTCACAATAAACATATATTTTCAACATGACATACAATAATCAAGAAGACTCTCAATTATTATATCCCTTAAAATTTCAACCCATTCTCAAGTCAATCATATGGGGTGGTTCCGATATTACCAAATTCAAGCAAATAGAACCTCAACAAGATGGTATAGGTGAAAGCTGGGAAATCTCTGGAGTAAAAAACAACTTGTCTGTAGTGGCTAACGGACCGCTTGCAGGAGTAACACTTGAAGAGCTAATTTCAACACATAAAGAGATTCTGGTCGGAAAAGGAGTATACGAGAAGTTTGGTAACACCTTTCCGCTTCTCATTAAATTCATTGATGCTCGCGATGACCTTTCAATCCAAGTCCATCCTGACGACAAGTTGGCAAAAGAAAGACACAACTCATTTGGTAAGACAGAAATGTGGTATGTTATCAAAGCCACTACTGGAGCTTTCTTATATTCCGGTTTTGAGAAACAAATTACTCCAGAAGAATATGTAGAAACAGTACATAACAACACTTTTACCGACACACTCAAACGATTTGAAGTACAGGAAGGTGACGTTTTTTTTCTGCCTGCTGGGAGGGTTCATGCCATTGGTGCAGGTTGTTTCATTGCAGAAATTCAGCAAACTTCCGATATCACATATCGCATCTACGACTACAATCGTAAAGATGCAGGAGGTAACAGCCGCGAACTCCACACCGAACTTGCTAAGGATGCTATCGATTACAATGTTTACGACTCATATAAAACAACTTACGAAAAGAATATAAACCAGCCGGTCAAGTTGGTTTCTTGCCCCTATTTCACTACCAATTTACTAGAGATGGGAAAACAGAAAGTCATAACCCGCTCCTATGTTGATTTGGACTCATTCGTAATATACATCTGCATGGAGGGTAAGTGTACCATTAAAGATGACAAAGGAAATATTGTTACAATTAAGCAAGGTGAGTCAATGCTCATCCCTGCAGACACTGGTACAATTTCCATCACTTCAGATGACTCATCGAAACTGCTTGAGACATATGTCACACATTAATAATTGTTTATGAAAGGGATATTATTGATCAATGTGGGTACTCCCGCCAGCAAGGAAAAAGCCGATGTGAAAAAATTCATAGGCGACATGCTTTCGGATCCATTGGTAACGGGACAAGCCGATTGGCTATCCCGTTTCCTAGCTACACGAATCATAGCTCCCTTTTCCTGTGCCAAATCAGCAGAAAAATATTCACTAATCTGGCGTAAGGAAGAACCCATCATTTCACCTCTGTTATATCATATGCAGATGCTTGCCAAGACACTGGAAACAAAAAAAGGTATTCCTGTAGAAATTGCAATGCGTTATGGTGAGCCAGATATCATGAATGCTTTCAAGAAGCTGGAGCAAAAATGCCCACTATTACATGAAGTGATTGTTTTTCCTTTATACCCTCATTTTTCACAATCCACTACACAAACCTCAAAAGATACCATTGGGAAAATCTTTTATCGCCATCCGCATTCCTTTCGGCTTCGATTCGTAGAACCTTACTACAATCACCCTGCCTTTATCGGAGCATTGGTATCCTCAGCCCTACCCTATTTAGATGATATTGATCGACTTGTATTCAGCTATCACAGTCTGCAAGTATCACAAGTCGAAGCTGCTTGGCGTAAAGGAAAAGAATTCGATTACGTCTATCAACTGAAAGAGACCAATCGTCTTATTTGTGAAAAAAGCGGTTTCGATCTCCGCCACACCTTGCTTTTGTATGCTTCTCAAAGAGGAAATAATTGGTTGAAGCCTTTCTTAAATAAGGATATTGCTGATTTGCCAAGACTTGGTTGGAAAAAGGTAGCCGTGATGGCACCAGGATTCCCTGTTGATAATATGGAAACACTTTTCGACATTGATATCGAAGCTCGAAAACTCTTTATGGAGGCAGGTGGAGAGAAATTTGTCTTCATTCCCTCATTGAATCACAATGAAGTATGGGTTGAAGCCATCTGGAAGATCATAGAACGGTTGTAATTAAATATAATACTCCATTAAATCAATCAAACCTGCCTGCAGAGCGTATCTTGTTGCCTCATTTACACTGTTTACCTCCAACTTACGGTAAATGTTGCGTCTATGTGCATTTACCGTATGGAAGCTGAGGTTTTTCTCAATTGCAATCTCTTTGGTGGTTTTTCCCAACGCAATTTCATACAGAATTTTTTTCTCTGTGTTTGTGAGAGAGTCGGGTATTTTTGTTGTTGGCACATCTGCACGCATTACCGATTCGGCGTAATCACACCAATACACCTCCCCTGCAGCTACACACATTAATGCGTCCAATATCTGATCCTTGCTGTTGTTTTTCAATACTACACTGATGGTTGGATCTGCCAACAAGAGTTGACGTAGAAAGTGTTCACCAGGTTCATCTGAAAAAAGGAGCCATTTAGATCCATTTGCACCACTTTTAATGTTTAGTAGGTGATTTGCAGAAGACAAGTCGAGTAAAGCATAGTCGATCACCACTACCGAACAAGGATTTTCACGTAACTTTTCTAGTAATACACGGAAATTCGCAGCCTCTGTAATCGATGCATTCATATCGGTTACTTGCAAGAATGAGCGTAGACCCTCTCGAGTAATATCTTGATTGTCCGCCAATATATAATTATTCCTTACGACTTTCCCTTTCATATCAATACAAAAATAATGATTTATCATCGCAGTACTAAAAAAAATAACACAATTGTGCTATTTCATGTCAATAAATAGCCAATTATCTTTGTCATAAAAACAGAAAACATAGAATTATGACTAAAATTGCAGAAAATTTGACCATGTTGGTCGGTAATACCCCCCTATTGAAACTTAATCGTTTCGCTAAAACTGAAGGCGCTGTCGCAAACATCGTAGTCAAACTTGAAAGTTTCAATCCGCTAGGAAGCGTGAAAGATCGAATTGCACTCTCCATGATCGTAGATGCAGAGAAGAATGGCACAATCAATGAAAACTCAGTCCTCATTGAGCCAACTAGTGGTAATACCGGAATCGGACTTGCTTTTGTTTCATCCATAAAAAATTACCGTCTCATCCTCACCATGCCCGAGACCATGAGTATAGAGAGAAGAAATTTGCTGAAGGCATTAGGAGCCGAGCTGGTACTCACACCGGGTAGTGAAGGAATGAAAGGAGCAATTGCCAAAGCCAAAGAATTACAGGCCGAAATACCGAATGCAGTGATTCTTCAGCAATTTGAAAACCAAGCCAATCCTCAGATCCATTATGATACAACTGGTGAAGAAGTATGGCGCGACACAGATGGCATAATTGATATCTTTGTGAGTGGTGTAGGCACAGGAGGTACTGTAAGTGGAGCTGGAAAAAGGCTAAAAGAACTAAACCCCAATATAAAAGTGGTTGCAGTAGAACCAGCCGACTCTCCTGTTCTCTCTGGAGGCAATCCCGGCCCCCACAAAATCCAAGGTATTGGAGCAGGATTTATACCTGGCACTTACAACGGATCGGTTGTCGATCGTATAATTCCTGTAAGCAACGATTATGCCATTCTCACAAGCCGTAAACTGGCAAAACTGGAAGGCCTACTTGTGGGTATCTCATCTGGTGCAGCAGCCTATGCTGCTCTACAGTTGGCAAAAGAGCCTGAAAACAGCGGAAAGACTATTGTAGCTATTTTACCCGATACTGGTGAGCGCTATCTCTCTACCCTTTTGTATGCTTTCGACGAATATCCACTTTAATGGAAAACTGATTTAGTACAATACAAATCAATACAAGCAATTCTGATGTTAAAATGTGTCTTATTTTAATTTAGGTTATCTTCAATTCAAAGCGACTAATTCACAAGATTGGTCGCTTTTTCATTTACGCACATAGATAAGATTGTAACTAAATGGTACACTCCCAAATAAAAAAGTACGTTATATTTGTAATGGAATAATCTGCTTTTCATGTTTCCATCATATCAATTTAATTATCGATAAATTACAAATACATAAATATATCCTTATGAAATATTTACAATTATTATTACTTGCTCTAATTCCGATAGGACTCGGTTCTTGCGAAAAAAAAGGAGGTTTACAAGAAGGAACATGGCGTGGCGAACTTAACTTGTCGGATAACCGTACAGCACCCTTTCTTTTTGAAGTAAAAAAAACGAGTTTAGACACTGCTACCTTCATCCTAATCAATGGAGACGAGCGAGTAGAACTCCCAAATGTCACATTTCATGGTGACACACTCATCGTACCCATTATTGCATATGATGCCGTACTTAAAGGTTTTGTCAAGGGCAACCATATTGAAGGAAAATTCATTAAAAATTATATCGAAAACGATTCAGGAGTAACGTTTACCGCAGTTTACGGAACTTCAGAACGTTTTGCTCCTGTTACAACTCCTACGAATAGAAAGATTGACGGAAAATGGGATGTACTCTTTGTCAATGAAGGAGATACCACTCATAACGTAGGGATCTTTAAAACCAGCGGAGACATTGTCACCGGTTCTATACTGACCAATTCTGGAGACCTCCGTTTTCTGGAAGGTGCATATACAAATGAAGGAGTACAACTTTCAGCATTTGGCGGATTGAGTCCCTATTACATTGAACTTAACTTTACAGACGATAACCATTTCGAAGGTACTTTTTATACAACCCGTGGTATCACAAAACTTGTAGGAAGGAAAAACGATGCAGCAGCGTTAGCTGATGCCTACTCATTAGCTGGTCTAAAACAAGGTTATGAAACGCTCAGTTTTTCACTACCCAATCTGAATGGAAATATCGTTTCGCTCAGCGACGAGCAATATAAAGGCAAAGTCATAATCGTTTCAATACTTGGAAGCTGGTGTCCCAACTGTCTCGATGAGATGGCCTATCTTGCACCTTGGTACGAAGAGAACAAAGATCGAGGAGTGGAGATACTCGGAATTGCCTTTGAGAGAAAAAACGATGAAGTCTATGCCAAGAAAGCAATTGGTCAGCTCAAAGAACGCTATAATACAACATACCCAATTCTCTTTGGCGGAGCAGTCGGCAAGGAGAATGTAGCAGGGGTACTACCTGAACTGGATAACTTCTCCAGTTATCCCACCACCATTTTTATAGACAAAAAAGGTAAGGTTCGCACTATTCATACCGGATTTAACGGACCTGCAACGGGACTCTTTTACGATGAATTCATTGAAGAGTTCAATACTCTAGTCGATTCACTTCTTTCTGAATAATTTTTTTACTAGGAAATAGACTATAAAACATAATCAGAAGTGAAATTGGAAGAGAAATCGGAAATGAAATAGAATTTGAAATATAAAGTTGACTAGAATGTTTATTTGAACTCAGACTTAGGGAAATAATTAGGTTAAAGAATAGGCATTAAATAGTTATAAAAATAAAGCAGGAGAAAAGTCCAATCACGATTCTCCTGCTTTTTTTAGGGTTCATTTTATTGAAAAAACTTCTGAACCATCTTTAAACGTTCTGCGGACAAGGGCGGCGTATCTTTCAGTGGATAATCCAACCCCATCTGTTCATATTTTCGTGTACCCATCGTATGATATGGCAGAAGTTCCACTTTCTCAACACACTTATAGGGTCGTAAAAAATCCATCAATCGCTGTAGCAGTACATCATTGTCTGTCCATCCAGGTACCAGAACGTGGCGTATCCATACAGGAATCTGGTTTTCTTCCAAATAATTGAGACACCGAAGAGTATTATCTTGTTTAGCCCCAGTTAATAGTTTATGCTGTTCCGGATCAATCGATTTTATATCAAGTAATACCAGGTCTGTTACATCCAACGTCTCTTGCACAGCAGGAGTAAAAATTGCCCCCGACGTATCCAACGCAGTATGAATTCCAGCTTCACGGCAGATTAGGAAAAACTTCTTCACAAATTCTGCCTGCATCAAAGGCTCACCACCTGTCACAGTCACTCCACCCTTAGCAATAAAGTGTTTGTATCGCACAACCTCCGCCAGCAATTCCTCCGGGGTTAGTTGGTACTGTCCCTTGTGGTTTCTATCCCAACTGTCCGGATTATGGCAGTAAAGGCAACGCAATGGACATCCCTGCATGAAAACGACAAAGCGAATCCCCGGTCCGTCCACCGTACCAAAACTCTCCAGAGAATGAATATTTCCGGTCATTTTTTGAGAAATCATTGCCTCGTAGGTTTCCATAAGAATCAGGTCTGCGATCTTATGCTGTTTATAATGACTGATTAATTGTTCTTGAAATCACATCCAGTTGCTGTTCCTTCGTCAACTTAATGAAATTCACGGCATAGCCTGACACACGTATGGTCAACTGAGGATAATTCTCCGGATGCGCCATAGCATCAAGCAACAATTCTTTATCGAACACATTCACATTCAAGTGTTGACCACCATCCGATGTGAAATAACCATCGAGCAGCCCCACCAAGTTTGCTATTCGTGTATCCTTATCCTTGCCCAACGATCCCGGCGACACTGCAAAAGTGTAAGAAATCCCATCGTGTGCATGCTGAAATGGTAACTTCGCTACCGATGCCAAAGCTGCTACAGCACCTTTCTTGTCGCGACCGTTCATAGGGTTTGCACCCGGTGCGAAAGGTTCACCTGCGGGGCGACCATCCGGAGTGGCACCTGTTTTCTTACCATATACCACATTCGAGGTAATGGTTAGGATCGACTGTGTTGGTTTTGCATTGCGATATGTCTCATGTTGACGCAGGTAACCCATGAATTTTTTCGTAATTTCCACTGCAATCTGATCTGTACGATCATCGTTGTTACCGAAAGGTACATACTCCCCTTCACGCACAAAATCCACTGCAATACCGCGATCATCACGGATTACTCTCACTTTAGTATCCCGAATTGCAGCCAACGAATCCGCTACAATTGAGAGACCTGCAATACCGGTTGCCCTAATTCGCTCCACATCACCATCGTGTAATGCCATTTCGAAAGCTTCGTATGCATATTTATCATGCATATAGTGAATCACTTTCAGTGCATTCACATACACTTTCGCTAACCAACGCATAGAAAGTTCAAACTTCGTCATTACCTCATCGTAGTCGAGGTACTCCGAAGTAATCGGCTCATAGAGCGGAGCCACTTGGGCACCCGACTTCTCATCACGGCCTCCGTTAATAGCATAGAGAAGGCACTTTGCCAAGTTCGCACGAGCACCAAAAAGTTGCATCTGTTTTCCGATCTTCATTGGCGATACACAACAAGCAATACCGTAGTCATCACCATAGTCCGGACGCATTAGGTCGTCATTCTCATATTGTATAGCCGAAGTATCGACCGACACTTTTGCGCAGAAACGTTTCCAGTTTTCGGGACTCTGTTGTGACCATAGTACTGTAAGGTTTGGCTCCGGTGCAGGACCAAGGTTGTAAAGTGTTTGTAGATAGCGGAATGAGGTTTTTGTCACCAATGTTCGCCCATCCACAGTTTGTCCACCCAACGATTCAGTCACCCATACTGGGTCTCCCGAGAAAAGCTCATTGTACTCTGGGGTACGGAGGAAGCGCACGATACGCAGTTTAATGATTAACTGATCCACCAACTCCTGTGCATCGGTTTCGGTAATTAATCCCTCACGTAGATCTTTTTCAATGTATATATCGAGGAAAGTCGAAGTGCGACCAATCGACATTGCCGCACCGTCCTGATCCTTCACTGCTGCCAGATAGGCAAAATAAAGGAATTGTACAGCCTCTTTACTGTTGTGAGCAGGTTCTGTTACATCAAATCCGTAAGCGGCACACATTTTTTCAAAAGCCTTCAGTGCATTTATCTGTTCGGTCACCTCTTCACGACTACGAATGGTATTTTCCGTAAACTCCTGAATATCTAACCGTTGCATGAAATCTTTTCGCTCCTCAATCAAGGCTGTAGTTCCGTATAGAGGTACACGACGATAATCACCAATAATTCGTCCACGTCCGTAAGCATCTGGAAGACCAGTGATAATACCCGACTTGCGAGCCGCCATCATTTCATCATTGTATGCAGAGAATACCCCTTCATTATGAGTCTTGCGATACCGTGTAAAAATCTTCTTCGTCATCGGGTCCAACTCATATCCGTAGGCATTCAAAGCATTCTCTACCATGCGTATACCCCCTTTAGGGAAGATACCACGTTTCAGTGGCGCATCAGTCTGTAAACCAACAATAACCTCATTTTCTTTGTCGATGTAACCCGGTCCATATGTATCAATCTGCTGCGGATATTTAGTCTCCGCATCATATACACCTTTAGCCTGTTCCTCACGAAATAGCTCCGTAAGTCGATTCCAAATCTTATGAGTGCGTTCGGTTGAAGTCGTTAGAAACGAATCGTCACCCTCATAAGGCGTATAATTGTGCATGATGAAATCTCGTACGTTGATTTCTTTTCTCCATACTTCTCCTTTAAATCCTTCCCATGCTACATGTCTACTGTTCATAATCTCTTTTTTTGTGATCTTTATTGTTATTTTCTCCAAACTATACTCTATAGTTTGACAATATATTATTTACTTATTTCCTATTGACAAATCATTTATGGGATAGGAACAACCATCCATAAAGAGCCCCAACAAGTCCCATTCCTCCTACCACATTCCCTAGTGTAGACGGAATCAGATTATTAATAATGAAGGTACCCCATGATATCTCTGCTCCAGAATAAATTGCTGCAGGTATGAAAAACATATTCGCAATGGAATGCTCATATCCAAGTGTAACGAAGAGCATCACAGGAATCCAAATACCAATGCTCCTCCCAATTATATCCTTTGCTGCATACCCCATAAACATGCCCAAGCAAACCAGCCAATTTGCACCAATTCCTTTGATAAAAACCCGCATGAAATCCTGATTTACCTTCGATTTGGCCAAATGCTCTAAATAACCCCTCCAAGGATCATTTTCAAGGAGTCCCACATGCACCGACATTAGCCATGCAATCAGTTGAGCCCCAATGAAATTGAACAGGTATGAGATTACTAATAAAGCAACAACTCTTCCTACCGACAATTCTTTCTTCAATAACGGAAAGGTAAATCCAGCACAGTCGCTCGTAAATAGATCTGCACCCATAACAGAAACCATGATCAGTCCAATAGGAAACATGGCACCTGAAACGAACTTCACGATACCCGGGTTAGCCGCACCAATACCTGGAATTCCACCCGCCACAATCAGGCTTAGGAGACCTCCAAAGGCAATTAATGCTCCACCTAAAATTGCCAAGACAGCAAACTGAGGGAAACTTCGCTTCGATTTATCGAGTGCTGCGCGTCTAAAAGCGTCTGCAGACTCCGTCGGAGTAAAATAATTCATATGTGTTAATAACCTAAAACAACGGAACCCGTAATTATTGGAATACGGGTACAAAGATAATAGAAAAATCCCAATTAAAGAAATATTTCTTTAATCAATTAGAAATCTTTACTCTTTCTGAATAAGTTTGTGTAAATTACATTGCCAATGCCTGGCAGATATCATTCATTAAATCATCTACCCCTTCCAAACCAACCGAAAGGCGGAGAGTTGTATCATAGATATCCATAGCAGCGCGTTGTTCTGGAGTAAAGGTGCCGTAAATGGTACTAGCAGGATGAATAATAAGTGTACGATTGTCAAATAAGTTTGTAGCACGATGGATCAATTTGAGCCTATTTAAAAAGTTATAACATCGTTCTTTTGAATCCAGGTCGAAAGTCATCATTGCTCCAGGATTTGCTCCAAACTGTCTTTTACTTACCTCGTAAAAGGGATTACCCGGTAAACCAGGATAGTTTACTGACACCACATCTTGCATTGCCTGTATTTTTTCCGCCAGTGCCTTACAATTTGCCGCTTGCCTATCGTATCGAATCTGCAAAGTCTCTAAACCCAATGACTGCTTGTAGGCAACCTCCGGAGTCATATAAGCTCCCAAATTCCGATGAATCTCTTTACGTAGTTTAAAATGGAAGGCCGAAAGCGAACTATCAGTAAACGATTTTAGTCTAGGAGAGTGTGACCAGTCAAAATTTCCATAATCAATGATCAGACCACCAAGGCTTGTTGCTCCTCCTGAAATATACTTCGAACTCGATATCACATCAATATCGATGCCAAAATCCGCTGCCTGAAAAGCACAAAAAGGTACAATTGTAGTATCTGCAACCAACGGAACATTTCTATTATGTGCCACATCGGCCAATTTTATCAGGTCCACGACCTCCATCTGCGGGTTGGTGATCACCTCTGTAAACAAAGCACACGTATTATCGTCGATACAGTTAGCAACCTCGTCCATATTTGTCAGGTCACAGAAACGCACCTCCACACCGAAAGCATTTAACGTATTAACGAAAAAAGAGTAGGTGTTACCAAAAAGATGTCGCGAAGTAACCAAGTTGCTGCCACTCCATGCAAGAGTAAAAAAAGTATTACTTATGGCTGCCATACCGGAATTGAGAGCGGTCACTCCATGCGCGCCAGTCGCCACCTTCACCCGTTCTTCAAAGTATTGCACAGTTGGGTTTGTCACCCTTGAATAAGTATGTTCAGTTGTGTACCCACAGAAAGCAGCCTCCATCTCCTCTGCGGTATCAAATTCATACGCAAGCGCATGATAAATCGGCATAGATAACGCACCATACGCATCGTTTTTGGGATAAGGAAGACCCAACTGCTTTGTTTCGTATTTCGTTTCTTTCATTACAATTATGTTTTAGTGGCAAAATGATAACTTACAATCTTTATAGAATTACAAATGTACACAGTTTCACGATTAATTCACGCCATTCATCTATAAAATATTCCGATTCATCTATTCTGCATTAAGGACAACTCCATTCTTTTTATCTTTGTATGAATGGTGCGCAACATAATCCCATTCCTATTTACACACAGATGAAAAAAACAGTAATTCTTTTACTGGTGTCAGTCCTGATTACATCAATTCAGGCACAGACCACTCCGGCAACACTATCAGGAAAAATTATCGACAACAACACAGGCGAAGCGGTAACCGCAGCCACCATCCGAATACTTACCCAAAAAGACAGTACATTAGTCACCGGTACCTCCTCCACCAGAGAAGGAACATTTCTCATCCCTCTGAACTATGGCAATTATATCGTAAACATTTCCTTTGTGGGATATACTCCATTCTTCCAACACATTACCCTATCCAGTGCCAGACCAACTGTAAAACTCGATACCATAAAATTACGGGAAGAATCCATCCTTCTCAATGAAACTGTTGTCACAGCAGTTCCAGCCGAAATTCAAGTGAAAGGAGATACACTCGAATACAATGCAGCAGCATATAAGGTGACAGAGATGGCAGTAGTGGAAGATCTATTGAAGCAGATGACCGGTGTTGAAATAGATCAGAATGGTGCTATCAAAGTTCAGGGTAAAGAAATAAAACGAATATTAGTCGATGGGAAGGAGTTTTTTAGCGACGATCCAAAGGTCGCTTCCAAAAATCTACCTGCCAAAATGGTCGATAAACTACAAGTTGTGGACTACAAGTCGGAGATGGAGAAAATGACCGGATTCGACGATGGAGAAGAAGAGATGATCATCAACCTCACCGTCCGTCCCAATATGAAACAAGGTATATTTGGAAATGCTTATGCCGGATATGGTAGTCAAGAGCGTTACGAAATCAATTCCATGGTCAATCACATGCGCAACAGTGACCAGATGACCTTTATGGGAGGTATTAACAATACAAACAATGCCGGAGCCTCCGATCTTGGAAACATGGGCGGTGGAGGAAGAGGAGGTGTAAGCGGCGGTGGTGGTAACGGCATTAACACATCCGCCAACACTGGATTCAACTTCAGTAAAATGGTATCAAAAAAGCTGGAGATGGGTGGAAACATCCGGTATGGAAACAACAAGTCTGAATCACTTTCAAAAGTTTACACCCAAAACCTTTTGAGTAAAGGTGACACCTACGAAGATCAGCGAAATCAATCGAACAGTCGAAGTGAAAATATAAACATGGATGTTCGCCTTGAATGGAGGCCCGACTCAATGACTACGCTCGTATTCCGTCCCTCTCTTAGTTTCAACAACAGCGAAAGCATCGAAGGCGATGTCTTTTCCACAACGCGTATTGAAGGCGACACCATCAATTATGGTAATGCCGACTACAGTTCTCACGGCAAAGGGAATAATTTTGGCGGCAACCTCAATTTCAACCGTCGGCTTAGCAGAGCTGGTCGAAGCATCAGTGTAGGAATGAATATCCGCACAAATGACTCAGAGAATAAAGCCATCAATAATTCCAACACCTACTATCTAGGGAAACGAGAGGACGATCTACTCGACCAGCGTATCACCAACACCAACAGTGGATCGAATCTGAGCGGAAGCTTTTCGTATGTAGAGCCTCTCGGAAAACAGCGCTTCCTTCAATTATCCTACAACTATCGTCAAGGATCATCACAATCAAACAAAGATACACGTACTCGCGACGAAGAAGGCAACTACACCGTATTAGACACAAAATACAGCAAACTGAATGAAAATAATACGCTAAATCAGGATATAGGGATTGACTTCCGGGCTAGAAGTGAAAAATACAACTATAACTTCGGATTCAGAGTCTACCCTTCTTCTTCAAAAAGGAAGACTTTTGTTGGCGATTCACTCATCAGTAACATTACACAAACTGTCACGAATTACTCACCTAATGCTCAGTTCAATTATCTCTGGTCAAGACAGAAAAATCTCCGTTTCCAGTATAATGGCAGCACTGAGCAGCCCTCTGTGAATCAAATATCTCCTGTCGTCGACGTAAGTAATCCACTGAACATTACATACGGAAATCCCGATCTTAAACCATCGTTTATGCATCGTATGAATGTTCGCTTTCAGAACTCGAAACCACAGGAAAACCGCTTCTACATGCTCTCAAGTGATTTTAATTATACATTAAATGCTATAGTCACTTCACGATTCACTGACTCTGAGACAGGAAGGAAGGAGAACACCTATCGAAATGTAAACGGTAACTGGGATGGAAACATTCGTTTTACAACAACACAACCGCTCTTCATTAAGAAATTTACGTTTTCAAACACAACCAATACCAGTTACAGAGTCAACAACGGTTTTTCCAACAACGAAGAAAACGTTAGTCGACAAATTAATCTCTCTGAAAATTTAAGTTTCAATTATAATTCGTCTAAGTTTCAATTCTCAATCCGAGGTAATGTCTCTTATAACAAAGTACAAAATAGTTTAGAAGGACAGCAAGATAGGGAGTATTTCAATTATGGAAGTTCAGCGTATACAACCATCTATCTACCTTTCGATATCAACTTCCAAAGTGATATCCGCTACTCTACCAATTCGGGTTATTCCGATGGGTTCAAACAAAATGAAACCCTCTGGAATGCATCCATCGAAAAACAGATATTGAAACAGAAAAATGGACTTATACGGGTAAAAGTATACGATATTCTTCAGCAACGAAGCAATATTCGCAGAAGCGTTTCTTCCAATTATATACGAGACACAACAACAAACACTCTCACCAGCTACTTTATTGTGCATTTTGTCTACCGTTTCAACATATTTAAAGGAGGGGCCAGTAGGCGTGATATACGAAATCCAGATTTTGGAGATGGAGTTGGTCTTGGTGGTAGACGTCGTTTTTAAATTTCACTGTTTCACCCATAAAATAAGAACCCCTGAAGATTTGCTTCAGGGGTTCTTATTTTATTTAAAATCCGGAAAACGGAAACGATCCATGGGTGGCGAAACCTTTTTTCTATATTGGCTAAGCTCATAAACCCAATAAATTATAAACCCTACGATAATATTACTTTTCCATGACATAGCTTATCTCCTTTTTAATATCCAAGCATCAGAATGTGAAGGATAATTTTCATGTACCATTTGTAAATACGACCGAGCCTCATCACCGTTAGTAAATGTAGCAACAAATACATCGATTCGACCTGCGCGTTTTAACGAACTAACATCCGAGAAACCCTCATTTTGTAGATTCTCTATCATCTTCTTTGCCATTTCCGGCAATTCGTACACACCCATAACCACATAATAGCGTGGTCCGGTAACTTCAACTGTTTGTGGAGCCGTCTCAGCAGGTATTTCTACAATTTCTTGTTCCATTTCGACACCAGCAATGGAAGGTTCTTCAATTGACAACTCTTCAGTCTGAAGAATCTCCTGTTTATGTTGCTTGTTCTCTTTATTTCCGAAAAGTGATATATCGGCAATCATTTGAGCCGATTGACGTTCTCTGTTTGCATCTCCCACCGGAAGTAGGAACATCACCATCAAGATCATTGCCGCAGCTACTGCAGCAACACCTGCAAAACGCTGACCTTTTCCTTGTACCACCTTTTTAGAAGCAACTGTCGGGGTCTGCATCTGAACAAGTGGTCGGAGGTTTGCCTTGCTAAGACCAAACAACGATGGACGTACAAAATGGAAAGGAATGAATGTGAAACGGCTCTCATCGTTCAAAATAAAAGAACCCAAACTACCCATTTCCACACGTTGTGTCTCCCTAAGTCGGCATTTTAAGTCCTCCACATCACGAGTTATGCGCTGCATGGCCGCTTCAAATGTAAGCTGATCGCTTTTCATGAAGGACTGAGCCAGGAGTCCATCGTTATGTGTGAGATTACTATTGAAGACCAGTTCGCAAGTTGGCGGTAAAAAAGAGGATACACCATCTCTGCGAGAAGGTTGAGTATTGACTACAAATCCACCGAAATCGGGAATGATCACGCAGTTGTGTTCATGTAGCAAAAATTCTATATGCGAAACCATTTCATTCATAAAGCAAAGTTAAAATTATTTTCTTACTTTATCCTGATTTTGATTGGCAAAATCTTTCCAATCCCTGTATTTCTTTTCACCAGTTAATACACCCGACTGATAAAAATGGCACAAAGCAGCCGCAAGTCCATCTGTAGCATCGAGTTGTGGCAGCATGTTATCATCGGGAATATGTAGAATTTTTTGCAGCATATAGGCCACTTGTTCCTTTGCCGCACGGCCATTACCTGTAATTGCCATTTTAATTTTCAGCGGAGCATATTCAAAAATCGGTATATCGCGAGAGATAGCTGCCGCCATGGCAACCCCCTGAGCACGACCCAACTTTAACATACTTTGCACATTCTTACCAAAGAATGGAGCCTCAATTGCCATTTCATCGGGTAGGAACTCATCAATGAGTCCGATTATCCGTGAGTATATTTTAGCCAATTTCAGGTAGTGGTCGCCATACTTTCCCAAATCCATCACCCCCATTGCAATTAATGAAGGTTTCTTATCCACAACACGGAGAATACCATAGCCCATTACCTGTGTACCCGGGTCAATCCCCATTATAATTCGTTCCTGCTGCATCAGTATGTTATAGTCTGCATAATAGTTGAGAACCCAATGAGCTTTTCTTTGAATTTTTCAAGGAGTGGAGCATGGATTGCTGCACTTTCATTGGAATTCCAACGCTCCAGTGTAACCAAATCGGCCACTGTAAACTCCATTGCAAATGAAAAGCCCTCGTCTTCATCCTTCCCAAACACACGAGAAAGCCGTGGCGATGTAAGCAGTCCGCTTTTTGTAGCCATGGGTATATACTTTTGCAGCATGTATTCTATAAATTCCTCATGGATACCCTCATCCACATGAAAGGTGGTGTTGAAAACAATCATAACGGACAATTTAAATTTTTTCTATCCTGTTTTTATTGCAAATATAAACAAAATCTCTATCTTTGCACCACTAAAAATTATGGGGGATTAGCTCAGCTGGCTAGAGCGTTTGACTGGCAGTCAAAAGGTCACCGGTTCGACTCCGGTATTCTCCACAAAAGATCGATAATCAAAACATTCTAATTTTGGTTATCGATCTTTTTTTATGATTATTTTTATACTTACAATTTAGTATAAAGTTGTCACAAGACATTGTATGACATGTACAAATAAGTCGTTACTACTCACTTGAAAACAGATTCACCTGACTAAGTAAACCAAAAGGAATCAAACAATAATCGTCCCGCCAAAGCGTAGCGTCTCCATCCTTTCGAAGATCATACCAGTTGTATTCACCTCCGTTATTTGGCCATACCGGATTCCCGGAGAAACTCTCGGGACCTACCTCTTTTAACTCGCCATTCGCATGATGATGAGGTCCCAACAGGTTGCGTAGCGAATTAACCAACTCTATTTCAACACTATTTTCCCCTTCTTTTAACAACTTGGTAATATCGACTTCCCACGGACTAAATATTTTCGGATCATACTCAACTCCGTTTAATCGTACAGTTACGACGATTGACTCAAACGATGGAAGAGTCAAGAAATACTGTTTCGCATGATCAATCTTATCAATTGTGAAAGTATTGTTCAACAAAAATTTACCCGCATAAAAAGGATAACCCTGCAGAACCAGATCGTTCTCAAACAACTCTTGCTCGGTTGTAATTTCAAAACGACTCATATGATGTACATCTTTCTCCACCAGTACCTTATCTTCATACTTCTGAGAAATGGAAAATGGTTTTGTCGAAGGTATTGCTGTCACGGCAAAATCACCAATAAGATAAATGCTCTCAATCTCTGTCCCATATCTTTCAATGGCATTCAGGCTCGACTTTTTAGGTGCCACATAATCAACCACCAAACATATTTCATTCACACCCTCTCTCAATGTCCCTGAAATATCTTGAACCCGAAATGAATGGTCAAAATAAAACGTATTTCCCTCAAAATTAATCGGTGTATCATTAACCGTAATCATGTAAAGATGAGGCTGCTCAATAACAAGAGAATAATTGGTCGGTACTTTTGCAACTTGAAGTTCATATGCAAGTATAAGTTTCCCATTATATCTCTCCTTAGTGAGTCGTTGATGAATACCAATGATAGGTTCAAGATCACTATATGTTTTTCCATTGTCGGTCGAATAACGAGCAAAATCCAATATCAACGCGTTTGGATTAAGTCGTTTCCCTTTCCATGGACCCTGTATCTGTGTTAAAACTGTTTTCAATCCGGGGAACTGATAAACTTGCGATGTATCAACCTCCTTCGAAGCGGTACCAAACGTAATTATCCAAGATTGCGTTGCAGCAAAATGAAGTTTAATCCGTCCATCTGCACCGGGAATTAACTTCATAGACGTTCCATCTTCAGGATTCCAAAGAGCCAAATCAGTAGATGTTGAAGAAAACAATAGCTCAATATCAATCTCCTTTAGTCGAGAAGTATTCGACAATTGCAGTATCCCACCCTGCTCAACTTCACGGTAATGTGTCCAAATCAACTCATTGCCCTCACCCCGTATTTCGTATTCGGTAGGAAGTATCTTATCGAGCACCTCCACTAAATCATTTTTTGTCACCAGACGACTTATTGATGTAAGCAATTCAATCGCATTCGGATTCAACTCACCATCAACATATTCCGGATATTTATCAAACACCAGAATCTTACCCCCAGCAGCATTGAATCTCTCAAGCAGTTCAAGTGTAGTCCCACGAATGACCAGCATGCTAGGCAGCACAATTAGTTTGTAAGACATGTCACCCATAACCAGTTCATTCCGTTCAACTCTTGCTATTTCAGACATAATCTGTTCGTCTCCCAAATCAAAATTACGGTGACTTCTCTGCAACAGATTCATGCATAGATCATAATTATGGTAACTATCATTTTCGACTCCCAAGTATTCCGATTCCAGCGGATGAATCAACAACAGGTCTGCTGCATATTTTCCAATTGTATTCACATAGCACATTCGTGCTGAATAATCTTCGAACAAGTTATTGTACCCCCAGTAGGGTTGTGCATCACTGAAGTTGGGCGGATAATCACGTTTGCGTTCACCTTTCATGCTATAGGAAGTAAGGTGAGGAACAATAAAATTGATTCCATTAATTGTCAACCAATCGAGCAACCATTTCCGATCTTCAAAACTCATATTCTGCCCACTGATGCCATACGACTCACTCATTCTTCTAGATATACCATATTGATTGGCCACACTCGAAACGCTCTTTGGTACATTTAAAGGTGAGTAGTGAAGCCCCAACTGATCAATACCGGGCATTTGCATATGCCGGTAATTAATCATTGAGTTACCGGAATTGACCATTGCCGAATTAAAATCCTCTTCGCCATTCAAGTGGCCTGTCATCACAGCATTCACATCGGCACAATAATTCCCAATTTGTTGCGTAAAACTCTCTTCGAAGCAACGAGAAATTGTCTGGTAATAATCGTAACGGACTTTCTTATAATTACCAATCGTATCAAACAACATGTGAATAACCGGTATCAGGTCATACCCGTGCATTTCACGGAATCGATCAACAATCACCGGAGAAAAACTCACAGAACCTTCTTTTCCATCTGATACCCTTGGTGAAATTTGTGGCTCATCGGTAAAGATTCCAAGTACTGTCTTTCCTACATCCTTCTTGTAACGGTCGAGATACGGAACATAAGCACTATCGATAAACGACTTTACCACTTCCGGATTGAGCAGATCGGAATAACAGGTTCCATTGAACCATCCGTTACCCATTCGAGCTTTATTAACAATGTATTTGTAGTGTTCATCTTCATATATTAACTGATGACCTTTCCGAATTTTCTCATTTTTATCAATCCTACTTAAACACCTTGCATGAAACTCTTCCGATATAAGAGGAATCTTACCACCCGCAAATCCACTTGGCCATTTATCTTCATCATAAAACCACACTTTCAGTCCAACCTCCTTAGAGGCACGAACCGCAACATCCATCACCTCCCACCACTCAGTACCCAAATACTCTGTCAACAAACCACCCCTACTATGTAGGAAACTTCCACCGAAGCCAGCATCTTTAAAACCTTTCACCTGACGAATGACCTCCGTTGTGTCTAACAGGTCATTTAGCGAATAAAACGGAGCAGATCGATATTCAACAGGAGGATTTTTAAATATATCAGCCTGAATCCAATCACCCGAAACGTTGTTCAATGTACAACCGGTACAAAGTAGTAAAATGATAAAGATGGGATATAGTTTCATACTGGTCTTCGATTATTAGGAAAATAAATGTTGTTAGCACCCCAACAGATGCTAACAACAATCAGAGAATTAGTTTATGAGAATGGTTGATACAATCGGAAAATGATCAGAAGGAAAACGATACGATCCATAGAAATCCATAATAACTCCATGTTTGAGTACCTCTATTTTATCGCTCACAAAAATATAATCAATCCTTCTGCTGCCACCTCTTCTTTGTGCAGGATTTGCCTCCTGTCTCTCTTGAGCTCTAGCTGCATATATCGAGTCGGTACGCTTTTCTCGAACAGGGTCGTATTGAAAACCACCTGTTGTCCTATCCGGACCATAGGGTTTAATTTTCGATACTTTGTAGGAATCTCTCAAAAGTGTTTCCATCGTAGCAATCTGCTCTGTTTCAGGAGTAGAGTTAAAGTCACCCACCACAATTACCGGCATATCACCCGCAATTTCCGGAATTTTTGCAACCATTAATTTCGCAGACTCACGACGTGCTTGTGCTCCCAAGTTGTCGAAATGGACACTGAAAAAATAAAATTCATTCTTATTAATCCGGTCACGTAAGCGCCCCCATGAGCAAACCCGTTTATTTACTCTCGAATCCCAGCCAATAGTTGGAATGTCGGGTGTTTCACTCAACCAGAAAGAGCCTGAGTTGAGCAAATCAAAACGATCTTTCTTGAAGAAGATAGCACAATGCTCTCCTTTCGTATCACCATCGTCTCGTCCCTTGCCATACCATGCATACTGTTCAAGCGCTGCAATATCAGTTACCTGATTATACATTCCCTCTTGGATACCAAAAATATCGAAGTCGTGAAACTGAATCAATTCTTTCACATGTTCTTTTCGAAACTCCCATCCATTATCTCCATCGTGTGGATTATCATACCGTATGTTATAAGAAGCCACAGAAACTGGAACTTTCACCTGTGCAAAACCGGTAAAAATCAGTGTCTGTAATACAATAAGCAGCAACATTTTTTTGCTCATTTTACTCAAAATTTTAAAGGTTGAACGATTATTTTTCTAGATATACATAATTTCATTGAATTGATCACTGATTCTTTTTTCGGTATTACAATTAATTACACTCGTCATGCAGTGAACTCTCACGACAAAAATAATACATTGTTTAGTAGAAAAGATGATAGGAATGCCATAAAGACTAAGATATTTGATATAAATACTATACAATTCTATCCTATTTATTCTCATACAATTGCCAAAATAAAAAAAAAGGATACATTTGAGGCAGTAATCAGTCGTGCATTACATTATTTATATGAAAAACATACGTAATCTTCGCCTGAAATTAATAATCGGGTTTGTCGTGTTCATGTGTTTTATTGCCACGGGATTAAGCTTTCTCGATCGGCAGGTACTCTCCATCTCCATCATTGAGATACGAGAAGAATTACTCTTTGGGAATACAGACTATGGTTTCATCAACACCTCCTTTCTCATAGGATACGCCATCATGTTTACTCTTGGTGGCATCTTAATCGACAAATTTGGGAGTAAGTTGGGGCTTGGGCTTTCAGTCGTTTTATGGACAGTTGCCACATTCATGCATGGATTTGCCATTACAGTTGTTCACTTTGCCTTTTTACGGTTCATCCTTGGTTTAGGAGAAGGAGGAGCCTTCCCAGGAGTAATAAAAGCTGTGGTTGAATGGGTACCGAAAAAGAATCAAGCACTTGCCATCGGATTTGCTATCGGAGGATCTGCATTTGGTGCCGTTATTGCACCACCCCTCACGGTGATGCTGATGAACAGTATGGGTTGGCGTGGTGTATTTTTCGTTGTCGGTATCATTGGTCTCATCTGGTCCATCTTTTGGTTTGTAATCCCAAAATCCTCAAAATATAAAAAACAATTGAGTGAGGCGGAAAAAACCACCATCCCCTCAATTCCCGGACACCCATACAAACTAACCAATTTATTGAAGATTAAAGAAGTGTGGGTGTTTATTGTCATCCGTTTCTTGCTGGATCCCATTTTCTATTTTTATATGTTTTGGATCCCCAAGTTTCTCAACGAAACAAAAAATGTATCGCTCGACATGATTGGAGACCTTTTTTGGGTACCCTTTCTTGCGCTTGGCTTCTCCAATGTGTTGGGAGGATACTTATCCGACACAATATTAAAGAAGACCGGAAACGTTAATCTCTCCCGGAAGCTGGCTATGGGTATTGCAGCATTACTCACTATCGCTGCCATATTTGTCCAAAGCACATCCTCTATCGCCATAATTATCACTCTTCTGTGTATCGCATTCTTTGCCCATGGAATATGGATTACGAACTATATTACCTCCATAAGCGACATATTTGGCCGCTCGGCAAGTTCAACAATTGTTGGTCTTTCCGGTTCAGCCGGTGCCATATCCTCTTTGCTGATCAACCCATTTATGGGAGTTATAATTGCCAAGTTCTCCTACAACCCCCTGTGGGTCTATGCCGGCATTATGTATCCCCTTGCATTTATTCTTTTCTCCGTGTTTGTTCCTAGAATTAAAGCAATTGACTCAATAGAAATTTCAACAAAAAGATGAAAAGCATCCAAGATTTTTTTACCACAAGGCACGATCAAGAACTTCGCATCGGGTTCTTTGGTGTAGGATATGATGTGTACTGGAATCAATTTCCCGGTCTGTTAGATGAATTGATGATCAAGCATCAAATCATAATGGCCAAAGTACCCAAAGAAAACAGGATTATTGTTGATTTTGGAATGATCGACAACCCCGAAACTGCCTATCAGAAAGTGAATGAAATCAAATCCGCCAATATCGATATTCTGTTTTGTAATATGCTCACCTATGCCACATCCGGCACCTTTGGTGTTATTATACGAAACATAAACGTACCCATCATTTTGGTAGCCCTGCAACCTCGTAAGGCATTGGATTATTCCCAAGCATCTACCTACATGCAGCTCGCCAATGATGATATATGTGCACTGCCGGAATTTGTGGCCACCTCCACCAGAATGGGAAAGAAAATACCCGAGATGATTATCGGCACTCTGACCGACGATAAAGCTGCAGACACTAAAATAGCAGAGTATTGTCAAATCGCAAGCGTGTTGAAAGGACTCAAAAGTGCACATTTCGCACATATAGGTCACCCCCTGAATGCCATGCTCGATATGCATACCGATGCCACCATGCTAACCTCTTTCTTTGGTTGTCATATTGTACAATGTGAAGCCAATGAAATTGTTACTCTCTTTGAGCAAGCTACAGAAGAAGAGATACAGAAAGTAGAGAATATTATCCTGGATTTCTTTGACACACCCGACCCGGTCTCCGATCCAATCGCCGTCAAACTAAGGAAAGAGGACCTGCGTACATCTGCACAAGTCTCTGTTGCATTAAAAAAGTTCATTGAATTAAAGAAAATCGATGGTTTAGCCTATTATTACAACGGTCGTGCAGGTAGCACCGAGGAGTTGGTTATGTCCAATCTTATTGTTGGAAACTCGATGCTGATTTCGTCCGGTTTTCCCATGTGTGGTGAGTCGGACCTCAAAACCTTGATTGCCTTGGCCATTATGAACTTATTGGGAATAGGAGGCAGCTTTGCTGAATTTCATCCTGTCGACTTCAACGAAGATTTCGTGTTGGTAGGACATGACGGTCCCCACAACATCTCCATTGCTGAAGGAAAGCCGGTCTTGCGAAGCCTGAAGAAATATCATGGTAAACCGGGAAGTGGTGCAGGTGTTGAATTTCACATCAAGGAGGGGCCCATTACCATGCTATCAATCAACTCCACCTACGATGGTAAATACAAATTTATCATCGCCGAAGGAGAATCGCTAAGCGGTCCCATTCCACCCACCGGAAATACAAATACCCGGGGAGTTTTCAAACCCGACGTGCGGACATTCCTCTATCGATGGATGAAAGAAGGACCAACACATCACTTTGCCTTGGGAGTGGGGCACAATGCAGAATTAATTAAAAAGATTGCCGAATATTTGAATATTGAAGCAGTTATAATTCCATCAAAATAATGCACACTATGTATTTATTAATGATCTGTTTACTCGTAGGTTATTCCTGCGAAAATACAACTGAGACATTGGAAGTCCCTGAATCAGTTGTACCCAAAGAGTTTATACTGGGAACAACAAAACCTGATGCATCCAACACCGGTCTACAGGTTGAAAATATTGATCCCAATACCATGAAAGTAGAAGAAGGAATCCGAATAACCGGAAACGACGGAAAAATCAAATACGAAGTGGTTCACTCCACCAACGGAGCTGTGTACGAAAATATACGCTTTACCTGCGCCGTCATTGTTACGGCAAAGAACGTAACCTACAAAAACTGCTGGTTCAATCCAAAATCATCCTATGCCAGTGGTGGCGTTGGAATGGTTCGAGTTACCGGTCCCGATGTCCGGGATATTACCTTTCAAAACTGTCTCTTTAAACCAAGTGACAAACCCACATCTGTGGATGAGGGAGCAGCAAATTGCATATTCGGACATAATTTTACCCTTGAACGGTGCGATTTGTCCGGTGCAATCGATGGCGTTGGCCTCTACTCCGGTGACGGTTCACGATCTACACCCGCAAGCAATGTGAAGATCTTGGGATCATACATTCACGATTTGACTTATTTTTTCGAACCTCCAGGCACCGGGCATTCAGATAATCAGACACACAACGACTGTGTTCAAATCCACTATGGTGCTGCAAATTTCGAAATGTACGGTACAACCGCTGAAGCTTATATCGACAAAAGTGTTGGCAATGCCAATGAACCTCCCGTTTGGGGTAGCGATGGGAAGCTCATGGGAGGCTGTTCTGTCTATCCAAACAGATCATGGATGGCTGTATTCATGGCAACACCGGCAAGTACTCGGGCCGGAGTGAAGAACTTCAAAATCGATAGCAATTGGATTGGAGGTGGCGTTGTCTATATCAACTGGCACCGTTCAGATGCTGATGGCCTATATATAACAAACAACCGGTGGATGGGAGGCAATACAAAAGCCAGAATTATGATATTGGAAGAAGAGGCCCAAAAGCCCACCACTATTATAAAAGGCAATTATCACGAAGATAACCCCGAGATACCAGCTGATGAATGGAGTAAGGGTTAATAGGTAATTACTTAATAGCCCAAGATCTTGTAAAGCTCAGAAGGTGTTACAAAGCGAACACCTTCCTTTTCAAGGTATTCAATGATCTTTACAAAGTTTTCCCAGCGGGTGTCGTCCCAACTTGCAGGATGACCTTGCATGTAAAAATAATCCCACTCCTTCGACTTTTTGGCATAGTTTATCAAGAAAGCCTCATAGTCGGGGTTGTGCGTTGGATACTCAATATCAATTCTATTTCTGAGAACAAATCCCTTATATTGCTCAACTACTGGAGGATATCCAAAAGTCATCTTTATAGTCCCCACTTGTGCAAGAGCTCGGTCGGTGTCTAAGTTGGCATTACTCCAGTGCGGACCCCAAACGGAAAACTCGAGTCCAAGCTTCGCTTTTGCTAGACTATCCACCGTCGTAAGTGAGTGCAACTGCTCCGCATAACTCCGTAAAAACTCATCCACCGCATATTGCGGTTCAAATGTCCCATCCGGATTTTGCTTTCGCTGCAGCAAACCATGGTTCCAAAATTCAACGGATCCACGTTCAGCCCGATCGGTAATCCACGTAAAGTAGACAGGATTATCCTCTAATAAAGAATAACCGAGTACACCGAGAGAGTATTTTATATTTTTGCTTTCCAGGAAGTCTGCTACCCGTTGAAAACGTTCAGGTACCGCTACTCCCTTCGTTCCTGCTACCAAATCATCCAATTTCAACACCACCAGTTTTTGTGCTGTTTGTGCTGTTTGATTCACTTGCAAGCGGGTTTCGCTATTATCTGCAGCTAATAAGGAGTATAGCTGACATACAAAAAGGAAGAAAACAGACAATCCAATGTTCTTAGAAATAGGCTTCATAAAATTGATCAAAAAAAAGATATATCAGGTCCAGAGTCCATCCTTATAACCGGGTTGCATCCAGGGCAGCTCATTGCTTTCATAAAATGGCGTTAGCTGCATTGCCAACTCTTTCATTCTAATCTCATTTAGTGGTTCAAAGTTACGCAAAATCTCAAGGTTTGAGTCAATCACCTCAATACTATCCAAGCCTACGACAATAACATCCGGACCTTTTAACGAAAGCGCATATTTAATCAAGTCCCTTGGATCAAGCCCGGCTACAGTTTCACGGGGACGTACAACTTTCATTAAAATAACCCCCATACCTTTCGCCTTTGCTTTTGGTATTGCCAACTCCTGCCTGTTTTGCGGATTCTTCGATGCATCCCAATGGTTCATTGCTATCAACATGGTATTAAAATCACCCCGGTCGACCATGGCTGCCATTGCATCTGCATTTGTGTGTCCCGAATACCCAATGAAGCGGGTTAGCCCCTCCTCTCTCAGTCGGTGTAATATATCAATTAGGTTCCCTTTCTCTGAGAGCTTGTTTACATCCTCCATTGTCGTTACATCATGAATCATCAGTTGATCCAAGTGGTCAGTCTGCAAACGTTTCAAACTAGTTTCAATTTGGCGCTTAGCCTCATCCGGGTCGCGACTCGTCACTTTGGTAGAAAGAAATATCTCATTCCTTCTCTCTTTCACCACCGGTCCCATTCTCTCCTCGCTGATGATGTGGCGAGGACTCCTCGCTTTACCCGGTGGCAAACCAATTGTATTATCGTATGCCCATGCCGTATCAAAATAATAAAGACCATGGTCCAAAGCATAGTGGAGCATTTGATGAGCCTGATCATCACTGTCCATATGGCAAAACCTCGATCCCAATCCGCACAAAATGCGTGGTACAGGTACCCCTGTTGAACCAAACTCCACAGTAGGTAATCCCTTGGGATCATACGATATACCCGGCTTCTTCGTTGGAGGTAAAATGGAACATGAAGGCAATACTCCTGCACCCGACACCATAAGTCCGGCACCAATAGCACCTTTTATAAAATCGCGACGACTTAAATCATTCTTCTTCATAAACAAACAATGTGTATTTTTTATCAGCGTACGGCATGCGCTTCGGTAAACTCAACCTTTGTACCATCCTCATTGGTTAAATTCAACAACCATCTTTTTCCCTTGCCAACCACCGGCTTTGCAAGAGCGTTGTTACCTCTCCTCTCTTTCAACGTATATATCGTTTCCTGCATGTCATCCACTAAAAAACAAGGGTGATTAAAATTAATGTCATCCGACGGATAATGCTCAATGTTTTCAACACAGTCTGGTAATTGAAGATAATTCATCTCCACTTTTTCCTGATGACTTTCTGGATAGCGCCACAACTCCTTGCAACCCATTATCCCCACCCAAAATGGATCCTCATCCAGTACTTCGGTGCAATAAAGCCCCACATGATGAATACGTTTCGAAATTCGTCTATTCGACAGATGTTTTCCTTTCGACAAAATATGCATCGATTCATTACCAAACTGCATAAATTCCACAGGCACCCCATACGAATCATGCACCAGAATCACCCTATTTCCCACTCCATCTTCTGCCACACTTGAAGGAACCTTTACCCCTTTATTTGCTAGATATTTCCGCATCTGCTCCACATCTTCCGTTTCAAACGAAACAGCCACCAAGCGTGGTTTTTCCTTGGCATCTTTGTCTTCAACAAATTCAAGAAACTGGCGGTCGTTCACTTTAAAAGAGATTACTTTTCCCATTTTGGAAGTAAAGGAGAAAGCTTCGTCGAAGCCTAGAAAATCCCCATAATAATCTCTGGCAAGTTGAAAATCGCTCACCAGAAATGTCATTCTCGCAATTCCCCATACCGCGGGTCTTTCCACATTCTGTGCAAATCCCACATGAATAAATGCTAAATAAGCTATCGTAAGGAATAAAATCCTATTTAAAATAATACTCTTCATGTTATAATTGGACATTATTCGTAAAAGTACATCATGGATCGATTTAATATCATCCATAAAACAAAATTATTCATTTTATTTTACACTTCTATCAATTTTAATCTCCTCTTTAAAACTGATTAGTTTACCAGAGCCGGTCACACCCTCACCAATAATCCGATAGGTACCGGGAGTATCGGCTGTGTAGAACTCAACAACAGCCTCACCTTCCTGCGAGAAATGCACATCGGGTTTCCAATATATTGTTGTACGGAAATCTGGCTCGGGAGAATCCTGCAGCTCTGGGGTGTCATATCGGGGAGAGTAAAATTCCGCTGGTAGTTGGTAACCGAGCGGTGTGAATCTCCGGATGTTATGTGATTTAGATCTTTGAACAAAACCTTCTCTTGTTGTAATGACCAACGCTCCACTCGTACCGGGATAAATCCCGAACATGGCGGTGTAGTCTTTAATAACAAACAGGTTGTCAATATCATCCACTGTTAAGGTCGATACATCAAAGTCGGGCATCGGCACATCGTCAATGACAATCAACACCGGCATGTCTGAACGGGTAGTTGAAATCTTGCCATTGCTGATAGTCAATCCCGATGTATTTAAAAGTACCGCTTCTATACTACTGAAATTCTTCCTCTCTATTTCTTCAGCAGTCATTGGAGGAGACGAAGAAATGGGAGAGTACCAAGCCGACTCCTTGTAGGTTTTCACTTTTGGCGCTGTAACAGTCACCTCCCCCAGCATGACCGTTCGAATGCCATATTTACGTAAATACTCCTCGTTAGCCTGCCGGAGATACGCATCAATATCGTTTCCATTCTCACTCGACTGAAGCTTTTCTCTCCATTCCAGAGCACCCCTCGATACCATTGCAGCGTTACTAAGACTGGGGTACATCACCGTATCCATCTCTAAGTAATTGCTCGCACGGTCTTTACTCGTCATTGTCTGTACCACAATCTCTGTCCCTTCGGGGAACTCTACACTGAATTGAAAACGCCCCTCCTTATCTGCAGATGTAGTCTCCATGCTGAATAGGGTGTCCAGTTTCGCAATAAGGCTCACGGTTCCACCCTCCATTTTATTCAGTAACATTGCAATCGCTTTTCCACTTATCTCTTGGAACCTTTCCGGAAGAATATCAGGGGTCTCGTATTCACCCTTCAGTACCCGGGGAATATCATATCGTCGCCATCCTTGTGTCATCATCAACGCTTCCAGTGCCGCAGTCTCTAGCTTTCCTCCCGAAAGGTAACGAGCAGGAGATTCCACATATCCCTTTAACTCTGAAGAAAGCAACAGTGTTGAAACAAGGTCACTCACACTATCCACAGGTACAGCATTCGCATCTACCACCGAAATAGCCATGCTGTTGTGTGAAGTGACTTTCCCCACATTATCCAATTGAAGCCTAAGAGAAACCAACTCCCTTCTTTTGTAGGATGAAATTGAATCGCGTCTCAATACCTTGGAAAAATCATCCTCATTTAGGTTAAAAATCAATCGCTCACTTAGTATATTCAACTTTTCATCAAGCAACAAGACACTTGATACTCCCGAAGGAAGGATGGTAGATGGAAATGAGTAACTTGTCTTACCCAATTGCCAAGGTTCATGATACAGCACAATACCATTGTTATGAATCAATAAAGAGAGGGGATCACCTGCATTCGAACCATCCAGCACAGAGACAATCAACCTTCCACGAACCTGACGTGCGCTGAGGACTCTTGCTTTAGGTTCCGGAATGGGCAAGTCCACTCGTTTGAAGAGCCCTCCTTTCGTTTCGCAAACTGCGTGATAGGTTTCACCGGGTACTGTTAATAAACTAAAGGCACCCATCCCCATCAACGAAGATTGAAAGGAAGTCACCTCCTCACCCTTTGAATTGTATATTACCCCTTTAACATCTTCTCCCAAACCAGAAGGATTCACAGCCTTGAAGGCCACCCAGCAGGTATGCCCAGGAACCAGGTAACCTCCTTCCGGGAAAAAGGCAATATCCACATCACTCTCTACATACGGGATGGTGTAAAAACGGTTGTATCGCCTACCCTCTCGCACAATTCCCAGCAGCAGGCAACGGCTTTCTTTTAATCTAGATGCCGAAAAAGAAACCTCAAACAAACCCTCCTTCGTCGCTCGCAGTGTTCTTGCTTCCATACCAGCAAGGCGAGTCGTCACACTCTCCGGAACAATATTGTCGCCACTGGCACGGTCCACAAAACGAAAACGAACTTCAACTGAATTCTTTTGGATAATAAAATCAGGCTGCACCTCCATTTGCAAAGAGTAAGGATCCATCACACGAATCATTTTCCGGAAGAACGTCTCCTCACCTTGATTACGGGTGAATCGCGTATATGCTCTCATCGTATAATCCCCTTCTGGTAAATCCTCCTCCAGATCCAATTGCCCGGCAAATACCCCAATGCTATCGGGACGGATTTTGATACGCATCACCAGCTCGTTGAAAGGATTCACCAATTCAACATAAACATACCTACTTATGTATGAGGGGCGATTATCCAACGCATCCAGCACGTGTGCCCGAAACCAGATACGCTCACCCGAAAGGTAACCAGTCTTATCTGTCTGAATATAAATCTTCTCCTGCGGATACAAAGCCAGTTGCCGAGCAAGCCGCACCGTAGCCGAGTCCTTTAACACGGAGATATCCTGTCCAAGCAATAAACTGCTCAACAAGAAAAAACTGACAACTAACAAATAGGCTCTTTTCATTTTTCCAATTTATTCCAACTCAATCACTATTACTTGATATGCTTCTACCCTTGGTATTATTCTGTGTCAACAGATGTAACGATTGAGCATACGCAATGGAGGCGCTCCCCTTCATTGAGGAGCGACATAGATTTGACTGCTAAATTAGTTAAATCTTTTCTTTAACGTACATTACTGATGGAATTTTTTGTCGTTTCGTGTCTTGTCTTCAGCACATTGCTCTGTGGTGATCTGTTCGTATCTATTATATGCTTGCCATTCAGGTTTTCATGAGGATCACCCCAACAAATAAAGTGGTCGCACTATCTCCGGGATATTTACCCACTCTCATTATCATATTGTCAAAAGGATTATCAAGGTTTGTAACCAAGCGGTTTTCCCGATTGTTACGAGTAGTGTTAAAATCCTTCGCTACTACTCTTGAAGAATTAGCCAATGAAAACTCATACACACCTTTCTCCAAACTACTCAGTTCAAAGCTTCCTTGTTCATCGGGTACAATCGTCAGTTGTTCACCGGATGACTTTCCTCCTCGCACAACAAAATCGAATGTCGAATCATTAACTGAATCTTTTATGTTTACCTCAGATTTATTCTTTTTATTGCTTCGCGATGTGTTAATATTCAATTTAGCCGGCTCATCATGTTTTATAGCCGGTATACATAATTTACAAACATCAATGTGCAAATGAGTTAAGCTTACTGTAAAATACGGGGTTTGGAATTTCCACTGTTAAGAATGAAACTTGGAATATAAAGAGAGCAGAATACAGACTCGAATATTGAAGCACATTTTTGGACATTTGTACAGAATTCTATATTTAAAATATCTTTTTTATCATTTTTGCACATTTTTGTGTGAAAAAGGGCAACAATTTGTCATGAAAACTGTTTTTTATATAAACAAATAGCGTACCTTTGCGACTTGAAATGTACAAGTACGGGTAAAATTGATGCACAGCACGTAAAAAGGGTAATCAAAACAAGCCGTAATGCACTTTTTCACCAGAACTTTAACGAAAAGACTACAAACTTTATAATAATTAATTGACTAGTTTATGAAAAGAAGACTAATGATGCTTTTCTCCCTTTTCTTTTTGGGAATAGGGATTATTTCAGCACAAACACAGGTACGTGGTATCGTGGTGGATGATGCAGGAGAGCCTGTAATTGGTGCAACCATACAGGTTAAAGGTACCTCTAATGGTACAGTGACCGATTTTGATGGTAATTTCACCTTATCTGCACCCGCCGGGGGTACCTTGGTTGTTTCGTATGTAGGATATGTTACCCAGGAGGTAGCGGTAAGTCCCAATGTACGAATTGTAATGCGTACAGACACGCAGCTCCTCGAAGAGGTGATGGTTGTGGCATATGGAACAGCAAAGAAAGAATCGTTTACCGGATCCGCACAAGTGATATCTTCCGATAAGATTGAAAAAAGAATGGTTGCCAACGTAACAAAGGCCCTCGATGGTCTGGCTGCTGGTGTGCAAACCACCTCCGGATCAGGTCAGCCGGGTGCCGGTGCATCGGTTATTATTCGCGGTTTTGGATCACTTTCTGCTACAACTACCCCTCTGTATGTAGTAGATGGCGTACCCTACGATGGTGCCATCAATGCAATCAACCCGAACGATATTGAGTCGATGACCATCATCAAGGATGCATCAGCCGGTGCTCTGTACGGTGCACGTGGTGCAAACGGAGTTGTAATGATCACCACCAAGAAAGGAAAAGAAGGAGACGTTCGCGTTAACTTCAAAACAAACTGGGGTGTTTCATCCCGTTCAATCCCTCGTTATGAAACGCTCGACTCGTATCAATGGACAGAAGATGTCTATTACATGTACAAGAATCGTATGATAGCCAACGGTGTGGCTCCCGCTGAAGCAGGGCTTGCAGCCCTTCAGGAAATGGCAACTGGAGCGACCAAGATATTTGGTGGTAACGAAAAATACAATCCATTCAGCAGACCCGTGATGGAGTTAATTGATCACTCCACCGGCAAGATCTATGATGGAACCTCATTGAAATGGAACGAAGACTGGTTGGATCTCTCCACAGCAGATAGCCCATTACGTCAGGAATATCAGATGACCATAACAGGTGGTAACGCCAAAACCAATTACATGTTCTCACTTGGTTATCTCCAAGAAGAAGGATTGGTGAAATTTACCGACTTCGAACGTTTCACCGGTCGTGCCAACATCGATTCTCAGGTGAAAGACTGGTTCAAGACCGGCTTCAACTTGAATTTGGCAGGTAACACAAGCAATTCAACCACACTGGGATCTTCACAGTCAAGTAGCTCGGCTTATTCAAACGTGTTCTACTCTGCTGCAAAAATGCCCCCAATCTATCCTATGTATCTCAAAGATGCAAACGGTAAGACAGTGTATGATGCCGACGGAAAACCAGAATACGACTGGGGTGAAGACAGACCTTCCGGAGCTAGCGCAGGCTGGAACCCACTTGCAAACCTTGAGAAGGATAAATATACCGGTACAACAGACAATGCCAGTGGAAGAACCTATATGGAGTTTGGCGGACTGAAATATGGTACTTTGCAAGGTTTGAAACTTGCTGTAAACTTTGGATTCGACTATGCAATGTCGAAAAGTAAAACCTATTGGAACCCCGATTTTGGTAATGCCAAATCAACAAGAGGTCTTTCGGCCATCTCCGATGGTAGAACATTCAGCTATACATTCAACCAGCTTCTATTCTGGGATCGTCGATTCGACAAACATCACTTTGATCTGATGGCCGGTCACGAGTTGTATAACTATGAATACCAGTACTTATATGGTGAAAAGACAGGATTTCCATTTGGAGGTCTCTATGAATTGAATGCCGCTACCACAATTGCCGACGCATCATCCTATACCAACAAATATGTAATTGAATCCTATCTTTCACGCTTCAATTATGATTATGCCGATAAATATTACCTCTCTGCAAGTTACAGACGCGACGGAACATCTCGTTTCTACAAGGATGTACGCTGGGGTGATTTCTGGTCTGTTGGCGGAAGCTGGAGAATCTCTGAAGAGGCATTCATGGATGGTTATGACTGGTTGAACAATCTTACATTGAAAGCATCATACGGTGTACAAGGTAACGACGCAATCGGTTCATTGTATGCTTGGCAAGCATTCTACGATCTTGGTTATCCCAACCAGAGCTTCCCGGGTGCAGCCGTTTCTTCTCTCGAAAACAAAGATCTGAAATGGGAAAAGAACGAAAACCTCAACACCGGTATCGAAGCACGTATCTTCAACAAACTCTCTATTTCAGCTGAATATTACCGTCGTTTTACACGCGACATGTTGATGGATTATCCAATGGCACTCTCTACCGGTTTCGAAGGTTACTCAAAGAACATCGGAAATATGGAGAACAGCGGTTTCGAATTGACATTGGCTTTGGATGTAATCCAAAAGAGAGACTTCAGATGGAATACCACCTTCATGGGATCAACAGTAAAGAACAAGGTTATCAACCTAGCCGACAAATCTGAAATTATCTCCGGAAGTTACATCATAAAAGAAGGTGAAACACTGAATTCATTCTACCTATCAGAATCTGCTGGTGTAGATCCTGCTACCGGTAACAAATTATACTGGGTATGGGATGTGGATGAAGATGGAAACCCAGGTGAAAAATATATCAGCAGCAGCAACACCAAAGCACTTCAATCAAGAAGCATTGCCGGAAGCCGTATCCCTGATCTCTACGGATCATGGTCGAACGACCTGAACTACAAAAACTTCGATCTTAGCGTCGTAACTACCTACTCTATTGGTGGTAAGATTTTGGATGGAGTTTATTATGGATCACTTTACAGCACATATGTAGGTGAATCTGCACACGTAGACCGTTTGAAAGCATGGAAGAAACCGGGTGATGTTACCTCTATTCCTCGTATCGATGTAGGTGGATCATCCAGTATCACACGTACATCCGATGAGCTTATCAATGCTTCTTACTTTGCCATCAAGAACATCACATTGGGATATTCATTACCGGCAAAGTTAACCAAGACGCTCAATGCTCAGAACTTACGAGTAACACTCACGGCAGACAACCTGCACATTTTCACCGCTCTCAAAGGACTAGATCCTCAGTACAACTTCTCGGGAGGAACAGGTTATACCTATACCCCATCCAGAACAGTATCGTTAGGCTTAGACTTGAGATTTTAAATAATAACTTATTAAACAAGAATAAGATATGAAAAAAATAATCTTAATATTATCACTCTTTGGCATTCTCACCTATAGCTGTGCTGACAGTATCCTGGATACTGATCCGACAGACAAGGTATCCGGAACAGCAATTTTCTCCGATGCTGAGAATGCAATGACCGCTGTTAACGGTATCTATCGCNNGCTTATATCCTTACTTTCGACTTGATGGCAGAAGACCATGTGATGGATGGATCCGGATCGGGATGGTTCTGGTATGACTATGTATATGATAACTGGGGCGATTATTCAAGCAAGGCTGGTCACCAGTATCAAATCTGGAATTTCTTCTATACGTTGATTGCCAATGCCAATTATATTTTGGCAAACGAGGGAAATCTCCCCGGCGATGAGAATGTAGCAAATTATGTAATGGGTCAGGCCTATGCCATCCGTTCATTTGCTTACATGTGGCTGGTACAGGTTTATCAACAAAATGATCCTAGCAAACCGGGTGTACCGTTGTATACTGAACCTACGGTTGCTGGTACCCAAGGTAAACCACGTGGAACTGTACAGGATGTTTACAATCAAGCAAACAGTGATATCAACAAAGCCATCGAGTTGCTCGAAAACAGCAACGTTGCTCAGCGACACAAATCACATATCGACAAGTATGTAGCATACGGACTCAAAGCTCGTCATGCTCTTGTACAAAAAGATTACCCAACAGCACTTGCCGCAGCACAGAAAGCGTTGGAATCTCCTGCCACCATTGTTCCATTCAATAACGTAAGAACCGTCAACAACAATGGTGTTGCCAATGTAATGTGGGGTCTTGGAATTCAGACCGACCAAGCTATTGGCAGCTGGGATATTTATTCTCATATGGATGCCGACAGCAAGTCGACCTACTCAAAAGCAAGACACCTGGTATCATCTTGGCTATATGCACAGTTGCCCGACACCGATCAGCGCAGGGCATGGTGGACAGCTCCACTACCTCAAGAAGAATGGGGAGAAGCAGGTACTGCTAACGGTTCAAAACGCTCTTGGGTACAGAAGAAGCTGGTTTACATCGACGCTACTGCATCTACCGGAGACCATATCCTAATGAGAAAAGAAGAGATTGCATTGATGGCAGCAGAAGCAGCTTGTCACTTGGGTCAATACGACATTGCACGCAATTATGTGAAGAGTGTTGGCGTTCAAAGAGACACAAACTACGAAGCTCGCTTGGCACAATTTACAGACAGCAAGGAGTACAATCAGAACACCACCGGTAGTCTGGTTACCCTGATGGATGAAATCCTGTTCCAACGTCGCGTAGAATTGTGGAGTGAAATTCCCCGTCTGCACGACTTGCAACGCTTGGGCTTAGGTTTCAAACGTAATTTCGAAGGAAGCAATCATACAACAAGTGCACAAATTCCAAGTGTTAATACCAATCCGGCTTCACCCGCATTCATCCTATGGATTCCACAGACAGAGTTTGATGGCAATGAAAACATGGATGCGTCGAAAGATCAGAATCCTAGTCAGAAATAAAAACCCTGATAATTACGAATCAATATGAAAAAGATATTCTATTTAAATATATTATTGGCTCTGTTGTTTATCACAATTAGCTGTGAGAATGAACGGACAATATACTCTTTGACCGATACAGCGGAAGCATCATTTCCCTCAACAATCGTAAACTATCAAATGGTTGCTGAGGATGGAAATAAGATTGTGGTTGAACTATGGAGAGGTAACACCAAAGGTGCTGTATCTGTACCGGTGACAATCACCAATAACACCAACGGTGTTTTCACACCCGAGAAACAAAAGTTTGACTTTGCCGATGGAGAAAGTGTTGCATATTTAACATTCACCTATCCGAGCATTGCCGATTTTGGCGGTGAGAGATATCAAATCATCCTTGAAATTGCTGATGAAGTGGCTTCACCTTCAGCAATCAAGAAGATGACTGTCTCAGCTCAACGTAAACTCACCTATCAATCATTGGGAATTGGTACATTTACATCTGAGTTCTTCGAAGAATCGTGGCCACAAGAGGTACTTAAAGCGGAAGAAGCAGACTTCTACCGCTTACCGGACTGTTACTACAATGGTTATACCATGGAGTTTTCAATCCAAGATGGTAAGATCAACTTTGCAAAACAGCCAATGGGATATGTACACTCTTCATATGGTATGGTTTCATGGCATACCACATATCTGGAGTACTGTGAAATCGATGGCAAGACCATTACATTAGTACCCGATTTCGTTGTAGATGCCGGTTCCTTTGGAGGTTATTACGAAGTCCTGGAGCTGCCCTAACCGACTATTTAGTTAGTACAAATAGAATCCTCTGAGAGAAGCAAGGTTCGCCTTGTTTCTCTCTGTTTTTTTACAGCACCCAGCATCTCCCGGGCAAGCGTTTCGGTCGACATTGGCTTCAACGACTTCATCAGTCCCAGCCGGTTAAAGAATTCGATCACTTTCACACTTGCTTTTTCCATTTTCCGGTCGCTCCCTTTTCTTTTGAGTGAGGGAGGTCTAACGATCAACAATTGGGGAAACCCAAGTTTCGTTACCTCCTCATCCAGTTTCCCTTTCATTCGAGAATAGAAGAACATGGAAGAGGAAGCAGCGTTCATCGCCGAAACCAGTACATAGCATCCAATCCCATTCTCTTTGGCCGCTTTCGCAAAACTATACTGATAGTCATAATCCACTTTCCATTGCGCAGCCTTACTTCCCGCATCTTTGCGCGTTGTGCCCAAACAGGAGAATAACACATCACCCTTTATGAGGTGCAACCACTCCTCCGGCTTTTCAAAATCTATAACGTGAACCGCAAGCTTTGCATGTTCAATCTCCGGATCTCTTCTCACAAAAATATCCACACTCTCAACAGCACCATCTTCCAGCAAGAGTTTCAAAAGATCGCGACCAGTAGCACCTGTAGCACCAAGTAGAATTGTTTTCATCATAAATCAATATTAACTATCAATCTACCAAAGCAAGAAGCCATCGTTTTAATACGATTACATAAAAATGAAGAAGCTATAAATTGCTTGCTAGAATATCGTGATATGCTCGATCAGGAGTTTTCAAATCTCCATATGATTATTGATCCTAAAGAGCGATCACTACAAATGAATTATTTAAACCATGAGTATGAGTGGACGCAAAAAATGATTCATAAAGTGGGAATACTTTAATTAGGGAATATCCCACATACCGCAGGCGCGTTCCAGTTCCACCAGTGCTGCAGCACAGTTATACAACGTTTCAATGTAATTAACCTGTACTTCGTTATAGGTGCGTTGCGCATTGAGTAGGTCCAATATACTTGTTTCACCCTGCTCGTAGCTGTAGACCTTCTTCTTGTAGATTATTTCAGCCTCGCTTAACAACGCGGTATCAAACTGCTCCACCTGACGACAGGCAACGTTGTATTTGTTATACGCTTGCGCCACTTCCGATGCAATTTGCAGTTCAATTGCCTGATACTGCATCTCAATTTGTGAAGCTGCCAACTGGGCTGCTCGCAGTTCACCTTTGTTGGTGTTGGAGAACTTCAACGGAATGCTAATTCCGGCTGTAACTCCTTTAAATGCGGGTGCAGGCGCAATTTCGTTCCGCACAATGGAGGAATATCCGCCACCGACACTCAGACCGAGGTCAATGGCACGATTGGCTTTAGCTAATCGCACAATATTTTGCGAAACCTCTTTCGAAATTAAGGCCGCCTGTAGGTCGGCACGATTGTTTTGCGCCGTAGTAATCAGGTCGGGTAAGATGTAATCACGCTTCGCACATAACAGCTCCCCGGCAATTGAATCGGGCAATTCCATTGTTATGTTTCCCTGCAACAACTGCAACTGAACCAGCATATCCTGTAAGTCACCTTCACTAGCGTACACATCGTTCAACATGGCAGCCGCTTCCAATTTCGATTGCCTTGCATCCACCTCCATAATTGCTCCCACATGGAATCGCAGACTATCGGCATAGGCCAGTCTTTGCATCTGTTTATACGATGAGAGTTGCAATTGGTACAGTTCCTTTTGTTTCAGGGCTTCCAAGTATGCTAGCGTAGCGTCGGCACGCAGGTTTCGAAAATAATCTTCCAACAATGCACCGGTCAGTTCCTTTTCACTTTGTGCCAGTCGCACACGCGCTTTTCGTTTTCCACCCAACTCAAGCGTCCAGCTGACCTCAGCATCTACTCCATACCCCATCTGTAGGTCCCAGTTCTGATTGTTCGCATACCCCAGCGACAGCTCGGGGTCGGGAAATACGTTAGCTGCCTTAACATTCGCATCGGCAATATCCACGTTATACTTCTCGGCCAGATAGCTGATGTTGGAGTTTTTAACGTTGTTCAAATATTCCTGAAATGTCAATACTTTTTTCTCCTGTGCATAGCCGGTAAAGGCCACACACAGAAAAAAAATAGATATCATTGATTGAATTAATTTCATACGTTTCTTACTTATTCGATTGAGTTATTTGAGAATCTCTTTTCAAGCATATAATAAAATGCCGGTAACACATAGAGTATCAGTATCGTTCCACACAACAGACCGTACACTATCACTGTTGCCAATGGGCGCTGCACATCAGATCCAATACCTGTAGAGAGAGAGGCTGGGAGCAATCCCAATACCGCAACTGTCGCGGTCATCATTACAGGGCGCAGTCGGTGCGATGCACCAGATATAACAGCCTCTTTCAGTTCTGTACCCCGTTTTCGTAGTAGGTTGATATGCGATATCATGATCACACCGTTTTGAATGAAGACCCCAAAAAGGGCAATGAATCCCACTGCCGACGACACATTGAAGGTCATTCCTCGCAATACCAAAGCCAGCATACCACCAAATACAGCCAATGGCAACATACCAATCAGCAGTCCCGCTTGACGGAATTTGCCGAATGTAAAGAACAGAAGTAGGAACATTACCGCCAAAGTGATGGGTACAACAACAGCAAGGCGACTGAAAGCACGGTGTTGATTTTCCAGCTGTCCTGCCCAGTGAAACCTGAACTGAGAGTGATCATACATTACCTGCTCCTCAATCTTCGATTCTGCCTCTTTTACAAACGATGTCAGATCCCTACCCCGAAGGTTCATCCGCACAGTCACAAAGCGCTGATTCGTCTCACGTGATATCATACTCGGACCGGTGGTTGTTTTAATCTGCGCCACAGACGAGAGCGGTATCATCGCACCCGAACCCGACGTCAACAACAGTGCCCCTATCTTCTCGGGTGTATCACGCGAGATGTCATTGAAACGACAGATCACATCATATACTTTACTACCNNATATAGACCTGTGAAATAGCTTTACCGCCAATGGCAACCTCAATCAATTCTGCCACATCTGCCACATTGAGTCCATATTGGGCAATTTTATCGCGATTGGCTACAATCTGTAACTGCGGCAGGAAGGGCTCTTCCATGATGCCGACATCGCCCGCACCCTGTATGGACGACAGCACCTTTACTACATCCTCTGCAATGCGGCGACTTTCGGCCAGGTCCTCCCCAAATATCTTGATGGCCAAATCGCTATGCGCCCCAGCAATTTGGTCCTGCACCATATCAATAATAGGTTGCGAGAAACCAGCCTCATACCCTGGCATCGTATCAATCATGGCCGCCATATCGGCAATCAGATCCGACTTCTTTCGCCCATCCTTCCAGGTGTTGTAGGGCTTTAATCCAATCATCACTTCAATATGCGAGAAGGAGAACGGGCATACGCCCTCATCGTCTCGTCCCGTCTGGGTCATTACATACGTCACCTCGTCAAAAGTCTTCAATCTACTTCGTAGGGTTGT
>DBQD01000013.1:0-7920 GCA_002305715.1 Proteiniphilum sp. UBA1403 | reverse complement strand
CCCGTCAACCGTTCAAGCCACTTGTTATGATACACCTTTTGCGGCTTTTTATATACCGCATATGCCAGTCCCGGGATTAGAATCAATGCAGCTGCCAGTGCCCCCAAGAGCGCAAAGCTCAACGTGAAGGCCATCGGCGTAAAGAGCTTCTGCTCCACTCTGTCGAATGCAAACAGCGGCAGGTAGGCAATGATGATGATCAAGGTAGCAAAGAAAATGGGCTTGGCCACTTCGGAAACACGCTTTGCGATGCTTGCCCTATCCAGCGGAGCATCGGGATCATCTTCACGCTTTTTGAGGATGGTCTCCATCATCACAATGGTACCATCCACAATAATACCAAAATCAATTGCCCCCAACGAGAGCAGGTTGGCAGGAATATCGGTCAACCACATCAAGATGAAGGCTATCATCAACGAAACGGGAATGGTAATAGTGGCGAGCAGCGCGCCCTTCGGACTACCAAGGAAAATAATCAGAATACCTATAACCAGCAGGATACCAAACAACAACGTATGCGAGATGGTGTCTAACGTTGCATCAACGAGTTCGGTACGGTCGTAAAACGTATGAATCTTCACCCCTTTGGGAAGGATGTTTTCATTCAAATCATCCACTGCCGCATTTATTTCTTTCAGCACGCGCGAAGGGTTCTCATACCGCAGCAGCTGCACCATCCCCTGAACGCCATCCTCGTAGTTTATCTCATCATCCAGATAACCCATAATCCCCTTGCGCTCGAGATTCCCATATTTCAGTTCACCCAAATCCTTCACATAGATAGGCTTCCCTGCCACGGTCTTCACCACCACATTTCCCAGGTCCTGGAGGTCACGCACAAGGCCCACACCGCGCACCACGTAGCTCAAATCACCGCGGATAATCGTACTACCACCCGCATTGGAGTTATTGCGTTCAATCGACTCCGTAATTTCACTAAGCGATAGATTATATTCCGCAATCTTGTTCGGATTAATCTCTATTTGAAATTGTGTGGTGATACCGCCAAAGTTCGACACATCAGCAATACCGTGTATCTGTCGCAGGCGGGGGATGATCACCCAATGGTTGAGCTCGGTCAGCTCCCGCAGCGACTTATCCCCGGTAATTACATAACGGTATATCTCACCCGTGGGCGACGTGAGCGGATCGAGGCTCGGCTTTGCATCGAAAGGCAAATCGACATCATCTATACGCTCCTGCACCCGTTGTCGTGCCCAATAATCGTCCACCCCACCCTCAAATACAAGCGTAATCTTCGATATCCCGAAAAAGTTCTTGCTCCGCATCACCTTCAACCCGGGAATACCATTCAATTCCCGCTCAAGGGGAATGGTTATCTGTTGCTCTATTTCCGTCACAGCAAGTCCCGGCACCTGTGTAGCCACACCCACCGACACATCGGCAATATCGGGATAGGCATCAATGGCAAGCTGCTTCCATGCGTAAATGCCGATGCCCGACAGTAGGACAAATATCGTCAGCATCAACCAACGACGTTCGATCAGGGTATTCATCAATTTCTCCATATACTTATCGGTTTAAATAGATGCCACCCTTAACTACCACATTCTCACCCACGCTTATTCCGTTCACAACCCGCACACTATCCAAGTTCACTGTAACGGTTTCTACCTTGCGACGGATATAGTTCCCTTTTGCTACCTCAATCAACACATAATCATTCTCCTGTTCCTGCATAATGGCAGTAGAAGGCAGAATGATTGCTTCCATGGGGGAGCTTAAAAAGTGGACTTCACAAAACATTCCCAGCTTCAAATCCCGGTCCGCATTATTGCAAGCAACAATCACCTCCAGTGAGCGGGTTTCCTCGTCCAGTACTTCCCCAATATGGTGAATTGTACCCCATATCACTTTGTTGGGATGTGCATTGGTGAAAATCTCTACCCTGTCGCCCAATTTGATCGCCCCAAAATAGGACTCCTTAACCAGTGCGGCAACCCACACCTGCGACAAATCAGCCACCACCACCAACGGATCTGTATCCTCCTTTATATAGTTTCCAATTGTGATGTTGCTTTTCACCACTTCACCCGCAATAGGAGATACAACCCGCAAGGGATGTCCCATTTGAAGCGAAGCCGCATCAATATTGAATAGCTGCAGTGTAGCCTGTGCCTGTTCAAACTCCTGATTGGCGATATGCGCTTCACTTTTCGCCTGCTCCAGATCCTTTTGTGCGGCAACACCGTTGGCTGCTAGTTCCTTCTGTCTGTTATAATTCAGTTGCGCCAGCTCGTAAGCCGATTGTGCCGCAAAGTATGTCTTTGTTGCTTCGTAGAACTCCGAAGAACCCAATTCAAAAACAGGCGATCCGGCACTCACTTTTTGTCCCAATTGAACGAACGACTTCACCACCCTACCCGGAAATGGAGGAGCTATTCCCGCCAGCTTACCTGTCACAGGGCGAACGGTGCCTACCGTTTTGAACTCCGACGAGAAATCCTGTAGTTGTGCAGTTGCGGTGACTAAATCCCTCAAGATGGGCGACTGATCTAACACAACTATTGTATCACCTTTGTATTGAATTGCTGCATGATCTATTGCAGGTATATTTTTTTTGCACGAGGTCAGTAACACACAGACCGCGGCCAATATGAATAATTTTTTCATTGAAACAATGATATTAAATGTTTAGTAATTATTTACTTGAAGAGACCCAATACAACGCACAGCAATAAACAATCCTTGTGCTTATCGTTGTGTGCGTGTTTCGTAAATATGTGTCTGGTAGTTGAAATTACTATAGGGAGGGCGGTGCACGTAATGTGATACAAGCAACAGTTTTAGGAATAAAATGATCCGTTATTCGAGGAGTAATCACTTCCTGTAGAAGGAAGAACACCTCTAGCGCCACGAAGCACACTGTTGCCTGCAGCGACTGGAAGAAAGAAAGAACCGAGATTAACTTCAGTTCGTTTTCACTATGTGTATCAGATTGTTCATGGTTCTTACCATGGAAATGCGAATGAACAATGGTTACACCATTGACTACATGGCTGTTATAAAAGAAGGATATATTTGCATAGTACAATGCAAATATCACAACCAGCACGCAACTGATTACTTGTCTCCTACTCTTCGACATTACCACCTGTATTTTTTCAGGGTATAAAAATAGTGCAAATTTATTTTACACACAACAATGGTTTGGTTAACAATCAAATATTGCAGCATTTATCGTTTGAAAATCATCAACCTATGAAAATCATCAACCTATTTCCCCAGCAACTTTAATGCAAAGTCATAAGCTTTCTCCCACTGCTCAGGGTATGTCCAATGTCCAGTCTCCTCCACCAGTAGCAGAGTCTTTGGTGCCTTTATCACATTATATGCAGAAAACATGGATGTTGGCGGACAAGTTGTATCGTTGAAGCCCATCGAATAGAAGCCGGGCACCTTCAGGTGACGCGCAAAATTGACCACATCATAATATTTGCTGGTCTCAATCTTTCGGGGCTGATTATTAAACTCAAGATTCGCTTGATTAAAGAGATGCGGCCATCCACCGGCACGATTATGCAGATACCCCGTCAGGTCGGCAAGTGCCGGATAGAAAGCAACCAATCCTTTAATTCTGCTGTCCAAAGCTGCCGTCACAATCGACAGGGCACCACCCTGGCTGCCGCCCATCACAACCACATTCTTCCCGTCGAACTGCGGCAAGCTGAAGATATAATCCACCGCACGTACACAACCCACATACACCCGTTTATAGTAGTATCGATCGCGATCGTCGAGGTTGAAGTTCTGATACCCATCGAGTGAAGCAAGACGAATATTATCATATACCGAAGCATCCATGGTCACCGGAATACCGTGAATACCAATTTCCAGTGTAATCACACCCTTCTCTGCATTGGCCACATCGCCATTATAGGGTCTTACACCCGCCCCCGGCACACGCAAGATAGCCGGATACTTCCCTTCTGCCTTCGGCACACACAAGATACCAAATAGTCGACTCCCCCTTTTGAAATTCTGGAAGCTCACCTCATACACATTCACCTTCTCTGTGCATCGCTCCGGCAACAACCTCATTTTAGCATCCATCGGTATCTTATCATTGGCAGCTTTCGCATCGTTCCAGAAGCGCAAGAAATCCTCCGGCTCGGTGGTTGTCGGGCGAATCGACTCCGGATCGAAGGCAGCCGTAGCCAGTCCCACATACTCTTTCCCTTCGTATGTAACAATCACCCTGCAACGCAAGAACCCGGCCTCTTTTAACGTACCACCATCGATGGTTGCCGATCCGTTTTTCAACGTCAGGTTCCCTTTGGTAACAGGAGGCATCATCTCCGGACCCACTTCATACCGTACCGACACATCCTTCACCGGCACGTTACTTTTGGTAACCGTCACATTGAACTTCACCTTATCCTTCGGCTTATAGACCCAATTGTTTCTATCCGGAGCCACATTCACATCAATCAGCGTCTGGGCCGGTTGAGCAAAAAGAGCAGAAACAAAAAGGAGGGTGAGAACCACCATTACAAGAGACCGTTTTGCGTGCATTTTCATATCATTATTCATTACAAAAGTTGCCATTTTAATCATACACCATTAAAAACAAATATAGTGAAAATATCTGTAAATTCCAATTATTTAGACTAAAAGATTCGTTCTGTAAACCCACAATGTTTTTACCTCAATATCATTAATTTCCCACAAAAATATTAATTAATAAGCTCCTTTAGCAACAGTCCCACGGTCAACGCAATGCTAAAACTAAGCAACGTACCAATCAATATATATTCAGTCATTTTTCTGTCCTTCGACTCTTTTAAATCACCAAAACGGAATACCGACTTAGCTGCAAGCAAAAAACCGATCCCTTCCCAATGACCGGTTACAATAAAAATAAAAACCAGAAGTCGCTCCAGCATTCCAATAAATTTACCGGCATTACTCAGAGACTCTCCTATACTATCACTCAATGACTCTGTCCATCCAGACATCAGCTCCCTTATCAGAATAGCAGAAACATAGGTCAGTATTACAACAGCAAAAGCGTATATCCAGAAAGTACTATCTTCAAACCACAACCTGATATTCAATTCAGGTTTAAAGAATAAAATCCCCTATAAAATGGGCCAGTAACAGCTTAATAACAATTATCATCCCAGCAAAGCTTTAATTTTTTTCCTGTACATCCTTTCCACCTCAAGGATCTCATTCACGTTAGCCCTGTTCCATCTGCCACTTACAGAATTTTGTTTTATCCCCAGTCGCATTCCAATCTCCTTTTGCGACACATCAGGATTCCTGAGTATAATCTCCATCAACTCCGCCGATGGTACAGTCCATTTATTCATAAACGTACCCGCTAGCTTAAGATACAGATTCATCTCCTCATCAAAATCCCCAAAAGGAGATTTTATTCCAAGAGTAATGTTCTCTTTGTCGAGCATGTCAAACTTCTCACCCGAATTTATAAAAGCCTCCCCGTTGCTTTCCGAAATGGCTTCACCCGAATAGGTCTTCACTCCTATCCCAATGGCCATACGCACATCTAAAGGCACAACCTTCCTGATCAGTGCCTTTATCTCCAGAGCCCTTTTTAGTGCATCCTCCGGATTCTTCACCTCAAGTTGAAAAAAGTCGCCCCTCTCCAAATCCCAGTCACCCGGTCTTTTACCCCATTCGCTAAACAGAGTTTTAAGCGGAACCAACCATTCATCCTGGTTCAGAATCTTCCTCGACGCTATAATATCACCTGTAATTACTGCTATCATGATGCGAATATCACTTAAATAAACGATAAAATGAAATATCGTGGTAACGGTACCCATCGTCTTCTTTTCTTTTGCTATCATAATACCTTCCTTCAGCAACCGTGCGGAGCTCACGTTCAAACCCCATCACTTCACTATCTCCATCAATTTCTGATAGCTATCAACTACATCATATTTAACGGTATCCGTACTTATGGTTCTGAAATGCTCACGAGCACAGTGAATTTTGGCATCTTCAATTTCTCTTAAATCGAGTGTAGACATAGAACCTTTGGTCTCGGCCACAAAATAGACATGCTTCACCATACCTTTATTAAAAGCAATTGCCCAGTCAGGATTGTACTTCCCAACAGGAGTAGAGATATAAAATCCCCTAGGTAGTTTCACGTAAACAGATACTTCTTCACTCGCATCCAGCTCCTTCGCAAAATCTTTCTCTTTTTTAGAGTTATCAAAAATCACATAGTCATACAGATGTTTGTTAGCCGGTATGGCATTAACACCCAACTTCCCTTTCATTGTTGGCTCTGTAAACACTTCCGTACCAAAACAATCATCCAGCTTATTATATGTAATATGCTGAACTATAGCCGTAGCCTTCTCCTCATTTATCAATCTTGAGATTTTAAGAATAAATTCCTCCGGATTGTATTTGAATTGATCAAAAACAGGCTTATTGATTCTGGTAAGAATTTGAACAATAGTCTTCCTTGTTAACCCTGTTTCATCAACTATTTTACCCACTAAATCATATTTAACATTGCCATTGGCAGAAGTGGACACCTCTATTAACTTGCTTTTCTCCTCTTTGAAGCCTTCACCTTGTCGCAGTATTTCTTTCGATTTTATTGATTCCAACGTGCCAGACGATACGGTAAAGAATATCTTCGAGACATGCAGATGTAGATTTATTTTGGCAATTGCCTTTCTTACCAGTTCTTCTGTTTCAAAATCCACTACATAAGCTGTTTTAGCATTAATATTCCTCCAAAGATTTTGAAACTCTTTTCTACTAAACTTCTCCTCATTAAATTTCAATTCCACATTGTTATCCCTGGCATTTTCTGGTTTAATTTGCTGTGGACTGTATATCGTATTTAAAATATTTACAATAGCCGTTTTATATTCAACGAGATCATCCGGCACCATAAAAACATCATTATCCTTGTCTTGATAGTATTTATCCGTAAGCTCACCCGTTTTGTTCACATAACCATTCACTATCAAGCAGAAATTGATATTGGTAGCCAAGTCTTCATCAATAATAACCTCCTCATTGTTTGAAGTAACAACCAATTTACCCTCAAATAATATCATTATACTCTTCAACAAACATATCAGCATAGGATCCATTATATGTATTTCCAGCCTCATCATACTGTTTGTACTTCACCACCTCATCAATAAAGAAGAGCCTCAACACCTTAATTCCTTTAAAGAATAGCTGCCTTTCTTTTTCTAAATGCGATAAAATTGTCTCTCGAATTTGAATACGTCGCAACTGATCCTCATTCACCGATCCCTTTACATCACCTGCAAATAGTTTCTTACCATAATCCTCTGTAAAATGCTCCTGTGTAATCTGAAACGACAAAATACACCCTTACGAATGGCAGATTATATTTCCCCTCTCGCTTATCCGACGGAGCAATCTAATGACTGCGTTTAACTTTTCTAATAATCTCATGGATGATTTGATCGATCAATTCAGGAACAATTTTATGATTCTTAAAAACCTATAAAATCATACAGTTCAGTCTGACCTTTTAGATTACTCCGATCTTTCAAATAATTAGTTTCAGAAAGAAATGGTTGTCCCGAAAACACATCACAGACTGCCTTTACAGCCTCAGTTTAGAATTTCTGGTGTTTAAATTTTAACTTCATTTCTTCTGTAATTTATATACAAAGATTCATCCATTTTCTTTACACGTTCGCATGTATATGTATACTATTTTCAAAAATCATGTATCTAATTAATTAATATGTATACAAAAATATGAAATCGCATACATATCCGCACTGATATGTATATCAAATGATGATTAAATTAGTTATTAAGCAATTCATGGCGATTGTATTAGCCCGTAATAACCGAGCACATTAATTGTAAATAATCTTTATTATTACTTTTGTATCAGACAAGCTGATCCGATGGTGATAT
>DBQD01000029.1 GCA_002305715.1 Proteiniphilum sp. UBA1403 | reverse complement strand
TTGAGTAATCAAAGTAAGGAACGTGTACGTGCTATCCTTCGAGCTGTTACTGAGATAGAAAGTATTGCCGATTCTGCATGCAATATTGCCCGACATTTGAAACGGAAGATGGAAGCAAATACTGAATTTGAAGAAAGCATCTTAGAGAATATCAATTCAATGTATGAATTGATGGATAAGGCTCTCGAAAATATGCAAGCCATGCTGAAAACTCCTAAGATGACAGAATCGGATCTGGTTAATAGCAAGCACATAGAAAACAGCATCAACGAGAAGAGAAATCAGTTGAAACGGGAAAATGTGGACAACCTGAACCAGAATCTTTACTCGTACCAGAATGGGGTTTTCTATATCGACATCATCTCTGAATGTGAACGAATGGGTGATTATATTATCAACGTGATTGAATCGCTCGAGAAGCATTAAATAGAACAGGGTATGAACGACTGGAAAAAAAGACTAGATATCGTCTACTCCACGAATCCAGACTTCCACTACAACAGAGAGGATGAAGGGGAGAACGAAACGTTACCAAAAGAGAAACAGTTGTTACGGGTCAGCCTTGACAAACGAAACCGAAAAGGAAAAGCGGTTACTCTTATCACCGGTTTTGTAGGTGCCGATGACGACCTTCAGGAACTGGGCAAGCTCCTGAAGATGAGATGTGGCGTAGGGGGATCGGCTAAAGAGGGGGAAATTATTGTTCAAGGTGATCACCGTGAGAAGGTGTTGGATATTCTGAAAAAGGAGGGATATGCCAAATCTCGTATCATCTGAGCGGAATAAACTCCATGTAATTAAAGCATCTGCCGGATCCGGAAAGACCCATCGGCTGACAGGTGAATACCTTCGATTGCTCTTCTCGGGATCATATCGGTATCGACATATTTTAGCAGTTACCTTCACCAACAAAGCTACCGATGAAATGAAGTCACGCATCGTGCAAGAACTTCATAGTCTAGCATCGGGAGCCGGTTCATCATATCTGCATGAGCTTATGCAGGAGTATGCCTTAGTTGAGCAATCTGTACGCACAAAGGCAAAAGATATTCTTGAGAACATACTGCATGACTATTCCTCATTCTCGGTTAGTACCATTGACCGTTTTTTTCAACAAACCATGCGTGCCTTCACCCGCGAGATGGGTCTCTCGGGTGGATACAACATTGAATTAGATGAATTCTCCTACCTTACTGAGACAGTAGACCTGATGCTGTCGGAACTAGGACAGCCCGAAAGCAAACAACTTTCCGACTGGTTATTACTCTTTATGCGACAGAGCGTAGAGGAGGGAAAGAGTTGGAAGATTGATCGCCAAATAGTGGAACTAGCCAGAGAGCTAACGAATGAGACCTACAAGTCATTTTCCGGTGAAGACCAGGCTACAATTCACGACAAGGAGCATCTGTTGTCTTTTCAGAAAATTCTCAAAACAATTATTCAGAATTATAAAAGTGAATTGAAAGAAATTGGCAAGAAGGGTGTAGACCTGATGAGCCGTTTCGATCTGCACTTTTCCGATTTTAGTGGTGGTAACCGCTCCCCATTCTCCCATTTCATCAAATGGGCCAATGGAGAGCTAAAAGAACCCACATCCACCTTCTGCAACTTGGCTGACAATCCCGATAAATGGACAACCAAAACCACTCTTCCCGATAAACGATCGGCAATTACATCTGCCTTTTCCGCCGGTCTGAACGATGTTGTGAAAGAGGCTATTGTACACTTCGAAAATAGTATTCACTATAAGACGGCTGAAAGTATCCGTAAAAACTTCTATACACTTGGTATCCTAAACGATATCAAAAATAGACTTCGTAAGCTACAACAAGAAAACAACACTCTTTTTCTTTCCGACACAACGGAGTTACTGAATCAGATGATTGCTGGGACCGACTCACCCTTTATTTACGAAAAGACCGGCACACGCATTGCCCATTACATGATGGATGAGTTTCAAGACACCTCTCGTATGCAGTGGCGCAATTTCAAACCATTAATCGTAGAAAGCACCGCATCGGGTAACATGAACCTTATTGTGGGTGATGTAAAGCAGAGCATCTACCGCTTCCGCAACTCCGACTGGAGCCTTCTTGAGAGACAGATTCGAGAGGACTTCCATAGCGACAACATTCTGGAACATATTCTCGATACAAACTGGCGAAGTGATCGTGCCATTGTACAGTTTAACAATGCCTTCTTTTTAAAGGCACCCAATCTCCTACAACAGAATTTTAACGATAGTACAGAATCGGACGACTCGCAAATCATCGATGCCTACCGCGATGCATTCCAGCATGTACCACCTTCGAAAAGTGAAAGTGGAGGTCAGGTTAAAATCACTTTCCTCAAAGATATAAAAGAAGCCGAAAGAAAATGGAAAGAGGAATCCCTTGAGCAATTACCCTATGAAATTGAGCAGCTCCAGGATCAAGGATTTGCCTTACATGAAATCGCGGTGGTGGTACGTCGAAACAAAGAAGCTACAGCAGTAGCCAAGAGACTACTTGACTACAAGAAGAGTCATCCTGAGTCGTCTTACCGCTACGATATCATTTCCGACGAAGCATTGCTTATTGGTAGCGCACAAACCGTGAAGGCTACGATTGCAATTATGCGCCATTTTCGTAATCCGGAAGACAAAACAAGGCAAATGATCGCAGCCTATGAATTCAACAAGTCTTTCCACCCCACTCCTGTTGAGATGTCGTTTAATTTTCGAGATGAGGTAAATCAGCAACTGATGACATTTACTTCGCTTCCCTTTTACGATATGGTGGAGCGTCTGTTTGCACTCTTTAGCGATGAGCTTTACCAGCAGGAATATGCCTATATTCAGGCATTTCTTGATATAGCCCTAAAGTTTAGCAGTCGCAGCAACAGCGATTTGGATTCATTTCTCGACTGGTGGGACGAAAAGGGGAAGAGCAAGGCAATCTCCTCACCTGAAGGGCAGGATGCAATCCGAATCATGACAATCCACAAATCAAAAGGATTGGGTTTTGGGGCTGTAATCATGCCTTTTGTAAATTGGGAAACAGATTATATTCCTAGTCACACCAACATCATTTGGTGCAAACCAGAAGTAGCCCCCTTCAATCAGTTACGTGTTGTTCCACTGAAGTATGGAAACGATCTTAAAGAGACCATTTTCAGGAAAGAGTATCTGGAAGAGAAAAGATACAATTACATCGACAATCTGAATCTGTTGTATGTCGCCTTCACACGTGCAAAACATCGACTGATTCTTTTTGCTCCTCAACCCAAAAAAACAGATACAATTAAGAATGTTGCCGATCTGTTGTGGCAAAGTGTGATTGGAGATCCCTCTTTGTCGGAACATGTCAAAGAGGATGAGTCGGCTACGACCTTCAACTTTGGATATCCGTCACAGCACAAGAGTGAGAAAAAAATGGAAATGCAAGCTAACAAATCCAGTCACTGGCATTCGGTACCATTTGATGATCGATTAAAACTTCGCTTGAACTCCATTGGCTATTTCAGCGATGAGGGACGTCGTGACTATGGAAAGATGATGCACGATATCGTGAGTAACATCGAAACTCTAGCTGATATCCCGCGGGCTGTGGAGCAGAAAATATCGGCAGGAGAGCTCGGAGAAGAGGAGAAGGAGAAGATGATCAACCAACTGAACGACTATCTATCAATTCCTGCTGTTTCTGACTGGTATTCCGGCAAATACAAAATCTTGAATGAAACTCAACTGTTACATCCAGTCACCGGATTCAGTCGACCCGACCGTGTGATGATTGCTCCCGAAGAGATAATCGTTGTAGATTACAAGTTTGGTGATTCGGAAGACAATAAATATAACCGCCAAGTACGATATTACATGAAGCAAATCAAGGAAATGGGATACCAGAGAGTTTCAGGATATATCTTTTATGTGAAACATGCAAAGATTATCCCAGTTTCATAATGGATGGTTAATCTTCAACTTCTCCAATTAACCATCCATAGCCGAGACATACAATTCATCAATGTCTGTACTCCCCACATGTGAATCCGGAATCAGGTCAAATGTAAAAGGAGAAACATGTTGTGCAAAAACAGCGCAATTCAGAAAATTTTATTAAAAAGCAATATTGCAAATCGGTTCATAGCCATTAAGTCAATAAAAATGATTTAGTTCTTTTTACTACTTTGAAAGAAGGTATAGAAGTAAAGCGCCTGATATTTCACCGCATTGCTCCAGTAGGCTCCATTATGTGCACCAGGGCGAGTGATGAAATCGTGAGGAATATTGCGATAGCGCAATTCCTCGTGAAGCTTCAAGTTCACCTGATAGAAAAAATCCTCGGTTCCACAATCAATAATTATTTTCATTGCATTGGGTGTAAGCAGGTGAAGCTGGTTCATAACGGTGTAATTATCCCAGTTTTCGGGATGCTCTCTCTGAGTACCCAAACTTTTTGTCATATTCCAGTTATTGGGAAACGGACGAATATCCACACCTCCGCACATGCTTCCACAAGCACCGAAAATATCTTGATTCCTAAATCCCACATACAATCCACCATGTCCCCCCATGCTCAAACCTGAAATGGCACGTCCTTCGCGAGATGAAATTGAGGCATATTGTTTATCGATCCAGGCCGTCAGTTCGCGTGCAACAAAAGTTTCGTAGCGCAATGTAGGATCAATGGGGCTATCCCAGTACCAGCTATCAAATCCACCATCGGGACAGACAATCAACATACCATACAAATCGGCCATCTCCTTAATATGGGGTGCATCTTTGAGCCAGCTATCGTATCGTCCACTATACCCATGTAAAAGATACAGAACCGGAAATTTCTCCTGACCATTATACGAGTGCGGCTTGATCACAACCGTTCTGATCTCTTTACCCATTTTTTCACTCAATACATTAATGGTATCAACCGTGGCAGAGAAACCCCCCACAACACAAAGGGCCCATAGCAGCATAAAAATTGTAATTCTTTTCATTGTATGATTATTTAATTCGTAATTCGATTTGTCAAAGATACAAAAAACAGCAAATAGTGAAGGTTCAACCCTCCCTCCTCTTTCCGAAACAAAATGGGGAAAATAGTGTTTTAATGAGGAGGTTTAATCACTCAGCCTTTCTCTGAAAGGTAATGAATAAATGATAAATAAAAGATTATTAAACGTATATAAATCAACAACAATGAATATTCAATTCAAAATTGACAACCTCAATCGGGGTAGTTTTTTCATAATTCAGGAGAATCGGCAAGTAGCAGAGCTCGATTTTGAAGTAAAGAATGGTATTCTCAACGCCTATCATACAGGTGTTCGTCCCGAACTTGAAGGACAAGGAATTGCCGGTAAACTTTTTGATGAAATGGTAAAATATGCACGGGAGAAGGGTTTCAAAGTTATGCCTACCTGCTCTTATATCCTAGCAAAATTTCGCAGGCGTCCGGATGACTATGCCGATTTATGGTATCGCACACCAGATGAACCATCAGGAGATGCCTGTGGAATCTCACCCAAGTAAGGTACAAGAAACCGTATAATCTCCCTTAAAAAAAGACCTTCGGGGCATTCTCTCAGTCATCTTCATAAAAGAGAACTGTAATAACAAGAACGTCCCGAAGGATTTTTGATGGTCGCATTTCTATTCTGTGACCAATACGATAACCTACTACAATATTTGAAAGCTATGGTACCGCAGTCGTCGTAATTGGTTGTGACAAGAACGGGCAAATTACCAACCACATTGTAACAGCCGACAACGGTAACAAAATGCTGTGATATTTGTAGTGTAACATCAAAATATCAGCAATTGTTCATCCTTACTTTTATTTTTTTGATCTCTTACACAGCCCTATAACAAGGAAGTAGGATCGAGGTTATCGTGTTCAATATCTAGAAAGTACTTATAGGTTCCAACTTTGAGTTCCGCACATGCATCATAATCGGTCACGATAATCCCTTTCTGATGCATTTGCAGGGCGCTGATAGTCCACATCTGTGTGATGGGACCTTCCACTGCATGAAACAAAGCTCGCGCCTTATGATGACCATTCACAAGAATTAGAACCTCTTTTGCATCGAGTACCGTTCCCACACCCACAGTGAGAGCAGTCTTTGGTACTTTGTTGACATCGTTGTCAAAGAAACGAGAATTAGCAATCACCGTGTCGGTGGTCAATGTTTTAACCCTTGTGCGAGAAGTGAGTGACGAACCAGGTTCGTTAAAAGCAATATGTCCGTCGGGACCGATTCCTCCCAAAAAGAGATCAATACCCCCGGCATCAACAATTGCTTGTTCGTATGCCTCACATTCAGCTTCGGGATCTTCAGCCATTCCATTAAGAATGTGCACATTCTCCTTTTTGATATCGATATGATTAAAGAAATTATCCCACATGAAGGTGTGGTAACTCTGTGGATGATTGGCCGGAAGTCCGATATATTCATCCATGTTGAACGTGATTACATGCTCAAAAGAGAGATAACCACTTTCATATAAAGCAATCAGAGCCTTGTATGTTTTCAATGGAGAAGAGCCCGTGGGCAGTCCCAATTTAAATGGTTTCTCTGCAGTTGGTTTACTCTTTTTAATTTTTGCTGCGATGTAGTTTGCAGCCCACTGTGCCATTTGATTGGCATCGGGTTGAATAATAAGTCTCATATTGTGGTTTTTAATGACAATTTTCCCTGTCGTTCGGGCCAATCGTATCTCCTGAAAGCAGTTTACCTGCCATTGTTTTTCCCAAGCTGCGTGCCTTTTCGACCACATCCTCCAACATGGCCTGTTTCATTACTACCGGTTCTCCTACCATTTCAAATTCAGAAGATTCAGCAAATGCGGTTAATTGTTTCGCTGTAGCGTCAGACCATGAGAAGCTACCAAAGCAACCAAAGAATCGGTTTTTAAGATAACGGTTTTGCAGGCCCGAGATCAAGCTCTCCACAGCAGGGTACAACTTGTTGTTGTAGGTTGGTGAACCAATTATCAGCCCTTTGTATGCAAACACATCGCGTAGTATATCCGACTCGTGGCTCTTTGAAACATTGTGTATAACAATATTCCTCAATCCCTGTTCTGCTGCTGCGGCAGCAATAATTTCGGCAAGCTGCTCGGTATGACCGTACATGCTTCCATAGGCAATAACCAGACCCGGATCAGCCTCATATCGGCTCAAACGGTCGTAGAGCCCCACCACCTCGGCAATGTTCTCTTTTTGAGTCCACACCGGTCCATGTGTGGAACAAATGATATCAAATTCAATACCGGATAGTTTCTTCAGTGCAGTTTGCACCGGAGAGCCAAATTTTCCGACAATGTTTGAATAGTAGCGAATCATCTCATCCCTATATCTCTCCGGGAGGAGTTGACAATCGAGTACACCACCATTAAGTGCCCCGAAGGTTCCAAAGGCATCACCACTAAACAATGTTTTTTGTTCTTTCACATAAGTCATCATTGTTTCCGGCCAGTGTACCATTGGAGTCAGATAAAACTTCAGGGTATAATTACCCAGGCTCAGTTCTTCTAGATCCTGAATGAGAAGCAGGTTCTCAGTTTCTACACCATAATATCCTTTCAACATCTCAACCGTTCGCTTGTTACCGACGATACGTATGTGCGGGTACTTTGACAGCAACCATTCAATAGACCCCGAGTGATCGGGTTCCATATGATTTACAATCAGGTAGTCGATTGGTTTACTACCAATCACCGCTGAGACTTTTTGAAAAAAGAGATCAGAATAACAGATATCGACCGTATCGACCAATGCACACTTTTCATCGGCTATTAAATATGAATTATAGGATACACCGTTTGGTAATGGCCATAAATTTTCAAAAAGATGCTTGGTGCGGTCGTTTACACCGGTATAAAATATACCCTTGGTTACTTCTAGAGGAGAATACATTGGTAAATTATTTCTTCTTTGGCTTTATTTTTGGTTTTGGCAATTCAGATTGTTTGGGTGTTAACTCCACTTTGGCCGGTTTGCGCATTGCGTTCCAAATCAGCCATATTCCCCACAATATAAAAGGAATGCTCAACCATTGTCCCAAAATGAGACCTGTATTATCTCGCATGGTTGTCTCGGATTCCACCTGTACATTTTTTACAAATTCCACAAAGAAGCGGAAGAGGAATATAAGTAGGATTCCAACACCTGTGATAAGTCCTTTACGGTTCTTAGCATCCGTTTTCCAGTATAGGTGCATGGTTATTGCGAAGACAAACAAGTAAACGATTGCCTCATATATTTGTGTGGGGTGTGAAGGTTCTGTAAAAATGGGTTCAGCACCCTGCATCCACTGATGGAGGTTTTCCACGAAGCGAAATCCCCAAGGGCTGTCGGTTGGTCCGCCATAAATCTCGTGATTCATGAGGTTCCCCAAACGAATCATTGCAGCCGTAAATCCTGTCGGAACCATTACCCGGTCGAATGTCCACAACATACTTAGTTTCGTCACCTTTCGGGAATAGAGCCATACGGCAATGATGATCCCTATTACGCCACCATGGCTGGCAAGTCCGCCCTCCCATACCTTAATCATTTCCATTGGGTTGGCAAGGTAATAAGCCGGCTCATAAAAGAGACAATGTCCCAATCGGGCTCCTACAATGATACCCACGATCATGTAAACAAACAGAGAATCGAACCAATTTTCAAGCAAGTCCTCATTCTTGAAAATCTTTTGTACAATGTACACAGCGACGATTAAACCTATGACCCACAACAGACCATACCAACGAATCTCACGACTAAATACTTCAAAAAGTGTGGGATTCACAGTCCAGGTAACAGCGAGTAATTTATCCATCAGTTTTGATATTTTAGACAAAGATACAGAACATTTTCGTTACGTACGAACAGAAAAACCTTTTGTTCTGTCGAGCGTCGACCATGCCAACATCCATGTAGTTATTTTTAAGTATATTATACCAACTTTTTAATCCAGCTTTCTTTTTCACCCGGCAGCAGATCCACAACCGGTATTTCAATTAAGGTATAGGCACCCGGTTGTTGTTTCATGGATGCACGGGCAGCACCAACAAGTACTTGTGCTGTGAGTGCAGGATTGTTGATGCGCATATCAAAGGTAAACAGTTGATTTTGTGTTTTCCCTGACACCCCTTTACGCTCCATCAGCACGCCATGCCCCATATCTTTGAGTGCCTCCACATCTTCCACTTGAAAGACATGTGTCTCATCGTGTACAAAATAGTCATCCTCTTTAATGGCTTGTGCCACAGATTGAAAATTGTATCCTTCCTGTAATTCAATGTATACCATTCTGCGATGCACTCCTGTGCCGGTTGGTATTGTCATGGAAAGTGCCGCTTTTACACCGGGGAACGCTTTCACGGCAACAGTATGTCCCATGCTCATTCCCGGGCCGAAATTGGTATATGTAATGCCACGTGGTGCCATTGCTTCAAAAAGGGTACGAATTACGGAGTCGCTACCGGGATCCCATCCGGAAGCAATTATTGAGACGGCGTTGTTTTTCTTTGCTAATGCATCGAGAGCTGTACGCAAGGCAAGAATCTGTCCATGTATATCGAAGCTGTCCACAGTATTAATTCCAAGCGCCAGGCAATCAGTCGCAAACTGTTCCACGCTGCGGGTTGGAGTACAAAGGATGGCCACATCCACTGCCTCCATGTTTACAATGGAGCTTACCACATTGAATTCTTGTAACTCACCAGGTATATTTGTTGTATCACGACGTACGATTCCAGCAATTTCAAAATCCGAACTATTTTCAAGCGCATCAATTACATATCTGCCGATATTACCATATCCAATAACAGCGGCTCTAATTTTATTTCCCATATTGTATTCTTCATAAATTTGTTCAAAAATAAACAAAACTAAGCAGATATAAAACCACCAAGCTATCTTTTTTATGATACATAGTCTGCTATCACTCCACAGATATTACCCTCTACCCATCTACATTCCCGTTCATATTTTCTCCAGTTTCCTCCTCTTCTTCCCCTTCCCACACTACAGGTGGCTTCTGCGGTCCCTGCTTTCGGAAAAGGATTGCCAAAAAAAGCCCACTTAATGCACCCGCAAGATGGCCTTCCCATGAGATGGAGGGATCTACCAGCTCTGTGACCGGAAAAATGCTCCACACAGTACTCCCATAAATAAAAGCCACTATCATGGATACAGCCACTAGTGGCGTATAATTCCGAAAAAGTCCACTAAAAAAGAGAAAAAAGAGGATGGCAAATATCAGTCCGCTAGCGCCCACATGCATCGAAGAACGTCCTATGAGCCATGTTATACATCCACTCAACAGCCAAAGACGCAGAAAAACAGCGAATGCAATTTTGCTATAGAAATAAAACAGGAACCAGATCAAGATAAGCAGAGGCAGTGTATTCGAAAGCAAATGCTTAAAAGAGGCATGAATAAAGGGTGAAAAAACAACCCCTCTCAAACCAATCAGAGAGCCCGAGCGAATTCCCCAATGTGAAAAATTGCCTAAAAGGCCTGCATAATCTACTAGATATATCAGCCATATCAGGGAAACAAAAACCAATGAAGGCAACAAAGCGAGCCACATACGTTTTTTTTCGAAGACAAAAGGAGAGTATAATGTTTCTTCCATTCTAATCACTGTTCCATCAAAATCATTTCATCACAAATATACAACAATTGAGAAACAGGCTTCATCACGAAGAATTATTCTTTTTATTCATCTTTTTTTGTTGCGATATATTTTCTATTTTAGTATCTTTCGCAGGAATTGAGAGCCATACACCTTACCCTAAATTATATGTATCGATGAGTTATCTGAAATTCGACAAAGAGCTAATGATCAACCTGGAGTATTCGCTCTACCGAAATGTTTTAAGAACCAATAGAAGAGGAGCTTATCAAAACACATCTATATCGGGTTGCAATACGACCAAGTATCAGGGACTGTTGGTCATGCCTGTCCCCTATATGGATGACGATAATCACCTCATCCTCTCCTCTTTCGATGAAACGGTCATACAACACGGTGCTGAGTTCAATTTGGGTATCCATCGGTATATTGGCGATCATTACAGTCCCAAGGGTCACAAATATATCCGGGAGTTTAATTGCGACAGCGTTCCAAAGACCATCTACCGCATTGGAGGGGTTATCTTATCGAAAGAAATCATGTTCTCTTCCAAAGAGAACCGTCTGATGATTCGCTATACCCTTTTGGATGCACACTCACCCACCACCATACGGTTCAAACCCTTTCTTGCCTTTCGCAAAATCTCAGAACTCACACACGAGAATGACCAGGTTGACCGTTCCTATCGCATCGTAGAAAATGGCATCAGCACCTGTATGTATTTCGGTTATCCAGAACTCTTCATGCAATTTAGTAAAAGACCGGAATTCATTTACCATCCCGACTGGTATCGCAACATCGAGTATCTACAAGATTTGCAGAGTGGTGACACCTGCGTGGAAGATCTTTATGTGCCGGGTTATTTTGAGATGTCCATTGAAAAAGACGAAGAAATCATCTTTTCGGCAGGCGACATTTTAGTGGACACGTCCAACCTGTCGAAGGAATTCGACTTGGAAATTTACAACCGCACACCCCGCTCCAGCTTTTACAACTGCCTGAAGAATTCCAGTCACCAGTTCAAATACAAACCCGTGAAAGAAGATCACTATCTACTGGCTGGTTTCCCCTGGTTTAAAGTTCGTGCTCGCGATCAGTTTATTTCTCTCCCCGGCTGCAGCCTTGCTGTGGGCAAGGTAGATGATTACGAAAAGATCATGGATACAGCCATCCCTCATTTGCGGAATTTCATGAACGACAAACCGTCGAAAAGTTATATCAAGCAGATTGAAGATCCCGACGTATTGCTTTGGGTTGTTTGGGCGCTGCAGCAGTACTGGCTCGATCAGAAAGCTCCTTTTGTCGAGAAATATAGCAATTTCCTGTTTGAAATAATGAATTACATCCTAACAGGAAAACACCCCAATCTGATTTACCATCAAGAGGATGGACTTCTAACTACATATGGACGCGAGGTTGCCGTAAGCTGGATGAATGCCATGCTAGACGGACGCCCGGTTATTCCCCGCTCGGGATACCTCGTCGAGTTTAACGCCCTTTGGTACAATGCCCTAAAATTCACAGAAGAAGTTACCCGCTTTATAGGTGCACAGGATGAAGCTGATGTATGGGAAAACAGGGCACGTCTGGCCGGTAACTCATTCAAGGAAACCTTCCTCAATGAGGCAGGCTATCTATATGATTATGTAGATGGCTACCACAAAGATCTGAATGTACGTCCCAACATGATCTTTGCCGTTTCGTTACCCTACTCTCCTCTGGAAAGAGGGCAGAAAAAAACGGTTATTGATTATGTAACAAAAGAGCTGCTTACCCCCTGCGGTATTCGCTCCCTGACACCCAAAAGTGATCTTTTCCATCCCCATTATGCCGGTAATGAAATTGAAAAGAAAATAGCCCATTTCAACGGTATGGCATTTCCTTGGCTACTGGGGCCATATATTGAAGCATACCTGAGTCTTTTCCATATGAGCGGCTTATCATTAGCCGACCGCATTATGATAACCATGGAAGGAGAGATGCAGAACGATTGTATCGGAACCATATCGGAATTCTACGATTCCAATCCTCCTTTTATCGCGCATGGCGGATATTCATTTGCCATGAGTGTGGCTGAATTGCTCAGAGCAAAGCGAATTATTCGCTCATTTATGTAAATGAGATGCATCAAATCGTGCATTGCATCTTTAACAATCTAAAATTGGACAAATGAAGGCATTGATGTTTGGATGGGAATTCCCACCACATATACTCGGAGGACTCGGAACGGCAAGCTATGGATTGACCAGAGGAATGGCACAACAGCCCGATATGGAGATCATGTTCGTGATTCCCAAACCATGGGGCGACGAAGATCAGAGTTTTGCCAAGATTATCGGTGCAAACACCACCCCCATTGTATGGCGCGACATTCCCTGGGAGATGGCATCCTCGAGGTTAGAGAAATATATGGATCCGCAAGAGTATTACTGGAGAAGAGACAATATTTATGCGGACTTCAGCTATATGCACACAAACGACTTGGGCTGTATTGAATTCTCAGGACGTTATCCCAATAATATTCTGGAGGAGACCAACAACTACTCCATCGTAGCCGGCGTGATTGCCCGCACGTATGACTTCGATATCATACACGCTCACGATTGGCTTACCTACCCTGCCGGACTTCACGCAAAGAGTGTGTCGGGCAAGCCGATGGTGATTCATGTGCATGCCACGGAGTTTGACCGAAGCAGGGGTAAGCCCAATCCCATCGTCTACAACATTGAAAAGGATGGTATGGACAACTGCGACCACATCATCTGTGTGAGCAACCTCACTCGTCGCACCGTCATAGAGAACTACCACCAGCCCTACTGGAAGGTAACTACTGTGCACAATGCCGTAGATCCCCTTAACCCAGAGATTGAAGCCATTGAGAGAATATCAAACGTACAAGAAAAGGTGGTTACCTTCCTCGGAAGAATCACCATGCAGAAGGGTCCGGAATTTTTTGTCGATGCAGCAACACAGGTTATCCGAAAGACAGACAACATCCGTTTCGTAATGGCAGGTAGTGGTGATATGATGGACCAGATGATTCGTCTTGTGGCCGAACGAGGCATTGCCCACAAGTTCCATTTCACCGGCTTCCTACGTGGAAAGCAGGTCTATGAGATGCTCAAATCGAGCGATGTATATGTGATGCCCTCTGTGTCGGAGCCTTTTGGTATCTCTCCCTTAGAAGCAATGCAATGTGGTGTACCCAGCATCATCTCCTATCAGTCGGGTTGCTCCGAGATTTTGGAGAATGTGATTAAAACCGATTATTGGGATGTTGATGCCATGGCCGATGCCATCTATTCTATTTGCACCTACCCAGCTATGGCCGAACATCTTAAAGAGGAAGGAAAGATTGAGGTGGACAACATCAAATGGGAAGATGCCGGACTGAAGGTTCGCAAGATCTACGACAGTCTCATCGGCGGACAATAGACGCTACACATACAATGAAAAACAGAGCAGAAAAAACAACCAAAAATACAACGCAATGAAGACTATTTGCTTTTATTTCCAGATACACCAACCTTTCCGGTTAAAAAGATATCGATTCTTCAATATTGGTAGGGATCACTATTACTTCGATGACTATGCCAACGAAGATATATTACAACAGATAGCTGCCCGCTCATATATACCTGCTAACCGAATGCTGCTCGATTTGGTCAATCACTATGATGGCAAGTTTAAAGTGTCATTCTCCATCTCCGGTGTTGCACTCGAGCAACTTGAGATCTATGCACCGGAAGTTATCGAAGGCTTTCGTGAATTAAGTAAGACCGGTCATGTGGAGTTTCTGACTGAGACCTATGCGCACTCCCTTGCCAGTCTGTTCGATCCGGAGGAGTTCCACAACCAGGTTAAACTTCATGCCGACCGGATTGAGATTCTGTTTGGACAGAGACCGACCGTGTTGCGCAATACCGAGTTGATCTACAACGACGATATTGCCGAGATGGTCTATGATATGGGATACACGAAGATGATTACCGAAGGTGCCAAGCATGTACTCGGGTGGAAGAGTCCCAACTATGTGTACCAGGCTGCCTCACAACCCAACCTGAAGCTGCTTCTTAAAAATAGTCGTTACAGCGACGACATCACCTATCGTTTTTCGAATTACAACTGGAGCGAATATCCCCTCACCGCAGAGAAATTTATCTCCTGGATTGAGACTACTCCGCCCGAAGAGGAGATATTCAACCTTTTCATGAATTACGAGACATTGGGAAACATTCAGCTTGCACACACGGGCATCTTTGAATTTATGAAAGCCCTACCCCGTTTCGCATTGGATAAAAACATCGGCTTCTGCACACCGTCGGAAGCGATAGATCAGCACGAACCCATTGGTGCCATCACTGTACCCAACAGCATATCCTGGTCCGATGAAGAACGCGATGTGAGTGCTTGGTTAGGAAATAAACTACAAAAGAGTGCATTTAAAGCACTCTATGAGATTGGAGAAAGGGTCCGACTCTGCACCGACAGGCGTCTGAAACAGGACTGGCTTTATCTGCAGAGCAGCGATCACTTTTATTATATGTCGACCAAGCATTTTGGAAGCGGACAGAGTCAGTTCAGTCCTTACATGTCCCCCTACGATGCGTTCAATAATTACATGAACGTGTTGAGTGATTTTATCAGTCGCGTTAAGTCGCAATACCCCGACACGGTCGATAACGAAGAATTGAACGCCTTGCTCACCACCATCCACAATCAGGAGATGGAGATAAAACGACTTCAGATGGAATTGAAGAAGGTGATCGGGACCAACGAGGAGTTACTGGTTGAGAAAAACAAAAAGAAAACCAAGTAACAGCATTTTCCATTCTTCAACGTTACCACATAAAAAAAAGGAGCATGCAACTCCTTTTTTTTATCATATATCTCTTAAAAATTACTTGGCATAACTTACAGCACGAGTTTCGCGAATGACCGTAATCTTCACCTGACCCGGATAGGTCATTTCGGTTTGTATCTTGCGTGCTATTTCGTCCGATAGTTTTTCTGTATCCTGATCATCAATCTTATCTGCCCCCACAATCACGCGCAATTCGCGACCAGCTTGTATAGCATAGGTCTTCACTACACCCGGATATGAAAGTGCCAGATTTTCAAGATCGTTCAAACGTTTGATATAGGCCTCTACTATTTCACGTCGAGCACCGGGACGTGCACCGGAGATTGCATCACACACCTGCACAATGGGAGCCAATAAGGTGGTCATTTCCACTTCATCGTGGTGTGCACCAATTGCGTTGCAGATATCCGGTTTTTCTTTATATTTCTCCGCCAGCTTCATACCCAGCACTGCGTGTGGCAATTCCGGCTCATCGTCGGGTACCTTACCTATATCATGCAGCAATCCGGCACGTTTTGCCTTCTTGGGGTTCAATCCCAACTCCGACGCCATGATGGCACATAGGTTGGCCACCTCACGAGAGTGCTGCAATAGGTTCTGTCCGTATGATGAACGGTATTTCATCTTACCAACCATTCGAATCAGTTCCGGATGTAAACCATGAATACCCAAATCTATTACAGTGCGTTTACCTGTTTCTACGATCTCTTCTTCAATCTGTTTCTTCACCTTCGACACCACCTCTTCGATGCGGGCAGGGTGAATACGTCCATCGGCCACCAGTTGGTGTAAAGAGAGACGGGCAATCTCACGCCGTACAGGATCGAATCCGGAAAGTACTATCGCTTCGGGGGTGTCATCCACCACAATCTCCACACCGGTTGCAGCTTCCAAGGCACGGATATTGCGACCTTCACGTCCAATAATACGACCTTTCACTTCATCGGAATCGATGTGGAATACCGTAATTGCATTCTCGATGGATGTCTCTGTCGCAACACGTTGAATCGACTGAACTACAATCTTTTTCGCCTCCTTATTTGCCGTCAGCTTGGCCTCTTCCATGATGTCGTTGATGTAGGACTGCGCTTCAGTTTTTGCTTCATCCTTCAACGATTCCAGCAATCGTTCCTTTGCTTCATCGGCCGACAAGCCGGAAATTGTTTCCAGTTTTTCGATTGACTGTCTGTGTAAACGTTCTAATTCTGCTGCTTTCTTATCCAAAAAATCCTGCTGTGCTGTCAAGCTAACTCTAGCCTCTTCAATCTCAACGTTCTTTTTATTCAGCTCCTCCTGTTTTTGGTTAAGCGACATTTCACGTTGCCGAAGTCGGTTTTCAGTGATCTGTATTTTGGTTGTTCTAGCGTTGGCCTGCTTCTCAGCTTCAGCCTTCATAGCTATTGTTTCCTCTTTTGCTTCCAATAACATCTTCTTCCTGATCACCTCTGCATCCTTCTCCGCATCACTCAAAATACTCTGAGCGCGGGAGTTGGCCATTTTACCGGTCAGATACCAGGCCACTGCTGCCCCGATAGCCAAACCGATTATCAATCCTATTACTATTTCCATTTTACGTACGTTTAAATTTAATTTATATGCTCCTACCGGAAAATTACCCATTCCATCAGGAGGTTCTCTTTAGTTGCTTATAGCCTATTTAAAAAAAAATGCACACAGTCAGCCACATAAAAAGCTATGTGTCGAATGGTGCGTGAATCTACCTCTTTGTAAGCAAAGAAAGTAGATTATTTCTTCAGATAATTGTCCAATTCGTTAATCAACGAATTAATTTTATCCTCGTAGGGTTTTGTATCGTTCCTTTCACCGAGAGAAAAATTCTCAGCCAATGCCTGTATGGCGGTCATAGCCATATAATCCTGGGTCGTTATGTCGGGGTTGGCCCCTCCATATGCAACACGGTATTGGTTTATTTTTGTATTTATTCTTTTGGCAGCTTCGCGGAAGGATTGTTCTTCTGACTTTTTGATTTTCAACGGATACTTCCTGCCGGCAACCTCTAATGTTAATAAAAATTTTTCATCTCCCATCACATAAATTTTTTAAATCTCATTTTAATAAATTTATGCATTTGTCCACTTCCCGCACCAGTTTTGCAATTTTCATTTTCGCGGTGTCCACATCGACCGTTGCCGCCGTAATGGTTCTCGCGGTTTTTAAAGCGTTGTATCGTACTTTTAATTGTTCCAGATCTTTCGTCGTTTCATCAATTAGAGTCTGTTTCGACTGTAACTCAGTTTTTAAGCGTTCATTTTCCTCTTTCAATGAATCGCATAAAAACATGACCTGTTTGATGCGTATCTCCAGATCGACCAGCAGCTTATTTTTCTCATCGGTCATATGAAACGGGCCTCTCTAATTGTCATCGAAAGCATACGTATGAATGACAAAACTCTACTCGTATGCAAACAAAAAATCACGCAAATATAGCAATTGATATAGAGTTTAACAAACTAATTGGCGCATATTTTTCAAATATTCATTCAATTAGCCTGTTTTTGCGCTCTTATGCTTCAGATTTTTTATCTTTGGGAAATAATTGCACAAAAAACAGTCCTCTTCAACATGAAACAGAGAACGATCACAATAGGTACTGAAATTGAGACAGTCTGCCCGCACTTTCATCTTGCAGCCATTGCATGCAAGACAAAGAACAACTCCTTCAATGCGGATTTATGGCAAGAGATTGAAACATTTTGCTCGCAGTTTGCCGCGACATACAAGATGGAGGAGATCAACAAACGGCCTACAATTTTTGCCACCCGTGAGGTATACAAGAAACTGGGGAAAGACCCCAACCGGTATCGACCTTCGGCCGAAGCACTCTGCAGAAGAATCCTAAAAGGGCAAAGCCTCTACCAGCTCAACACGCTGGTTGATCTAATCAATTTGGTTTCTTTGAAGAGCGGATATTCCATTGGCGGGTTTGACAACGACATAATTGAGGGCGACCTCCATCTGGGCGTGGGGATGGCCAATGAGCGGTTTGAGGCAATTGGGCGGGGTATGTTAAACATTGAAGGATTGCCCCTCTACCGAGATGCTGTGGGTGGCATTGGCACTCCCACCAGCGATGAAGAACGGACAAAGATTACAGCAGACACATCGCATTTGCTGCTCATAATAAACGGGTATTCCGGCAACGAAGGATTGCAAGAGGCAACGAACTATGCCATCGAATTACTAAAAAAATATGCCGATGCAGAGGAAATTGAGACTGAATTCATCCCTGCCTCTTCAAGTCAATCCTAAAGGTGGTTCCCTTTCCCAACTCCGAATTCAGCACTCCTATTTTCCAGCCATGATGTATTTCCACAATTCGCTTCACCAGCGATAATCCAAGTCCCCACCCTCTCTCTTTGGTGGTGTAACCGGGTGAAAATATCTTCTTCCACTTCGATTTTGGAATACCTTTGCCAGTATCGGAGATATCCAGCCACAACCGTTTGCTCTTCTCCACCACCGCAATGGTTACCACACCCTCTCCATTCATGGCATCTACCGCATTTTTGGCGAGGTTCTCAATCACCCAACCAAACAGCGGTTTGTTTAACAATACAATCACCCGATGATCAGGAAGCTGCAGGGAGAACGTCACTTTTGTCGACACCCGTTTCTCTAAATACTTCACGGTCTTGTTGATCACGTCGCGCAAGTCAGTAGCCTGTCTATCCGGCACAGAACCAATTTTAGAAAAGCGTTCTGCAATCATCTCCAAGCGGGAGATATCTTTTTCTATTTCAGTCAGCAGAAGCGGATCCACCTCCTTCAGCTTCAAGTATGCAATCCATGCGGCAAGCGAAGAAATGGGTGTACCCAGTTGATGGGCGGTCTCCTTCGACAGTCCCACCCAAAGCTGATTTTGCTCGGCCCGTCGTGAACGATTCAGCGCAAAGAAGGCCAGTCCCATGAATAGAAAAATAACAAACAGTTGAATAAAGGGATAGATTCGAAGTTGTTTCAGTCGGTAAGAATCATCGTAGTAGAGCAACTGATTCAGCTCTCCCAAACGAATCGGTTCATGACGCTCACGAAACTCCCTCATCTTTTTCAGTAGGAAGTTATGCTCGTTCTCCTTCGGTAATGCAATGTTGTGCGATTGTACCTCACCGCTGTTCTCATCAAACAGGATGACAGGAATGGTGCTGTTACTTTGTAGAATTTTCAGGATTAGATCCAGATCAGCCTGTTCACCCTTAACGACAAGATTCTCGGTTGCCATCGCCCATATTTCCAGTCTCTTTTGTTCATCATCCGACAATTCTTTGGCCAGTCTGTTGGACAACACCAGCGAAACGATGGCTGCAGCAATCGATATGATCACGAATAGGTAAGTGAGTATTTGTCGGGTTGAGCCGGTGGACATAAATTTGGAATTTAGGAGAATCTCATTTATTGATATTCAGCAGATTATTGGAGGTGAAAATCTTTGGCTTTTTATCGGGTAGATATCCACTTCGGATACGCCACTCGTTTGGATAGAGGTTATTTGCCCGATTGCCGATATTTTTAACAAAACCGAGTGGTTCATTCTGCCAGGTGAGCAACACCATTCCTTTAGGGGCATTCAAAAGGGTAATAGCCTCTTTACGAAGATAGGCAATGGCCTGCTCATATGTTACCTCTTCACAAGTGAATGCCTCCCGGTTTAAGGCAATGCTCATAGCCAGCGCATGAGAAGGGATAAAATCTTTTCCTCTCTTCTCCCCCAACTCGATTCCGACAGATATACATTTCAGACTATTCAACAAGGCGACCATTATTTCGGCATGCTCGTTGGGTAAGGCGGTAATACAATTACCGGAATCCAACAACACATATGAGTCGAAATTTGTGATCAAATCTGCATAAGGTGCTCTCTCTTTGAGATAGATAACCGGATTTTTTTTATGCTTCTTAGAGCGAATAGGTTCCTCGGCATGCTCCACGTCGTTTTTCTGTAAAACAGCAACAAATAGTCCCTCCCCCTTTGTTTTATGCGGATAAAAATGAAAGCCACGCGCCTCTTCATCATGCGAAGGCACTATATTCCAATCGGGCTCCACCTCCACCTTTTTGATTGTGGCACCTAAGTTGTCTGCCATCCAACGTACATTATCTTCGTTTTCGTCGCGATTAAAGGTGCAGGTACTGTATATCAACAACCCTCCCGGCTTGAGTGTCGGCCACACATCGCTCAGAATATCCCTTTGTCGGGCTGCACACATTTTTACATTCTGGGGCGACCACTCCTGAATGGCCACCTCATCTTTTCGAAACATCCCTTCGCCCGAGCAGGGAGCATCCACCAAGATTAGATCAAATAAACCGGGAAAAGCTGCAAAGTCGGCCGGACTATTCTGGGTCACCACCGCATTAGGGTGCCCAAACTTGGTGAGTGTCTCCGACAATACATTTGCCCGCTGACGAATAATTTCGTTGCTCACAAGCAGACTCCCCTCCGGCAGTGCCGATAGAAGGCTGACCGATTTTCCACCGGGTGCAGCACACAAATCGAGGCAGGCTACTGGTGCCGACACCAACTTCCGTACTACGTGTTCAATAAACATGGAAGATGCCTCCTGCACGTAGTAGTATCCGGCATGGAACAATGGATCGAAGGTAAAGGATGGCCGTTCTTCAAGATAATACCCCTGCTCCGACCAAGGCACACGCTCAAGCGGATTAGAGAAAGAGAGAGAATTGCGCAGCTTCTTATACGGATTCACACGAATACTCACAGGGGCATCATCTGTCAGTGCAGAGAGAAATGGTTCCAACTCTGTTCCGAACTGTGATCGAACAGAATCAATAAAGTAGGCAGGCACATTCATTCTTCAACTTTTTACTACAAAGTTAAAAGGATTCTTGATTTCAAAAAAATAACTATCTTTGTGCTCGAACACACATACAATAAACTTTTGGAATCATGAAGAAATTACTCCTTATTACGGGACTCCTGGTCTCACTAACAGCCTGGTCTCAACAACGACCCGATCCGCAGCCTGCACCTGAAACAGCTGAAAAATTCAATGTAGGTATGGCCGGTTATACATTTAACAAGTTCAATCTCGACCAAACTCTTGAGATGATGCAAAAATGCGATGTGAAATATCTCTGCATCAAGGATTTTCACTTACCGCTCAATAGCAACGAACAACAGATTGCCGAATTTCATGCCAAACTTGCCTCTAAAGGTGTGACTGGTTATGCTGTTGGTCCCATTTATATGCGCTCTGAGCAAGAGATTGACAATGCATTTGAATACGCCAAAAGAGTAGGCGTAAAGCTGATTGTGGGAGTTCCCAATTATGAATTGTTGCCCTATGTGGACAAAAAAGTGAAAGAGTATAACATGCATTATGCCATCCACCTCCACGGTCCCGACATGCCACTCTATCCCGATGCGGATGATGTGTGGAACAACGTGAAGGATTTGGATCCACGGATTGGCATGTGCCTCGACATTGGCCATGACACCCGCAATGGCAAAGATCCAGTAAACGATTTAAAAAAATACCACAGCCGCGTATTCGACATTCACATCAAAGATGTAACCGGTCCCTCCAAATCCGGATATTCTGTAGAAATTGGTCGCGGCATCATCGACATCCCTGCATTCGTAAAGATGCTCCGTGAAGTTGGTTACACCGGAATGTGCAGCCTCGAACATGAACGTAACATGAACGACCCCTTACAGGGTATCGCCGAATCGATTGGATATTTCAGGGGAGTTATCGCTGCAACAAAAGGGAACTAAAGCATACTCCTGTTAGTTGCGTGCTTTACACCTTTTTATTAAAAGGGTACAACATACATTAAAAGCCACCTCATGATGAAGCATGGGGTGGCTTTTTGTTGGACCTACTCCGGTTCATCCTTATATATTCCTTATATTTCGCTTATAAATTTATAAGGAGAATAAAAGGATGTCATAACGATGAAACGACGCGATCTTCTAACACATTCACGTTTTATTCCGAAAAAAAAGGGGGTATATTGCCCTATTTTGTCTATTTTTGTAATAAAATGGCTTGCAACTGATATGAAGAGTCCGGTACTCTATTTAATTCCTGTCACCTTGGGTGACACACCAATTGAGAAGGTTCTTCCTTTGTACAACACGACAATTATCTCCGAGTTAAACTATTTTATTGTCGAAAATATCCGGTCGGCTCGCCGATTTTTGAAGAAATGCAACCCAAAGATTGAGATCGATACAATTACCTTTTACGAGTTAAACCAGCATACCGACATAAAAGAAATTGCAAGTTACCTCCTGCCCATGAAACGGGGTGAGAGTATCGGAGTGATTTCAGAGGCAGGCTGCCCCGCTGTTGCCGATCCGGGTGCCGATGTGGTGGCACTTGCACAACAGGAAGGGTACCGGGTGATGCCCCTGGTTGGGCCCTCTTCCATTCTGATGGCTGTCATGGCCTCCGGATTCAACGGCCAGAGCTTCGCCTTTCAGGGTTACCTCCCTATTGAGGCAAACGAACGCGTAAAAAAATTGAAACAACTGGAATCACGGGCTTATACCGAGGACCAGACTCAACTATTTATTGAAACACCCTACCGGAACCAAAAAATGGCCGAAGAGATCCTCCTGCATTGCAAGCCCCAAACTCGTCTGTGTATCGCCATGAACATTACGTGTGACGATGAATACATTGTAACACGAAGTGTAAAAGCGTGGAAAGGCAAATTGCCCGATATGCACAAGAAGCCGGCCATTTTTCTCATTTACAAAGGATCTTAATTATTTATTATACGCAATGTCCATCAAGTATAACGTACAACTGAAGCCCTATAATTCTTTTCGAACCATTGCATTGGCACGGATATTCTGTGAACCGCAAACGGTTGAAGATCTTTCCAACGCAATCAAACACTTTCACAATGAACGGAAGGTGGTGCTGGGAGCCGGATGCAATCTGTTCTTCACACGTGATTTCGATGGTGTGGTGATCAAACCCGGGATGAAAGGTATCACAATTGTAGCCGAAACCGACGAATATGTAGATATAGAAGCAGGAGCTTCCGAAGAATGGGATCAGTTTGTTGGATTCTGCGTTTCTCACGGATATGCAGGTATCGAAAATCTTTCCCTTATACCGAGTTCCGTTGGAGCAAGCCCCATTCAAAATATCGGCGCCTATGGCTCGGAGGTGAAAGATACGATTGTTCGCGTAAAGGCCGTCCATATCAATACAGGTGAATATCATGAGTTTACCAATGAAGAGTGTGCTTTTGGGTATCGCGACAGCCATTTCAAGCGTACCGGCAATTATGTTATCACCTCGGTGGTATTTCGACTAAACAAGAGATTCGTCTTCAAAGACAAATATGTTGATGTGAGCCGGGAACTGCAAGGTATTGCTTCGCCCTCCATCTCACAAGTACGCGATGCCATTATCCGCATACGTACCCGTAAGTTACCCGATTTTAGCCTCCTCCCCAATGCGGGTAGTTTTTTCAAGAACCCCTTGTTAACAAAGGAAGAAAAGGATGCATTGCAGAGGATTCTGCCCGATGCACCTATCTACAATGCCGGAGAAAAGGAGTTTAAGACTTCGGCCGCATTTCTCATTGAAGAAGCAGGCTATAAGGGAAAAAGAAAAGGCATGGTGGGAACCTATGAGCACCATGCGTTGATAATTGTCAATTATGGCACCGAAAGCGGGCAGGAGATTGTAGCGTTTATGAAAGAGATTCAACAGGAAGTTAAGAAACAATTTGACATCCTTCTTGAACCGGAAGTGTGGATATATTAAACTGAAACCTATGTCATCATTCATTATCGAAGGCGGACACAGCCTTCAGGGAAGCATAACCCCACAGGGAGCAAAAAACGAAGCGCTGCAAATAATTTGTGCTACCTTGCTCACACAGGAAGAGGTTATTATAGACAATATCCCCGACATTCTCGATGTCAACAACCTGATCTCCCTCGTTGCAGACATGGGGGTGAAGGTGAATAAATTGGATGAAAAACGGTATTCATTCAAAGCAGAAGAAATAGACCACGAGTACACCCGCTCAGACGACTTCATGCGTAAAAGCGCAGCGTTGCGGGGATCCATCATGTTGATAGGCCCTCTCTTGGCTCGTTTTGGCGAAGCGGTTGTCCCCAAACCGGGTGGTGACAAGATTGGTCGCCGCCGACTCGACACGCACTTCAACGGCATCATGAAGCTAGGGGCTCAAATGATCTATCACGAACAGCGAAATTTATTTACCCTCTCGACCAAACAACTGAAAGGGACATACATCCTCCTCGACGAAGCTTCTGTAACCGGAACGGCCAACCTGCTGATGGCTGCCGTACTGGCTGAGGGTGAGACCATCATCTATAATGCAGCCTGCGAACCCTATTTGGAACAACTGAGTAGGATGCTGGTGTGCATGGGAGCAAAAATTGAGGGTATCGGATCCAACAAGCTGCATGTACAGGGAGTCACAAAACTTTCGGGCTGCCAGCATTGCCTCCTTCCCGATATGATTGAGGTTGGCAGTTTCATTGGTATGGCTGCCATGACCGGTTCGGAGATAACCATTAAAGATACATCGGTAGCCAACCTGGGTATCATTCCGGAAAGCTTTCGACGATTGGGTATCACCGTGGAACAACAGGGCGATGATCTTTTCATTCCTCGGCAAGATGGATACACCATTGAATCGTTTATAGACGGATCCATCCTCACCATTGCCGATGCACCATGGCCAGGACTTACCCCCGACCTGTTGAGCGTGTTGCTGGTGGTAGCCACAAAAGCCAAGGGCAGCGTTCTCATTCATCAGAAGATGTTTGAAAGTCGCCTCTTCTTTGTGGACAAACTCATCGACATGGGAGCGCAAATAATCTTGTGCGACCCACACCGTGCCGTAGTAATTGGTCTTGATAACCGGTTCCGCCTGCGGGGAATGACGATGACCTCGCCCGATATCCGTGCGGGTATCTCCATGCTGATCGCCGCCATGAGTGCCGAGGGAACAAGCACCATTCACAATATTGATCAGATAGATCGCGGATACCAATCCATCGACACCCGACTAAACGCGTTGGGAGCTAGGATAACAAGAGTGTAATTTATTTGCTTTTCTGCTGACTCTTTTATTACTTTGTACCCACAATTGATATAACAGACTACAATTATGCCCACCAATTCGGTAATCACCGACATCCAGCAAGTAACCATTCGTTTCTCAGGAGACTCAGGAGACGGAATGCAATTGTCCGGAACACTCTTTTCCACGTTATCGGCAATCTTCGGAAACGAGATCGCCACATTCCCCGATTTCCCTGCTGAAATACGCGCTCCGCAGGGATCGCTGCAGGGTGTTTCGGGTTTTCAGGTACGTATCGGAGCAAAAGATGTATTCAACTCCGGTGACAAAACAGACGTACTCGTGGCAATGAATCCGGCAGCCTTGAAGGTGAATGCACAATACTTGAAAAGAGGATCTATTGTGCTCTACGACACCGATTCATTTCAAAAGAAAGATCTCGATAAAGCACTATATACCACCCAAGACCCTTTTTCTGAACTCAAGTTGGAACATGTGCAGCCCGTGGGAGTGGCCATCACCTCACTGACCAAAGCTTCGCTCGAAGGATCAGGTTTGGACAACAAAGATATGCTCCGTTGCAAAAACATGTTTGCATTGGGTATTGTCTGCTGGCTCTTCAACCGGCCATTGGAAATAGCCGACCAGCTGCTGCAGCAGAAGTTTGCCAAGAAGCCATTGCTAGTACAGGCCAACATCAAAGCTATGTCCGATGGCTACAACTACGGCAACAACATACATCTTACCGCCTCCACCTATCGCATTGAGCCGATTGAAGGAACCAAGGGTTTCTATACCGACGTGAACGGGAATACCGCCACTGCATATGGTCTTATTGCCGCTGCAGAAAAGGCCGGTGTTCAACTGTTTTTGGGGTCCTACCCCATTACTCCGGCAACCGATATTCTACAGGAACTGGCCAAAAGGAAAGATTTTGGTGTGAAAGCCCTGCAGATGGAAGATGAGATAGCCGGTATTACCTCCTCCATTGGCGCCAGCTTCGCAGGATGCTTGGCAGCCACCTCCACCTCCGGACCGGGACTTGCCCTTAAGAGTGAAGCTCTGGGGTTAGCAGTGATGGCTGAGCTACCTTTGGTGGTGATCGATGTACAACGAAGCGGCCCATCTACTGGTATGCCCACCAAGAGTGAGCAGACCGACCTGAATCAGGCGCTTTATGGGCGCAATGGAGAGAGTCCGTTGGTGGTACTGGCTGCGGCCTCACCTACCGACTGCTTTGAGAGCGCTTTTGAAGCATCGAAGATTGCATTGGAACACATGACGCCGGTGATCCTACTTACCGATGGTTACATTGCCAACGGTTCTTCGGCCTGGAAGATTCCCAATATGGAAGAGTATCCCGCGATAAAACCACCCTATGTAGATAAATACTATAAGGGTGACGCAACAAAATGGCGTCCTTTTGTACGGGATGAAGAAACACTGGTTAGATATTGGGGTGTGCCGGGAACAACTGGATTTATGCACCGCATTGGTGGATTGGAAAAAGACAAACTAACCGGTATTATCTCGTCCAACCCCGAGAATCACCAATACATGGTGGATACCCGTCGCAACAAAATAGAAAAAATTGCCGATTTCATTCCCGAACAAAAGGTTGTTGGCGACACCAATGCCGACACATTGATTGTGGGATGGGGAGGCACATATGGACATCTCCTTGAGGCAATGATCCGCATACAGGCAACCGGTAAGAAGGTGGCATTTACCCATTTCAGACATATCTCACCTCTACCAAAGAATACTCACAACATTCTAGTAAAATACAAGAAAGTGATTGTAGCAGAACAAAACGAGGGGCAGTTTGCAGCATACCTAAATGGAAAATTCGGAGATCTGAATAACATCCGCCAATTTAACAGGGTAGAAGGGCAACCTTTCAAGGTGAGTGAACTGGTTGAAGAATTTACGAAAATGATGGAGGCAGAATAAGCATGGAAGCAACAGAAATTAAATATCAAAAATATCTCCCCAAGGATTACAAGAGTGAAAATGCCGTACGCTGGTGCCCCGGTTGTGGCGACTATGCCATCCTTACCTGCCTGCACAAGGCTATGGCAGAGCTGAACATTGAACCGCATAAGACAGCGGTGATTTCCGGTATTGGATGCTCGTCGCGTTTGCCATACTACATGAACACCTATGGTTTTCACAGCATTCACGGTCGCGCTGCTGCCATTGCAACCGGCGTAAAAGTTGCCAATCCCGACCTGAGTGTTTGGGTAGCCACGGGCGATGGAGACTCGCTGGCAATTGGTGGAAATCATTTCATCCATGCCGTTCGTCGCAACATCGATATCAATGTCATCCTGTTCAACAACAAGATATACGGTCTTACCAAAGGTCAATACTCTCCTACTTCGGCACGTGGATTCATCTCCAAGTCGTCACCCTACGGCACCGTGGAGGATCCGTTCCGCCCGGCAGAACTAACATTTGGCGCAAGGGGAACATTCTTTGCTCGCGCCATCGATGTGGATATGAAGAATCAGGTGGAGGTGATGGTAGAAGCAGCACGCCACAAAGGAACATCGGTCATTGAGGTACTTCAAAACTGTGTAATCTTCAACGACGGTATCCACAACAAAATAAGCGACCGCACCTGGAAAGCCGACAATACGGTTGTACTGCGACATGGTGAGAAAATGATATTTGGCAAGGACAACGAAAAGGGACTTGTACTTGATGGCTGGAACATAAAGGCGGTCACCATTGGTGAAGATGGGTATACCCTCGACGATATTCTGGTGCACGATGCGACGGCCAAAGACAGCACCTTGCAATTGAAGCTTGCTCTGATGGATACCACCGACGGTCTCCCCGTAGCACTGGGTGTGATACGCAACGTGGATGCACCTACCTACGAAAGGGACTACGAGCAACAAATAGAGGAGGTGCAACAACGCACACCGAAGAAATCATTCACCGAGTTTCTTCTCAGTTCACCCAATGTGTGGGAAGTGAAGTGATCTTCTGCGCCTTAACTCTTTGCGAATCATGTTGAGTTCGCGACTGCTTTGTCCTTTGACTGAAGAGTTCTCTTCGGCACGACGAAAAAGATAGGGCATCATGGTTTTCACCGCTCCATAGGGTACATATTTTGCAACATTGTAGCCCTCTTCTGCCAGGCTATATGTTATATGATCGCTCATACCATAAAGTTGGGAAAAGTAGATACCAGGATGGTTTCTCGGTAGCTTTCGCTCATCAATTAGGGAGGCGAGCAACAGAGTGCTTTCCTCGTTGTGCGTAGAGACCATAAAATCGATGCTGTCCACATGATTCACAAAATAGTGGATGATATTGTTGAAATCACGGTCGGTCGACGGTTTATCGGGCTGTATTGGTGATGGGTAACCTTTTTCTGCTGCACGGGCACGTTCTTTTTCCATGTAGGCACCCCGCACAATCTTTAATCCAAAACGGAAACCTCCCTCCAGTGCCATCTGATGATGCTTTTTAATTCGTTCAATGCTGTCGTGTCGATACATCTGATAGGTGTTTTGCACAATGGCTTTTTTCTTGTTATACTGAGCCATCAACCGCATGACCATGTCATCGAGAACAGGCTGTATCCAAGTCTCTTCGGCATCGACCATCACCGGAACATTTAATTCATATCCGCGACGAAAGATGGCATCGACCCGCTCTTCCACTTTTTGAAATTCCACCACCTCCGCATCGGTCAGCTCACTTCCACTGCTGACCTTAGCCAGCAGGTCGAAACGAGCAATACCCGTTATCTTAAACACGCTGAATGGTACAGCGGGGTTGTGCTGTGCAAATTCAATCGTACGGATCACCTCCTGGCATGTGGCATTGAACGCCTCTTCCGACTCTTCCCCCTCCTGTGCATAGTCGAGTATCGAAAAGACATGACGACTGGCAAGACGTTCGATAGTTTTACTGCAATCGTCAATGGAGGTACCTCCAACAAAATGTTTGTAGATTGTATTTTTAATGATACCATTTATGGGTAAATGCACAGCCATGGCAAATCTGACAAGGTTTTTCCCGACAGACACCAAGTTCTTGTTGTTCATAAGTTTGAAAAGCTGATAAGACTCTCTAAGGCTGGCATTCGATTGATTGCGAAAAGCAATCTCTGTGTTCTCAAATTGGAGAATGTGGTTTTCTACTGGTAGCATGTTTCGTTTTATGAATAAGATTTATTACAAAAATAAATAAAAATTTGAATTCAATGTTTCGATCATTCTGAAAAATCGGTATATTTGTCTCAGACAGTAAAACCACACTAAAATAATATCGTATGCCAAAAGGAATCTACCAATTGCCACCAATAAAGAACGAACCCATAAGGAGTTACGCTCCAGGAACGGCAGAAAGAGAAGCACTTAAAAAGAAGCTTGAAGAATTGAACGTGGGAGGGCTCGACCTTCCCATGGTAATTGACGGCAAGGAGGTACGTACCGGAAATTTAATGGATATTCGTCCTCCGCATAACCACCGTCACCTATTGGGTCATTATCACCAGGGAAATCAAACACATGTGCAGATGGCTATAGAGGCATCCCTCAAAGCTAAACCAGCTTGGGAAGCCATGCATTGGGAAAGTAGAGCAGCCATCTTCCTGAAAGCAGCCGAACTTATTGCAGGTCCCTATCGGGAAGAGTTCAACGCTGTCACCATGATTGGACAGTCTAAAAATGCGTACCAATCGGAGATCGATGCCGTTTGTGAGCTGGTCGACTTCTACCGCTATAATGTAAAGAATATGGTTGAGATTTATGGTATGCAACCCAATTCCGGTCCCGGTATATGGAACAGGATGGTCTGGCGTCCGCTTGAAGGCTTTATTTTTGCGCTCACACCGTTTAACTTCACCTCCATTGCTGGCAACTTGGGAGCTGCACCGGCACTCATGGGCAACACAGTGGTGTGGAAACCCTCCAAGACGGCGGTCTACTCCGCTCACCTCATCATGAAAGTATTGCAGGAAGCAGGGCTACCCAATGGGGTGATTAATCTGGTCTATGCCGGAGGTAAAGAAACAGCCGAGGTGGTATTCAATCACCGAGAATTTGCCGGACTACACTTCACTGGCTCAACCGCTGTTTTCAACGGCATGTGGGCTACCATTGCCAAGAACATTTCCAACTACAAATCCTATCCACGAATTGTGGGTGAGACCGGAGGCAAGGATTATATTTTTGCCGATTCTACAGCCGATCCGAAACAGGTGGCGACAGCCATCACACGTGGTGCTTTCGAATATCAGGGTCAGAAGTGCTCTGCTGCATCTCGTGCGTATATTCCGGAGAACATCTGGGAAACGGTTAAGACCTTTGTGAACGAAGATCTTTCAAAGATAAAAACCGGTGTGGTGGAAGATTTCAGCAACTTTGTCAATGCAGTAATCGATGAGGAGTCGTTCGACAAACTGGCCAAGGTGATTGATGAAGCAAAAGCCTCACCCGATGCAGAGATTGTTTGTGGAGGCACCTATGACAAGTCGACTGGTTATTTTATTCATCCAACCGTGATTCTGGCAAAGAAGCCCGATTATGTCACCATGCAGGAAGAGCTCTTTGGCCCCATCATCACGATATATGTCTATCCTGTTGGCAAAGAAGATGAGACCATTGATATCCTGGACAGCACCACCGATTATGCCCTTACAGGTGCCATCTTCTCCTCCAGTAGAGCCAATATTGAAA
>DBQD01000028.1 GCA_002305715.1 Proteiniphilum sp. UBA1403 | reverse complement strand
ATATGAATTAAATAGAAAATTCAATGATAACTCATATGAGTTAATCATTGAATTTTTCGTATAATAATGTAGAATATATAAAAGTAGTCTTATTAAAAATTGACTAGAGAGTGAAAATCAAACATTAAAACGAAAATGCATGATATCTCCATCCTGTACTACATATTCCTTCCCTTCCACACTCATTTTACCTGCTTCTTTAACAGCATTTTCAGAGCCAAAAGCAATGTAATCTTCGTACTTAATTACTTCTGCACGAATAAAACCTTTTTCAAAATCAGTATGTATAACACCAGCACATTGAGGAGCTTTCCATCCTTTTTGAAATGTCCAGGCACGTACTTCTTGAACACCTGCAGTTAGGAAAGTTTGAAGATTCAATAATTGATAGGCAGATTTAATAAGTCTACTAACACCTGACTCTTCGAGACCAATTTCTTGAAGAAACATTTTTCGTTCTTCATAAGTTTCAAATTCAGCAATTTCTGATTCAATTTTTGCAGCAACAACAAGAATCTGAGAATTTTCATTCTTCACTGCTTCTCGCACAGCATCAACATATAAATTGCCATCAACTGCGCTAGCTTCATCCACATTGCAAACATACATGACAGGTTTTGATGTAAGTAAAAAAAGAGATTGAGCTAATTTTCTTTCATCTTTTGTATCAAAATAAACTGTCCTTGCTGATTCACCTCGTAATAAAGCCTCTCTAATTTTCGAATAAACTTCGAAAGCAAGTTTAGCTTCTTTGTCTCCTCCTGTCTTTGCTTGCTTTTCAACTTTCGAAATACGTGCTTCAAGAGTTTCAAGATCTTTTAGTTGAAGTTCAGCATCAATAATTTCTTTATCTCTAATCGGATCAACAGTTCCATCTATATGCGTTACATTTTCATCATTGAAACATCGTAAAACATGCAATATTGCATCAGTTTCACGAATATTTGCCAAAAATTTATTGCCTAAACCTTCACCTTTACTGGCACCTTTTACAAGACCAGCAATATCCACAATTTCTACTGTAGTAGGTACAATCCTTTGAGGATGAATTAATTCAGCAAGTTTTGTTAAACGTTCATCGGGAACAGTTATTACACCCACATTAGGCTCGATAGTACAAAACGGAAAATTTGCTGCCTGTGCTTTTGCATTTGACAAACAATTAAAAAGAGTAGACTTACCCACATTAGGTAGTCCTACAATGCCACACTGAAGCGCCATGTTATTTAAAAATTTATTAGAATGCTTTGCCCATTAAATTTAACAGAAAGACAAAGCAAATATTGTTAATAATTTGCGGGTGCAAAGGTACAAAAAAGGGATCAGTTTATCAATTCAATTAATCTATTACAAATGAGCGGTTTTTATAAGCCGTAACGAGCAGAAATTTCTAGCATTCGTTCTATAGGTTTTACGGCTTTAATTCGAATTTCTTCTTCTACAAATATTTCAGGTGTTTCATTTTTTAAACATAGATATAATTTCTCTAATGTATTCATTTTCATATAAAAGCATTCATTGCAAGCGCACGTTGAATCTTCAGGAGGTGCAGGTATAAACAACTTACTAGGATTCTCTTTTTGCATTTGATGTAAGATACCTGCTTCTGTAGCTACTATAAATTGCTTTTTTGTAGAAGTGGTTGCAAATTTTAAAATTGATGAGGTAGAACCAATATGATCTGCTACTTCTAATAAATACTTCGGACATTCAGGATGTGCCAATATAAGAGCTTCTGGATAGTCTTTCTTTAGTGCTAAAATTTTTTCTAAAGAAAATTGAGCGTGAACATGACAAACTCCATCCCAAAGTAACATATTTCTACCAGTAAGCTTATTGATATAATCACCTAAATTTTTATCGGGTCCAAATATAATTTTCTCATCTTTCGGAAGTGAATCTACAACTTGTTTAGCATTAGTAGAAGTTACCACAATATCTGTAAGAGCTTTCACTGCTGCAGTTGTGTTCACGTATGAAATTACAGTATGATTGGGATATGACTCAACGAATTTGGCAAACTTATCAGCTGGACAACTGTCAGCCAAAGAACAACCAGCCTTAAAATCAGGGATAAAGACTCTCTTTTCTGGACTTAGTATCTTTGCTGTCTCTCCCATAAAATGAACTCCACAAAGGACAATTATATCGGCATTGGTTTTTGCTGCCCACTGTGCAAGTGCTAAGCTATCACCTACAAAATCAGCAATATCTTGAATTTCTGAATCTTGATAGTAATGTGCTAAAATAATAGCATTTTTATCTCTTCTTAATTGATTTATATTTTGAATGATTTCTGATCCTTTCATAATTTATTTATTATATAAAGTATTAACTATAAAAAAAAGTATGATGATAGTGATGACCTGTTGAAACTGTTGATTATTTTTTTCTTCTTTTAATGCCAAATAGGTTGTTAAAAAAAAGAGAAGGATATCATTTTATTATCAACAGATATGTGTCGTTTTTATAATTCATAATCAGTAATCTAAAAAAGTTTTCAACTACTGTTCACAATTGGCAAAGTTAATAATTAATTTCTTTCCCTTTCTGAGTGTACTGTTGAAAAGCACGTGAAACTTTGCTGTAAAAAAAGAGAAATATTTTTGTATATATGTAAAAAATTTTTATACTCATTTCTATTTTGAATAAAAAAAACAATTTATCAAATTCTTTCTACAATTCTTGCACAAGTTATCCACAAAGCGAAGTTAATTATAAATGAATCTCAATCAACTTAAAAATAAATTATTAAAAAGAAAAACGAATATTTATATATTGTTAATACGTTTTCTTATCTGTTTTTTAAGAACAAAGTTTTTATACTTTTGTTTCTAGTTATAGGTAAGGTGAAAAAACAATATCCCATACTGTCAGTTTTCTTACTGATTTTTTTGACATATTCCTGTATGTCAACAGTAAAGATTACGTCCGTGGTTGAAAAAAACCAGGAAGGGGACTTTTTGCTCAAATGGGAAGTAAGTCCCGATGTTGAGGGTAACATAGATATCTATTCGTCACTCACTGACAGTTCTTTGTCAAGTTTTACTCCAGTAGCTACATCACGTATTACAGATCAAGTACTTAAACTAAATCCAACGGGATCAGGTCTGCGTGAGTTTTTTATATTGCGAACAGCTGGGGTACAGTCGGGTGTAGTAGCCAATCGCGTAATAGACATGAACAATATCAAGAATTTTCGAGATATAGGTGGTTACTTCACTACAGATAATAGACAGATGAAATGGGGTGAGATTTATCGCTCAGGGAATCTGAGTAATGCAACATTATATGATCAAGAACGAATAAGAAGATTGAAAATTAAAACCGTAATAGATTTTCGTTCAGAAAGAACTGCCGGAAAATATCCAATTTTTCTTCATCCAACCATAAAAAAAATATCTTTACCTCTTTCTCCAATGGATGCTGCAAAGTTGGATGAGCAGATTAATAAAGATGAACATTTCGATCGCAGTGATGCCATTCGTTATGTGCAAGAAGAATATGTGAATCTTGTGGAAAATCACAAAGCACAGTTTGCTGAGATGTTTGATATCCTTACTGACAACAGTAATTATCCGGTACTTTTGTCCGGTTCATTGGGGAAAGATGGTGTTGGGATTGCCACTTACTTTATTTTATATGCTATTGGTATTCCGACAAGTACAATTGAACAGGATTATATGCTTTCAAATCAACATATCGATCCAGCTAAAGCAGAAATTGACGCAAGGAACCTTTCAGAACCAATGCAGGAGGCCGTTACAGCAATGTTATCTGTCAACAGAGCATACCTGAATTACGTGATGGATTACATCAAACAAAAATATGGATCGGTAGACAATTATTTGGAGAAAGAACTCGGCGTGACGAGCGAAAAAAGAAATTTAATGAGAAATTATCTTCTTTATCCATTCTGATTCTTCTTTATTCGATTTATTTTCATACCTTTGCACCCGATTTTTATTAAGGTGATTTTTATATCCTTTAGTGGACACTGGTTATCGTCATCATCCCAAAAAATCACAGACAGTTATTGAATTTTCTCTCATCTTTATGAAGTTGTGAATGTGGAGAACGGAGAAAGATCAATATGCCCCACATACATAATTATATTAAATGAGTACATTTCAAGAACTGGGTGTGATCCCTCAAATTCAGCAAGCAGTTGCAGAATTGGGATTCGAACAACCCATGCCGGTACAAGTAGAGGTAATTCCTCAGCTGCTGGCCAACACACGTGACATCATTGCGCTCGCGCAAACAGGAACCGGGAAAACAGCTGCTTTCGGCATTCCCATAATTCAAAAAATCAACATCAATAAGCTTTCACCCCAAACACTTGTCTTGTGTCCTACACGAGAACTCTGTTTGCAGATTGCCGGTGACCTTACCGATTACTCTACCTATGTAGAAGACATTAAGATCCTTCCGGTATATGGTGGCTCAAGCATTGAAAGTCAGATTCGTACCTTGAAAAGAGGCGTGCACATTATTGTGGCCACCCCCGGTCGACTAATCGACTTGATCAAACGCAAAACCGTCTCTCTCGCCGACGTCCATACCGTGGTACTGGATGAAGCAGACGAGATGCTGAACATGGGCTTCTCGGAGAATATCGATGAGATCCTTTCCTACATGGCCGATGATCGCAGCATGTTGCTTTTCTCGGCAACCATGCCCAAAGAGATTGAAAAAATAACTCGGAAATACATGCGCAATCCGATGGAGATTACCATCGGCCGAAAGAACGAAGGAGCACAAAATGTGCGGCACATGTACTTCATGGTGCATGCCAAAGACAAATACCTGGCACTAAAACGCATCGTGGATTATTATCCCAATATTTACGGAATCATCTTCTGCAGAACCCGAATGGAGACTCAGGAGATAGCGGATAAGCTGCTGCAAGACGGATATGATGCCGATTCGTTGCATGGCGATCTTTCACAGGCTCAGCGCGACTTTGTAATGGCCAAATATCGAAACCACAACCTCCAGCTTCTAGTTGCGACCGATGTGGCAGCACGTGGACTCGATGTGGACGATGTGACACACATCATAAACTACGGATTACCCGATGACTTCGAAGTCTACACGCACCGTAGTGGTAGAACCGGTAGAGCCGGTAAAACTGGTACGTCCATCTCCATCATCCATACGAAGGAAAAAGGTAAAGTTGCACAGATTGAGAAACTGATTAACAAACAGTTCGAGAAAAGATCGATACCCAAGGGAGATCTCATTTGTGAGAAGCAGCTTTTCAACTTTGTAGACAAAATTGAAAAAGTTAAAGTCAACGAGGCTGAGATCGAACGCTTATTACCTTCCATCTTCCGCAAACTAGAATGGCTGGAGAAGGAAGATATCATCAAAAGAATTGTATCGCTCGAGTTTAACCGCTTGATTGACTATTATCAGCAGGCACAAGAGATTGACGAGCCACAGGAATCATCCCGCCGAGGAAGAGATGAATCACGCGGAAAAAGAGGTGACAGACAAGAGAGAGGATCACGCAAAGCTGAAAAAGGATACGCCCGATTGTTTATTAATGTGGGAAAAATGGACAACGTGAACCCGGCTACCCTCATGGGATTCATTAACGACAACGTAAAAGGCAAGGTACCAATTGGACGGATCGATCTGCTAAAAAGTTTTTCCTTCTTCGAAGTTCCCGAGGAGCTAGCCAACAAAGTGGTCAGTGCCTTCCGCGGAATGTTTATTGAAGATCGTAAATTGGTCGTACAGATTGCACAAGATGCAGAGCAACCCCAACGGGATAAAAAGAAGTTCTACGACAAGGACTTCGAAAATAAGAACAAAAAGAAAAAATACAAATAGAAATAAACGGGGCCTTAAGCCCCGTTTATTTTTAATCTTAACCAAAAGGTAACCTAAATGTAACCGATCTGTCGCAATTATACCGGAATTTTGTGTCGAAAAGAAATTTAAATTTGAATTTGTGACACAAAAAATTGATTTACCTAAAAGGATCGGTTTATTTTATTTTATACTGTTCTATTCTTTTTCAATCCAGGCACAGACTGGGACTATTAGAGGAACCATAACCGATGCAAAAACCAATGAGCCGTTAATCGGTGCATCGATACTGATTGCGGGTACTACTTTTGGATCGGCTGCCGATCTCGAGGGCAATTATGTCATTTACAATGTAGAGGCAGGAACACATACCCTTTTGATATCCTATGTGGCGTACCAACCTGTAACAAGAACAGGTATTGTGGTTCAAAATAACCAGGAAGTCAGAGTAGACGTTCAAATGGCTTCCAACGATATCACTTTGGAGGAGGTAGAGGTAGTGGCAAGAGCTAACCGAGAAAGCGAGAATATTCTACTGATAGAGCAACGACAGGCACTTGTGGCTACACAGGCTGTGGGTGCACGTGAATTATCCAGAAAAGGCATTGGCGATGCCCGGGCAGCGGTAGCACAGGTATCTGGTATTTCCCACCAGGAGGGTGTGAAGAACGTGTTTGTGCGTGGACTAGGAGATCGGTATAATGTTACACTTCTGAATGGATTTCCAATTCCCTCAGAGGATGCAGAGTATAAAAATATAGCATTAGATTTTTTTGGGACTGATATTATTCAGAATATTGGTGTAAATAAAGTTCTTGCTGGAAGTAGTTATGCTGATGTGGGAGGTGCGATTATTGATATCACGTCAAAAGAGTTGGCGGGTGATCAGGCTTTCGCTATGGATCTTTCTGCCGGTTTGAACACTGAGATAACCGGGAGAAACTTTAGGCGACAGGATAGGACAAATTATTTTGGATTTGCCAATCCAAGACAACCAGTCAACAATCAGTTCAATTTTCCAAACAGTCTTGATCCTGCAGAGATTTCCTTTCCGTTGAATCACGGCTACGGTTTTTCAGGGGGGAAGATGTTCCATGTTGGTGAAAACAGAAATCCTATTTCCCTTTTTCTTGTCGCGTCACACACATCCGATTATTCTTATACCCGAGAAACCGTTCGCAATTCCATTACTAGCGGACTTATTTATCAGGATCAGGAAGGAAAGAAATATTCACAGAATCTCAACCAACTTGTATTGGGAAATCTGAATTATGGACTGAATCGTAAACACAATATAGCATATAATTTCATGTTGATTCATGCCAACAGTGAATACGTGGGGGAATACTCCGGCAAGCACGGTGAAAGGCATCAGGACAGTGAAGATTATATGGGTTTTCATCGCAGACAGCAAATAAATGATAATCTTCTTATCGTCAATCAATTAAAAACAGACTGGAGTTTGACGGACTACGTGAATCTGGAAATAGGTGTTTCTTACAACAACATCAAAGGTCTGGAACCCGACCGACGTGAAAACTACCTCTCCAGGATGACGGATGGCAATTATATTCTTACGGGAAGCAATCGGCAGAAGCGATTCTTCTCAACCTTGAAAGAAAATGATGTCAATACGAAAGCAATATTAACTTACAGGCTGATAGACCGTTTTGGCAGTGGTAAGTCGTCCATCAAATTTGGATATACAGGACGGAATGTGAAGGACCGCTTCGAAGCAGTTGAGTATAACTTTACGGCTGTACCGGGTACCATTCCCATGAACCCGCTCAGGCTGAATGATTTTTACAACGATGCGAACCTGAAAGCCGGTCTATTCGCGATGACCACAGGTGAGACAAACTCATATGAGGTGACCAAATTCATACACTCCGGGTTTGCGGAAGGAACTTACCAGTTGTCTTCCCGTGTTACCGGTAATGTCGGTTTGCGTATGGATATTGCTGATTTAACCGTGAATCACCATGTACAGCATGTGCAACCGGGTGAAGAATCCATCAGGAAAAACTACTATTTACCCAGTTTGAATTTAAAGTACGACCCGAATGATAAAAACAGTTTGCGTTTAGGAGCAAGTAAATCCTATACATTGCCACAGTCAAAAGAAATATCTCCTTATCAATATGTGAATATCTCCTTTTCCAGTCAGGGTAATCCCAATATAAAACCATCCGATAATTTCAATTTCGATCTGAAATGGGATTATTATATGAGTCCCGGTGAACTGTTGACATTGACAGGATTTTATAAGTATATTGTCAATCCCATCGGGCGAGTTGACCAGGGTAACTCGGCAGGACTCCTCACCTATGATAATATCAGTGATCATGCAGTTGTGGGAGGGTTAGAATTTGAATTCAGAAAGAATCTTTTCAATCGTTTCAATACACAATTAGAGAAGATGAACAGGCTCTCTGTCGGATTAAATGCTTCCTACATTTATACCAACTTAACATTGGATATGCTCAATACGGAATCCCGCAATAGCGGACTTGAGGGAGCATCTCCCTTTCTTGCAAACCTCGATTTTTCCTATACGCATACAAAAAGAGAGAAGAACTTTGTGGCTTCACTCATTTTCAACTATTTCAGTCACCGCATCCATACAATAGGAGCTAAAGGGTTTAAGGATATCATTGAAGAAGGCGTTCCCAATCTCGACTTTGCATCTTCCTACAGTTTAAATAGCCATCTTTCGCTAAAACTGAAGGCCCAAAACTTGCTGAATGCATCTTATAGGTTATCGAGGGAAAGCAGTCTGTCGGATGAGAAGATTATACTAAATGAATATAAAAAAGGACTAAATATAAGTCTTGGTGCGAGCTACGAATTTTAAACGTAGATAATTTTATCATACTAATAATTTAATTGGACAAAAAATGAAAAAGATTTTTTTTAACTTTTTAATGTTCGCAGCACTGTTGACACAGGTGTTGTTGATTTCTTGCGATGCGAATGAAGACAAAGGAATAGGATCGGTTGAGGACAATAAATTGTCTGGTTCAATCAAGGATACAAGGACGCTTGATGCAAACGTAGAATACCTGTTAACAGGTCCGCTTCTCGTGGAGGAAGGCGGTGTTTTAAACATTCCTGCCGGTACGACCATCAAGGCACAGCCAGGTTTTTCTAATTATATTCTGGTATTGCAGGGAGGTAAAATCAATGCAAAAGGAACTGCTACCGCACCGGTAAAAATGATTGCCGATAAGGATGGAGTAGGACAAGGTTATTGGGGTGGATTAATCATCAATGGCAGAGCACCCTTGTCTTCACCCACCGAAGTAGGAAGTACAGAGGTTAATACAGCTTATGTGTACGGAGGTTCTAATGTGTCAGACAATTCGGGTGAGTTGTCCTATTTGATATTGGGTAATACAGGAGCACGTTCAAGTGCCGATGTGGAGCACAACGGGCTCACCCTGAACGGTGTGGGTAATGGTACCACAATTACTGATCTTTATATTTACGACTGTGCCGACGACGCAATTGAGTTTTTTGGTGGTTCTGTCAATGTAAACAATCTGCTTGCGGTAAATCCAGACGATGATATGTTTGACTTCACACAAGGATACAACGGTTCTTTGAAAAATGCATATGGTATCTGGGAAGTCGGTTATACTAGCAGTGAATCTGATCCGCGCGGAATAGAAGCAGACGGTAACCTCGATGGTAACTATGCCACATATCCCAACCAATCGAGTTTCAGGGTTGAAAATATGACTGTCGATCTGAGATTGGCTGCTGTAACTTTTGAAGCAGTCGATAAATCAAAAAGAATGCAGGACGTAATCAAGATTCGTCGGGGTGCAAAAGCCACCGTTGTGAACGCATTGGTGAAGGGCATCGGAACGGTAGAAGATTTGGTAGATATAACCGACTCTAAGGGAGGCGCTGACGTAGGTACAACCATCAGCCTGACCAATTCACTAGTCAACGCTCCACAACGTTCTATCAATCCTGTTGGTGCCGCCGGGGTTACCATTGGAGGTAGCAATACAGGTTGTCCTACCAATGTTTTTTCCTGGACAGGTTACCAGTTCTAATAAGAGATGCAGTAACGTAAAAGGTACCCTGATTATTTTGGGGTACTTTTTCTTTATTTACCAATCAGTTGTTTTATGTAAACATATGTAATTAGTATCTACTCTTATGAAGAAAAATATATATTTATTACACCTTGTCCTCTTAGTCGTTTTCTGCTTGCCGGCTCAAGAGATACAGGATAGTCCCCAACTATACACATCGGGTGCTATTTACTACCGGGACAGAGCACAGAATGAGTTATACACCGGCGATTACCGGGAACACTATGGTAATGGTACCCTCAAACTGGAGATGCAGATTAAAGATGGTGTACCGGAGGGTACCTATGTGGTCTATTTTGAAAACCGGAAACCCAAAGAGATACGTTCATACAAAGAAGGAAAGTTACACGGTTTATGGCGCACTTACGATATCTCTGCTCAGCTTATTTCGGAAGCGGAGTACAAGAACGACAGGAAACATGGTACCTGGCGTATCTGGGATGAACTGGGTACACAGCGCTATGAGATGAATTACTACGAAGGAAGGAAGATTGGCATCTGGCGGATGTGGGATGAAAACGGAAAGCTGGTGGACGAAAAAAGGTATTGATAACCAGTCAGTCGTCACGAAAACTTAACAATAACTTCACCAAAACGTAATCGGTTTATCGTGGTGCAATTCCTACTTTTGTACAAGTAAATCAACAAAAGGATAATCGTATGAAGTTTGTTTTAGTTTTTGTCGCTTTTTTCTTGCTCTTTGTCTCTGTATTTGCAAACACCAGCAACAAAAATGAGGAGAAGGAAGAAGAAAGTAAATCGGTTGCTCTTGTAGAAAATGTGAACGCGTTGCAATTAACAGGTTCAGTTGTAGATGAGAAGAATAACGAAACACTTGTGGGTGCTGCAATTGTAGTCAACGGGAAAAAATATTATTCAGATCTTGATGGTAAGTTTATCATTCCCGATGTGAAGGCCGGAAAATATGCTTTGCAGGTTGAATTGATCTCTTATGAGCCAGTTTCCATGGAAGTAGAATTAACAACAAATCAGGAATTGCAAATCAGTTTGCAACAGAAGTAAACCCTCGGTTAAGATTTAAAAAATGTGTGTGATACACTTTTTCAGTGTTTCACCCGCATTTTATGTATCAACCTGATATTAATCAGTGATCTGTTGCTACATGATTGCCGCTGCTATTTGAGCGTGGTATCTACAATCATTTTTTTCCCATCACGGCTAGCCACCGACTTTGCATACTGTTCTTTAAAGTTGCGATGCGATTTCATCAGGTTGCTCGACTGCAATGTAATAATTTTTGATTCCTTCACCAGGTTCAGAAATAGAATGCTGCTGCGGGTGCACGAAAGATTTTCTTTCACTCTTTTTATTTGGCGCTTGGTCATTTTTGAGTTGAGGTCAATAATATTCTCCCGCATAACAGTCACTTGATCAAAGTTGCTATAGTCACCTGTTTTATCCATTATAGCATAACACGCATACACATCAGACAAGTTCTTATATATGATCTTGATATCTTCGATCTGCTCTATTGAAAAAGCGGAATGATTGTTATCTTTATACTGGAAAGTAGCTTCGGTAATAGCTTTGAGTGATTTTGTAATTTCATTGGAGTAATCAATCAGCTGCACATATTCCTGTTCGAGATCCAATGCATTAATTTGTATACTTTCCAAGGTTGGAACTACTTCATAATCTCTTTTATCCTGGAATCTTTGATAGAGTTCATTGGACTCCAACATGGCTTTCTTCGCTTTCTTTCTTTTTTCACCCTCAAGAGCATAAATGACATATTTGCAAAGAATCAAGGTTCTGTCCATCAACTGATTAACATCTTCATTGGAGGAGGTTACCAACTGTAGTTCACTGGAGTGTACATGTAGTTGCTCCATCTCTTTGTTCTTTCTTTTATTGTGTAGCCTTCCCGATTTATATAGAATGAATACAACCAGAATGATCATCAGGATGATAGCTATCTTACCACCTCACGACAGAAGGAGCCCTACAAGCAGTGCTGCTGAGAATGCGATCAATGCAGTTAATAACCATCCTGCCACCACTGTAAGTGCCCCATTTATTCTATATACGGCACTTTCACGGCCCCACGCACGGTCGGCCAATGAAGAGCTCATGGCTACCATAAAAGTCACGTAAGTGGTCGACAGAGGCAATTTCAATGAGGTACCCAATGAGATTAACAGGGCAGATATGGTGAGATTCACAGAGGCTCTTATCAGGTCGAACGATGCGTTATCTTCCAATTCAACCGGTTCGAATCTTTTTTCAATAAATCGTCGCACCGGTGCGGGAGTTATGTTGCTCATCGTCTTGCTGATGATGAGGCTTCCTCTTACCAGCGACCTCAATAGTGGGGAAGAAGAAAAACGTCCCACTCCCTCGCCCTTGCGTGCCAGGTTTACCTCAGTCTCTGTTAGAGTCATCGATTTTTTTGAAAACCATAGAGACAGTACCATAATTATGCCAGCCCCCAGCAACCAATACATATTGGCTACAACTGGTTCTGAAAGTCGACCCATGTAAAGTGTATTCACGTCACCTCCTGCAGCTGCCACACTTTGCGCAATATGGAAGGTATCATAGCCGGCCATAAATTCCCCGATAAAATTAACCAAGTCGTTCCCGGCAAAAGCCATTGCCAACGCAGCTGTTCCCGCCAGAACGATTATTTTGAGGTTTTTTATACGGAAAAGATGCTGTAGGAGTGCCATTAACAGAGTCCAGCCTGTAAACGTATACAAGAGAGCCATTCCCATGTTGTGGTCCAGGAAATTAATCATATCTACTGTAACAAGTACACTCCCTTTTAAACCTTTGAAAATGGCGAAGTAGGTTATTGCCGTCAGTGCTAATCCACCCCAGAGGGCACCCCGATATTTGAAGGGTTTTTTATATTTGAAGGTAAATATTAATCGGGTGACATACATAATGGTAGACCCTACCACAAAGGCAATGGCAATCGAAATAAATATACCCCCGATGATCGCCAGAGCTTTGCCACTGTTAATGAAGTCACCCACATGGTCGCTTGTATCTGTAGTCCAAATGGTGAAAAGGGCTACGGCGACAGCGGCTCCTAAAAGTTCAAATACTAATGAAACGGTGGTGGAGGTAGGTAATCCAAAGGTATTGTACAAATCAAGCAGAACCACCTCGGTGAGCATTACTGCAAGAAAGAGTATCATTATGGAGGGAAACGTAAATTTTTCCGGAAAAAAGACACCACTTCAGGCTACTTCCATCATACCACTCGAAAAGAGTGAACCAATTAAGACTCCCAGTGAAGCTACAGTAAAAATTGCCCAAAGTGGAGCAACCTTGGAGCCGATACTAGAGTTGAGAAAGTTGACGGCATCGTTGGCAACCCCTATAATAAGGTCTAAAACTGCCAAGCCAAGTAGAACAATGACAATAATCAAATAAATTGAATCTATTGGGTGTTGAATTATGGTTGCAATGGAACTAACAAAATTGAAGGCTTTGAAAATGACCCTCCAAAGTTACATAATATCCCCAATAGTAATAAAGAAAAGTATACTTGGTGACAATTTATTTACCAGATTTTTGATATTGGTATTATTCCACCGTCACAGATTTTGCCAGATTACGCGGTTGATCCACATCACAACCCTTCTCCACCGCAATGTGGTATGCCAGCAATTGCAACGGAACTACCGAGAGTAGGGGAGTCAAGCAGGGAATAGTCTCCGGCACTTCAATGATATGGGAGGAAAGATTCTTAATGGTTTGATCCCCCTCGGTCACGATGGAGATAATCCTTCCTTTACGCGCTTTGATCTCCTGAATATTGCTGGCAACCTTTTCATACGTTTCAGACTGTGTTGCAATCGCAATTACCGGCATTTCGTTGCTAATGAGCGCAATGGGCCCGTGTTTCATTTCTGCAGCGGGATACCCTTCAGCGTGGATGTAAGAGATCTCTTTCAACTTAAGTGCTCCTTCCAGTGCCACCGGGAAATTGTATCCCCTACCGAGGTAGATGCAATTGCTTGCATAGGTAAATATTTTAGCTAGTTCTGCTATTTGCTCGTTTTTCTCCAGCACTTTGCCCACTTTCTCCGGAATTAAGCTTAACTCTTTCACAAAACGCACATATTCCTCATCTGTGATTGACTCTTTCTCTTTTGCAATAAGAATACCCAGCATGGTTAAAACGGAAACCTGGGCCGTAAAAGCCTTGGTCGATGCCACCCCAATTTCGGGTCCTACGTGTGTGTAGCATCCCGAATGCGTGCTACGGGGAATCGATGACCCCACCACGTTACAGATCCCAAAAATAAAAGCCCCTTGTTGTTTGGCAAGTTCCACAGCAGCCAACGTATCGGCTGTTTCACCCGACTGGGAGATGGCAATTACGATGTCATCCTTGTAGATCACGGGTTTTCTATAACGAAACTCCGAAGAATACTCCACCTCAACCGGTATACGGGCAAACTCTTCAATGAAGTACATCCCAATCTGTGCCGCATGCCAAGAAGTTCCGCATGCTGTAATAATGATACGCCTTGCATTGCGAAACTTATCCCTGTTGTCGATGAAGCCGGCCAGCGTTATATTGTCCAATTCCACATTGACTCTTCCGCGCATACAATCGCTCAATTTAGCTGGTTGCTCGAATATCTCCTTGAGCATAAAATGCGGATAACCGCCTTTCTCGAGCTGACTGAGTGTCATTTCCAGCTTCTGGATCTCTGGTGTCTTCTCAATATTGCCGATCGTTTTAATTTTAAGCGGTTCGTTCCGCATGAGGGTGACAATCTCTTCGTCTCCCACATAGATCACCTTGTTGGTGTACTCAATGATGGGTGTTGCATCGGAACCAATAAAGTATTCATCTTCACCAATACCAATCACCAGGGGACTCCCTTTTCTAGCCGTGACAATGAGATCGGGATTGTTACGCTCCAGTACGGCAATGGCATATGCACCCACTACCTGTGTAAGAGCCAGTTGCACAGCTGTAGGAAGATCCACATTGTGCGTGATTTTCATAAATTCAATCAACTGCACCAGAACCTCCGTATCGGTATCACTTTGGAAGCGATACCCCTCTTTAATCAACCCATCCTTCAGGGTAGCATAGTTCTCGATGATTCCGTTGTGAATGATCGCAATATCCTCCGATTGCGAATAGTGTGGGTGCGCATTGTTCTGCGTTGGTTCTCCGTGTGTAGCCCATCGAGTATGGGCAATGCCAATGGACCCGGAGATATCTTTCTGTTGCGCAAACTGTTCCAGGTCGGCCACTTTTCCTTTTGTCTTATAAACTTTCAGATGTTCCTGATCGATCAGCGCAATACCGGCACTGTCGTAACCACGATATTCAAGCCTGTGAAGTCCTTTTATGAGAATGGGGTACGCTTCCCTGTTACCAATATATCCAACTATTCCGCACATAAATTACCTTTTTATAATGATGATTATTCTATATCCATGTTTCTCAACATTGCGCTATCTTTTAAAATCTCCCCTATGTAAGCCATATCTTTTTATCTATCTTTGCGAAATAAACAAACTCTTTTATGGCAAGAAGAAAACTCTCCCAAACCCAAATCGCCTGCATTGTTATCCTGTGGATCGTGTTGGTTGTCTATATTATGATGTATGCAGACCTCAACGCTTTTACAATACTCTCTATTTTGATGTCGGGCGCAATTGTTTTTATTCCTATTTACAAAAATACAAGGAAATAGTTCATTTTTCTTTCAAAATTAATATTATTCTTGCATTTATTCTATGTTTAGAAATAAATCCATAACTTTGCGCTCCAATCTGATAATTTAATTTTTTAATATGAACACTACACAGGTTATCGAGCTTGTAAAAAGGCGTTTTCCAAATGAGCCTGAATATCTTCAGGCCGTTGAAGAAGTGGTAGAATCTATTGAGGATGTATACAACCAGCATCCCGAGTTTGAAAAAGCCAATTTGATAGAAAGGCTGATTATTCCGGATAAGATTCACTCTTTTCGAGTAACCTGGGTGGACGATAAAGGTAACGTGCAGACCAACATGGGTTACCGGGTGCAACACAACAATGCCATTGGACCCTATAAGGGAGGTATTCGTTTTCATGCATCAGTTTCACCCTCGATTCTTAAGTTTCTTGCTTTTGAACAGACGTTTAAAAATGCGCTCACCACATTGCCCATGGGCGGAGCCAAAGGCGGTTCCGATTTCTCACCCCGTGGAAAGTCCGACGGAGAAATCATGCGTTTCTGCCAGGCTTTTGTGGAAGGCTTATGGAAAGTAATCGGTCCGGATACCGACGTGCCTGCCGGTGACATTGGCGTTGGCGGACGCGAAGTGGGTTACATGTTCGGTAAATATAAAAAGTTGGCCGGTGAGTTCACCGGTACCTTTACCGGCAAAGGTCGTGAATTCGGCGGCTCTCTTATTCGTCCCGAAGCAACCGGTTATGGAAACGTCTACTTCCTGCTGGAGATGTTGAAAACGAAGAATATCGATATCAAAGGAAAAAAATGCCTGGTTTCCGGTTCGGGGAACGTGGCACAATATACATGCGAAAAGCTGATTGAGCTTGGCGCCATCCCCTTAACCTTGTCCGATTCCGATGGATATATCTATGATCCGGATGGCATCACAACCGAGAAGCTGAAGTTTGTGATGGAGTTGAAGAACCTCTACCGCGGACGTATTCGTGAATATGCCGAAGAGTTTGGCTGTAAATATGTACCGGGAGCGCGTCCATGGAACGAAAAAGGCGATATAGCCCTTCCTTCGGCTACGCAGAACGAGATCGACGGTTCCGATGCCGAAGCATTGGTTAAGAATGGTATATTTGCCGTATCGGAAGGAGCCAACATGCCCAGTACGCCCTCAGCAATTACAGTGTTCCAGAAGGCTAAGATTCTGTATGCTCCGGGTAAAGCAGCCAATGCAGGCGGTGTTTCTGTATCGGGTCTGGAAATGACGCAAAACTCGGAACGTTACAGCTGGTCAGCTGAGCAGGTCGACGAGAAGTTGAAATGGATCATGGCCAACATCCACGAGAACTGTGTGAAATACGGTACAGAAAGCGATGGCTATATCAATTACGTGAAAGGCGCCAATATCGCCGGATTCATGAAGGTTGCCAAAGCCATGATGTCGCAAGGTATACTTTAAAGAAAGGCAACGATAAACGAAAAAAAGCGGCCATAGGCGCTTTTTTTATGCGATTGCACCAAATACAGATTTATAAATTTTTTTTATTCTGAGAATTGCTGTATTTTTGCATCCTAAATTAAGGGAGGGTCCAGTAGCTCAGCTGGATAGAGCAACAGCCTTCTAAGCTGTGGGTCGTGGGTTCGAATCCCGC
>DBQD01000062.1 GCA_002305715.1 Proteiniphilum sp. UBA1403 | reverse complement strand
AATAAAAATCACTTTCGTATAATTATACTTGGTCCACATCGTTTCCACATTGTTACCATATCGCTTCCAGAATTTCCCCACACTGTATTGATATAATTATCCCATTCAAAATTATCATCTTTCATTGATAACGAATGGGAACTTAGTCTGGACATACTCCGTATATCCCTTATATTTCCCTTATATTTCGCTTATATTTTTATAAGGATGTATTAAGGATGTATTAAGGGTGAATAGAAGAAGGCACAAGAAAGGCCGCCTCATGATACAGCATGAAACGGCCTTTTTTACTGGACTCATCATCCTATAGAATTCATTACAAATATATTCAGGACCTCTTTACATAATCCACTGCGTGTTAATCCTCCATAATAACCTCTTGCTCTTGTTTCTTACCGGTCAATAGGTACATAATGGGCATGATAAATCCATTGAGGAGCGTGGAGGTAAGCAATCCACCTAGGATCACTTGCGCCATGGGACTCTGTATCTCGTTGCCGGGCAATCCTCCTCCCACAGCAAGAGGAACCAGTGCCAAAGCTGTAGTGAGCGCCGTCATAAGGATGGGGTTCAGTCGGTCGAGTGAACCATGCATCACACTCATAAACCTAGAATATCCCTCCTGCTGTAAATCGTTGTATCGCGAAATCAGGAGCATCCCGTTGCGTGTGGCAATACCAAAAAGAGAAATGAACCCAATGATTGCGGGAATACTGATGATGCCACTTGTGAAGAAGAGGATAAACACTCCTCCAATAAGTGCCAGTGGGAGGTTTAGCAAAATAACCACCGACTGTGTAACGCTCTTGAACTGATTAAACAGCAAAAGGAATATTACCAGGATAGAAAAGATGGAGGCAATCAGCAAGGTGCGCGATGCCCGCTGCTCGCTTTCAAACTGTCCGCCATATTCTATATGATATCCTTCGGGTAGTTGAATCTCCTCTTCAATGATTTTCTGTATTTGATTCACAGCACCTCGCAGGTCGTCACCGGAGATGTTGGCCGACACCACAATCTTGCGCGATACATTTTCCCGGTTGATGGTGTTGGGACCGGTGGTAGATGTAATCTCGGCTATATTCCCCAATGTCGTTTTTTGTCCGTTGGCATCCAAAACCAGATTGCGAAGTGCTTCAGCGGAAGTGCGACTCTCTTCGTTGACCTTCAGTGTGAGGTCGTAGGTGCGGTTTCCTTCGTAGACTTGCGATACAACCTCCCCTGCTAGCATCACATTGATGATTTCTGCAAATTCGGGTAATGAAATGCCATATCGGGTTAGAAGCTCCCGCTTTGGTTTAATGGTCAACTGTGGACGCTCCACCTGCTGCTCCACATTTAAATCGGCAATTCCATCCACACGCTGAATGGCAGATTTGATTTGATTACCCTGTTCAAACATATGGTTCAGGTCTGTTCCAAAAAGCTTGATAGCGATGTTGGAGCGAGTACCCGACAACATGGCGTCGATACGGTGCGAGATAGGTTGGCCTATTTCCACATTGACACCCGGAAGCAATTTCATCTTTTCTCTTATCTCGGCCTGAATCTCCTTCTTGGAACGTTTTCCTATTATTATGGGTGCTTCAATCTCCGAGACATTAACCCCCAGTGCGTGTTCATCGAGTTCGGCACGGCCGGTTTTGCGACCTACCGTTTGCAACTCGGGTATGGATAGTAAAATCTCCTCAGCCATTCGTCCCATTTTATCAGACTCATTGAGTGAAATGCCTGGTAGCGTACTCACATTTATTGTGAAAGAGCCTTCGTTGAAGGGAGGTAGAAAACTGTGACCCAATGTGGAGAATAGAATAATCGCTGCAACAAATAAAATTACTGTAACCCCTAACACCTTCTTCCGGTGACCTAGCGCTTTATAAAGTATTGCTTCATACACACTCTTTAAACCCCTCACAATTAAAGGATCACGATCGTTTTTTTTGCTATTTTCCTTCTTACTTCCAAGCAGATAGAAACACAGTACCGGTGTTACCGTGAGGGCTACAAGTGTGGATGCAGACAGGGCTACGATGAAGGAAATGCCAAGTGGAGCAAGCATTCGTCCTTCCATTCCAGAGAGGAAAAATAATGGTACAAAGCTGGCCACGATGATAAGAGTGGAATTGATGACTGGCATGCGCACCTCTTTCGATGCATGGAAAACGACCTGCATCACAGCATGTTGCTGCTCTTTCGGTTTATGTCGGTTTTCACGTAATCGCTTAAAGACATTTTCCACATCTACAATGGCATCGTCCACCAACGAGCCAATGGCAATGGCCATACCTCCCAGACTCATCGTATTGATGGTCAACCCCATAATCTTTAACACAATAATGGTAATCACCAATGACAAGGGAATGGTGACCAGCGAGATAATGGTTGTTCGTGCATTCATCAGAAAGATGAAGAGTACGATTACCACAAACAGGGCACCCTCCAGCAGAGAACGTTTCACATTGTATATGGAGCTCTCAATAAAACGGGACTGGCGAAAAATGTCAGTCGAAAGTTTCACATCGGCGGGTAGCGTTTTTTGTAGATCATCAATTACTAGATCCAGCTGATCGGTCAATTTCATTGTACTGGCCGCTGGTTGTTTTGTAACGGTGATCAACACAGCTTCCTTACCCCGTTCTGAAGCCACCCCAAGCTTAGGCGTTTTGTTTCCAACTGTAACATCTGCTATATTTTCGAGTAGCACAGGTGTTCTATTTACATACTTGACAGATGTTTTTCCGAGCTCCTGCACATCGTTGGTCGACAGCATACCTCTAACAATGTACTCGTTTCCGTAGGTATTAATCACACCGCCAGCGGTATTCTCATTCATCTTTTGCACGCTATTCAAGACCTCATCGAGTGCAACACCGTAATGTTTCATCTTTTCGGGATGAAGCAGAATCTGATACTCCTTTATCTCACCTCCCAATACGGTTACCTGCGCTACACCGCCTGTTGAGAGGAGACGGGGGCGGATGATCCAGTCTGCAATGGTACGCAGTTCCTGCAGCGAGGTACTATCGGAAGTAAGGCCAATAATCATCATCTCACCGAGAATGGATGATTGTGGACCCAGTGTGGGAGTACCTACATTCGATGGCAGCGCATCGCCAGTTACTGCAAGCTTTTCAGAAACTATCTGGCGGGCTCTATAAATATCGGTACCCCAATCGAACTCAACCCATACGACCGAAAAGCCAGTTGTGGAGGAAGAGCGTACACGGCGCACATCGGTTGCTCCATTGAGTGCTGTTTCCACCGGAAAGGTTACCAACCGTTCCACCTCCTCGGGTGCCATTCCTTGGGCTTCGGTCATCACCACCACTGTGGGTGCATTCAGGTCAGGGAAGACGTCCACCTCCATGTTTGAGGCAATATATGCTCCTCCGACAATAAGTAAAATAGAGGCCACCAACACAATTAATCGGTTGTTGAGTGAAAATTTAATGATATTATTCCACATGATACACTTCTAACTTACTAATTAATGTGAATGGCTATGTCCTTCCGGTATGACGGAAGAAGTGGCTGCTAGTTTCACTTGGTACACACCATTTGTGACCACTTTGTTACCCTGTTTTAAACCGGTCAGAATCTGTACCCGTTCACCATCATTGGGTCCTAATGTCACCTCCTGCTTTTTATAGGCATCTTCGTGAACCTGAACATAGACGAAATATAATCCTTGCTCTTCGGTTATCGCATGGAGTGGCACCGTAATGACGTTCTCTACAGGTGTGGAAAGTAGGTATACTTCAGCAAAAGAGCCGGGAAGGATATCGCCCATATTGTCGAACTCAAATGTGACGGGAACAAACTGCGACTGCTCAGTCAGTGATTTTCCAAACGAGAGCAAGCGACCATTCATGTCGGCAAGTTTATACAACTGCTTGTCGTATGCCATCCTGAAGTTAGCACTTTCTACAGTGCGAAGATTTTTGAAATAATTAACAGAAACCTCTGCGCGAAGTTGTAGTTTTTTGTTTTGTGCCACCGTAGCAATAGGCTGCCCAACTGAGACAAAATCGCCTTGTCTCACAAACAGGTTTTTAACGAATCCCCTCATTGGTGAAGTTACATGAACGCCATTTGTACTGTGCGCCGACTCCTGCGCCTCGTAAGCAGTACGGGCTGTTTCATAAGTAGCACGTGCTTGCTCAAACTCTTTTTGTGAGATAATCTGTTCCTTTACCAGTGCTTCGGCGCGCTGATACTCATTGCGAGCCGTTTCGTAGTTAATCTTCAATTTGGCTACCGGATCGCCTTCGGGAAACTTTGAAGAAGAAAGTGTGACCAATGTTTCACCCTCACGAACAGCAGCACCAGCAGCAATGGATCGATTGGAAAATGATACTGTACCGTTGGCTGTAGCCACCACGGTGTTTTCATCACCTTGCGAGGAAAGGACCTGACCGCTAGTTTTAATAATATGACGAAAGATTCCGGGTGTTACGGTCTCGAGAGCTAGTCCGGCTGCTTCAGCCTGCTCATGCGAGAAATGAATTTCGTCGGTATGTTCATGTGTATTGTCTACTTCCGATGGGTGTTCATGTGCATGATCGTGATCATGATGGCGATCATGTTCATCTACTTCTCCATGATCGTGATCATGATTATGTGTGAGTTCATGTTCATGCTTGTGTTCATCAGCGTGCTTCTCACCATGACTTTTACAAGACAGTGGTAATAATGCTACAGCCAGACAAATTACTATTGTAATTTTCTTCATAGGTGGATATGAAAATAAATGTTTTTAAAAGGATGATGGGGTTCGATACAGTCACTGCATCGAAAGGAGTGTTGTTCAAGAATAAAATTCTCAGGAAAGGATAGAGGGAGGTGCACGCAACCCTGATGGGGTACGGCTTTCTGTTATCAAAAACGAACTCGTATATTCGCCATAATCGGGTTTCTTGTCGGGTTCAAGTAATACTAGTTCGACAAGATTTGCGACATACAAATCATAATTAAATAGGTTGTCATCACTTGAAAAAGAGTTGACCTGTTTAATGCGTACTGCAGTATCTGTTTGCTGGAAAATATACTCGGCATGCACAATACAATGCCCTTCTTCGGGAGCATGATCCGATGCATCATGATCATCATTTGTGTTGGTTTGGTCGCAACCTTGCTCCATCTTCTCCGTCAGGAAACATATTGTTCCATCGTGGTGATGATGATGTGGAATTGCTGTCACTAGCTGCATCAGCAGGATCGCAAAAGCAATGATGGATATGGAATAGTTGCGTTTCAAACTTCAGTCCGTTGATATTCTGCAAAAATAGATGAAAATGGTGCTACTTCCAAACGCATTTGCATAAAACTATATACAATTCAATCTCTTAGATTAAAAAATATTTGTTTTACAGGTTTTTACCTCATTTTGTTAAAGCATGGTTGCATTTTTTTGCACAATTGGCATAATTGCCTGAATTCCTAATATCTGTTGACAATTGCAAACATTACAAATCAAACGGGAGGTGAGCCATATACTATTCTCTAGTTTGCTTTTTTATGATTACTTTTGTATCATAAAATGGTATCAATGAAAGAAGATAAGAGTCAATTATTAAATTATACGATGGTTGCCGGTTTATACCTGGGACTGTTTTGGGTGGTTAAGTATTTTTTTGTGATCATTGGGATGCACTTTCAGATCTTTAATTTCCTAGGATCATTGCTTAGCCTTGTTACTCCGGTTTTATTGTATATTTTCCTTGTGAAATATAATCATGTGTTACTAGAAGGGAAGATGGGTTTTTGGCATGGTGTGCAGTTTGCTATTTTGCTCTTCTTTTTTGCATCTACACTTGAATCCATAATCGTTTTCATTCATGTAAGATGGATTGACCCAACGTTCATTTCTAGTCTGTTCAGTAAAATGATAGAAATGGCAGAGCAGTTGAAATTTAACAAGTCGATAATTTCACAACTAACAGATCAATTACCGCCAAGTCCTTTCACTTATATAATGAATAACGTGATATTGGCCAACGTGTTTATGGGAATGATTCTTTCGCTTTTTATCGTTCCCCTCTCAATTCGTCATAAACCGAATCAAAACATATAATTATTGGATCGATGAATATATCAGTTATCATTCCATTATTGAACGAGGAGGGATCACTGCCTGAGTTGTATAACTGGATTCAACGAGTCATGCATGAAAATGGATTCTCGTATGAGATTATTTTTGTGGATGACGGAAGTACCGATGGATCATGGAAAATTATCACAGATTTGAGTCTCAAATCTTCACATGTAAAGGCTATCAAATTTAGACGAAACTATGGGAAGTCTCCTGCCCTACATTGTGCTTTTCAAAAAGCAGAGGGAGATGTGATTATCACCATGGATGCCGATTTGCAAGACAGTCCCGATGAGATTCCGGAACTTTATCGCATGATAACGGAAGAAGGGTACGATCTGGTATCGGGATGGAAGAAGAAACGATATGATGACAAACTGACCAAGAACCTTCCATCGAAAATATTTAATGTTACGGCTCGAAGGGTGTCTGGTATTAAGTTACACGACTTTAATTGCGGTCTAAAGGCTTACCGGAAATCGTTGGTGAAGAGCATTGAGGTATATAACGATATGCACCGCTATATCCCTGTTTTGGCAAAGAATGCTGGATTTACAAAAATTGGGGAGAAGGTTGTGCAGCATCAGGCTAGAAAATATGGTAAAAGTAAATTTGGTGCAGACCGGTTTGTGAATGGGTATCTCGACTTGATGACCCTTTGGTTCCTGAATCGTTTTGGAAAAAAACCGATGCACTTCTTTGGTCTCTGGGGTAGCGTAATGTTTCTTTTAGGGTTGGTTGCAGTTGTACTGTTAGGTGCCATGAAGTTGTATGATATGCACCATGGTAATCCCTACAGACTTGTAACCGAATCGCCCTACTTTTATATTTCGTTAACTACAATGATTTTGGGAACATTGCTTTTCCTTGCAGGCTTCCTAGGTGAACTAATTACCCGAAATTCCTACGAAAGAAATTATTATCGTATTGAAGAAGAAATATAGGTATGAAAAAATATAATCTGCATTTATTATCTCTTACAGTTCTGTTTGTTTTGCTTGTTTCTTGTAATGGCGATGGCGAGAAAAAGAACTATATTTATCACCTCGATCAGGGGGAAATATTTGCAACAGGATATCACATTAAATATGCATACAACAAGAACCTGAAAGAGGAAATTCTAGCAGAATTTGACCGTTTTAACCTGTCGCTCAATCCTTTTATGGAGAACTCCATCATCACCAAGGTAAACAACAATGAGCCGGTAGAACTAGACTCAATGTTTATGAAAGTTTTTCGGAAATCGATGGAAGTTTCCAAGAAGTCGGGTGGCAAATTCGACATAACGGTCTCCCCCTTGATCAATGCATGGGGATTCGGCTTCAACAATATGGATAGTGTTACCCCTGATATAATAGACAGCCTGATGGAGTTCGTCGGTTACAGAAAAATTGATATTGATCAACATGGTCAAATCATCAAGAGCGACCCTCGCATTACTATTAACATGTCGGCAATAGCAAAAGGATATGCATGCGATGTGATAGCTGACCTGTTGGAAAGGCATGGAATTGAAAACTATATGGTGGAAATTGGAGGTGAAATAACTGCAAGAGGGGTGAACGAGAAAGGAACATGCTGGCGCATTGGTGTAGATAAACCAATCGACGACCAAATGGGCATTCAACATGATCTGCAGACCGTGCTTTCGATTTGTGATAAGTCGTTGGCTACATCTGGGAATTATCGTAATTTTTATGTGAAGGATGGTAAAAAATTTGCACACACCATTGACCCACTGAGTGGTTATCCTTCGGAACAGGATATCTTGGGAGCAACGGTTATTGCCGACGACTGTATGACTGCCGATGCCTATGCAACTGCCTTTATGGCTATGGGGTTAGAGAAATCGAAAGAGCTTGCAAAAAATATTCCAGACCTCCATTATTATTTTATATATGCAAAAGATGACGATACATTCGGAATTGTTTATTCCGATGGATTCGATCAGTTTTTTGCGCAATAACATACACAAATCTTTTATATTATGCGTAGAGTACATTTACTTTCCTTTATATTATTTTATCTTTTTTGCTCTTTTGCCTCATTTGCACAAGAGAGTGATGGCGTCTCCTACCCTACTTTCAAAATTGACGGTAGCTTGAAAAATAAATTCGAAGTTGATACCGAATCGGGTATGTCTCGTTTTTCTGTCCGTAACGCACGATTAGGGGCAAAAGGCAATATCAACTCATTTGCGTCTTATAGGGTGCAGGTTGATCTCAGCAATGAAGGAAAGTTCAATGTACTCGACTTGAGCGCTATCTTAGAACCAATTGATGGTTTCACTGTAACATTTGGCCAAACAAGCATTCCGTTGTTCAATGGTTACATTGTTGGACCTGCTGAAATGATATTTGCCAACCGTGCTTTTATTGGGAAATATTTTTTAGGGACCCGCGATCTAGGTGTGTTGGGAAAATATGCATTCAAGGCTGGGGCATTACCTGTTTCAATTGAAGCAGGTGCATTTAATGCCAACACAATTAATAATCCTGCATGGAGAGGTGATCTTGCTTACGGCGGTCGTTTGGGACTGGGAAGCATGAAAGGGTTGCGCTTTACCGCAAAAACATACAGCTATCCAAACAGCGATGACAACAATTTTCTCTTCTACGGGGCCGACTTACGGTACGAAGCACAGAATTGGAAGGTTGAGACAGAGGTTATGAAGAAGGAGAGCAAGAGTGACAACAACGACCTGCTATCCTGGTATGTGCAGAGTGCATATAGTTTTCCAATTAAAACTAAAATATTTGATTTTTTCATACCGGCAGTACGTTGGGACGCAATCGATGAACGATCGAATGTTTCTGGATTCGATGTAAACAGGCTCACCACAGGATTGGGTTTCGGATTTAATGAAAAGAATTTCTCCTCTATTCTCCGTTTTGATTATGAGTGGTATATGGTAAATCATGATATGCTAATATTTGCGGAGAATAATGCAATGGACGCCAGTAAATTTATTGTTGAACTTGTTATATCATTTTAATCGCAACTAAGAACGATCATGAAAAAGAACTTATTACACATGCTTTTCCTCTCATTATTAATGATAGGAATGGTTTCTTGTGATGGTGATAAATCGCCTCACTCACTTTTTCAGGGAGATAATATTGACCAATGGACAAGTAAAGGCCTGGTAGTCATCAACAACCAAAATCTTACGCTGAGCGATGAATCTTCAATCACCTTGAAAAAGGGAAATTTCACCGATTTTGAGTTCAATATCAAACTAAAAACTGTCAACAAAGGGAAAGGGTTTATTGCATTCCATACCGACAAGAATGGAACAAAAGGTTACAAGGTTGCAATTCAGAACGACAATGACTATCCAGAATGGTGGACAAAAACGGGAAGTTTGTTGGCCGTACGTAATCTTACCAAATCGATAGTTAGTAACGACGAATGGTTCGATATGCAAATTCGCGTTATTGGGAAAGCTATCACCGTGTCTGTGAATGGATCTCCAGTGGTAGAGTATATTGAGCCGGCACTGCCATATCGCACTCCTGAAAATGCGAAACAATTACTTTCTAATGGTATCTTCTCAATTCATTGTATGGATGGTACAATCGAAATACAATCGATTACTGTAACCCCTCTAAACATCAAAGAAACATCTCTATTAGCGGATGAAGCAATTGACGAAACAACAGATCACATCATTCGGTTACATCAGGAGAATTTCCCTGTACTCGATTATCATGTGCACCTGAAAGGAATTACAGCTGAACAGGCAGCAATACGGTCTCGCAAATTAGGCATCAACTATGCATTGGCTCCTAATTGCGGTATCGGCTTTCCCATTACAAACGACGATGAGGTAATGGCATATTTGACAACAATGAAGGGACAGCCATTCATTCAGGCTATGCAAGGTGAAGGAAGAGAATGGCCCTATACATTCTCAGAAGATGTACGTGACATGTTTGATTATGTTTTTACCGATGCCATGACGTTTACTGACACTAAAGGAAGACGTACACGCCTATGGATACCCGAAGAGGTATTTGTGGAGGATGAAGAACAGTATATGGATCTCATTGTACAGAAAATTGTGGATGTAATGCAGGAACCTATGGATGTCTATGTAAATCCAACTTTTCTACCAGATGTAATGAATGATAGGTATGATATTTTCTGGACAGAAGAGCGCATGGATAAGGTGATTGCGGCTATGGTGGCTACGGGAAAAGTACTTGAGATTAATAACAGGTATAGGATTCCGAATCAGGCATTTATAATGAAAGCTAAAGAGGCAGGATTAAAGTTTATATTCGGCACAAACAATGGTGATGGTGATTTCGGAAAATTAGAATATTGCGTACAAATGAAAGAGGCCTGCGGTATTACTGCTACGGATATGTACAAACCTAATCTTAAAGATTAACAAGACTGTAAGAAAAGTAGAACTGTTCACTTAGCGTGATAAAAGAAAGGGGCTGTTCCAAAAGGGCAGCTCCTTTTTTAATTTTTTATGCTGC
>DBQD01000074.1 GCA_002305715.1 Proteiniphilum sp. UBA1403 | reverse complement strand
TGATGACTATACTATTATCTATCCGATTCATCATCCCTCCAATGCTCTGGTTTATTTAATTCATCGCAACAGCGGATATTTCCTTTTTCAACTTCAAATCCTTTCGGACTGATTGCCTGAACCATCCAGTAATCACTAAACTCTTCGGCTATCGGATAAGGTGCCGGATAGCCCATCTTGGCTGCATCCGGCAAGAAACCATACTTCGGATAATATTCCTTATGTCCCAATACAAACACCAGGCTTGAGCCTTTTTTCTGCAACTTCTCTATACCTGCCCGTATCAGCATGCCACCGATACCTTGCCGTTGATATTCCGGTTTGACGGCCAATGGGGCGAGTATGTGCATCATCGGCTGCGTTTCCTGATTATCAAAATAGGTTCTGGTGAACAGGATATGCCCGACAGCCTCATTCTGATAAAAAGCAAGCAGCGACACCATCGGCTCTGCGGTTTTATCCGCCAATAGATCAGCTACTAATTGGGCTTCTTTGTCGTAGCCAAAGGCCTGTTTCTCGACTGTCATTATATCATTGAAGTCGTTCGTATTTGTCTCTCTGATCTGTATGTCTTTTAACTGTATCATCTTTGTATGTTTATCTGTTAGTTTATATATTCTGTCTCTTATCTTTGAAGTTCCTTACCATCTTGGTAAATGATTTTTCCTGTTTCCGCTTCTCATGCACGGAAGCCGTATAATGCCATGCCTCCCGACGAAGTTTCAGGTAACTCTCATATATGCCACGGTCTATCTCGCCATTTTCTACCGCTTCGATTACAACACAGCCTTTCTCATTAATGTGCTGACAGTCATCGAACCGGCACTTACCCTCGTAGTCTGATATGTCCAGAATCTCCGACAGCTTATCGGCGTTGTCGGTTGTAACACCGAATAGCTTTACCCCCGGAGTATCGATCAGTACGCCCGCGTCCGACATCAATACCATTTCGCGGCGGGTTGACGTATGGCGCCCTTTCCCGGTTGAATCGCTAATCGCACCTGTCTGCAAAACCTCTCGCTCGCAAAGGGCATTGATCAACGTACTCTTCCCTACGCCCGACATGCCTGTAAAGACAATTGTTTCGCCGGGAGCAATAAATGCCCGAAGCCGATCAATGCTTTCCTGCGATTCTATGCTGGTGTAGAAAACGGGTATCTTAGCGGAGATATGCTTCAGAGTGTTTTCCGTCTCTTCCCGGTTGAAACCCAAGTCCGTTTTAGTCAATACCAATACAGGCTGAATGCTTTCGTCTGCGGTTTGCAACATGAAACGTTCAATCCGGCGCACATTAAAGTGTTCATCCAGACTTTGCACGATAAAGGCTTTATCGAGAAACGAAGCGATTGCCTGCCGCTCTGAAGCAGTCCCGTTTTTCAGCCGATAAAGCGTCTTTTGCCGGGACAAACTGTCGAGGATAATACCTTTATCTGTATCGACGGGTTGGAAAATAACCCAGTCGCCCGTGCATGGATATTCGGACGCACTCCTGCCATAGAGCATATTGCCGGCAAGTTCGCAGGTATAAAACCCCGATTCGGCAACCACTTCGTAACAGGTTTTATGTGTAACCGCTACCCGTCCGTGTGCGAGGTCTTTATAGTTTGATTCTTGTTTTTGTCGGAATAATTCTTCATTCCAACCGTATAATTGTAAATTGTTCATTGTTGTGTAATTAATTAATCTTCTTCCCGATATAGAACACGTAGCCGTAAAACGCTTTGTACTTATTGTACAACACCTCTTCGCGGCGTTGGTTGTAAATCAGGCTTTCTACTGTTTCGTTTCCGGGGTACTTCTTTAAGAAATCTTCCTGAGCCTTGTGGCAGGGAGCAAAGAAATGTTCCGTCCAGCAGGTTTCCGGGATAACAAATGTGGCAATAGGGACATAGCCTGCTTTCTGCATCTGGGTAACCTTGTTGGGGATCGTATCTATCTCGGGATAGCTTGCCATCCAGAAATCGTTGATCTCCTCGGGGCGTTCATCGGTGAACCACGAGGCTTCCGATACGGCGATGTAGCCGCCTTTCTTCAGATACTGTCGCCATTCGTTCAGTCCGCGTTCATAACCGATATTGTAGATCGCGCCTTCCGACCAAAGCAGGTCGAGCGACTCATTCTCGAAAGGTAGCGGGTCGGTCATTGAACCGACGATGCCTTTTATACGGTCTTGCAGCCCCAGTTGAATGGCGTTCCGGTTGAAGATTTGAATAAAGTCGGGAAACAAGTCCAGTGCGGTAATCTTGCCCGGTGCGTGTTGTGCCAATGTAACTGTCTGTCCGCCCGTTCCGCAACCAATATCGGCAATGCGGGAGTTCTCAGTCAGATTATCGATAAAGCTCAGTGCTTTACGGGTTGTTTCAGGACTTCCCGGTCCTTGACGTTCTACTTGTGCGAAGTATTCGCAGATTAGACTAAAGTCGAAATCGTATATTGTTTTATTTTCGTTACTCATTGTTTTAATGGTATTGTTATGACCATGGGATAGGGATACAATACACCCATCGCAAGTCATAAATTGTTGTTATATAGATATGAAAATAACTCCGGCAAGAACATGCCTGAGTATAAATTAAGGGATAAGTTCGACAGAACGTCGGAACTTATTTACTACACCAAATCCTTCTTAGTTGTTGTCATAGGGTGGCAAAGATACGATATTTTTTTTGTATCTACCTTAAATATAGTGATTGATTCCCGCTTTGCGTGCCTGCGCATGTTGCAGTCGGCGGTTGATGTTGTAGAGTTTGCCATCCTTGATAAACTTGGCTCCTGTTTGTTTGAACCAGAAGGAAACGTTCTGTGCAACGCATAAGTCATGCAATTCAATCACCCAATCATAGTTGCAAGGACGGGCATCATAGCCCGACTCTCCGCCGACAACTACCTGTTCTGCCCACGCACCTATATCATACGGACTGAGGTCGATACGCTCCAGAAGCGGTTCGCAGATAATGATTTTATGTTTTACCAGAGCCTCTTTGTAGATAGGTAGGCGGTAGTCGGCACGATCCTGATTCTCGACAGTGCAGCAGATGGTTACGTTCTCATAACCTTCGTCCCAGTCATCGGGAAGGGATACTTGCAAGCGGTCGATGCGTTTGGTAATCATCATAAACCGTAAATCACTGCGAAGGCGTATCATCTCCCAGGCTTCCGCACGCCACTCATCGGCATCTTCCACGAAGAAGTCGGAAGTAAAACAGGTATAGACCAGCGAACCGGAAGGGATTTTGTATTCACCATTGCGCTTCTTTTGAATGGGTAGGTCAAAGTTCTTGGTTTTGGTTACGATACTACTATCAATACCTCGCTTTGCATCGCCCCGATAGACGTAGCAATGCTGGCAACCTGCACTCAGCTTATGACAGCCGTGCCACAGGTTCCACATCTTGGATTTTGATTCGATAGCGTTCTTGGGCATTCTGGTAGCTTATATCTTAAGTATTCTCTTTAGGTTATCAACAGTTAATAAATTCACTGTCTCAAACCGTCCTTTGTAAAACACAGCAAAGTTATTGAAAACACAGGGCAATTCCTTCGCTTTTTGTAGCGTGCCCACTTGAATGAGAGAGACAGGAATGTCATGCATTTCACCATACTGCTTAATCATCTCGACGTTTTGAGAAATATAGGGACATTGCATGTCATAATAGATGGTCAACTTTTTGTTTTCTATTCCCGGTTCTTTTACCTTGGAGGCAAACCGGGGTTTTGTGTCATCAAAAGAGAGAGCCAGTAGTTCGTACCCGTTATCGGTTGTGTCAACCACTTCAAAGCCGTACTTCTTCGCAAATGACTGGTCGGAAAGCCAAGCTTTTTGTTTTGTTGCCCCAAGCATACAGACGCCGGATTTACCCTTCGCTTTGGCATCATCCAAGCAATACTCCATCAATGCTTTTGCATATCCTTTCCCCTTGTATTCCCCCAAAACCCACAGACAATAGATGTAATAATAGTTATCACCAATGATGGGAACCCAAGCTGTTTCTAAAGGCGCATATTCAATAAAAACCGTAGCCTTGGCATTCAACTTACGAAAGACATGACCTTCGGTTAGTCGGTCAGCAAGCCACCCACGTTTAGTGTCGATACCTGGATGAGACTTTTTGCTGCGGATAATGCAGCAGATATGCTCATCGATGATGTTTTCCGGTGTTATGTTTATGAAATCTGTATTCATATATATTTTTGTTTCAATGCGCATTAACCTTTTAGTCTGAATTTCATCATGATATCGGTTTGCTCATCATTGCCTAAGTTAAAGATATGTTTGTCGAATTCAATAAATCCATTTTTCTTGTAAAAGCGAATTGCTTTTGTGTTTTTCTCCCAAACCCCTAACCATATATACATGGCATTGATGTTCATTGCAATTTGCATCGCTTTCTTATAAAGTGATTGTCCGACATCTTTACCCTGAAATTCTTTTACGACATAAATTCTTTCGATTTCCAATGCTTTTGAATCTTTTAATTCTGTTTGTGATTCTCCAAAGTTCACTTTCAAATATCCAATCACATTGTTGTTATGTCGTGCAAAATAGAATTCAGAATTCTGATCATTTAACTCAGAAGTCAATTTGGCTAATGAGAAACTGGATTCCAAATAATCAGCCATATTTTCTTTGGTGTTATACTCTGAGAATGTTTCCCAAAAGGTTTGCCTACTAATGTCCTGCAATTGATTTATATCGCAAAGAGTGATTCTTTTTATTTCAATATTTCCCATGTGCATTTGACGCAAAAATACGAATTAAAAGAACTTCAACCCAATTATACCAATGATAATCAACGATGCAGAAAACAGTCGCATCAGTCCCATGGAATCATTGAAAAAGAGAATACCTATTGTAATCGTGCCAATAGCTCCGATGCCTGTCCATACGGCATACGCTGTACCAATAGGGATACTTCGCTGAGCAAGATACAGAAAGTAACCGCTCATAGCCATAGAGACTACGGACATCGCAATAAACAAGAACTTGTGTGGAGTAGATGAAGCTAATTTGAAACCGAGAGGCCAGCCTATTTCGAAAAGACCTCCTAATACAAGGAATAACCATGCCATAATTTAATGATTTAGGATGGTCGTCCATCTGTTATTAGTTTATAGCCGGTCGTCCAGCATTGCAAAGGTAATACTTTTTTGGTATCTGCTCAAAGCTTTCTGCTCATCATTATATATTCCTTATAGGTTCCATCTACCTTCCAACCCTGTTTCCAATACAGATTGACTGCTGGCAGGTTCTCTTTATGTACACCCAGCGATATTTCGGGAATATTCATCGCAATAGCTGCTTTATATAGCTCCTCCATCATCCGTTCTCCTATGCCCATTCGCCTGCATTCGGGTATCACGCCCATCGTTAGCTCCGGTAAAGGATAGGTAACCACATGTTCATCAGTAGGTAATAAGCGTATCCACGCTGCGCCTATCATCTGTTTATTGGTTATCTCTGCAATAATTCCTACATCCGAACCTTTGGGGAAGCCTTCTATGTACTGATAGGTATCTGGGTGATTCGGTAAATCATGTACAGACATATTTACTCCTGAGGCAGCGGCGGCATCTACTAAGATTTGAGACATGAAAGCAATGTCATTGCTTGTGGCTAGTCGATAAATGATTGTATCTGTATTCATCTACTCAATGCGTTTTTATTTAATTACTATTTCCAAGCGAATCCAGTTTTTTCAAATCTTCCTTGTCTACTTCCCGCAATTCATACCCGCTGTGGAATAGCCGCTGTGCTTCAAGCGAAATACAGGGTATCGTCCTTCCTTCAAACAACGCTTCTGAGAAATATTCAGCTTTAAAATGATACCAACCACCTTCCAAGTCAGCTTGTTTTGCATCGCCCGAATCGCTGATTATTAACGGATGAATATCAATATGTCCATGTATGGGATGAGATAATTCTACCCGAGCCGGTCGCCAATCGGTTGTGATTTGGTAGCCAAGCCCTTCTAACTTATCAATCAATATCGTTTCAAAAGTAGCATCGAAGTCAATATCAACATCCCGGTGTTCTCTTGTCTGCTCACCAATAAGGATATCAACACCCCAACCTCCGTCAACCCAGTAGCGGATGTTTAGTTCTTCTAACACATCCAAAACCATAAAAAGACTTTTCTTATTGGTAAGGTTCTTGTTCATATTCTTTTTTGATTAAAAATAATCCTTTATTTCATTGCAATATAGCTCGAAAAAGGCTTTCTTGATTGCATCTCTTATCTTAATAAACTCAGATTGTATGAAATCGGCTGTTCCTATTGCCTCGGAAGGATCTTCAAAACCTATATGCAACCGTTTATTTACTTTTCCTGAGAAGGTCGGGCAATGTTCATTTGCACCGCCACAAACTGTAATAACGTAGTCCCAATCATCATTCGTATAATCATCTACGTTATGGGGCGTATGGTGCGAAATGTCTATTCCAACCTCTTGCATAACTTCTATTGCTTTAGGATTTACTTGCCCACTTGGCTGTGTCCCTGCCGAATAAACCAGTAGTTTGGTGTCAAAGGATTGCAAGAAACCATGTGCCATTTGGCTTCTGCAACTATTGCCTGTGCAAAGAATAAGAATTTTGGGTGGCATTTTGTTTATTATTAGTTGCCAGTGCCCGACATCACGCCATTGGTCGAATTTCCAACCAATTTCTTTCATGTGCGATACCTGTTTGAAACCGAAACTTTCATGCAGACGTACACTTCTTTCATTCGGAGTGCAAATACCGGCAATAATAGAATGTATGTCTCTTTTATGTATTTCTTTGAAAAGATACTGGTACAAAATTGTGCCAAGACCTTTGCCTTTTTGATCTTTCTCCAGATATACAGTTACCTCTTTTGTGGATGAATAAGCACAGCGGTTATTCCAGTTGTGCAGATAGCAATAACCTACTATTTTACCGTTTACCTCTCCGACAAAATAAGGAAAGTCATCATCTAAAAAAGCAGCTATTCGATGCTGCATCTCACTTTCGCTTACGGCAACCGTCTCAAAAGTTACGGCAGTATATTCTATATAGTAGTTGTAAATATCGCAGATTTCTTTCGCGTCAGCTAAAGTTACATTTCTAATTTTCATATTATGATGAACAATAGTAGATATTTATTTGTCTTACATTTCATTTCTCCGCTACAATAAACATTTCGCTACCGGATGTAAAGCTATTACCATCCAAAATATTCTTGTGTATAGTAACTTTTCGGAAACCTATATTTTGTAGGACGAGAATGATCTCTTCTTCTGTGTAATATCTATCCCAAACAATGAATTGTTTGGTCTCGTCTTTAGTCAATAGGTTATATTGATAGCCAAATGCTTTATTCTCGGGGTAATGGAAAGTTTGGCTCAACAACAGATATTCCTCTTGACTCCAGAAGCCTCCTTGATGAGCATAATCCCAGCCTTTATCTTTCTGCTTGTCTTTCACGAGTTCTTCGGTAAAGACATCGAAAATGAAAACACCGCCATCATTCAAGGAATGATATATATTTTCCAGCAATTTATCTCTGTCTTTGTCGGAATGAGTGCCCAAGTCGCAGTAAATCATGATTACTGTATCATACTCCCCAGCGGGATACTCATTTATATAATCGCCCAAAATGTAGTTGATATCCGTTCTTTTGCCAATTGCATATTCGATGGAAGCCTTGTTGAAATCAATCCCTGTTACATCATAGCCTTTATCTTTGAATAGAGAAGTGTATAAGCCAGGACCACATCCCAAATCAAGCAGACGGCTTTTGGGTTTTGACTGCTTAAGTACAAAATCTATGATTTTTAATATTGACTCCTGTTTCCGACTTGCTCCATCGGATATTGGATTCAAATGTTCTTTCAGCATCTGTTGCTGAATATAAGGATCAGTCCATATATTGCAGGTTGATTTCTCGAATAATGTGGGTTTGTTATTTCTGATTTCCATGCTTAATCCCATTCCTTTTCAGATACAAAGATACTATCTTATTCCACAGGAATATAGATTTCTGTTTTCAACTTTTCGGGTTCTGTTCTGTCTGGGTGATTGAGGTATTTCTCGAAACAAGGATAATCCCTAAGCCTCAAGCCATTCTCCGGCAAGAGTTTTCCATAAATCATATCATAGACAGCATCTAAATTGCTGTATGCTCCCTGATAGTGAAACATAGCAAACTTTCCCGCTTTGATTTCTTTTACTCCAATATCGCCTTGTGGCTTTACGTCTTTTTTAACGACAAGGCAAATATCGGTGCGGAGTTTATCGCTTTCTGTCACTTTCGGGTCATCGTGATAAATGGCTATATGCTCCATTCCGGCAGTAAAGAGCTTGTGTTCTTTGACGAATTGCCACAAACGTTGCCATGAACCTGAGAAGTCGAGGCTTCCGTATTTGCCTGTGAGTTTAATGTAAATGGCTTGCTTGGCTTCAATCTCCACTATTTTGGGTGCTTTTATCTTTAATTGCATATCTTTCTTTTCTGCTTTCATAATGGTAAAATCTTTGTTGGTGCGGTATTCTGACGGCGAAATACCATATTGTTGTTTGAATGCTTTTGATAAAGACGCAGGAACATCGTAGCCGACACGGTAGGCGATTTCAGCAACAGACATATCGGTATATCGAATCAAACGGGCAGCAGTTTCCAGCCGAACCCTAACGATATAAGTTCCGATAGGTTCTCCCATAAACGCACGGGTAATGCGGTGGAAGTGATAGGGAGAGAAATGACTTATTTCAGCCAGTTTTGTCAAATCAACGGCTTGATCCAAGTGATTGTTGATATACTCCACAATGATATTGATCTGTTTCTGGTATTCCTCTATGGTTGATATTCGTTGTTGCATCTTATTTACTGAAATTAGATTCCTAAAACTCTCATTACTTCCTCCGCATGTTCACGGCAGTAGGCCTGGGTGAATGCTATAAAAGGTATTCCTATTAATACGCTTGACAATAATCCGTTTCCTAAAACCTTGTAATCTTTGTCTTTTAATGTAATCCATAAACCCAATACGATATTGAGCGTCATAATGATATGGGAGAATTGGGTCAAAAGATCAATTCTGCTTTTCCACGGAAAGATAAACAAGCCCATTGTTCCGAAGAACATCATCGGCACAACGGCGATTGTAAGCCACATTTTGTTCTTTGTTCTGAAATAGAAGATTAACCCCAGCAGGAAAGCGATACTCGACGGAGCACATGCGTTGAAAACAAGCCATTGAACAGCGCTCACTTTGGCAATGCCCAGAAAATACCATGTGCTGTTGGCAACGGTTAGTAGAAGGATAACCGCTAGGATAATACTTGTAACTCGTTCTGTTTTTGTCATACTCATTTCTTTTATTTGTTTCTACAAAAGTATGATGCAAACAGATTTAGGACTTTTCCTATCTTGCTAACTTATAAAATAGGAGTGGCTTTCTATCTACTATTTTCAGTCCTTACTTCTTTTTATAAACGATCTGAACTATACCATTTTCATAGCTCCTACAATCCTGTAATTTCCATTCTAATTCTTTTGGACTATCAGGAAACAATGGTATTCCGTTTCCAAGAAGAACTGGGATAGTAGTTATTATCATTTCATCAACCATATCCTGATTGAGAAGCATTGTTATTAACTGACCACCGCCGACAAGCCAGATGTCTTGACCTTTTTCTTCTCGAAGTTTTGAAATCTCTTCAACTATATTCTCCGTAATAAAGTGGACGTTCTCTTTTGTCCCCATCGAATTGCGGGTTACAACATAGGACGTTTTATCCTTGTATGGCCAAACGAAATCCATATTCAGAATGTCTCGGTATGTTTGTCCGCCCATGATAACCGTATCGACGGACTTGTAGAAATCATCATACCCGTAATTTGTTTCAGAGTTAATGGGATATTTCATTAACCAATCCAAATCGCCATCGTTGCGGGCAATGTACCCGTCAATGGAAGCTGCTATGTATAACTTTATTTTCTTCATGATTCTTAAAATGTTATGCTAAATACGAAAAAAGCGTGGAACTCACACTGCTCAATGTAGAGGTACTGGCATACCCGACTATCGAAACAGGCAAGTCCACGCCATACTTTCGTATAGCATGAACATTGCGACTGTTGTCTCGATAGTCTTTGAAAAGTGCCAGTTTTCTACATTGAGACGTTCAGCGAACGTTATGTTATATATCTATGAAGTATCTGATATACTTCTTATTTTCTTTATTTTACGCATACAAAGATAATATATTTAATTGGGTTATCTGCCGTCTGCCTCATCCATTCTTCGGTTCAAGGCTTTAATCAAGCGGTTGAGATACTCTGTCCGATTGGTTTTTCGACTTCTGATTTCTAAAAATATGCGATAAATATCGCTCAAATCGACTTTGAATATTCGCCCGAAAATAGTTGCTAATGCTTTAATTTCTATCATTCCCGCATTGATACTTTTTTCTTCATGGATTCCATAAATTATTTCTCCAAGTGCCGTTTTCTTATCAGTCCATTTAGCAGGAGGCAGTTCATCATTTATGTTATAGCTGTTTTCTTCTTGATATTTCAGTTTCGATAACTCGCAATTCAGATAAGCCGCCAGCATATCGTTGGCAAGCAATCTGGCTGCTTTGAAGTCAGAGTTTGTGGAAAAACGAGGGTCCCTTTCAAAATAGAAACTTTCGAGGTTTAAATCCATTTCAAAACGACCTCGCACAAAATAGTGTTCGTCAAAGCAAGTCTGTCCTGAGCGATAATATTGGATAAATTCAGCGTTCTTATTGGAAAATGAATTAATGTTATCAATCTCTTTTTCCAAATATGCTCTTATGGTAGTGTAGTTTGAAACAGGACGATTGACTTCAAGATAGTATATCTTACGAAGATATATCAGCCTACTAAATATCTTGGGTTTCGTTTCTTTGAAGAACGCAATCTCCTCCTGTCGTGTAAGAAATTCGTATTTCGAAACATTTGCTTTCAATTTTTCAAAAGCATCTTCCATCATCAATATCATAGACGGAACATTTTGAACTATATCGTACAGTTCTAATTCTCCAACTTGTATTGAAGCCTTCAATTCGCTGACAATTTTTTCTATTTCATTTTTCATAACCGTTGTTTAGAGTAAGAGCAAGCGCAACATAACGTTTGTAGATTCCTGCTTTCAAATTTCGAACTCAAAAATAGTGGTAGTCAATCATCTGAAATTGTAAATAATAGACGTCCCACACGTTTTTAGCAACAAAAATATTCATTGTTTTCCACCTGAGAAATGACTATTTATAGCTATCTTTGCCCCATGATTTCCAACAATATAACTCCCGAAGAACTATGGTCAAGGCAGCATATCAGCAACTTTGACATCAACTATGATTTATGGAATAAGAAGCGGGAATCTATACAGGCATTCTCCCGAATGAGCCAAAGTTGTATTTTCACAGTCGATGTGTTCAAAGAAAGGTACGACTTCGCTTCTGATAACTTCTCTACTCTTTTCGGATATAATCCTGCTTGGATAAAAACGATAAGGAAGCAGGGCGATCTATTGGAAGACAGGATACATCCGGATGACCGTTCCCAGCTGTTGGAGTACCAGATTGAGCATGGGAAGTTTATTTATTCGCTTCCGCAGGAAGAAAGAAATGACTATCAGCAGATATTCCAATACCGGATACTGAACGCTAAAGGGCAGTATGTAAATGTAACCAGCCGACAGCAGGTTCTTGAGAAGGATAGGAACGGCAAGGCTTGGATTATTATGGGAGTTGTAGATATATCTCCCGACCAAACATTTACCGAAAGAATCAAGCGAACGGTTATTAATAGTAAGACGGGCGAGATATTTGCTCAGGCATTCACTCCGGCAGAGAAACAGTTAACTAACCGGGAAAAAGAGATACTTCTGTTAATTCGTCAGGGCTTTCTAAGTAAAGAAATTGCAGATAGACTGCATATCAGTATTTATACGGTTAATAATCACCGAAAGAATATATTGTCTAAACTGGATGTTGATAATGTGATGGAGGCGATTAATACTGCACGCGATTTTGGCATCATCTATTAAGGTAGCCAATCCAAACTGTTTGTCAACGGATTGGTTTTTCTCCATTGTTCCAGTTCCTCATACGTTTTCACTCCACCCGTAAAAACAGCATGGTATATCTCTATACCCGGAATAAATACACCTTCCGGCACATCGTATTTGATTTGAAGAATAGTTTGTCGGATTTCAGGCGTTAGTTGATTGATTATAGCATCGGTTACTCGCTCTACCGTGCCGTCATACTTGGAACCTCGGCGGATATGAATCATGTCAAACTTCCATGTGTTCCCTTCTTTATCTTCATACCGGGCGTGCCATTCGATACATTCTTCTTCGGTATTTATCCCATTTATATATTGGATTTCTTTCAGAGGAAGACGTTCTGCCAACTCCTGCATAACAGAGAAACTCTCTATTATATTGAGATGGTCGGTATAAATGTGCATGTCTATATCCCTGCTTTTCATCAACAAACCTGATTTAAGCGAACCGATAATATTAACAGTTGCACCAATGCGTTCCCATGCCGGGATAATACGAGTATCTTCCAGTATTTCCCATGCGGCTTGCTGATTCTGCTCTGCGAGTTTTAGAATATCCATATTTATTTTATTGAGCGTGCAAAGATACAAAACTGGTTTTGATATATAGCTATAAATAGCCATTTCGTACACCACTGATATGCAGTAATTTTGCGCACCCTTTTGTGTCTTTTTTAATGTAATAACAAGGAGTGCTTTATGATATTTAATAAAACAGAGAAACAGGAACGTGATTATTTACAGCAGGTTATCAATTTGCTGAATAAGACTATTAATAGTACGGATGTGTCAGTGAAAGAACATGTCGATACACTGGCAGAGTATAAAGATTACCTGTGGTCGAACAAAGATATTGACCCGCACGAGATTCGCTCGATGCGGGAAAGCATTCTGAATCATTTTGCATTAGGCGAGAATGTGATTGATAAACGCAAACGATTGGGTAAGATACTGGATATTCCATACTTCGGTCGGATTGACTTTAAGAGTAGGGAAAAAGACGGAAAAGTTTTACCTGTCTATATTGGCGTTCACTCGTTCTATGATTCGGATAGTAAGATGAGCTTTATTTATGACTGGCGTGCGCCGATTTCGAGTATGTTTTATGACTATGAATTGGGAGAGGCTTCTTACGAATCTCCGGCAGGCGAAGTGACGGGAGATATTACACTCAAACGGCAATATCGTATTCGGAAAGGCAGAATGGAATATATGATTGAGAGTTCGCTGACTGTTCATGATGATATTCTTCAAAAGGAATTAAGTTCCAATGCGGACGATAAGATGAAGAATATCGTGGCTACCATTCAGCGGGAGCAGAACCGGATTATCCGTAATGAAGATGCTCAAACAATCATCATACAAGGAGTTGCCGGATCGGGAAAGACTTCTATTGCCCTGCACCGTATCGCTTACCTGCTTTATGCTTTCAAGGGTAGCATTTCCTCAAAGGACATATTGATAATCTCACCCAACAAGGTGTTTGCCGATTACATATCTAATGTGCTTCCCGAACTTGGCGAAGAAACCGTACCTGAAACCAGTATGGAGCAAATACTTTCCAGCGTATTGGACAACAAATATAAGTTTCAGACCTTTTTTGAGCAGGTAAACGAATTGCTCACAAAACCAGCTCCGGGCTTTACAGATCGCATACAGTATAAGGCATCGTTTGATTTTATTTCCCAACTCGACCGATTTATCCTGCATATTGAGAACAACTATTTCAAAGCGGTAGATGTAAAGCTAACAAAGCATGTTACTATTCCTGCCGAATTTATTGAAGAACAATTTAGGCGTTTTGACCGCTATCCGATGCGGCAACGTTTTGAAACAATGACTGATTATATTCTGGAAATGGCACAGGTTCAATATCGGATCACAGTTACCACTGCCGAACGGAATATGCTCAAAAAAGAAATAAGGAACATGTTTGCCGGGAACAACGATGTACAGGTCTATAAAGATTTCTTTGAATGGATTGGTAAGCCCGAGTTGTTTAAGATGCGTAAGAATCGAACACTTGAATATGCGGATTTAGCACCATTGGCTTATATCCACATCGCATTGGACGGGAATAACACGAAATCGCCAGTCAAACACCTTTTGATTGATGAGATGCAGGACTACTCACCTATACAGTATAAGTTGATACAAAAGCTATATCCTTGTCGAAAGACCGTTTTGGGTGATGCAAGCCAGTCAGTTAATCCTTACGGTTCATCGAATGCGGATATGATTCAGAAAGCACTCATTACGGGAGAGGTGATGAAACTATGCAAGAGTTATCGTTCAACATACGAGATAACTGATTTTGCACAGAAGATTCGGAAAAACGAAGAACTGGAACCCGTTGCCCGGCATGGAGAGAAACCGCAAATTCTTAAATGCAAGAATGAGGAAGATGAAATATCCTGCATTGCGAACTTGATTTCTACATTCAAAAAGTCGTCCTATAAATCACTTGGGATTGTTTGTAAGACTGAATTACAGGCAAAAGACATAGCAGATAAGTTAAAAGCATATACAGATGATGTTTACTTCCTTTCAAATCAAAGTTCTGCTTTCGTACAAGGTATTATAATCACTTCTGCTCACATGGCAAAAGGGTTGGAGTTCGATGAAGTAATCATTCCGCAAGTGACTGATAAGAATTACCAATCGGAGATTGACCAGAGTATGCTCTATGTGGCGGCGACAAGGGCGATGCATCGATTGACATTGACTTTTGTTGGGACGAAAAGTAAATTGTTTTAGTTTCACTATAAAGCGAATAATATTTCATTTTGCTTAGGGATTACATCTATTTTCTGTACCTTTGTCTCGTATTGGAAATGACAATAGCATTGTCGGGCAAAACGCCGAAAAAAGCACTATGTTCATTCATTTGCACGGTTGTTTTGATACTCTATAAGATATTATAAATGTGGTAGTTACTAAAAGGCAAAACGTTCTGGTGGCACCACACAAAAAATCAGCAACTGATTCAATCCCTGGAACGAAAACGTTCCGGGGATTTTTGTTTTATCCTCACATTCAGCATCCTCAGGCCTTCGCTTTTATGCCGTTACTTCCAGCATACAGCCATAATCCTCCCTCATATCTTCGTTGATTCAACCTCATACCCTCCTTATATCTTCCTTATTCCATCCTTATAAAAATATAAGCGAAATATAAGGGAAATATAAGGGATAACCAGTGTTGGTCCAACCGAAGCTCATTGGAGGATATCCGAAATACCTTACCAATATTTCGCACAACAAAACGATCGTTTATTGCTATAAAAGCGCATGAAATGCAGCGAGGTACTTATCGATATAGAGCTCTTTTTCTTTCGACTTATATTGCTGAATAAAACGGGGGTGCTCCAATGTTGTCATTTTGTCAAACAGCTTCTCCTCGGCATTCAATTTCGCAATAAAATCGGCATTCTTCTTCCCAAGTATAAACACCTCCGAGGTGTCGAGACCCAATTTGATATGTTCCTTCAACGACTCAATCATGAATCCTTTTAATGCATTAAAGAGCTTGGGATCATCGTAATAATTGGCATTGAGCCAAGCTCCCCCTTTTGACTGTCGGATGATGGCCAACGGAAAAGGAGAGTTAATGTAAAAATCGCGATAGAACTGCACCACACCGCCGTAAGCCTCAATCATATCATAGACAAAAACGGAAGAAACTTCGTGGGTGTGCACCGACTTCATGATGATGCCACATGCACCCTCCAACCTTTTGGTATCGGTAAACGGAATGCCTGTCACCCCTGCCCCATTACGACCGGGATTTATCCCTACAATAAATCTTCGTTGGCGATTGTCGCGATAAAACTTGTGATAAAATGCTTGCATCACCTCCATCGTTTCGGGGTTATCCAAAAAGGGATTCATCACCCGAAAGCCTTCAGGCAGGTCACCCGTATAGTTCAAGTTACGGTTAAAGGCAATTACTTTATCGGCAAATGTATTCATAATCAAGCTGTATTGTTAAAAGGGTGAATGCAATCATCTGAATAAAATTACACCTACTTCAATCTACAAATAGGCATACTACACCATTCGCTGCAACGCAGCCCTATCGTTGATGCAAATTTCGCGACGGTTTACATCAATTAAGCCCTCATCGGCCATCTCCATCATTACTTTCACCAAGGCGGGACGCGAAACACCAAATAGCTGGGCAATGCTCTCTCTGGATGTCTTCAATGTAAACGTCTTGCCTCCTTCCGATTCTTTTAACAGGTAATAGGCAATCTTGGCCCGAATGGTCCGCAAGGAGACAAGTCGCAGTTTTTCAGAAAGAAAAGCAACCTTGTTGGAGATGTAAGACAAAAAGGCCATCATGAACGATTCGTATTCGCGCAGTAGAAAATAGACATTCTCTTTGGGTATCACAACCACGCTGCTGTCGACCATACATAGGGCTGTTACAGGAGAACGGTTATCGGTTGCAAACAAAAAGCCGGTCGCCATTGGATGGGGCGCTTTTATCTGTTCAACTTTCATAAAATCGCCTTTCTCATCGGCCATCTCCGTCACCACCTCACCCCTGATCAAGATATAAAGCGCATCATAGCGCATGCCTTGGTTCACAATCATTTCGCCTTTCCTATAGTGACGGACAGCATAACGCACATCGCGCAAAAAAGAGTCCTGCTCTTCAATCGGTATTGAACTGCAAAGGGGGCATTGAAAGATCATGCGGCTGTTCTCGGTAGTAGAAAAGTGCTGTTTCATATGATTTAATTAAATTCCTACAAATGTCATAATTATTACAGTTTTTTGCAAATATTATCGCTTTCTTTGTTATTGATAGAGAAACTTTTAAAAGGGAGGAACCATGAGTAAACTGCAAAACCTATGGAATGAAGTCAAGCCTCGTGGCGGATGGAAGTATCCGGCCATTCTTATTTGTGGTGCTTTCGTGGGGCTTTTTATCTACACATTCTTTGCATCCCGCGCCTACAGCTATCTCTCCAACAATCCGGCAACCTGTGTAAACTGCCACATCATGGGTCCCTACTACGCTACCTGGATGCACAGCTCACATGGGCGAAACACAACCTGTAACGATTGCCACGTTCCGCAAGACAACAAAGTTAAAGGTTATTACTTTAAAGCCACAGACGGATTGCGCCATTCGGCCATCTTCACCATTCGGGGCGAGAAGCAAGCAATTCAAGCCATAGAAGCAAGCTCTGAGGTGATCATGAACAACTGCATCCGGTGCCACACCCAACTCAATACGGAGTTTGTGAATACGGGACGGATGGGGTTTAAGGAAATGAAAGATTTAGGCGGAAAGGCTTGCTGGGACTGCCACCGCGAAGTGCCGCATACACGTAGCCGATCGCTCTCTTCCACACCCAACGCACGCATTCCCATGCCGGAAAGCAATGTGCCGGAATGGTTGAGCGAGATGATTCGTTGATCAATTTTATGAGGTAATTAATGATTTAGCATAAAACATATACTATGAGCAGGACAAGAAAAAGTAACAGCATGAAACCTTGGGTCGGATGGCTCCTGTTTTTTGTGACATTGGGAGTAGTTTTCCTTTTGGGAATGCTTGCGGCGTCCATCACGCAACGCAGAGCGGAAATTGCCAGTGTGATGAACAACAAAAAAGTAGAAATCACAGGCATTGAATCGAGAAACGAGCTGTTCGCCGTTAACTACCCACGGGAATATGAAACCTGGACAAAAACGGCGGAAACCTCTTTCCAGAGCGAATTCAACGGAAGTAGCGTTGTGGATGTACTCGAACAACGTCCCGAAATGGTAATCCTTTGGGCAGGATACGCTTTTTCGAAAGACTACGGAACACCGCGCGGACATATGCATGCCGTGGAGGATGTTCGTGAGACACTGAGAACAGGCTCGCCTATGACTGCAGAGGATGGTCCACAACCGGCTACCTGCTGGACCTGTAAGAGTCCGGATGTACCTCGACTGATGGATTCTGTGGGTGTAGCAGAGTTTTACAACAAAACCTGGGCACATTGGGGACATGAAGTGGTGAATCCTATTGGATGTGCCGACTGCCACGATGCGGAGACCATGAACCTGAAGATTAGTCGTCCCGGCCTGATTGAAGGATACCAAGCCATGGGAAAAGATATTCAGGAAGCATCGCAACAGGAGATGCGATCACTGGCCTGTGCACAATGTCACGTGGAATATTACTTCACGCCGGAAGGGAAATACCTGATCTTTCCTTGGCACAATGGCACCACTATGGAGGGCGCTGAACAGTACTACGATAGCATTCAGTTTAGCGACTACACACACAAACTGAGCAAAGCACCCATTATTAAGGCGCAACATCCCGACTATGAGATCTTCAAGACTGGAATCCATGCACAACGGGGCGTTTCTTGTGCCGACTGCCATATGCCCTATGTGTCGGAGGGCGGTATTAAATATAGCAGTCACCACGTAAGAAGTCCCTTGGCAACAATAAACAACACGTGCCAGGTATGCCATCGCGAGACGGAAGAAGATCTCCGCAATTCTGTTTACGAACGGCAACGAAGCGCTAACCAGATTCGCAATTTGGTTGAGAAAGAGCTGGCGAAAGCCCATTTGGAGGCACAGTTCGCGTGGGAAAAGGGTGCCACAGAAGCACAGATGAAAAACGCCTTGCAGCTCATTCGGCAGTCGCAATGGCGTTGGGACTACGCTGTGGCATCGCATGGAGGATCATTCCACTCACCGGTAGAATTCCAACGTATTCTTTCGCTCAGTCTCGATCGTGCACACAAAGCTCGATTTGAAATAGCGAAGGTGCTGGCACAGCTTGGCTTTACAGGCGATGTTCCGCTGCCCGATATCTCTACGAAAGAAAAGGCACAGGCCTACATTGGGTTGGACATGCAGCAAGAGAGAGAAAACAAGGAGGCATTCCGGGAAACAGTGATTCCCCAATGGTTGGAAAAGGCCAAAGCTAACAACCGTTTGGTCAGCATGAAATGAGAATCTGGGAACAACCATGGGGTTATCGTGAAGGATTTATTGTAGCAGTGGGCATCCTCTTTTCGGGCCTACTGCTACAATTTAGTGTGGGAAATATTCAACCCACTTTATTTGCATATCCGGTGAACGGCATCATTGGAATTCTTTTTGTGATTGGATTACTTGCTGTTCACTTTCTGTTTCCCCGAAACAGAACTGTACGATGGTTTGGTGGTGTTTATGCAGCTGTACCGGCCATCACCATTTTTCTACTCCTCTGCGTGATCTTGGGATTGATACCTCAACATTCGCACAGCAACAACAACAGTCAGCTACCCTCTACCCTCTTGGCAACACTCGGCTGGAACCGAATGACCACCTCCTGGCCATTTGTACTGCTTTGCATGTACCTGGTATTCATACTCGGACTTACCACGCTAAGAAGAACTCGACAAAAACAGTCTTGGCGCGATATCGGATTCTATATCAATCATGTTGGATTATTTTTAGCTCTTTTTGGCGGTCTGCTTGGCAGTGCCGATATGGAGCGACTGACCATGAGCGTGAGCGAAGGTGAGGTGGAATGGCGAGCCATTAATCAGTTGGGAGAAATAAAAGAATTACCCTTGGCCATACAACTCGATTCGTTCCTTATTGAAGAGTATCTCCCCAAGCTGGTCCTCATTGAGAATGAAACAGGAAGTATATTACCTGCTGAAAAACCCGAAAATTACCAGTTTGAGGATACCGGAAAAACAGTCCGCCTTGCTGGTTATACATTGGAAATCTTGGAATATCTCCCCCATGCAGCTATACTGAGAGGCGATTCTAATCTTTATGCGGTCCCCATGTTAATGGAGGGTGCCGCATCGGCCATCAAGGTAAAAGCAACTCCCCCAGGGCGCAAAGAATCGGTAACGGGATGGGTAAGTAACGGCAGCTACCTGTTTCCACACAGCATCTTGCCGGTTTCAGAGAACACAAGCATTGCCATGCCACAGCAGGAAATAAAAAGGTATCGTTCGTATGTCACATTTTATACAGAGAACGGAGGGCCACAACAAGCCATCATTGAGGTAAACAAACCGTTATCAATCGGTAACTGGATGATTTACCAATACAGCTACGATGTTGCAAAAGGAAAATATTCCGACAGGTCCATCTATGAGCTGGTACGCGACCCTTGGCTAAAAGTTGTATATGCCGGCATCTTTATGCTGTTGGCAGGGGCAATGTTCCTTTTTATAGCCGGGCCAAAAAAGGTTGAATCTGAAGAGAGCAACACACAAAGCGCAAAAACGAAAAACGTATGAACTGGGATTCATTTATATACTTCGCCATACTTTCTATTCTCTTTTGGGCTGCTGGGGCAACAGCTGCTTTTAAAAGCAAGCGTAAAGCGACTCCGGCATTGCTTACGGTAACCGGACTGCTGATTTTTCTCCTCTTTATTGTCGGTCTTTGGCATTTTCTCGAAAGACCACCCCTGCGGACCATGGGGGAAACACGACTTTGGTATTCTTTCTTCCTTCCTGTGGCGGGGTTACTTACCTTTTTGCGCTGGAAATACAAATGGATTCTATCCTTCACAACCCTACTTTCTACGGTCTTTATCTTGGTAAATATTCTCAAACCCGAGATCCACAACAAGTCTCTGATGCCTGCGCTGCAAAGTCCGTGGTTTGCACCACATGTCATCATTTATATGTTCTCCTATGCCATTTTGGGTGCTGCCACTTTGATTGCACTCTACTACCTCATAAGAGAGCGGAAGATAGAGAATTGCGATCGGTTGCTGCATATGACCGATGAGCTTGTTTATGCTGGTGTTGCCTGCGTCACACTCGGAATGCTGATGGGGGCCATCTGGGCGAAGGAGGCATGGGGACATTACTGGAGTTGGGACCCAAAAGAGACTTGGGCTGCCGCCACCTGGCTCGGATATATGGTCTATATTCATTACCGTCTGAAAAAAAATGCATCCTCCAGACTATCCATGTACCTGCTACTGATTGCTTTTATACTATTACAGATATGCTGGTATGGAGTAAACTACCTCCCCTCGGCACAACAAAGCATTCATACCTATTCCTGATTGAATCGCTTCGGCTGATTCTCCTATGGAGAATCTCTTTTGGCATTATGAAAAAGAGGTTCAAGTGTCAAATGTCTACACTTTTACCCTGGTTACTAACCTCAAATGGTACAAAATAGTGCAAAAAAACAGATAAGAAGAGATAATTCTGTCAAAAAAGACACCTCTTGACTTATCTTTTGCTATTATTCCCGTACATTACGGATCATAATGTTAATTTTATTCGATTAAAGTAACATTTTTCTTATTTTTCTTTTGTTATTAAAACATAGTGCTTATATTTGCAACGGAGTTCTTTCATTATTCACATAAAATGGTTATCAGAAAACTCCACAATTATAAACGTGTAATATCTCAACTTCGTGTAATATGTCAACATTACGATTTCAAGCTGTAGCAGAAGCAACAAAAAGAGTCCCCGTAGAAATATCATCTCCCGGTAAATTACCTTCGGAGTACTACGGAAAATATGTGTTCAACAGAGCACAAATGTCGAAGTATCTTTCGAAAGAAACAATGAAAACCGTACTTGAAGCCATCGACAGGGGCACAACGCTCCATCGCGACATTGCTGACCACGTGGCTGCAGGTATGAAAATGTGGGCCATTGAAATGGGCGCAACACATTACACACACTGGTTTCAACCACTTACCGAAGGAACTGCGGAAAAACATGACTCTTTCATCGATTACATAAATGGTCCCGATGGTGGTATCATTGAACGTTTCTCCGGTAAATTGCTTGCACAACAAGAACCCGATGCTTCAAGCTTCCCAAGTGGAGGTATTCGCAATACATTTGAAGCAAGGGGATATACAGCATGGGATCCCTCTTCTCCTGCTTTTATTATCGACGACACTCTTTGTATTCCCACAGTTTTCATCTCTTACACCGGGGAAGCACTGGATTATAAGACTCCGCTACTAAAAACATTGTCGGCTGTTGACAGAGCAGCTGTGGATGTTTGTAAACTGTTATACCCAGATGTAAAGAAGGTATATTCCTACCTGGGATGGGAACAGGAATACTTTTTGGTGGACCAAGCGCTGTATGCTGCTCGTCCCGACCTGAACCTGACCGAACGCACCCTGATGGGACATGAGAGTGCTAAAAACCAGCAGCTCGAAGATCACTATTTCGGTGCAATTCCTCCGCGCGTTGCTGCCTTCATGAAAGAAGTGGAGTTTGAAGCGTATAAATATGGAATACCCTTGAAAACTCGTCACAACGAGGTTGCACCTAACCAGTTTGAGGTGGCTCCAATTTTTGGGGAGACCAACTTGGCAGTCGACCAAAACTTACTGGTTATGTCACTGATGCACAAGATTGCGGCAAAGCATAATTTCAAACTGCTCTTGCACGAGAAACCTTTTGCCGGAATCAACGGTTCGGGCAAACACAACAACTGGTCGCTTGGAACCGATACCGGTATTGGTCTGTTTACTCCCGGTAAAACGGCCAAAGAAAACTTGCTGTTCGTTACATTCTTGGTAAACACCTTGATGGCAGTGTACAAACACAATGCACTGTTGAAAGCATCTATCATGTCGGCCAATAATGCACACAGACTTGGTGCCAATGAAGCTCCTCCTGCAATTATTTCCGTTTTCCTTGGAAAACAAATATCAGCTGTTCTCGATAAAATTGAACAGAGCTCAGAAGATGACGAAATCACTGTAGATGAACTGCAGTTGATGAAATTAGGTGTGGCACATATACCTGAAGTACTGATTGACAATACGGACAGAAACCGCACCTCACCCTTTGCATTCACCGGCAACCGCTTCGAATTCAGGGCTGTGGGATCTTCGGCAAACTGTTCTTCGGCTATGACTGCATTAAATGCAGTGGTGGCAGCACAATTGATCGAATTCAAACAGGAGATCGACAAGAAAATGCAGAACGGAATGCAAAAAGAACAGGCAATCTTCGATACACTCCGTCTCTATATTAAAGGCTCAAAAGCTATCCGTTTTGAAGGAAATGGCTACAGCGATGAGTGGAAAGAAGAAGCCAAGAAAAGAGGACTCGACTGTGAAACAAGCGTACCTCTTATCTACGATGCTTACACTTCGGAACAATCGGTGAAGATGTTTGAAATCATTGGTGTATTGAACGAAAAAGAACTTCATGCCCGCAACGAAGTTAAATGGGAAACATACACCAAGAAGATTCAAATTGAAGCACGCGTATTGGGCGATTTGTGTATGAATCACATCATACCGGTGGCGACAGAATATCAGTCGATGCTACTCGATAATCTATACAAGATGAGAGCTGTATTCGATAAAGAGAAAGCCGATAAATTATCGAAAGAAGATGCCGCATTAATTGAAGAGATTGCTTGTCACATCTCAGCAATAAAGAGCAATGTGGACGATATGGTGGAAGCACGCAAGGCCGCCAATAAACTGGAAGATGCACGTGAAAAAGCAATAGCTTACCACGACACCGTAGAGGTTTACTTCAATGTAATCCGCTACCATGTGGACAAACTAGAGCTAATTGTCGACAATCAGATGTGGACGCTACCCAAATACAGAGAACTGCTATTTATCAGCTAAAGGGCCATATCATTATAAATATCTGACTCAAAGTAAAAAAAATAGCGGGTATGACTATCTGCTATTTTTTTGGCTCAAATTGAACGTAAAACGAGAGGTTATGGATCAAAACAATATTTTCCAACGCCTTCGGGCACAGGAACAACAATCGCTATATTCATTTGAAAACGAACACGATGCCTGTGGTGTAGGTTTGGTTGTAACACTAAACGGAGAGAAATCACACGCCATTGTGGAAAAAGGGCTGCGAGTACTGGAAAACATGGTACATCGTGGCGCGGAGAGTGCCGACAATATTACGGGTGACGGTGCAGGCATTCTAGTACAAATACCACACGAGTTCATCCTGCTGAAAGGAATAGCCGTACCGGCTGAAGGACGGTATGGAACGGGTCTTCTATTTCTTCCCCGCAAAGAGGATGAACGCGAGTATTGCATCAAGTTGCTCAAGGAGAAAATTGCCGAAGAACAACTCGTGCTCCTCCATATTCGTGATGTACCCGTAAATAGTGAATGCCTGGGTGAGATTGCTCTTTCGAATGAACCGGTTATCAAACAGGTGTTTATTACGGGTAAAGGCTCGCCCGAAGAACTGGAAAGAAGTCTTTACCTATTGCGGAAAAAAGTTGAAAAAGCACTTTCCGACACAACAATGACCGAAGAACGGAGTTTTTACATTGTAAGCCTCTCAACCAAACAAATGATATACAAGGGAATGCTTTCGTCGATGCAGCTTCGTGAGTACTTCCCCGACCTTTCGGATCCTAACTTCACGAGCCGTGCCGCAATGGTACACTCTCGCTTCAGCACCAACACGTTCCCTACTTGGGATTTGGCACAACCTTTCCGCATGTTGGCCCATAATGGTGAAATTAACACCATTCGGGGAAACCGTCAGTGGATGCAGAGCCGCGAGAGCGTACTCAAATCGGATCTCTTGGGCGACCTAACACAGCTCTATCCAATTGTGCAACCTCGCATGAGCGACAGCGCGTCGGTAGACAATGTACTGGAGTTCTTGGTAATGTCTGGCAAGACACTGCCACATGCAATGGCGATGATGGTACCCGAGAGCTTTAACGATAAGAATCCTATCTCAGATGAACTGAGAGCATTTTATGAATATCACAGCATGCTGATGGAGCCGTGGGACGGACCGGCCACGCTTATGTTCAGCGATGGGCGCTATGCAGGGGGGATGCTCGACCGCAATGGTCTTCGTCCCGCCCGTTATACCATCACCCACGATGACACCATGATCATTGCCTCCGAAACCGGAACGATTGAATTTGAAGCTTCTCAAATTAAAGCAAGAGGACGGTTGAAACCGGGAAAGATGCTCATCGTGGATACACTTACCGGAAAGATTTATTCCGACAGCGAACTGAAAGAGGGACTGGCCAATGCCTTCCCCTATCGGGAATGGCTCAACAAGAACTGCGTAAACCTCGACGATATCTCATCGGGACGTAGTGTAAACAACGATGTGGCCGACTATGAACGTCAGCTAAAAGCATTCGGATACACAACCGAAGATGTTGAACTGCTGATTAAGCCTATGGCGGTTGAAGGGAAGGAACCGGTATCTTCTATGGGTAACGACGTAACACTGGCGGCTTTGTCTGATAAGCCTCAACGTCTTTTCAATTACTTCCGACAACAGTTTGCACAGGTGACCAACCCCCCAATAGACCCTATTAGGGAGGAATTGGTGATGTCTTTGACGGGCTACCTAGGGGCAATCCATCAAAACCTACTCGAAGAGATACCGGCACTATCGGGTATTGTAAAGGTGAAAAGTCCGATCCTCACCAACACACAGTTCGATATTCTAACAAACCTCCGCTATAAAGGATTTTCCACAGCTGTAGTCCCAATGCTCTTTAATCCTTCGAAAGGTGCACAAGGACTGAAAGAAGCACTGGATAATCTTTGCTACTCCGTTGAGAAGGCTGTGGATGAAGGCAAAAACTACATCATCCTCAGCGACAGAGGCGTGAACGCGGATAATGCACCCATACCCTCGCTGTTGGCCACTTCGGCAGTACATCTCTACCTGGTGGAAAAGAGAAAACGTATGCAGATCGACATCGTTGTGGAGAGTGCCGAGCCACGGGAAGTTATGCACTTCGCTCTTCTTTTTGGCTTCGGTGCCAATGCGGTGAATCCCTATCTCGTGTTTGCAGTTTTATCGCAGAAGGTGAAGTCGGGTGAGATTCAACTGGACTTCAACACAGCGAAGAAAAATTATATCAAGTCGGTCAGCAAAGGATTATTGAAAGTACTCTCCAAGATGGGGAACTCCACACTTCGCAGCTACCGCGGTGCACATATTTTCGAGGCACTCGGTATTTCCTCTGCTGTACTGAACAACTATTTTAAGGGTATCTCCTCCAAGATTGAGGGAATCGACATGGAAGATATTGCGCGCGAAGTGCTGAACCCTTACTATGAAGCATTCAATGAAAATGATAACGAACCTTTCCACCTGAGGAATGTGGGTAGCTATGCGTATCGTGTAGAAGGAGAGCAACATGCCTGGAATCCTGAGAGTATTGCCCGACTACAGATTGCCACTAAAACTGGCGACTACCGTCTCTTCAAAGAGTACACCAAGGTGGTCAACGAAAAAGAGCAACCTATTTTTATACGCGACTTGATCGATTTCAAACGGGCTCCTATCGACATCTCTGAGGTGGAGCCGGTGGAAAAGATCATGAAACGGTTTTGTACCGGTGCCATGTCGTATGGCTCCATCAGCAAAGAGGCGCATGAGGCAATGGCCATCGCCATGAATATCATTGGCGGTAGAAGCAACACCGGCGAAGGAGGAGAAGATCCGGAAAGGTTTAAACCACAGGAAGATGGACTCTCACGCAGGAGTGCCATCAAACAGGTTGCTTCCGGTCGCTTTGGAGTGACCACCGAATACCTCGTCAATGCCGATGAGTTGCAGATTAAGATTGCACAGGGAGCAAAACCGGGTGAAGGTGGACAGCTGCCTGGATATAAGGTTGATAACATTATCGCAAAGACAAGACATTCCATTCCGGGAATCTCATTGATCTCTCCTCCTCCGCATCACGATATCTATTCGATTGAAGATTTGGCGCAGCTTATATTCGACTTAAAGAATGTAAACCCCAGAGCGGTAGTAAGTGTGAAACTGGTTTCGGAAAGTGGCGTGGGAACAATCGCTGCGGGAGTTGCCAAAGCGAAGGCCGATCTTATTGTAATCAGTGGCGCAGAGGGAGGTACCGGCGCAAGTCCGTCCAGCTCAATCAAACATGCCGGTCTCCCGCTTGAGATTGGACTAGCCGAGACGCAACAGACATTGGTTATGAATAACCTACGTGGTAATGTAACGTTGCAAACCGATGGACAGTTAAAAACTGGTCGCGATATCGTAATTGCCGCTATGCTTGGTGCGGAAGAGTATGGCTTCGCCACCAGCGCCCTCATTGTTCTGGGATGTGTGATGATGCGCAAATGCCACCTTAACACATGCCCCGTGGGAGTCGCTACACAAGATGCCGAACTGCGTAAACGATTCATTGGACGTTATGAATATCTGGTGAACTTCTTCCGCTTTCTGGCAGAAGATACCCGCGAACAGTTGGCTGAGCTAGGGTTCAAGTCACTAGATGAGGTTGTGGGTAGATCAGACTTGCTCACTCGCAAACATTATCCATCCTTACCCAAGACAGAGAAAGTTGACATTTCGAAGATCATCTTCTATCCAAATGAAGGAGACAAGTATGCCCTTCGACGTACAGGTGGACAGCATCATAAGATTGATGATGTATTGGATAGAAAGTTAATTAGTGAGGCTTTACCGGCTATCGACTTCCTCCAGCCAGTCGGCATTAAATCAAAAATTAAAAATACAGACAGAACAACCGGAGCTATGCTCTCCGGGGAAATTGCACGACGCTACGGTCAAGCAGGACTTCCTGATCACACCATTTCAGCCTACTTTGAGGGTTCCGCCGGTCAGAGTTTCGGCGCCTTCCTGGTGCATGGCATAACCTTCTATTTGCATGGAGATACCAACGACTACTTGGGTAAAGGTCTATCGGGAGGACGAATAGTTGTAACACCACCGAAAGGAAGTACTTTCAAACCGGAAGAGAACATCATATGCGGAAATACGTCACTCTATGGAGCTACCAGTGGAGAGGTTTTTATCAATGGTATTGCAGGTGAACGTTTTTGTGTGCGCAATTCGGGAGTAACAGCCGTTGTTGAGGGAGCAGGCGACCACTGCTGTGAGTATATGACAGGCGGTTGTGTTGTGGTACTGGGTAGTACAGGTCGAAACTTTGCCGCAGGTATGAGTGGCGGTGTGGCGTATGTGCTGAATGTAAACAACGACTTCGACTACTACTGTAATATGGAAATGGTGGAGCTGTCGCTGGTAGAGGATCTATCTGATGTGAGGGAGTTGAAGGAGCTTATCTCCAAGCACCAGCAATATACCAACAGCAGACTGGCGAAAGAAATTCTCAACAACTGGGACCAGTATGTGGACCAATTCATCAAGGTGGTACCAATTGAATTCAAGAAGGTGTTACAGGAAAGAAAAATGGCGGAGCTGAATCGCAAGATTGCAGTCGTGGAAAGAGATTATTAATTCAAGCATCAGCAATTATGGGAAATCCAAAAGCATTTATGAAGATACCGAGAAAGGAAGCCGGTTATCGTCTCATTAGCGAACGAATATATGATCACGGTGAAGTGGAACAGATGTTGAACCGTGAAGACCGAAAAATACAAGCATCACGATGTATGGACTGTGGCATTCCTTTCTGCCACTGGGCCTGCCCTCTTGGGAACAAAATGCCTGAATGGCAAGATTATATTTACAAGGGCGACTGGAAAAAGGGTGTGGAAGTGTTGCATGAAACCAACAATTTCCCGGAATTTACCGGACGAGTATGTCCAGCTCCTTGTGAGAAATCCTGTGTCTTGGCTCTACATGAAGCACCGGTTACTATCCGTGAGAATGAAGCATCGGTAACGGAGGTCGCATTCATGGAGGGGATGATCAAAGCCCTTCCTCCTAAACACCGTACCGGTAAGAAAATAGCCATCATCGGTTCCGGACCGGCAGGTCTTGCTGCGGCTCAACAATTGAACCGCAAAGGACATTATGTCACCGTTTTTGAGAAGGACAAAACACCAGGCGGACTACTTCGATATGGTATTCCAAACTTCAAACTAAGTAAACAGGTCATCGACCGAAGACTGAATTTATTGAAGGAAGAGGGTATTGAGTTTGTGACAGAAACGGAAATTGGAAAAGATATCCCGGGCCTTAAGGTTCTTCTAGAATATGATGCTGTATGCCTAGCTACTGGAGCCGGGAAACCAAGAGATATCACACCTCCGGGTCGTGACCTAAAAGGTATATACTTTGCTATGGATTTTCTTTCTCAGCAGATACGGATACTTCAAGATGAAATAGATGCCGACACGGAACGAATCTCGGCAAAAGGAAAGCATGTGCTGGTAATAGGAGGTGGTGATACGGGATCAGACTGCGTGGGTACCTCCATCAGACAAGGAGCAAAAAGTGTAACACAGATTGAAATCATGCCTAAACCTCCGGTCGGAAAAAACCCGGCAACACCGTGGCCCAATCCATTTCCACAGACTCTAAAAACCTCTTCATCTCACGAGGAGGGCTGCGAACGTCGTTGGCTGCTCAATACCATCTCCTTTAATGGGGAAAATGGTCATGTAAAAGAGGCAACCGTGGAATCTGTCAACTGGGAAAAAGATGCCAACGGACGCTTTAGCATGGTATCTACAGGAGAAACGGAAGTCCTAAAAGCCGACCTTGTACTTCTTGCACTTGGTTTTGTACATCCCGTTCACGAAGGGTTACTCAATGAATTAGGAGTAGACTATGATGTGCGTGGCAATGTGGTAGTCGACAAGAGTCACCGAAGCACTGTATCAAAAGTCTTCGCTACAGGTGACACAATTATGGGAGCAAGCCTGGTAGTAAAGGCAATAGCATCGGGACGCAAAGTGGCAGAAGATATACATCGTTTCGTAAGTCAATCATCAAATCAATAAATTAGAAAATAAAAGATATAGCCTATGTGTGGCATCGTTTGTACATTTAATCCAAAGAAGCCAGTGGAGCAACTACGCCCTCAACTGCTAAAAATGGCGATCAAACTGCGTCATCGTGGACCAGATTGTTCGGGAATATTCTCTTGCGAGAAAGCTATTTTAGCACATGAGCGTCTCTCTATAGTGGATCCTGCTTCCGGTAAACAACCTCTGATCAGTAAAGATGGTAAGTTGATACTGGCCGTAAATGGAGAAATCTATAATCACCGTGAAATAAGAAAAAAATATGAGCACACATATGAGTTTCTCACTCAATCAGATTGTGAGGTGATTCTAGCTTTATACCAAAATAAGGGACCAAATTTCTTGGAAGATCTGAACGGCATATTTGCATTCGCACTTTATGATAAAGAAAAAGACCTGTTCCTTATTGGTCGCGATCATATTGGCATCATCCCTCTCTACCAGGGATGGGATCAAGACGGTACATACTATGTTGCTTCGGAATTGAAAGCGTTGGAAGGGTTTTGTAACAAGATTGAAGAGTTTCTTCCGGGATATTACTATTACAGTGCCGATAAAAAACTAACTCAATGGTACACACGAGAATGGATGGAATATGAGCACATAAAAGAGAACCTGTCTGATGTGGCAATTTTGAGAAAGGCGCTGGAGGATGCAGTTCATCGACAATTAATGAGTGATGTGCCCTATGGAGTCTTGTTATCGGGTGGACTCGATTCGTCGATCATTTCAGCAGTAGCAAAGAAATTTGCAGCGAAACGTGTAGAGACAGATAACAAGGAAGATGCATGGTGGCCACAGTTACACTCGTTTGCAATTGGTCTGGCAGGGTCACCCGACTTGGCTGCTGCCCGAAAGGTGGCTAAGCACATCGGATCTGTTCATCATGAACTAGAATACACCGTACAGGAAGGACTCGATGCCATTCGAGATGTGATTTATCACATTGAGACTTACGATGTAACCACTGTGCGTGCCAGCACCCCCATGTATCTGCTTGCCAGATATATCAAATCCATGGGCGTAAAGATGGTATTATCCGGAGAAGGCGCCGATGAGATATTTGGAGGATATCTCTATTTTCACAAAGCTCCCAATGCGGAAGAGTTTCACAAAGAAACGGTGAGGAAGTTGAGCAAACTGCATCAATATGATTGCCTTCGTGCCAACAAGTCTCTGGCTGCTTGGGGTGTGGAAGGTCGTGTGCCTTTCCTCGATAAAGAGTTTCTTGATGTGGCAATGCGACTCAACCCCAAAGACAAAATGTCTGGCAATGGTAAGATTGAAAAACATATCTTGCGACAAGCGTTTGAAGATTATCTCCCAGAAGAGGTTGCCTGGCGACAAAAAGAACAGTTCTCCGACGGTGTGGGATATAGCTGGATTGATACATTAAAAGAGATTGCTGAGAGACAGGTCAGTGACGATCAGATGGCAAATGTTCATCACCGTTTTCCTATCAACCCACCTCTATCAAAAGAGGAATATGTATACCGAAGCATCTATTCAGAGTTATTCCCTTCAGACAGTGCAGCTCTATGTGTACCTTCCGTACCATCTGTTGCATGCAGTACTCCTGTAGCACTGGCATGGGACGAAGCTTTCCAAAAGAATGCAGATCCTTCAGGACGTTCGGTTGCATCGGTTCATGAGCATAGCTATGTGAAAGAATTGCAGAAAGCAGAATAAGTACGTTTTTATGCCAAAACACCATAAAATAAAACCTCTTTAAACATTTTATGCTATTTTAATAAAATATTTTATCGTATAAACACCTAAGATACAGGCCGTTTTTTGCTATCTCGTTATAAATAGAGGGCAAAATGGCCTTTTTTCTTTCATATGTTAGAGAAAAATATCTACCTTTGACGAATTCAATAGGAGCCTAGTTGTGTACATACACACTTCTGAATAAAAACACATTACAAAATTATATAAGTCTAAATTAAAAACATAAATTTAATTGCAATGAACAATTCGGGATTTCAGACTATCGATTTCGTGATAGTCGGGATTTACATGGTACTCCTTGTGAGTTTGGGACTCTTTCTTTCCAGAAACAAAAAAGGGCAAGACAAAACAGCGAACGACTACTTCCTGGCAGGAAATAAATTGACCTGGTGGGCAGTGGGTGCATCCTTGATTGCTGCAAACATCTCTGCTGAACAATTTATTGGAATGTCTGGTTCAGGCTTTAAAATTGGCATCTGTGTGGCCGCCTATGAGATCATGGCAGCTGTTACACTGATTATTGTGGCCAAGTTTTTATTGCCTGTAATGTTACAACGTAGAATCTATACCATTCCTCAGTTTCTCCGTGAAAGATACAACGATGGTGTAGGTATGGCATTCTCAATTTTCTGGCTTTTCCTGTATGTATTTGTTAACTTAACTTCTGTAGCATGGCTGGGATCAATCGCCATTGAGCAGATTCTAGGACTGGAAGGTTACCGTATGCAAATCATCTTAGTGCTCTTCTTCATCGCTGGAATTTATTCAATTTATGGAGGGTTAGCCTCTGTGGCTTGGACTGATGTTTTACAGGTAGTATTCCTTATCGGTGGTGGTTTAATTACAGCATACTTTGCCCTAGAAGCAGTATCGGGTGAAGGAAAAGGAGCATTTGACGGACTTGCTATTATTTTTGAAAAGATGAAAAGTGTTCCTAATGACACTCACTTTAACCTGATTGTGGATAAATCCAAATCGATTGATGCATTCAAAGATCTACCTGGTATTGCTGCAATTGTTGGAGGTGTGTGGTTAACAAATATTGGATATTGGGGTTTCAACCAGTATATTATTCAAAAAGGTCTTGCTGCAAAAAGTATAAACGAAGCACAAAAAGGTCTTATTTTCGCAGGTTTCCTGAAAATATTAATCCCTTTCATCGTGGTTATCCCTGGTGTTACCGCATTTGTTATGTACAACTATCCTCAGGATATCCCAGGTATTCAGCAGGGTTATTTCAACATGTCAGGCGCCATCAATGTATCGGATGATGCATACCCTTGGTTGATTCGCAATTTTGCACCTGTGGGAATTAAAGGTCTTTCGTTTGCCGCTCTTGCAGCTGCAGTGATCTCTTCTCTAGCATCCATGTTGAACTCTACTTCTACCATTTTCACCATGGATATATACAAGCAACATATTAAAAAGAATGCAACTGATAAGCAATTGGTACGCATAGGTCGTGGTACAGCTTTATTGGCCTTAATCATTGCTATCATCGCCGTTGAACCTTTGTTAGGTGGATTGGATCAGGCATTTCAGTACATTCAGGAGTATTCAGGATTTATCTATCCGGGTATCATTGTAGTATTTGGATTGGGTCTGTTGTGGAAGAGAGCTTCCTCAAAAGCGGCCATTTGGACTTCCATTATGACCATACCAATGGGTGTGCTATTTAAGATTGGCCTGCCAGACATGCCATTCCAGTTCAGAATGGGATACATCTTCATCATTCTTTTCGTCTTGTTTGTCGCTATTGCTTTTGTAGACAAGACACGTGTCACCACAGAGAAACCAGATGAAGCCGATAGAAAGAAAATGTTGAAGTGGGGTGGTATCTCCCTATGCTTTTCGTTGATCTTCATTCTTGCAGCAGCCATCCACAAAATATTATTGGTTAGCGGTAGTACCAATGAATGGGTGATTTATCTTGAAAATATTGGCTTCGAAGCCTTCTTCTTCTTTGGATCACTAATATTCTCTATATCTTTGTTCTTGTTTTCGAATGCTAATTCACAATTTGAAGATAAGAAAGCTGTTCCTTTTGAGTTAGCACTGTTCAAAACAGATAAAGGATTTGCATTGGGTTCATTGGGCATTACGGCATTGGTTACATTGATTTACATCTTCTTATGGTAAGATAATCATTGTTATACTAAATTTCATCAGTCGAGCCATTTAGCCCATTGCTAAATGGCTTGACTGGCTTTTATAAGATACCACAATATGAGTAAAACAATCTGGTTTTTATTATTTTCTGCACTGCATGGCATAATGCAGTTGAACGGACAGACTTCTATCGGTAAAGAAGAACTCCCACCATTTACAATTAATACTCTCACAGACAAAGGTGCTTGGTGCTGGTTTGCTGATCCGCGTGCTCTCCACTATGAAAATGAGAACGGTAGTATCAACAGCAGTTACATTGGATACATTGATGTGGATGGTTTTATCAAGGCAACACAGATTGATCATTTGCACAAACAGACCCACGAAGTGATGATACGGTCTTGGTTTCAACCAGACGATCATAACAACCCTACATTCCTCGTTTTACCAGATGAGCGGATCATGATCTTTTATTCTCGCCACACCGACGAACCCTGTTTCTATTACCGTATTTCACAAAATCCGGGTGATATCACCACGCTCGGCGAAGAGAAGAGAATAAACACCGGGCACAATACAACCTATCCTTCACCATTTATCCTTTCGGATGACCCGGAACATATCTATCTCTGCTGGAGAGGAATAGGATGGCATCCAACAGTAGCTCGACTAACAATACCCGATGAAAAGGATGAGGTGGAATTCGACTGGGGCCCCTATCAGATTATTCGCTCACTGAAAGGCGTATCAGGTGTCAGACCCTATGCAAAATATGCATCGAATGGCAAAAACAAAATCTATGTAGCCTACACCTCCACACACCCAGACAACCAGACAGTGAACTGGATCTATCTAAATTATATCGATATCAATACGAAAGAATTGAAAGATATAAAAGGTAATCAACTTTCGCTGTTGGGTGAATCGCAATTGCATGATGTCGATATCACTGACGCATATAAAGATAATTATCCATTGGCAGTCGTTGATGATTCACCGCTCCGAAATTGGATATGGGAGTTGACTCTCGACAAAAAAGAGAATCCTGTGATGGCAACAGTTGGCATTAGTCACGACAAATCATCGCACGATTATTACCAAATCAGATGGACGGGAAATGAATGGCAGAAAACATTTCTCACAAACGCAGGTGGCCACTTTCATTTGTCGCCCGATATTGAAAAGTGTTACAGCGGTGGTCTCGCCATTGACAAACTTAATCCGCAGATCATTTATGGATCTGTTCCGGTTGAAGGTAAATTCGGCAGAATATACGAGCTCAAGAAATTCATTGTCAGCGCTGATGGGAAATCTGTTACAGAAGAACAGCTCACTTTTAACTCACCTAAAAACAATGCACGCCCCTTTGACATTGCTGGAGGAACAACTTCACCTACGCTACTTTGGATGCAAGGCGATTATTACGATTGGATTGTGAGCGCTCAACGACCAATGGGGTATTCCACTGCTATCAAAACAACGATGTATATACCCAAAGCTGAAATCGATTTGGACAAAGGATTGGTACTGGATCGAATCATTGGGAACATGACTACAGGCAAGCAGAAAAGTTTTAGAACACCCAAATTGGAAAATTTTAGTATTGCACTCACGCTTTCACCCAACAGGCTAGATTTGCAGGGTGTGATTATTCAAATCAACGACTTAAGCTATGAAGTGAATAAGGGAGATTTACCCTATCCAGTACTTACATCTAAGGGGAAACAATATGTTAGTAGTAATGTACTGGGAAATTCAAATGCATGGAAAAAACAACCTAGAGGGACAAACGGAAGATGGTATACACCGGAGACAGATGATGTATATCATCTTACGGTATCATATGATGGTACAATATTGCGAACCTTCATCAACGGGTTGCTAGACCAGTCTGTCCCTATTAAAGGGCTGTTACTTTCAGAGGTAACTGTTGGCGGATTCAGTGGAGCAGTCGAAAAATTATTGATATACAATAGATCGCTCTCACAAGATGAGATAAAAACACTAAAGAAGGCCCAGTAACACTGAGGCCTTTATTTGTCAACAGAAGCCGAAAAACGTTCAATGTACTCACTGGGGCGCATATTGAACTCCTTCTTAAAACAGGAACTGAAATATTTTGGATCATTAAATCCCACGGCATAAGCCAAGTCTGAGATCCTTATCGAACGGTTTTGATCCATAATGCGGCAGGCGGCTTTCATGCGAATATTCGTTATGAAGGCCGAAGTATTCAGTCCGGTAAGAGTCTTCAGCTTGTTATAAAGTGTTGACTTGCTTACGTTCATCTCTTCCGAGAACTGCTGCTGATCGAATGAGGCATCTTCCAAATGACGGTTTACACAATCGACTGCTCTCCGTAAGAAGTCTTCATCGAGATTGGTAAACTCCAGCTCTTTCATTTCGACCACCAACTGGTTCTTAAAATCCTGCGCCACACGCTCCCTACTCCTCAGCAGATTCTTTATTCTTGCATGCAGCACATTTAAGTTGAAGGGCTTGCTTATAAAGGCATCGGCTCCAGATTCATACGCATCGGCACGGTCTTTTTCATCGCTTTTGGCTGTCAACAGAATAATTGGAATATGACTGTATTCAATATTGTTCTTCAATAAGTTACAAAGCTCAACCCCGTCCATCTCCGGCATCATGATATCCGACACAATCAAATCAATTTTTTCATGCTCCACCATCACCATAGCCTCTTTACCATTCATAGCAGTAAAGACTTGATACTCTTTACTCAGTAGCCTAAATACAAGTTGCAGTATCTCTTCGTTGTCTTCTACCAACAGAATAGAATTTCTTTTAATTGCATCTTTCGCCCTGTTTTCTGTTATTGAGTCTGGTTCTGACTCATTAGGATATATATGTTTTGTATTAGATGATCCGGAGTCTATCTCCGCATCATCAAAGTATGAGAAATCAATAGGTAGTATTACTTTAAATGTGCACCCTTCTCCCATTTCACTTTCCACAGTGATATTTCCATGAGATAAGGAGACAAGATCTTTCACCAATGCAAGTCCAATACCTGTCCCTGTTGTATTGTGACGTCGATAATCTCCTTCATAGAACCGTTGAAAAAGCGACTTTTGAGCTTCTTTCGATATACCTGCACCATTATCTTTTACTTCAACAAGAATTTGATCTCTCCTTTCATCTAAATAGCTAAGTGACAACTGAATGGTCCCCCCTTTATCTACATACTTTGCAGAATTGGAAATCAAGTTGTAAAGTATTTTATCCAACTTATCAACATCAAAGAGACCTTCAATAGATTCTGGATCACTTATATAAGAAAAGTGAATTTTCTTTCTTCGGATTAATGGATAAAAAGAGTCGCAAGAAGTTTTAATAAACTGAGAGATATTACCGTAAGAGACCCGTAATTTCAGGTTTCCAGATTCTGCTTTTCTGAACTCCAATATCTGCTGTAAGAGACGAGTCAGTCGGTTAATGTTCAAATTCAACATCTCATACAGGTTGTCCTCACGAGGAGATGACTGCTGCAGTTCATCAACAGTAGCAGAGATTATGGTCAGTGGAGTTAAAAATTCATGGGTGACATTGGTAAAAAATTGAAGTTTCGCATGATTCAGTTCCTCTGACTTGGCTTGTTCAATTTCTTTATAACGAAGCTGATTTCGTAGGCGAATGCGATTTTCAATATTTCGAAAGATTAGAAATCCAATAAAAAAAGCAGAGCAAATATAGATTAGAAATGCCCACCATGAGAACCAAAAAGGAGGTAGAACAGTAATTTTCAATTCCTTCACTTCATCATTCCACACTCCATTCTGTGTAGTAGCCCTCAACTGAAAAACATACTTCCCTGGAGAAAGATTATTGTAATAAGCTACATTCTGTTTTGAATCTGCATATCTCCAATTTTGATCAAAACCTACCATTTTATATGCATACCTATTTAGTTCAGGGTTTTTATAATTGAGAGTTGCAAAATGGATACTGAAGTTGTTATGTTTATTGGAGATCGTGATTTTATCAGAGAAAGATGGCACTTTTTCTGATATCTTGTTCGTCACTCCATTATCAAGGTTATAGAATGAGGTGTTTAATACCCTTATATCTGTTATATAAAATGGGGTCTGGTTTATTTCTATATCTATATCCTCCGGATTGAAGCACATCAATCCCTTGTATCCTCCGAAATACAATTTTCCTTGATATTGAAAAGATGATCTTGGTATAAAAAAATTATCACACAAACCATCCGCTGTCGTATACACCCTATAACTCGTTAGTTTAGCTGTTATATCGAACGAGAGCCTCACCAGCCCATTGCTAGTTCCAATCCACAGATTTCCATGCACATCTTCATTGATGGAACTGATTAAGGTTCCTAAAATTGAGAACTCTGGTGATTTGTCAATAAACGAGTCAGATACCTTGTCATAAAGGAACAATCTACCATCCTCTGAACCTGCCCACAATCGACCCATAGAGTCAAAATGCAACACATTGACTGTATATGCCGAGAGATTCCCTTTCTCAACAGTATAGTCTTTGAAAACAATACCCTCTTTATGTCGAGGATCACCTTCCAATGATAGTATTCCATGATTGATTGTCGCAATCCAGATAATTCCATCAGCATCTTCTACAATGCTAATCATAGATAAGGGCTCCAGGCGTCTATTATCAATTACAATTTCATCGAAAATAAAACCTCTGTTATCGTTGAGCCATACACCCAATCCATACTGTGTACCAATCCAAGTATGTTGCTGCTTATCAATATAGATACTACGTAGACGGTTATCACTGATGAAATTGCAATTGTCTTCCGTGTACATTTTCACGGGCTTCCCTTCTTCATATACCCATAATCCCCCACCGTAGGTTGCAAAGAGAATTTCACCTGTTTCTCGTTGTTTAATATCATTGGTAGTGGCCTGTGCTATACCACTGAACTCAGGCAAATCATATTGAGATAGAATATTATGTGTTTTCTTATCAAATAATACAACACCATATGTACCTACCCCCATCCACATACTCTCATCATCGTTCATAAAAATTGAACGAATTGCACCGGTAGGTATTTCTGGAAGATTAACACCAATGTAATCGAACTTCGACTTCCTTGTATTTGTAAACAACACACCTCCACCAATTGTAGCAATCCACATATTATCCATATTATCCCGGATAATGGAATTAATCTCATTAGAGGGGAGTTTATTCGTTAAGTGAGTTGTACTCCAATTAATGAATTCAGTTGGGTCTTCGTAATTCAGCAAACTAAGTCCACTACGTGTGCCAACCCAAAGTGTATTGGTATGGATATCTTCGCAGATATCATAAACCAGATTATCTAACAGACTCCCTTGATTGAAGGTGTCGTGCTGATAGGTCTTGATCGTATAGTTCTGCATATCTCGAGGATTTTCAAGCAGGTGAAGGCCTTCCCCCCATGTTCCTATCCAAATATTCCTCTTGCTGTCTTCATAGATCACATGGGCTGAGTTTCGCGGATTAAGCTGCGGATAGTCATGGATGATATTCACTGAAGGCGAATAACGATACAGTCCGCTATCCCACGTCCCTATCCAAATCTCCCCTGCCCTATCTTCAATGATGGACTTAATCGGAGCAGTAATTGCAAAATTGCCGATATTTTGCAGACTATGATGAATAAATGCATTTTCCTTCGGATCATATATAAATAATCCATCATCCAAGCCAATCCATACTTCACCCTCTTTCGTAACAAGCATGCAAGAGACAACTTTGTTGGTTGTATTTCGAATCTCAACCGATTCAAACTTCCCCGTCATCTTATCAAACCGATCAACTCCACTATAGGTCCCAACCCAAAGGCTTCCCATCATATCGTCTGCCAGACAATAGATATTGTTACTTGTTAATACTGGTGATGCTACGTGACTGGAGCTATAAACCGTAATCTGATACCCGTCGTATCTGCACAATCCGTTCCTAGTTCCAAACCACATAAACCCCTCTTTGTCCTGAAATACTTTCTGAATTTCGTTGGTGGGGAAACCATCGGAGGTTGTCAGAATAGAAAAAATAAGATCAAACCTGTTTTGCTGTGCATAGATATTGTCTATCCGAAGCAACAACAACGCAGAGAGAATGTAGATATGGACAAAATGATCAAAAATATATCGGAAATGCTTCATTACACACAAATTTACCTACAAAAATAAGAATTAGAAACTCTTTTATTGAAAATACATTAAAAAATAATACATATCACATTTAATAACAAAATTACCTAAGAGGTTTAAAAGTCGATTAATACTGGATTTCGGAGTCAAAACAGGGGTACTTCAATATATTTCCACCTTTTTAAATGATAATTAGAGTTAATCAAAATGCGATTTACATACCTTTATCCTTTGGATTTATTAATCTAATCATCGTTAAAAATAAAATTAATTATGCCTATGAACAAAAAACCATCCTTTTGAGAAATGTATTGTTGATTACTTTTAAATTATTTATAAATCTATGCACAAATTAAAAACATTAATAACAAGTATTGTCATCAGCCTATGTTGTATGACAATGTATGCCCAAAACAGGATTACTGGTAATGTATCCGATGCAAATGGAGAGCCAGTTATTGGGGCAACAATCGTTGTAAAGGGAACGACCCAAGGTACTGTAACTGATATTGACGGTAATTTCACGCTTGACGCACCCAAAGGTTCTACCATCCATATCAGTTTTATCGGCTATACTTCACAGGAAGTAGCTGTAACCGGAGAGCGAATTTCAGTAGTCCTACAAGAAGACACACAAAAATTGGAAGAGGTCGTAGTCATTGGTTATGGAACCATGCGTAAGAAAGACTTGACCGGTTCTGTCGTTCAAATTCGTCCGGATAAGATTGCCGACGAGAACCCCAAGACTATACAAGACATTCTCCGTGGTACTGCAGGTTTGGCAGTAAGTTATGATGCTTCTGCAAAGAGCGGTGGCTCTATCCAGATCCGCGGACAACGTTCTGTATATTCAGATGGAAACCACAATGAACCATTGATCGTTCTTGACGGAATGATGTTTTTTGGTGAAATGTCTGAAATCAACCCCGACGACATTGGTCAAATCGACATTCTTAAAGACGCTTCTGCTGCAGCTATTTATGGTGCACAAGCAGCAAACGGTGTGATCATCATCACAACCAAAAAGGGTCAATTAGGCAAGCCCGTTGTGAATGTTAATTTCAATATCGGTACCACAACGAAAAGCGCTTATCGCGAAATGTGGAATCCACAAGAGTATATGCAACACCGTGAAGATTATTACAAAGCTGCCACTTACGGCCTGAATCCAACGACAGGTGTTTACGAGGCGTATCAAACAGGTACTGCTCCTCGTGGATATTTTGACCATCCAGATAATCTATCCAAGTTGGGTATCGACTTGAATACCTGGAGAACAACAGGATCTATCTTACCATATGATGGAGAACCAGATAAAAGCCTCTATGCCCGCCGTTTGGGTCTAGGTGCAGAAGGGACTCAATTATTGCTGGACAATTATGTAGCAGGTAAAACTTTCGACTGGTGGAAACACACATTCCGTACAGGTATCAACCAAGATTACAATGCAAGTGTATCCGGTGCAAGTGAACGCATCAATTACTATATGTCCTTTGGATATCAACACAATGAAGGTGCTGTAACCGGTAACTTCTTCGATAATATTCGTTCCAACTTGAAGGTTGACGGTAAGGTTACCGATTGGCTCGAATTAGGCGCCAACGTAAACTTCCAACAACGTAGTGACGGCGATATCCAACCGAATTTGACGACATCAGACTACGAAGCTCAAAACAACCAGTTGCGCAACTCTCCTTTTGGTGTTTATCAAAATGAAGATGGTTCGTTGGCGCAATTCCCTCATGGAGCAGCAAACAGATTGGGTAAGAACTTCGACTTTGAACGTCAATACATGGAACTTGATAGAGGTTTTATTGTATTGAATACCATTTTCAATGCCAAAGTAAAACTACCTCTCGGTATCACTTATACGTTCAATGCCCAACCCCGATTCCAATTCTTCCACGATTACTATTGGGAATCATCAGCTCATCCAACCTGGAATTCAAGTCACCATGGTTTAGTTAACAGGGAGAATAGTTGGAAATTCGACTGGTCACTTAACAACCAGATCCATTGGGAGCATACTTTTGCCAATGTACATCGTGTTAATGTCACATTGGTTCAGGAAGCCGAGAGACGTCAGCAGTGGCAAGATCGTATTGAAGCAAGAAACTTCCAACCTTCTGATGCACTGGGTTATCACAACACTTCTAACAGTACAAAAGATAACAGTAACTATTCTACAACAGACAATCGTCACTCAGCTGAAGCATTGCTTGGTCGTTTATTCTACTCATATGATGACCGTTATATGGTTACTGCATCGTTGCGTCGCGATGGATATTCGGCTTTCGGACAGAACAATCCCTATGCTACATTCCCATCCATCGCGACAGCATGGACCTTCTCAAACGAAGAATACTTCAACTGGGAACCAATGAATTATGGTAAGCTTCGTTTAACATGGGGTAAAAATGGTAACCGTTCACTGGGTGACCCCTATATCTCATTGGCAAACTTGCAAACTGGAGGAACCAACAGATATGGTTACATCGACAGTCAAGGAAATCTCGTAAATTTCCACTATTTGCAAATCAGTCGTATGGCTAACCCTAATCTGCAATGGGAAAAATCAGAAGCGTTGAATGTGGGATTAGATTTTGGATTCCTGAACAATCGCATTTCCGGTACAATTGAAGGTTACTCGGTTACGACTCGCGATATGATCATGCCACAAACCTTAACGCAATTCTCGGGCTTCTCATCCATGACCACCAATCTTGGTGAAGTATCGAACAAGGGATTTGAATTATCACTCACCACAGTGAATATCAAAAGACCCGACCTAGAATGGAGTACCACTGTTAACCTTGCATACAACCGTAACAGAATCGAACATCTTTACTTCGAATACGAAGACATACTCGATGATAACGGTAATGTAATCGGAAGAAAAGAACGAAACGACATCAGTAGTGGAGGCAATAGTGGATGGCATATTGGACAGCCAATCGACGTAATCTGGGATTACAAACAGATTGGTATATGGCAGGCAGACGAAGTGGAAGAGGCAAAAGAATATAATCAGAGACCAGGAGATCCGAAGATTCAAAAGAACCCTGACAACCCACTTCAAAAGAATGCCAGCGGTTTTTATGCCTACGATAATAACGACAAGTATTATCAAGGACCTCGCACAGCACCTGTGAATTGGTCAATGCGAAATGACTTCACCTTGTATAAAAACTGGTCGCTTTCAATTAACATGTACTCCCGCATGGGGCACAAGAGTCTCTCAGGAAACTACCTGAACAACGACAATGCCAGCAATATTCTGGTTCAAGGTGCCAATGAGTTTAAAAAGGAATACTGGACTCCCGAGAATCCCTCTAAAGAGTATGGACGTATTCAAGCTCAAGGACCTGCTGGAGCCACTGGAGCACAGAAATTATTCGACCGCTCATTCATTCGTCTCGAGAACATATCTCTCTCCTATGCAGTACCAAAATCATTTGTTTCAATGTTGAATTTCGACAGACTAAAAGTATTTGGCTCTGTACGCAATGTTGCTGTTTGGAATAAAGAATGGCCATATGGTGATCCTGAAACAGGCGGTCTTGCTACAAGGATTTTCTCAGTAGGATTAAATGCAACTTTCTAAAATTTAGACACATGAATCTTTTATATAGAAAACAGAAAAAATCAGTACTGGCACTTGCGCTAGTAATTGCACTGTGTGGGACAACTTTATTTTCCAGTTGTTCTGAAGATTTCTTAAAGCCTACTCCGCTCTCATTTTATGAACCGGGTGTTACCCTATCTTCCGAATCGGGTATGCAAGCGGTTATGGCTATGACAGACAGACATCTTCGCCACTATTGGACACATCAAGAAAACAACTCAGGTCACAATTCGAACCCGATGGGAACAGAGTACATGTTCTCCGATCTAATGGCTTATGGTAAGACCGATGAAACAGCCACTGGACTTAACTTTTCGGTTGCAACCCAGCTTACACCTCAAAATGCAGGATCGGGAGAAGGTAGCGGCAATTCAAATGGTAATCTTATTCAATACTTCTGGACTGAGACTTATAACGGTATGAAGTATGCAAATACGATCATCAATTATATCGACAATGTGCAAGGATTGGATGAAGCCACTAAAAATGCTTATTTAGGTCGTGCTCTCTTTCACCGCGCATTTCGTTACTACACGCTGGTATTTCAATTTGGCGATGTTCCCTTGATTACAAAGATTCCCAGTGTACCTAAATTCAACTATCGCTCTACCAAGAAGGAAGCAATCTTGGAGATGATTACACTGGATTTGGAAAAAGCTGTGGAATATGTTCCCGATCAGTCTGAGATGTCTTACAAAGGTATGGTTAACAAAGCCGCATGCCGTATGCTACTGATCAAATGCTACTTAGCAACAGGTCAATTCCAAAAAGCCAAAGATCAAGCCGATATATTGATTGATCAGTCAGGTTATTCTCTCGTAATGGGTGGCAGTGGATTAGGTTCATTTGGGACGTGGATACCTGGTGGAGAACCAGAAACATGGCCTATTACCCGCAACGTGATATGGGACCTGCACCGCTCGGAAAACAAACTCAATCCACAGAACACCGAAGTCATTATGGCCATGCCCAACCGAGGATTAGCGAGCGAATCATTCCGTCAATGGTTGCAAATGCGTATTTATGGACCTTATTGGAACTCAGGGTCCATTCAAACACCCGATGGCAAACAGGCTGGGCAGAACTATCCTCGTACGAATGCCAATTACAATACTGAGCTTGATTTGGTAAGAGGTATTGGTAGAGGAATTGGTGTTTTCCGCCCCACATACTTTGCTCAACATTCGTTGTGGTATGTAAATGGTGTAAACGATGATGGCGACCTCCGTCACAGAAGCGACGTAGGTAACTGGGTTAGAATGACCGACTTGAAATACAACGATCCTAGTTCTGCTTACTACGGTCAAAACTTTATGCTGTATCACCCGGAAACCGGTAGAATTTTGTGTAGTGATACTGTTCGCTGCTGGTACGATTGGCCACACTATAAATACTGGAATCTCGACGTAGGGAATGAAGCCAATCCTAACGCGAACCAGTTCAACGGCGCAACGGGTGGCGCAACAGGCGGCCATGGCGATATCTATCTGTATCGTCTTGCTGAAGCCTTTCTGCTTCGTGCTGAAGCCAAATTCTATCTGGGAGACAATGCCGGAGCCGCTGCCGATGTGAATAAAGTACGTGAAAGAGCTAGATGTACACAGTTCTACACCACCGTAAATATTGGCGACATCATGAACGAACGTGCCCGCGAATTACACATGGAAGAATGGCGCAACGTTGAGTTATCGAGAGTTTCTCGCTGTCTCGCGTTGAGTGGTAAACCCGATGAGTGGGGCAATACATACAATATTGACACCTACGATAAGCAATCAGGCAGAGATGCCTCTGGAGGTAGCTACTGGTGGCAACGTATTGTACACTATAACGAATTTTACAATCATACAATTCAGTCCAACAACCGCACACAAGAATACAATCTGGACAAGCACAACTTCTACTGGCCAATCAGACAAGCTGTGATTGACTCAAACAGAGAAGGTCAGCTTAAACAGAATTACGGCTATGACGGCTATGATCCAAACACCCCAGTTTGGGAAACATGGCAAGAAGCTGTTGAAGACGAAACTAGAACTGAATAAACAGATGAAATTGGGAAGATTGCTATCATCATAACGGGATAGCAATCTTTCCCGATTTCTTTTTAACCACAATTTTTATGCATAAAAAGATCTTATGTGTATGTGTTCTTCTTGTTTTTTTGACTCACTGCACTAGTAAGGAGAAATCCACGAAAACAATCCGCAATGAGGATCGTTTTGCTGAAAATATATCACAAAAAGAAGTCATTAACATATTAACCAACGTAAATAACTATTGGCAAACCAACAACCCGGAGCATGGCAATGCCTTCTGGCATAGAGCGGCCTATCATACAGGGAACATGGCAGCTTATGCGGTAACAGGAAATAAAGAATACCTCGCCTACTCGCAAGCTTGGGCTGAACAGAATGAGTGGAAAGGAGCAAAATCAAACGATCGAAATAACTGGAAATACAGCTATGGCGAGAGTGATGAATATGTGCTATTTGGCGACTGGCAAATCTGCTTTCAAGTCTATGCCGATCTCTTCAACATCAACCCCGAACCTCATAAAATTGAACGCGCTATTGAGGTGATGGAGTACCAGATGAGTACCTCTCAGAACGACTATTGGTGGTGGGCCGATGGGCTCTATATGGTGATGCCGGTAATGACCAAACTGCATCGTATCACCAGCAATAAACGATACTTGGAGAAACTCTATGACTATTTTCTCTTTGCGAAAGAGTTGATGTACGATGAGGAGAGCGGTCTCTTCTACAGAGATGCCAAATATATCTATCCCAATCACAAAACGGAGAACGGGAAAAAGGACTTCTGGGCACGTGGTAACGGATGGGTTTTTGCTGGCTTAGCCAAAACACTGTACGACTTGCCCGAAGATGATCCACACCGAAACGAATACATCTTTCTATACCAAGCCATGGCAGAATCACTCAAAGCATCGCAACAGGAAGAGGGGTATTGGTCACGAAGCATCCTCGATCCTGCACATGCCCCCGGATATGAAACCAGTGGAACAGCATTTTTCCTTTACGGATTCCTCTGGGGTATCAACAACGGCTACTTCCCCAAAGAAACATACAGCTCCGTCATTGAAAAAGGATGGAATTACCTCACAAAAATAGCCTTGCAGAAAGATGGGAAAGTCGGATACGTACAACCTATTGGTGAACGTGCCAATCAACACAGAAATGTGGGACCAGAAACGACTTCCGACTTTGGAGTTGGTGCATTTCTATTGGCAGCAACTGAATACAGTCGGTATGTTGGTTCTCACTGAAAACCAAATCCTCTTTCAGTAAATCTCATCAATCATCATATTTCATATATATTTGAACAATACTATGTATTACAAGAAATGGCTCACACTAGCACTGACATTTGCTTTGCTATCGAGTTACGCACAAACACAATCGGCAGACAATCCAACCAGCTACAACACCTTTTTCCCCGGAGAGATCTGGAAAGACAACCATGGTGTCCACATCAATGCACACGGTGGAGGTATCCTTTATCATGAAGGGATCTATTACTGGTTTGGTGAACATAAAGGCGAACGAACCAACTCCGCATTGGTTGGAGTAACTTGCTACTCCTCAACCGATCTCTACAACTGGAAGAACGAAGGGGTTGCCCTATCCGTCAGTGATGACCCTGAAAGCCCTATCGTTCGGGGAAGCATCATTGAACGCCCTAAGGTGATCTACAATGCCAAGACAGAGAAGTACGTGATGTACTTTCACCTGGAAATCAGAGGACAGGGATATAACGCCGCCCATGTTGGCGTGGCTGTGAGCGATCAGGTAACTGGTCCATATAAGCTTGTTAAAAACGGACGTGTCAATCCGGGTAAGTGGCCAAGTAACATGACTGAAGCGCAACAGAGCTCTTCTATACAGGTGGACGACTTCAAAGACTGGTGGACTCCACAATGGATAGCTGCCACGAAAGATGGCATGTTTGTCCGCCGTGATTTCCAAGGGGGGCAGATGTCACGCGACATGACCCTCTTTGTTGATGAGGATGGCAAAGCCTATCATATTTACGCTTCCGAAGAAAACCTAACGCTACATATAGCGGAATTGACCGACGATTATTTGGATTACACCGGAACGTATATCCGTGTGGAGCCGGGTGGCCACAACGAAGCCCCTGCAATCTTTAAAAAAGATGGTCGCTATTTCATGATTACCTCCGGATGTACTGGTTGGGAGCCTAATGCGGCGCGCCTACTGACCGCTTATAACATCATGGGACCTTGGAGCTTGCATTCAAACCCGGCCAAGGGGAAAGATGCCGAACTGACATTCCATTCACAAAGCACCTTTATCCTACCGGTTCAGGGAAAGAAAGATGCCTTTATCTTTATGGCAGATCGATGGAGACCCAACCATCCAATCGATGGTAGATACATCTGGCTCCCCATTCTTTTTGAAAATGGACTACCCACCTTGAAGTGGTTCGACGAATGGAACTTGGATATCTTTGATGAGATAAACCCCGATTGCAATGTACCCCATCATCGGGAAGGATATACACTTGTTTGGCACGATGAGTTTAATGGAGAGGGTGCTCCCGATCCGAGTGCCTGGTCTTTCGAAGAGGGGTTCGAACGGAACCAGGAAGTGCAGTGGTACCAGTCGGATAATGCAGTTTGCTGTAACGGTCGACTCATCATCACGGCACGACAAGAGAAGAAAGACAATCCTCTTTACGAGGCGGGGAGCAGCGACTGGCGCAAGAATCGGAAACTGATTGAATTCAGTTCCTCTTCCATCAAAACGAAAGGCAAGAAAGAGTTTCAATATGGACGCTTCGAGATACGGGCAAAGATACCTGTGTCAGGAGGTTCTTGGCCGGCAATCTGGACACTGGGACGTGACATGGAATGGCCCTCCAACGGTGAGATAGACATCATGGAATACTATCGCATTGAAGGTGTCCCACACATCTTGGCCAACGTGGCATGGGGAACAGAACAAAGATGGAACGCCAAATGGGACACCAGGGCAATTCCATTCACACATTTCACAGACAAAGATCCACTTTGGGCCGACAAATATCATGTCTGGCGCATGGATTGGGATGAAGAGGCCATCCGACTTTATCTCGACGACGAGCTGCTGAATGAAACAATGCTGCATGAAACCATCAACGGCTCACTTGGTCATTTCAAAAACCCCTTCCATCAGCCCCATTATCTCTTGCTGAATCTAGCAATTGGCGGTCAACATGGTGGAACACCCGATGTGGATTCTTTTCCACTACACTACGAAATTGACTACGTACGTGTCTATCAAAAGCAGTAATTTTTGAGCACAACCACACGCTTTTTGTACATACTACCGTAAATTACGTATCTTTACCAATCGACAATTCACCTATTATCCAATTGAAATGAAAAATCATATGCGAAAAACAACTCTGTCAACCCTTATCTTACTTGTGATTTTCTGTGTTCCGGTACTTCGTGCACAAGTATCTTTTGGGAATCCCGAGAAGATCAACGACAACTGGAAATTTATCCTAAATGATGTAAAGGATGGCCAATCGGTCGCACTAGACGATTCAAGATGGCAATCCATATCGCTACCTCACGATTGGAGTGTGAAGGGACAGCTAAGTCCCACATTGGCCAGCTGCACAGGATATCTCCCGGGAGGTATAGGCTGGTATCGCAAGAGTATCGATATTCCCGCAGAAAAGCAGGGACAAAAGGTATATCTCTATTTCGAAGGTGTCTATATTCGCAGCGAGGTCTTCCTCAACGGACACTCACTGGGCAAACGCCCCAACGGTTACATCTCCTTCATGTTCGACGCCACACCCTACATCAAACCGGGTGAGAACAATGTAATTGCTGTACGAGTGGACCATAGCCAGTCGGCCGACTCTCGCTGGTACACCGGCTCGGGCATCTATCGCAATGTATGGATGGTATATGCCAATCCTGTTCATATTGCCCAATGGGGTGTATATACCTATCCAGAAATGGCAAAGACCGGCTACAAATTGCATGTAGAGGTTGATATCAATAACAATGAAAGTAAAAATGCCTCCGTTACGGTGTTGAATGAACTCTTCGATGCAACGGGCAAGTTGGTGGCAAAAAACAGCAAGAAGCTCACTGCAAATCCGGGTAATGAGAACAAACTGGTCACCTCGTTGCTCGTACGCAACCCGTCGCTCTGGACACTCTCCAACCCTACCCTCTACACATTGAAAACCAGTGTACTGAAAAATGGAACTGTAATCGATCAGACTTCCACTCGCACCGGCTTCCGCTCCTTCATGTTTGATCCCGACAAAGGATTTGCCTTGAATGGAGAATGGATGAAGATGAAAGGTGTCTGCATTCACCACGACGCCGGTGTTTTAGGCTCAGCAGTACCGCGCGAGGTCTGGAAAAGGCGACTTGAAACGCTCAAGGAGGTCGGTGTAAATGCTATTCGCACCAGCCACAACCCTCAAGCACCCGATTTATATGAATTGTGCGATGAGCTGGGTATACTTGTCCTCAACGAGATGTATGATGAGTGGGTATTCCCCAAGCGCAAGTGGCTGGAAGGATGGAATGTGGGAACTCCCGGATTTCAGGGCTCCTTCGATATTTTCAAAGAGTGGAGCGAAATTGACCTTGCCGATCTGGTACGTCGCGATCGGAACCATGTTTCTGTCTTTGCCTGGAGCATCGGCAACGAGGTTGATTACCCCAACGACCCCTACTCGCATCCTATTCTAGGTGGTGAAAAAGCAGGGTTCACCCAAGCTTCCTATGGTGGATACAATCCCGACGCACCCAACGCCATGGAGTTGGGTAATATAGCCAAGCGATTGGTAAAAGCTGTAAAAATGTACGACCATTCGCGTCCTGTGACTGCCGGTCTGGCAGGAGTGGCCATGTCGAACGAAACAGAATACCCTGGATCACTGGATATTGCAGGATACAACTACACCGAAAACAAGTACGATGAAGATCACAAAAAATACCCCAACAGGGTAATATACGGTAGCGAAAACCGCCATGACATGGCCGCATGGAAGGCTACTCGCGACAAAGAGTTCATCTTTGGTCAGTTCCTGTGGACCGGAATCGATTATCTAGGGGAATCGGGACGATGGCCCACAAGAGGTTTCTACTCAGGTCTACTCGATTTTGGTGGATTTATCAAACCAAGAGGCTACTTCCGTCAGGCTCTTTGGTCCGACAAGCCGATGGCCTATCTAGGAACCTACCCCACACCTGGCAGGGGCAGTCGCAGCCAATCGAGGGACGTCCTCTCTCAACAGGAAGAAGGATCGGTATCCAACTACGTGGAAAGGGTGCCCTCAATGGATGCATGGCCAATCTGGAACTACCAGGAGGGTCAGTCCATCCGCGTGGTTTGCTATACCAATGCCAACAAGGCAAAGCTGTTACTCAACGGCAAAGAGGTGGGTACCACCAAAGAATATGACGACAATACAGGCATCATTTTCTGGGATATCCCCTTTAGTGCCGGAAAACTAGAAGTGATTGGCATGGATAAAAACAACACACCGGTATCGACCTACACGATTGAGAGCTCAACCCGCCCCCATGCACTTCAGATTATACAGTCAGAGAAGCAAATAGACAAAGAAAAGGGTGTATCGCACATTGTGGTTCAGGTGGTTGATGAGAAAGGTGTACCAGTAATGCTGTCCGACAATGAAGTAACCTGTCGTATCTCCGGTCCCGCAAAGCTACTCGGGTTGGAGGCAAGCAATAACACCGACATGAGTGATTATACCGACAATGTACACCGTGTGTATCACGGTCGCATTCTAGCATACGTTCAGGCAACGGGTGAGGCGGGCGATATAAACGTTTCCTTTACGTCACCATGGCTTGAACCGGCTGAAATTACATTGAAAGCTGAATAAAAAAGTGAGAAAAGTTATTAAACGTTGAATTTACATGCAAAAATTTAGCAAAATCCTTGTTTTGTTCACACTTTCTTTACTCTCTATCGGTCTGAAGGCAAGAGATGGATATGCTCCCAATGTCACAGAGAAGGATTTTGTGGCATATCTCTTCACCTATTTCCACGGAAACAGAGTAGAAGAAGAGCAGATTTGTTTCGCAGTCAGTCTCGATGGATATCATTTTAAAGCATTGAACAACGACAAACCGGTTATCGATTCTAAGACAATTAGTGAAACCGGAGGGGTACGTGATCCGCATATCCTGCGCGCTCAAGATGGAGAGACCTTTTACATGGTCGTGACAGACATGACCTCCGTAAAAGGGTGGGATTCGAACCGAGGAATGGTTCTTTTGAAATCGAAGGATCTGGTCAATTGGAGTTCATCGGCTATCAACATCCAGAAAAAATACCCAGGACAGGAAAATCTGAAACGGGTATGGGCACCACAGACCATCTACGATCCTCATGCCGGGAAATACTTGATATACTGGTCTATGCAACATGGCAACGGGCCCGACATCATCTATTATGCCTATGCGAATGAGGAGTTTACCGACCTGGAGGGCGAACCAAGACAGCTCTTCTTCCCGAAAAATGGGAAATCCTGCATCGATGGCGACATCATTTACAAAAACGGCATCTTCCATATGTTCTACAAAACGGAGGGACATGGAAACGGCATCAAGAAAGCCATGACCGACAACCTCACCTCCGGGTGCTGGATCGAACAACCCGATTACAAACAGCAAACCCGGCACGCCGTAGAAGGATCGTCGGTATTCAAGCTGACCAATCAGCACAAATACATACTACTTTACGATGTATATGGTAGAGGAGAATATCAGTTCTGCGAAAGTGTTGACCTCGACCAGTTTACGGTCATTGACCACGCCATCAGCATGGACTTTAAACCGCGCCACGGCACGGTGATCCCCATCACAAAGAAGGAGCTGGAAAATCTCACCAACAAATGGGGAAAACCCGAGGGATTGGAGATACCTGCTGCGCAGAATCCAGTGCTTACCGGTTATTATGCCGACCCTAAGGTGCTCTATGCCGAGAAGACCGGCAAGTACTATATCTACCCCACTAGCGATGGATTCCCAGGTTGGGGAGGATACTACTTCAAAACCTTCTCTTCCGACAACCTCAAAGAGTGGAAAGATGAAGGAGTGATCCTCGACCTAAAAGATGTATCGTGGGCCGATGGCAACGCTTGGGCCCCCACCATCATCGAAAAGAAAGAGGGTAAAAACAAGTACAAATACTACTACTATTTCAGTGGTGGTAAGGAGGGCGAGCCCAAAAAGATTGGTGTAGCTGTGGCAGAGCACCCAACCGGTCCTTTTGTTGATTCAGGAAAACCGCTGATCGACTTCAAACCCGAAGGGGTTACAGGTGGGCAAGAGATCGACCCCGATATCTTTTTTGATCCAGTGAGTAAAAAACACTACATCTACTGGGGAAATGGTTATATGGCCGGAGCAGAACTGAACAAAGACCTGCTCTCTATCAAACGGAACACAGTGAAAGTGATGACCCCCGACCGCACCTTCCGCGAGGCCATCAACATCTTTTACCGGAACGGACTATATTACTTCCTCTGGTCAGAGGATGATACGGGAAGCAGGAACTACAAGGTTCGGTATGCCACGGCAAGGTCGCCCCTCGGTCCACTGACAATACCCGCCAATAACATCGTTATCATGAAAGATGAAGCGAGAGAAATATATGGTACCGGTCACAATTCGGTGCTCCAGATTCCCGGTAAAGATGAGTGGTACATTGTCTACCACCGCATCAACAAGTATTCGCTGAACGATGGACCCGGTTACCACCGTGAGGTCTGCATCGACAAGTTGGAATTTAACGAAGATGGTTCAATCCGGCAGGTATTTCCCTCGTTATAGTTGAACCACCAAAATTGGAAGTTAAGAACCGTCTCATCTATTGCAATGAGACGGTTTTTACCATTATATAGGTCATTTTTTTACAATATCAACATCAAAACAAGAGATCCCCGATGATCCAACTGCTGTTTCTTTTTGATAGCTAACAACATAATCTCCTTTAGAGAGAAAGAATAAAAGCTGGCTTGATGTATCATTTTTTACATCTAGTATCTCGCAGTGAATCCCTTTGCCAATAAATATAGCAATCAATTGCTCTCGAAGATTCATTGTAATTGAACCCATTAACAGTGTAGTTTCGTTTAAATCTTCTGCAATAATTTTAGAAGCAGCCGTTAACTGCTACTCCGCTTCATCCTTTTCTCCTCCTCATTCCCTCCTTATATCAACCTTATGTTTTAATAAGGAAAACATAGGGCATATATAAAGCATAAACAACTCGAATTGGAAGTTGGTATCGCAAATATCATGTCACGGAATTAACAAATAGGAATCACAACGAGAAAAAGAAACCCGTTTCACGCAACCGGTCGTATTTATCCTTGTTGAATTTGTAATAGAAGGCACCTCTCTTTGAGGCAGATTTATCTTTGTCTCCCTGCTTCTCAAGAATCCCCATTTCAAGAATCTTCTTGCGGAAGTTGCGCTTATCCAACTTCGTCTGATAGATGGCTTCGTAGAGCGATTGTAACTGAGGCAGGGTAAATTTCTCTGGAAGCAGATTGAAACCTAGCGGTTGCACTGCTGCCTTGCTTCGTAAAATGGATATGGTGTCTTCCACCATCTGGTTGTGGTCGAAAATTAACGGACCTACTTTATCGAGCTCCTCCCAACGTGCATTATGCCTCTTACATAATGTCTCATCGAACAGCTCCAGGTCAATCAGTGCGTAGTATGCCACGGAAATTACGCGCTCACCTTCGTCGCGATGAATACTCCCATATGTACCCACCTGCTCCATATAAACATCTCTGATGCCAGTATATTCATACAAAACGCGCGAAGCAGCTTCCTCAAGATCTTCATTGGCACGTAGAAATCCACCCATCAGTGTATCTTGATTTTTCAACGGTTCAAACTTCCGCTTTGAAATCAACAGATACAATTTTCCGTTTGTAAAACCAAGGATGATGCAATCTACCGACAGAAAGAACTTCTCCTGTTCTATATAAAATGGGGTCATTCGACAATATTTTTCAGACAAAGGTACACATTATCCAGTTTTTGCAACCCTTTAATTTGCGATAAATCTTCGCGGATGGTTGTTGCCAGCTCCTTAAAAATAGGGAAAATCGCTTTCAGACTATGATTGATACAGGTACAAAAATAGGTCAATTATTTATATGTTGTATAACATGATTAAATAAGTGTGTAATCTTACACTTATTCGCTAAATTTGCATGAATAGAGAAACCCTATTGAACGCATCCATCATGAATAAAATGAATATCGTGAAGAAAGTTTTGACCATCCTTTTCGTTGTATGCTGCTCCTCTTTCTTTCAACAGATTGGAGCCCAAGATTTCATCTGCAAGAGTCCCGATCAGATTCTGCACCTTTCGGTTCAACTGAAAGAGGGGGCACTCTGGTACAGTATCTCCTACAAGGAGGCAACCATTCTTGAGGAATCACCATTGGGTTTAATCACCAATGTGAGCGATTTTAGTCGCGATCTACGCTTTGTGGAAAAAAGTGAGCGGGTTGTCCACACCAACTACACGCTGAAGAGCATCAAACAGAGTCGGGTAGACCACCTCTTAAACGAGGTGGTGGCTACCTATGAAACACCTCGTAGCGAAAAAATAAGCATCATCTTTCGGGTGGGCAACAACGATGTGGCGTTCAAGTATGCCTTGGCACAGAATGGAGAAACGGCTCGTTGCATTGTTGAGAAAGAACTAACCGGATTCAAGTTTCCTTCCTTCACCACCACCTTTCTCACGCCTCAGGCTACACCCATGATTGGATGGATGCGAACCAAACCCAGTTATGAAGAGGGCTACGCATCCGATGAACCGATGGGTACACCGTCGAGATACGGATTGGGATATACCTTCCCAGGGCTTTTCCATGTTGGCGACAACGGTTGGGCGCTGGTGTCGGAGACGGGTGTCGGTAGCCTCTATTGTGGTGCTAAACTGAGTGAGGGCACGAAAGAGGGATTGTACACTATCTCCTATCCTGAAGAGGGTGAGAATAACGGCATCGGTAGTGCAAAACCGGGCATCGCTCTTCCGGGCGAAACAGCGTGGCGTACCATCACAGTGGGCGACAATCTGAAGCCAATTGTGGAGACAACAATCGCTTTCGATCTGGTGGAACCGCAGTATGAGCCTTCCAAGGAGTACACGTTCGGTCGCTCAACATGGAGTTGGCTGCTCTGGCAGGATGAAAGCATTAACTTTGAGGATCAGAAGAGATTCATTGACCTCTCAGCGGCAATGGGATATGAACTGGTACTGGTAGACAACTGGTGGGACACTCGTATTGGGAAAGAGAAAATTGAGGAACTGGCCAAATATGCTGCCTCAAAGGGAATTGGTCTCTCACTTTGGTATAACTCCAACGGCTACTGGAGCGATGCGCCACAAGGGCCTAAAAACAAGATGAATACAGCCATTGCCCGAAAGAAGGAGATGGCATGGATGCAGAGCATCGGCATAAAGGGCATTAAAGTGGATTTCTTTGGAGGTGACAAACAGGAAACAATGAAACTTTACGAAGAGATCTTGTCGGATGCTAACGATTACGGGCTAGTAGTGATCTTTCATGGATGCACTCTTCCGCGCGGGTGGGAAAGGATGTATCCCAACTTTGCAGGTAGTGAGGCTGTACTGGCATCAGAGAATCTGATCTTTACACAGAATGCCAATGACCTAGAGGCCTACAGCGCCACGCTGCACCCCTTCATTCGTAACAGTGTTGCTTCCATGGACTTCGGTCCGGTTTTGCTGAACAAAAGGCACAACCGCACGAACGACGGGGGTACCATACGTCGCACCACCGAAACGTTTCAACTGGCGACTGCAGTCCTCTTCCAAACACCGGTGCAACATTTTGGCATCACTCCAAACAACCTAGAGGAGTACCCTGCGTTTGTGATCGACTTCATGCGGAACATCCCCTCTTTGTGGGATGAAACGGTGTTCATAGACGGCTACCCGGGTAAATATGTAGTACTGGCCCGACGCCATGGCAATCAGTGGTATGTAGCGGCCATCAACGCAGAGAAGGAGAGACGAGACCTAAAAGTTACGCTCCCCATGCTTGCTGAAAAGGAGATCTTGTATTATTCCGACAAAAAGGACCGGTCGCCTCAGCTTAACCAACTCTCCATTAGCAAGAATGGCACCATTACGCTCTCCATCGAACCGGAGGGAGGAGTTATTCTTACAACCCAGCATCAACATGCAAAATAAGTTTTATCTTTATAAATCCTAAACAATACATAGCCATGAGATTAAAGAAAACTTGTCAAATGATCCTGCTGCTGCTCATTGGCAGTGCATCCATGCAGGCACAAAACAGATTGATTATTGAAGCTGACCGGGGAACAAATACCATTAACCGGCATATCTATGGACATTTTTCGGAACACCTGGGTCGTTGTATCTACGGCGGATACTGGGTGGGCGAAGATTCTTCAATCCCCAACACACGGGGAATTCGAAACGACGTGGTACAGGCGTTAAAAGAGATTAGCATCCCTAACCTTCGATGGCCGGGAGGATGCTTTGCTGATGAATATCACTGGATGGATGGCATCGGCCCCCGTGCTGAGCGACCCAAGATGATCAACACCCACTGGGGTGGCGTGGTTGAAGATAACAGTTTTGGTACACATGAGTTTCTCGATTTGTGCGAACAGATCAATGCGGAGGCTTATATCAGTGCCAACGTGGGCAGCGGAACGGTGGAAGAGATGTCGAAATGGATTGAATATGTGACCTTCGACGGTGAAAGCCCGATGGCCAACCTGCGCCGCAAAAACGGACGTGAAGAGCCCTGGAAGGTTAAATTCTGGGGAATAGGTAACGAAAGCTGGGGCTGCGGTGGTAACATGGCACCCGAATACTACTCCGACCTATATCGTCACTATGCTACGTTTGCACGTAACTATGGCGACAATCGCCTCTATAGAGTTGCCTGCGGTGCCAATGGTGGTGATTATAACTGGACAGAGACCTTGATGAAGAATGCGGGTCGCCACATGCAAGGCCTTTCGCTGCATTACTATACGGTGCCCAAAGATTGGAGCGATAAAGGATCTGCGACCGAATTCGATGAGGCGGAATATTTCACCACCATCGAGAAGACACTTTTCATGGATGAGCTAATCACCAAGCATGGCGCAATAATGGATAAGTACGATCCACAAAAAAGAGTCGGTATGATCATCGATGAGTGGGGCACATGGTACAATGTGGAGCCGGGTACCAACCCCGGATTCTTGTATCAGCAGAACACATTGCGTGATGCCATCGTAGCAGGTGTCAACCTCAACATCTTCAATGCACATAGCGACCGTGTGCAGATGGCCAATCTGGCGCAGACCGTGAATGTGCTGCAGGCCGTGATGCTGACCGACGAGGAAAAAATGGTGCGCACCCCAACTTATTGGGTGTTCTACCTCTACAAGGTACACCAGGATGCAACCCTACTGCCCATCTCCTTCACAAGCACAAAATATCGTATGGGTAACCGGGAGTTGGATGCAGTGAGTGTCTCTGCATCGAAAGATGCCAATGGTAAAATTCACATTACATTGGTGAATATTGACCCCAACAACGAACAACAGATCAATACCCAGTTGATTGGAGCTACCGTGAAGCAGGTGAAGGGTGAGATTCTCACTTCGCAAAAACTGAACGACTATAATAGCTTCGACCAACCGTCGAAGGTGAAGGTTGTACCGTTCAAGGGGGCTAAATTAACGAACAATAATCTCACTGTGTCACTGCCAGCCAAATCGGTGGTGATGCTTGAACTTCAATAAAAATGACAGAAATGAAGCTAGACAACTTAAAAGAAGCGGTCTTTCATGCTAACCTCGACCTAGTGGAACACGGACTAGTGATCTTCACCTGGGGAAACGTTAGCGGTATTGACAGGGAGAATAACCTGGTGGTGATCAAACCTTCAGGTGTATCGTACGACAAGATGAAAGCTGCCGATATGGTGGTGGTAGATATGGATGGCAACGTGGTGGAAGGTAACTACATGCCCTCCTCCGACACGGCGACACACCTCGAACTATATAAAGCTTTTCCAACTATTGGTGGCATTGTACATACCCACTCCACGTATGCTACGGCGTGGGCGCAAGCTGGCTGCGACATACCCATTATTGGAACTACGCATGCTGACTATTTTAGTAGTGATATACCTTGCACGCGCGACATGAGCGAGGTGGAGGTGAAAGGGGAATACGAGAAAGAGACAGGTACCGTCATCATTGAGCGGTTCAAAGAGTTGAATCCGGTGCACATTCCTGGGGTACTGGTGAAGAATCATGGACCCTTTTCATGGGGAAAAGACCCTCATGAGGCAGTCCATAATGCCGTGGTGATGGAACAGGTAGCCAAGATGGCGTATATTTCCTATCAGGTTAACCCTGCACTCACCATGAACAGACTGCTCATAGAGAAGCACTTTTTCAGAAAACATGGCCCAAATGCCTATTATGGACAAAAATAATCACTAAGTATACATCATTTAAACAATAAAACAATGGAATTTAAAAATCAGGAAGTATGGTTTGTTACAGGAGCGCAACTCCTGTACGGTGGCGATGCAGTTATTACTGTGAATGCCCATTCAGAAGAGATTGTAAAAGGACTCAATGAAGCTGGCACACTACCCATTAAGGTGGTATACAAAGGTACAGCCAACTCTTCACCAGAAGTCGAAAAAGTGTTCAAGGAAGCCAACAACGCACCCGAATGTGTGGGCATCATCACCTGGATGCACACTTTCTCTCCGGCGAAGATGTGGATCAAAGGATTGCAGAACTTCAATAAACCGTTGCTACATCTGCACACACAGTTCAATCAGGAGATACCATGGAGCGAAATAGATATGGACTTCATGAACCTGAACCAGTCGGCTCACGGTGATCGTGAATTTGGACACATGGTGTCGCGTATGCGGAAAAACAGAAAAGTGGTGGTGGGACACTGGACTGACGCCAATGTGCAGGAACGTATCGCAGTATGGATGCGCGTTTCGGCTGCTTGGGCCGACGCTCAGGACATGGTGATTGTACGCTTTGGAGATAATATGAACAACGTAGCTGTAACTGATGGAGATCGCCTGGAAGCAGAAATGAGGTTAGGTTACCATGTGGATTATTATGCGATTGGCGACCTGGTAGCGTATCAGGATAAAGTAACCGAAGTGGAGGTCGATGCACTGGTTGATGAGTATGAACAACTTTACATCTTTGCCGATAATTGCAAAAAAGGTGCAAAAGATCATTCACAGGTGCGCGAAGCTGCACGTATTGAAATTGCACTGCGACGTTTCTTGAAAGATAAAAATGCAAAAGCGTTTACTTCTAACTTCGATGACCTGCACGGTTTAAATCAGCTGCCAGGACTGGCAAGCCAGCGCTTGATGCAAGAAGGGTATGGTTTCGGTGCAGAGGGGGACTGGAAAACTGCTGCCCTACTGCGTACCATCTGGGTTATGTCGCAAGGGCTTAAGGGAGGATGCTCATTCCTAGAAGATTACACCTACCACTTCAAAGGTGAAAAAAGTGCCATCCTACAGTCACATATGCTTGAAGTGTCTCCTATGATTACCAGCCAAAAGCCTCGACTGGAAGTTCATCCGTTGGGAATTGGTGGAAAAGCTGACCCTGCACGTCTTGTATTTACTGCTGATCCGGGAACAGGATATGCTGCTACCATTGTGGATATGGGGAACCGATTCCGCATGATCGTAAACAAGGTGGATGTATTGGAGCCCGAAGCGGCTCTGCCTAAATTACCTGTGGCAAGTGCACTCTGGATACCGCAGCCAAACCTCGAAATTGGAGCCGCTGCATGGATTTATGCTGGAGGTACACACCATTCGGCCTTCTCATATGCACTAACCAATGAGTACTTCGAGGATTATGCTGACATCGCGGGTATTGAATTGCTAACAATCGACAACAATACGACAATCTGCAACTTCAAGTTCGAACTAAAGGTGAACGAAGTATATTATATGCTCAACAAAGCGTTGCAGTAACCCATATTAATAATTGATTATGGCTAAATATGTAATAGGACTTGACTATGGCTCCGACTCTTGTCGCGCAATCATTGTCGATGCGTCCAATGGTAATGAGATTGCTACTTCGGTGAAGTATTACCCCCGCTGGAAAGAGGGTAAGTATTGCGATCCTCGCAGTAATCAATACCGACAACATCCACTGGATTATATCGAAGTGCTGGAGGAGACAATCCGTGAAGCACTTTCAAAAGCACCCGCAGGTGTGGCCAAGAATGTGGTGGGAATGGGATTCGATACTACTGGGTCGACTCCGGTATTGACCAATGAAGATGGTACTCCTCTGGCTCTTCTACCGGAATTTGCTGAGAACCCCAACGCAATGTTTGTGCTCTGGAAAGATCATACGGCAGTAAAAGAGGCCGAGGAAATAAACAAACTTGCAAAGAGTTGGGAGATTGACTATACTGCTTACGAAGGGGGTATCTATTCCTCTGAGTGGGTATGGGCAAAGATGCTTCGCGTACTGCGGGAAGATGAAAAGATACGAAATGCAGCATACTCCTGGGTGGAGCACTGCGACTGGCTACCGGGACTGATTACCGGTCACACAAAGCCCGAGACCATGCCGCGTAGCCGCTGCGCTGCGGGACATAAGGCCATGTGGCACGAGTCGTGGGGAGGTCTCCCATCGGAAGAGTTCCTAACTTCGCTCGATCCACTCTTGGCCGGCTTTCGTTCTCGTCTTTTCACGGAGACCTGCCCAAGCAATGTGAAAGTAGGTTACCTTACTGAAGAGTGGGCGAAGCGACTTGGACTAACCACCAACGTAGCCGTAGCTGTGGGTGCTTTCGACTGCCACATGGGTGCTGTGGGTGCGGAAATTAAGCCGGGTGACTTTGTCCGTGTAATTGGTACCTCCACATGCGACATTATGGCGGTACCGTATGAAGAGGTGAAAGATAAACTGATACCCGGTATCTGCGGACAGGTAGACGGCTCAGTGATACCCGGATTAATGGGTCTTGAAGCGGGTCAATCTGGTTTCGGGGATATATATGCTTGGTTCAAACGCTTACTGGAGTGGCCTCTGCAAAACATATTGGGTAAAACCAACCTGTTGGATGCATTTACCAAAGAGAAGCTGATGGAAGAGGTGGCCGATGCCATCATTCCTGAACTAACCAAAGAAGCTGAAAAAGTTCCTGTATCTGAGAGTACAATCCTGGCAACGGACTGGATGAACGGAAGGCGTACACCCGACGCAAACCAACTGCTAAAAGGTTCCATCACAGGACTCACACTGGGTAGCTCTGCACCGCTTATTTTCAGGGCACTGGTAGAAGCGACTGCCTTTGGCTCGAAAGCAATCGTGGATCGTTTCCTTGAAAACGGAATTGAAATCAAACAGGTCATCGGTATTGGAGGCATCTCGCTGAAGTCACCCTTTGTGATGCAAACCCTGGCCGATGTGCTGGGTATGGCAATCAAAGTGGCGAAGACAGAACAAGCTTGTGCCTTTGGTGCTGCCATGTTTGCAGCTGTAGCAGCGGGGGAATTCGAAAAGGTTGAAGAGGCTCAGAAAGCAATGGGACAAGGCTTTGCATTCACCTACCAACCTAACATGGAGAACCATGCTCTCTATAACAATCTGTACAAGAATTATCAACAACTGGGTAAATTCACTGAAGAGAATACATTCCCAGCATAAATTGTGAATTATGCGAAAGTTTTTTTTGCCACTCTTGGTAACTGCGCTCCTACTTATTTTTCCATGCGAGCGATTCATGTATGCCAATGAGCCCGATTCGGCATTTCTCTTTGCCTATGGTGAGGATAACGGAAGTGGACTCTATTTTGCTTGGAGCCATAACCAGATAAGTTGGCAGCCAATTGGTCATCGCCATATCTTTCTACGGTCGGACTACGGCCGTTGGGGATCGCAGAAAAGGATGTATAATCCTTTTCTTACTCAGGCCCCAAATGGAGAGTGGCATGCGGTATGGAGCCTCAACAATGAAGATGGGGCTATTGCCCATGCTTCCTCGCTTGACCTGGTGAACTGGGAACCGCAGTCCTACCCCGTACTGATGCACGAGGGAAACTGCCTACTTCCGGAGATTGCGTACAATGACCAATACCGAGGATTTGAGGTACGTTGGCAAAGTGACAGAGCGACAAAAGGGACTTTCCAAAGTTTTACGCGCGATTTCAACCATTTCACACCCGCTGCCGGAGGGGAAAATTTCGAAAGCAGCAGGTGTGAAGTGTTGGTCGCAGGTAACAGACAGACAGGTACGATTCATCGTGTGCCATGGCAGGTAATCAACAGACTGATCAACGCCCAGCAACTGGCAGCCTACAAACAACAGCTAAACAACGAAAGGGTAGATATCTCTCCCATTCGTTTCAGGAATGCAATATCTGTGGTTATAAAACCTACTATTGAGGCAAAAAAAGAAATTAGTGACATGTTAATGGGTATCTTTTATGAAGATATCAATTATGCTGCCGACGGTGGGCTCTATGCGGAACTGGTTCAGAACAGGGGATTTGAATATTCTATTAGCGACAAAGAAGGGAACGATCCAAAATGGAACAGCCGCTATGCATGGTCGCTTTCCAACGGACAGCTTCTAACAATTGACTCTCTTTCGCCTATTCATGCAAATAACCCCCATTATGCTGTACTAAACATTGAAAAAAAAGGTGTTGCTCTGATCAATAATGGGTTCAACGGCATTCCGCTAAAAAAAGGAGAAAAATATAACCTTTCGCTCTTTGCACGATCAAAAGAAAAAAAGAGAGGCCCCTTATTGGTGAGACTCACGGGAAAAAATGGGGAAATCTATGGAGAAACAATTACAGGAAGAATCGGTACCAATTGGAAAAAAATGGAAGCCATGATTACGGCGACAGCCTCTATTACTGATGCGCATATCGAGGTGATTCCTCAACAAACGGGACGGGTAGATCTAGACATGATCTCACTGTTCCCACAAAAGACATTCAAAGGACGCAAAAATGGTCTGCGGGCAGATCTGGCTCAAGCACTGGCGGACCTCAAACCTCGCTTCGTTCGATTCCCAGGGGGATGTGTTGCACATGGCGACGGTATCCACAACATCTACCGATGGGAAAACACCATTGGGCCACTTGAAACACGCAAGCCGCAACGCAATCTTTGGGGTTATCACCAGTCATTTGGACTTGGTTATTTTGAGTATTTTCAGTTTTGTGAGGATATTGGTGCAGAGCCAATTCCGGTTGTGGCTGCAGGTGTCCCCTGTCAGAACTCCGCACATCACGGTTGTGTGATTGGGGGACAACAGGGAGGAATCCCCATGGAGGAAATGGATGAGTATATCCAATCGATACTCAACCTGATAGAATATGCCAACGGTGATGCAAAATCGGAATGGGGCAAAAAAAGAGCAGAAGCGGGTCACCCCAAGCCGTTCAACTTGAAATATATAGGCGTGGGGAATGAAGACCTGATATCTGATATCTTCATTGAACGTTTTAAGATGATTCATGATGCTATCAGAGAGAAATATCCAGAAATCACAGTCATAGGCACTGCAGGACCTTTCAGCGAGGGATCGGATTACAACGCTGGGTGGAAACTAGCTACGGAAATGGGACTGAAGCTTGTGGATGAACATTACTACCAGTCACCTGGATGGTACCTCAACAACCAGGATTTTTATGATAAGTACGACCGATCGAAGGCCAAGGTATACCTCGGAGAGTATGCAGCACATATACCCAGTCGTCATAACAACTTGGAAACGGCACTTTGTGAAGCGTTGCACCTGATTAATGTGGAACGAAACGGTGATATTGTGGAAATGACATCCTATGCGCCATTGCTTGCCAAAGAGGGTAATACACAATGGAACCCTGACCTGATCTATTTCAACAATACAGATGTGAAACTTACTGTGGGATATTATGTGCAACAACTGTTCGGACACAATGCGGGAAATGAATACCTCCCCATCCATATGACCTTGTCTGATAACAGGGAGGATGTGAAAAAACGTATTGCAGCCTCTTTTGTAAGGGACAATAAAACGGGTGATCTCATCATCAAAATAGTCAATCTCTTACCTATAACAATCACATCTTCTATCGACTTGAGGGAGATGAATATTGTGAAGGATCAAATGGCCAAACTGACCGTAATGAGTGGCAATTTGGAGGATAGAAACATCAAACCGATTGAATCATCCATCTCTGTTGGGGAATTCTTCAATCCCGAATTGCCGGCCTATTCATTCTCGGTTATTCGTATTGCAACAACGGGTAATCAATGATTATGAGCTAAAACCATTGCTTTAAAAAATAGGAATAGCCATCTGCTACAAACATTTGAAATAACATACAGATTTTACAATATGATGAACAAACGATTATTCAACTTTTTCATGCTTTTCCTCTTCTGTGCTTCGTTTGCATTGGCACAGGTAACGCCGAAAGTAACATACTTCTCGCTTCAGAATGTGAGGTTGCTGGATAGTCCATTCAAGCATGCAGAGGATTTAGACAAAGCATACCTAATGGAAATGAGTGTCGACCGTTTGCTGGCTCCCTTCTTGAGGGAGGCAGGGTTGCAGCCAAAGGCTCCAAGTTATACCAACTGGGAAAATAGCGGACTCGACGGACATATTGGAGGCCACTACCTTTCTGCCCTTTCATTGATGTACGCGTCGACTGGGGACCGTGAGATTGAGTCACGCCTGGACTACATGCTCAGCGAATTAAAAAAATGCCAAATAGCCAATGGGAATGGATATATTGGTGGCGTGCCAGGTGGTAATGCCATGTGGAAAGAGATTGCTTCTGGAAAAATTGATGCTGCCGGGTTCAGTCTGAATGGTAGATGGGTGCCTCTCTACAACATACACAAGACATATGCAGGACTACGGGATGCTTATCTCGTTGCGGGCAAAAAGGAGGCTCGTGAGATGCTGGTGGCGATGACCGACTGGATGCTTAAGTTGACAGAGGGACTAACCGACGAACAGATGCAAGACATGCTTCGTAGCGAACATGGTGGATTGAATGAGGTGTTTGCCGATGTGGCTGCCATAACGGGTGACAAGAAATATCTGACACTGGCTCATAAATTCTCACACCAGTTTATTTTGACACCGCTCCTCTCGGAACGCGACGCATTGACCGGCCTGCATGCCAACACGCAAATCCCCAAGGTGATCGGATTCAAGCGAATTGCAGACCTTGAAGGCGATGAGTCATGGGATAAGGCAGCACGCTTCTTTTGGGAGACTGTGGTGGAAGACAGATCGGTGTCAATTGGGGGAAACAGTGTTTCCGAACATTTTAATCCAACAGATGACTTCTCACGGATGATGAGCCATATTGAGGGACCGGAAACATGCAATACTCACAATATGTTGCGATTGACCAAGATGTTGTATCAAACATCAACCGATGCCAAATATATGGACTATTACGAAAGGGCTCTATTCAATCATATCTTGTCTTCGCAACATCCTGAAACTGGGGGACTGGTATATTTTACACCCATGCGACCAGGACACTATCGGGTCTATTCTCAACCGCATACCAGCATGTGGTGCTGCGTGGGGTCGGGCATCGAGAATCATGCCAAATATGGGGAGATGATTTATGCACACTCGGAGGATGAACTGTACGTGAATCTGTTTATCCCATCTACTCTAATGTGGAAAGAAAAGAAGGTTGAGATTATTCAGGAGACAAACTTTCCCTATGAAGCAGAGACACACATAACCGTTAAACCACGTTGGAGAAGGAAATTCACGTTGCAACTTCGTCATCCAGAATGGGCAACAGAAGGAGCGCTCCGAATCACTGTTAATGGTAAAGATTATCCTGTTGAAACTAAAAATGGATACATGGCCATTAACAGAAAATGGAAGAAAGGAGACAAAGTAGTGATGCAGATGCCCATGGAAGTGAGGGCTGAACAACTTCCCGATCACTCCAATTATTACTCATTTGCATACGGCCCCATTGTGTTGGCAGCAGAGACAGGTAGTGAAGACCAATATGGTCTCTTTGCCGACGACAGTCGAGGTGGCCACATTGCTCACGGTAGACAAATACCAATGAAGGAAATGCCTCTGTTAGTGGGCGATCCGTCAAGTCTGACATCGCTCATTAAACCGGTTACAGGGAAACCCCTTTCTTTCCAACTAACAAGCCTCTATCCTGAGAAGTATGCATCGGGCATGGAGCTTATACCCTTCTCCTATCTGCATGAGTCGCGCTATATCATCTACTGGCCACAGGCTACAAAAGAGGAGGCAGAAAAGATTCGATTGAAAATGGAACAGGAGGAGGCTAAGCGAATGCAACTGGAAGCCATTACAGTTGATAAGGTTGTATGTGGTGAACAACAACCGGAATCGGACCACCTTTTTGCTTCAGAGAAATCTTTTGCTGGGGTTTTTGAAGATACACGATGGAGGGAAGCGGAAGGTTGGTTCAGTTACCAACTGAAAAACAGCAACCTAAACGGAAAATATCTGTATATCTCCTTTTTCAACAACGACCGCTTTCGCAACTTTGAAATAGAAATAGACGGAGAAAAGGTGAAAACATTACCCCTCACTGGTGGAAAAGGTATGGAGCAGGAATCGGTAATCCTACCGCTATCGGAGGTACCGGTAAACAAGGAGAAACTAATCGTAAAGATCGTGGCTTCACAAGGGAGTCGCACTGCTAAAATTACAGAGATTCGACTGCTCTCAGAAGGTGAGCTGAAATAATAAAAGTAGTTTATCTGACAAAAGGAAATACTATTAATCAAACCCGATATGATGAAAAAGATGTTATTGCTTTTGGTCGCAATATGCTTCGTGGGAAGTATGTCGTCCCAGCAAGATATTAATCTTGTTGTCAACACAAAAAAACTGGGGGCGCCCATTCAACCAACAATGTATGGACTCTTTTTTGAGGACATCAATTTTGGGGCCGATGGGGGACTCTATGCTGAACTAATTAAAAACCGCTCGTTTGAGTTCCCTCAATCATTAATGGGATGGAAAACGTTTGGGAAGGTTGAGGTACGAACTGATGGGGCGCCCTTTGAACGAAATCCTCACTATGTGCGATTGAGTTACTCGGGACATGCCCACAAACATACTGGTTTGGAGAACGAAGGATTCAGAGGTATCGGTCTGAAGAAAGATAATACCTATCGGTTTTCGGTTTGGGCTCGCACAGTACAACAAAACAAGCCGGAGAAAATTAGAATCGAACTGATAGATGCAGATAATAATCCTATTGAGTATAAAGAATTGGAAATCACGACCAGTGGGTGGAAACAATATGAGGTCATTCTTGCGTCTCCGCGGAATGAAGCAAATGCTTCTCTACGCATCTTCCTGCGATCTGAAGGTCCGGTCGACCTGGAGCATATCTCGCTCTTTCCCACCGATACGTGGAAAGGACGTAAGAATGGATTGCGCAAAGACTTGGTTGAAGCACTGAATGAATTGAACCCGGGACTGTTTCGTTTCCCAGGGGGATGTATCATTGAGGGTACGGACCTGGAAACACGATACGATTGGAAGAAGTCGGTGGGGCCGGTAGAGAATCGCCCTTTGAACGAAAACCGCTGGCACTACACATTTACTAACCGGTTCTTCCCCGATTACTTCCAGACCTATGGAATGGGGTTCTATGAGCTGTTCCTCCTTGCTGAGGATATGGGAGCAGAACCGCTTCCGGTGGTGAACGTGGGATTGGCTTGTCAGTATCAGAACGATGGGGAGCATTGCCATGTTCCCGTGGGTGAACTGGACGACTACATCCAAGATGCACTGGACCTGATTGAATTTGCTAATGGCGACATCACCACAGAGTGGGGTAAAGTACGCGCAGAGATGGGGCACCCGAAACCTTTCAATATGAAGTTCATCGGTATCGGTAACGAGCAGTGGGGACCAGAATTCACAATTAGACTGGAGAAATTCATGGAAGCAATCCGTGCAAAGTACCCGGAAATTAAAATTATTGGCAGTTCCGGACCACAGGCTGAGGGAAAAGAGTTTGAGTACTTATGGCCGGAAATGAAACGATTGAAAGTGGACCTAGTGGATGAACATTATTACCGCCCACCCCAATGGTTCCTCGACAATGCTACTCGTTACGATAACTACGACCGAAAAGGGCCCAAGGTTTTTGCTGGTGAATATGCAAGTCACCACAAAAATAGGAAGAACAACTTCGAGTCGGCCCTTACCGAGGCCTCATTCATGACCGGACTGGAACGAAATGCCGATGTAGTTCACATGGCTACCTATGCGCCGCTTTTGGCACACGTAGATGCATGGCAGTGGAGACCCGACCTGATCTGGTTCGACAACTTGCGCATGGTGCGTACTCCCAACTACTACGTGCAGAAACTATATGCCACCTATGCCGGCACCAATGTGCTGCCTCTCACATGGAACCAGACACCACTAACCGGACAAGAAGGATTATATGGCTCTGCAGTGATTGACACAAATAAGAAAGAGATCATTGTAAAATTAACCAATGTCTCACAGGAGAACCATAAAATTGTGGTGAGCTTGGAGGGCATGAAAAAAAAAATGCAACTCCGCCCTGAAGTAGAAACCATACTGTTAAAAGGAGAAAATGATGAGGAGAACACCCTCGATAAGCCCGATACAATTGTACCGGTATCCTCTTTCGAAATATTGAGCGGAACGAAATTATCTGTTGATGTGAAGCCCTACTCCTTTAACCTATTTGTGATTGGCTATACCGATTAAAAATATATAGAGGCCTTGCTGATTTCTTCAACATGGAGAAACACAACAGCAGAATTAAATAAAAAAGGGTTCAGCAAGAAAGCAGAACCCTTTTTTTATTTAATGAGAAAAAACTATCTTTTAAACATATTCATCTCCGTAGCGGAATTTCACATCTGTCACAAAATGCTTGATACGTTGTTCCTCGCTCTTCTTGCAAATTAATAAAACATTATCAGACTCTGCTACAATGTAATCATCAAGCCCCTGCACAACAACTAATTTATCATCACTCATCGCTACAATATTGTCGCTGCTTTCCACAAACAATGTTTTGCAGTTAAGCTGGGCGTTGTTATCGCTATCACGTTCAGATAAGTCATGCAGCGCTCCCCAGGTACCCAAGTCGCTCCATCCGAAGTTGGAGATATTAACGTATACATTATTCGCCTTCTCCAATATACCATAGTCGATAGATATATTGGGGCAGAAGGGGAAACTTGTATCAATAAATTTCTTCTCTGCAGGTGTATTAAACAACTCTTTTCCTTCGTTAAATTTGTGGATAATATCCGGAAGATATTTTTTAAATGCATCGATAATACTGTTCACATTCCAGATAAAAATACCCGAGTTCCACATAAACTCCCCACTTTGTAGAAATTTCCGTGCAAGGTCGAGATTGGGCTTCTCTGTAAATGCTTTTACCTTCTGAATACCATCCATGTTCTTTCCTTCAACCTGGATATAACCATACCCTGTTTCAGGACGACTCGGTTTGATGCCCAATGTGAGTAATACATCATTTTTACTAACAAATTCCAAACCTTTCAGCATATCACCTTCAAATTGATCTTCGTTCAAGATCAGGTGATCGGAAGGTGCTACAATGATGTTAGAATTCGGATTCACCGCCCTAATTCTAAACGAAGCAAAAGCTATCGCCGGAGCTGTGTTGCGCCTTATTGGCTCTAGCAGTAACTGATTATATTCAATCTCAGGCAGCTGCTGTCTGATTGTATCAGCATACGCATCGTTGGTCACAAAGTAGATATTCTCTACGGGAACAATTTTTTTAAAACGGTCGAACGTGCTTTGCAATAGTGAGCGGCCGGTACCGAAGAAGTCGAGGAACTGTTTTGGTTTATTCTCCTTGCTGAAAGGCCAGAAGCGGCTTCCTAAACCACCGCACATTATTACGCAATAATTATCACTGTTTCTCATTCCTAAGATTATAAATTGAATAATATGTAAATTTCATCGGGTGTTACTTGATCATTTCGAGAGCGTAAAGACGCATAAATAGATAACGTTTTTTCTCTTGATTTGTTTTCATACCCTCTTTTGTACCCTTAAAGATACGAACAAAAGTGTATCCGAACAGAAAAAGAGGATAAAATTGCAGAAAAAATGAACCTACTATTTCGTAATATCGAAATTATGTTTACTTTTGCACTCACTTTTCTACGATAAGCCCAGATGGCGGAATTGGTAGACGCGCTGGTCTCAAACACCAGTGGATTCACTTCCATGCCGGTTCGATCCCGGCTCTGGGTACGCTTAGAAAAAAATCCCAATTGATTTCGATCGGTTGGGATTATTTTTTGTAGCAATGCTCCGATCTTAATCTCGTAAAACGGGAAATAATCTCTTTGTGTTCGGGAAATTGACGGATCAACTTTTCCCTTTCTGCCAATTCAAAATCAAGAAAATCAAAACCCGGAGAAACTGAGCATCCTACTAAAGCAAAATCAGACTTTACATGGGCAGCAAACCAATAACCTGCAGGAACAATAAACTGGGGAGTTTGCTTTTCCAAGATGTTGCTTCCAACTAAAAACTCTTTGTATTCACCATTCGTATCGATTAGATGTAAATGAATTGGATTACCCAGGTAAAAATGCCAAATCTCATCTTGCTTTATTCGATGAAAAGCAGAAAATGTATTGGATGTCAACAAATAATAGATGCATGTCGACAAATTTCTTTTCCCCAAATTCTCAAAATCGACTGTGTGTATATCACGATAAGTTTCACGGTAATAACCTCCTTCGGGATGTGCCCTTAATTGAAGCCGATTGATCAGTAAAGCAATATCATTCATGAATGCAATATTTTATATACTGATCAAATGTACAAAAAAAGACTCAACCCCAATTTCCTAATTTTACATAATACGTAGCTAGTCTTTTTCTCCACATGCTGATTTTCTTTGCACTTTTAGTATTGATTTAATAAGTTACCAAGTAATATTACTATTTTAGCACTGAGGTAAGCTATTCAAAAACAAAGAATTTATCCCCGATAATAATTCTGTCATTGTAACCGGGACCTGATAATCCATGCATTAGTGGGGACAATTTCTTCAAACTTAAGGATGGGAGAATATTGTTTGTATATAGCCATTATACAGGCACATCCACCAGTGATTATGTTCCAGCATATCTGGCAGGGCGTTATTCTGATGGAAACCATTCCCTGTAATATTGAAAAAAGGGATATTTTATATTGAACAATGCCAGCGTGATTGAGTTGGATAACATGTGCCTCTAGATACCAGTAGTACTTCTCCAAACATCAGATGGCTATACAAAAAAAAGACTGCTCAAAATAGCAGTCTCTTATTCACATGATGTATCTGTAAATTTACTCACCAAATATCTCAGCCAGCTTTTCTTCCAAAGCATTGCCTCGTAGATTTTGCGCAATAATAACACCCTCCGGATCTAGCAAGTAACTTTGTGGCACAGCTCTTACACCATACATACGAGCGACTTCGTTGTTCCAGTAGTTAAGGTCAGACACCTGTGGCCAAGTCAGTCCATCTTTTTCAATAGCTTTCAACCAGGCCTCTTTTCCATCTTTATTATCCAATGAGACACCTAAAATCTCGAATCCTTTATCTTTATAAACAGCATATGCTTTTACCAGATTAGGATTCTCCTGTCGGCAAGGGCCACACCATGATGCCCAAAAATCGATCAACAGATATTTTCCTTGAAAGTCAGATAGACTTATTGGATTACCATCAGGGTCGTTTTGTGTGAAGTTGGGAGCTTTCTTTCCAATACCAATTGTCTTTGCAGCTTCAATTCGTTGAGCAAAAGCTTTTCCTGTATACGTTTCGCGATACTTCTCATTGATCGACAAGAACAGGGGTTCAATAACGTCCGCATCAAAATCGGACGAGACAGACTCAGACAACGCCTCTATACTGAAATAAGAATCGGGATGTTCCCGTACATACTCCTGTTGTTTTTGTGAGCGTTCCTCCAATAGTTGTGCATATTCCTTATTCAACTGAGCAAAGAAAGCTGTATCGTTGAGCTGTTCAGGTGTTGCCTGCTGCACCTTTTTGTTCATCCGAGCGGCTAGATCCTGAATCTGTCCGCCGATGTAATCAAGATAGAGCTGGTGCTCATCATTAATGGGCGAGTTTATGAACTTTACATGCTGCAATGAGTCAGGCGAAGAGAGTTCAATTGTACCACTCTCCAAATAGAGATAGAGGATGTTTCCAGCCTGTGCTGCCGGCACCATTCCATCACCTGTATAGTCTAATATGAGACGTGCTGGGGCAGGCTCGTTGATTTCCCCCTGAAAAGTGAATGCACCTTTCTTTAATTGAGTGGTATCTTGAATTTCGGAACCTTCACTCCAATAACTCAAATAGATTGTTGTGGGATCGTTTAAGTCACCAATAGTTCCTTTCAAGGAGAACGAATTGTCGCTTCCGTTCTTGCAGCTGCTTATAGCCAATAGGCAACACAGCGAGAAAAATGATAATTTCTTCATCATATAGTTTAATAATTTTGTGTGAGATTTGGATTGAAATTGGTAGCAGCCTGCGGGAATGGAAATATCCATAACGGTGATTCTGGGCGCAGTGTATAACTCTTGGCAAGAACAGGTGGTATAGGATCCCAACCATTCATTGGATTACCTCCTCGAGGCATGAATCCCTGTGGTGCAAGCGTCAGCGTTTTCGATAAGGTTGTCTGCCACTCAAGTTCAGTAGCATTCCAGCGTTTTAAATCAAGAAAATTCTTGGAGGTAGCAAAATTCTCTACCCTGGCAACCCGCTTAAGTGCAGCAATGGCTTCCGCTTTGGTATTTACTTGTAGAGGTGTATAAAAAGTCGGAATTATCCGGCGTTCACGTAGTTTCTCAAGAATGGCCATAGCAGCGGGGATATTGGAATCTCCTGCGCGCAAGAGACATTCTGCACGGGTAAGGTACATATCGACTGTGGTCAGACTATTAATACTGTAGTAAATCTTGTAATCTCCAGCCATGACATAATGGAACCACGCCTGTACATCGGCAACGGAGGTTGTATTACCTCCTTGATTCATGAGTACACCACCAGTCAAATAGGTTGCCACATTATTTTCAAGCTCACCATGTTTCAATAGAATATCATTGGGATCAAAGCTCGCTAACAAATCGGGTGAAAAGATATAGCGCATGGTGAAAGAGGACATTTGATAAAACAGTTCTTCATCGTTGAATTGAGGACGTTCAAAAAAAGGAATATCAAATGGTGGCATCGGTATTGCCAAACGATCGCCTCTATGATCCAATAGTCTATCATTAATCGCTAAAGACGCAGCCGCCGCTGCATCGGCACCTGCATAGTGTCGCATTGACATCAACACCTTTGCCTTCACTGCATAGGCGAACGCTTTCCCTACACGCATATTTGCTGGTGTATCGGGTAACGAGTTTAATGCAAATGCTGCATCCAGGTCACTCAGAATTAAATCGTACACCTCCTGCACTGTTTTCTTCTCTGCAAGTTCATTTATGGGGAAATCTTCTAACATATAAGGAACACCACCATCTGTGGCAGCAGTAGCAGGATTGTAAGCCTTGGCATAAAAGTTTACAGCCAGGTAATGGAAAAAGGCACGCAGTACATAAGCTTCAGCTTTTATCTGAGCTGCTTTTGCCTGATTACCCGTAGCATAATCCACATTGGCAATGATAGGATTGGCTATTCGTCCAATAATACCATAGAATGCACCATAAAGATACTGTTGAGGATCTTGTGTGATGCTGGTCCGATCCACCGTTTCGTCCCATGTAAGCAATACAGACTCAACGCTGGGCATACCCTCTTCATGACGAGTTATCAGTTCAACAATATTCTGAGTGGGAATATTGTCATTCACCAGATACATGGCTTCCCAGCTTTGGAGTTGAGTATATTCGTCGTTTAGCAACAGCTCCAATTCTTCTACCTTATTGAGAATACTTTGCCCCTTGGGAGTAATATCTGTAAAGTCGCTACAGTTGATAAAAAACAGCAGGGCCAGTAGTGAAAGCGCAATTTGCTTTAATATGATCGTTTTCATATCATTCATGTTTGTCGTTCGAATTAAAAATTAAGAGCAAGTCCCAAAATAAATGTAGTAAGCCTCCGTATCCCTCCGGTTTCGGGATCTACACCCACACTATTCTTTGTCCAGACCACCGGAAGGTTGTCGATCTGAAAGCGTAGATTGGCATACTGCATACCAATTCGTTTGGTCCATTGATTAGGCAGGTCGTAACCTAACACTAAGTTACGGATCTTGATAAAATCGGCCGGTTGTACATAGATATCCAAGTAATTATAAGCACCACTACCATCGGAAAAGGTGGTTCTGTCGTACTGAAAGATACCTGGAACAGTGGTGTTTGTGTTTTCGGGTGTCCATGCATCCAACAAGTATGAAGGCATGGTTCCCGGGTTGTAAGCTCCCACGGGACTGCTCATAGTGCCCGCCTGAAGGCTGCGCATCATATAATCGCCATAGTATACAGCCATGACAGCAAGGCTGAATCCCCTATACCGGAAAGTATTGCTCATACCCATTGTTATCTTAGGCTCTCGCTGTCCGGAGAAGATAACTGCATCAATATCTTTACCACTAATCTGATTACCAGTCAACTTTGAATTGTCCTTATCGAGAAACATTCGCTGTCCTTCATCAGTTAGTCCACCAAATCTATATGACCACATAGCACTGATGGGGTACCCCTCCATGTATTTATTGTCACCCGCCAACTCTCCGGCAGTTTTAGCCAACGACTCAACACGGGTGATTTCGTTCTTATTGTATGCCATGATAAAGTTGGTTGTCCAATTAAACTGGTTACGGCTCCTATTAGCAAACCAGTCGTAGGAGAGATCCACTTCTATACCTTTATTGTATAGTGCAGCCATGTTCAACCACATCTGAGAAAATCCGGTTGTGGGTTCCAAGGTTTTGAGTGCATACACATCATCGGCACTCTTATAGTAGAAATCGAAAGCTCCACGCAGTCGACTTTTAAAGAGTCCGAAGTCAACACCTATATTGGTTGTAGCTGTTTTCTCCCATGTAAGATAAGGATTTGCCGGTCTGTCGATTCGTGCTCTTGGCTGTTGAGTCCAAGTATTCACCGGTATATTGGTTGACGCCACCATGATACTGGTCACATTTGGAACAATGTTTCCGGTGATACCGTAGCTAGTTCGTAATTTCAGATAGTTGAGCCAGTCGTAATTTTTCACATACTCCTCATCGGAAGCTAACCAACTGGCACCTACCGACCATAGAGGTTTACCACGGTATTTGCTATTAAGACCATACACATCGGCATAATCCTTACGAAACGACCCAAAGAAATTATACTTATTATCGTAGCTATATGTTATGTTACCATATCCGGAAGCAAAGCGGTGCCGCTCTTCAGGAATCAACCCTAATCCGCTTTCAATAAGACTAAAGAACGACACGGTATTCATATCGTAATAATAGGGGTTTGATCGCCACGCGCGCAACTCAACGAGGTCTAAGTTCGCCGTATTCTGTGTCTGCAGTTGATCATCATATCCCATCAACAAACCTCTATTTCCTTTATTGCGCGTTTGTCTGAACTCAAGACCCGCAAGCAGATCCACTGCATGTTTTTGTGCAAACAGATGTGAGTAGTTAAGCTGTCCTCGTGTAGTCCAGTAATCACCTTTACGATTTTCCGTTACCAACCTACCTCCGGTTTCGGGAATCATATACTCCCAACTGCTACCGTTATTTCTGGTATATGCATTCCGCATTATGCGCATCAAATAACTATCCGCTTCTGAGAAACGAGAACTTGTATTTCGTTCCGTTTCGTAAATAAACTGACCCTGTGCTGTCAGACCATCTAAGATATAGAAGAGAAGTCCGCCGTTATAACGCGAACTTTGACGATCAACCCTTGTTTGGTCGTACGACATTTCTTGTAACGCATTATAATGAGTGGGACGGAAAGCAGGATCATCGGTAAACAGTCCATTGCTGAATCGGGTATGATTAGCAAAGCTACCATCGTCGTTGATTAGTTTAGAGTATGCAAACTCAGAAAAAGGATCTCTCGCCTTATTGAGCCAACCATCGTAACTGGAGTAATGGCTATCCTGCAGGATGCTGTTTACACCAAAATTCAGATTCAACCATTTGGCCATTTTGTACTCACCTTTGTAGAATATGGTAAAACGGTTGTCGTTTTCATTGATATAGCCCATGTTATCCTGCTTAAAGTTCAGGACCAAACTCGACTGATATTTGTCGGACATACTGCGAACTGCCACATTGTATTGCTGCACCATCTGGTTGCGCAAGATATGTTTTCCATATTCCTTCGCATAATTGTTAGAACGCAATTCTCCCAATAGCACATCCACCTCCGATTCTGTTATCTGGTTCTCACCCAGTTGATAATAAGCATACTGTATTGGAGAAAATGGTTGGTTTTTGTTGAGCGTATTGTCGCGGAAAGAAACACGGTTGTTGACAGCTGTTTCTTCATTCAGAAATCTATATTTGTAATAATCGGCTTCAGTATTAACCTGTTGTTCAGGTGTCATATAAAAGTTATCAGCATAGTCCAGATTTCGTTTTTGATGGATGGTAAAGTTTGCCTGCACATCCACACTGATGCGACCCTCATCTTGTGGTTTTTTTGTTGTGATAACAATAATACCGGCAGAAGCTCTTGTTCCATACATGGCTGTAGCTGCCGCATCCTTGAGAACCGTAACACTTTCGATATCATAAGGATTGAGGTCTTGCCACGATCCCTCAATTGGCATACCATCTACCACAATCAATGGATTGTTCACTGCATGGAGACTGCCGGTTCCTCGGATAGTAATATTATTACCATCGGTTACCAATCCAGCAACACGACCCTCCAAGTTCGACATGATGTTGGCAGTATAACGTTCCTGCAGTGCTTCGGCATTTACTGTAGAGACAGCACCGGTCACTTTTCCACGCGCGATTGATTGATAACCTGTCACTACTAGTTCTTGCAACATTTGGGCACCCGGTTGTAATGTCACACTGATGATTGTTTTTCCTTCAATGGGAACCTCTACTGTTTCATACCCCAGGAAGGAGATAAGCAGGATCTCGTTGGATGAAACGCCAGTGAGTACAAAATTTCCATTTACATCGGTAATTGTTCCGTTGATTTTCGTTTCATCTTTTGGCATTACCACGGCTCCTGGAAGAGGCTCTCCTTTTTCATCTTGAACAGTACCTCTCACAGTCATTTTCTGCTGATTTATCTCTTCTGAGGGCTCATTGTCAGCCAGAAACAGCACAATCGTGTTACCGGTTTGTTTGAATTCGAGGTTGGTATCACGAAGTATCAATTGTATGGTTGCTGCTACCGTACGCTCCTCTTCCTGCAGATCGACATTATGTGCCGCATTGACCGGTTCACCCGGGAAAACCAACTTGAATCCCGATTGCTCTTCAAGTGCTAGTAAGGCATTAAACAGTTTTTCCTGTTTGAAACCAATTCTTATCTTTTTATCATAAATGCTTTCGTCCGTTTGGGACTTAGCCGTTCCTATCCACACAAAAAGTGCGATAATACACAAGCAACCTCTCGTGAGGATTGAATGCAAATGCATTGATTTTACATTGGGATAATTTTTCTTCATACGATTCATCTATTTATCTAATTGGGTCACTCTTCCAGAGGTTTAATCAGATAGCTATCTCCAACCTTTACATAGTAAGCTCTTTGAGCGGCACATAAAACATCGAGCAAAGTTTCTATTGGATCACGATCATCCAATGAAGCTGTTATTTGACGTTGTCGTAAAAGTTCATCTTCAAACAAGATCGTAACGCCATATAATTCCGAGATTTCCTGTACAATTGATTCGAACGTACTATTTCTGAAAATTAGATGATGCGACCTCCAGTTTGACTCGACAGTAGCATCCACCGTTTTCTCTGTGACACGGTTCGACTTCGTATTGTATACCAATTGCTTGTCTGCTTCCAATGTAGCAAGTAACACCCTCTCTTCCTCATCTTCCACCATTACCTTTCCACGCGTTACGGTAATGGTAACCTCCGTTTCTTCGGGGTTTGCTTTAATTGAAAAGGCAGTCCCCAAAACAGTCGTTTTCACCTTCCCTGTGTGAATTACGAATGGTTTCGTTGGATTTGATGCAACCTCAAAATAGGCTTCCCCTTGAAGGCTTACTTCACGTGAATCTTTTGCAAACAGGCTATCTACGTTGAGCCAACTACCGTCGCGCAACAAGACAATACTTCCGTCTGATAATTGAATACGTGTAACCTGTGACAACAATTCACGACTCACATCCTGAGCCAACGGTTGATTTACCTTCACACCACCTCGCCAAAGAAATAATGTTGAAGTAATCAGCAAAAGAATCAGTGCCGCTGCACTGACTCTCCAATACAAAATACTCCGTGAACGTTTCGGAACATCACCGTTCCATTCTCGTTTCAGGAACTGAAGCATCGTTTCATCATCATCTCCTTTTTCGATAAGGTCTAGCAGCTGATCGAATTCTTCTCTGTTACATGTACCAGCACAATACTTTTCGAACAAATTGGTCACATCTGTTTTTGACTCACTCATGTTTTTGACAGCTTTCATAGTAAAGACACCACACAATAGGGGTTGGGAGTAATAAAAAAGAGGAAATTTTTGAAGAAAAATATAATCACCAAAATATCAGGACACTATAAAGAAGGAATTGAACATAGTTTTTCAAATGGAATTTGAATATTTTCAATGAATTTGCGACATGTTTTTTAACAGTATCCTTTGAAAGTTGCAGTTCGTCGGCAATTTGTTGATGTGAGAGTCCATCCTCTCTACTCATACGGAATATTTTACGTTGTTGTGGCGAGAGCTTTGATAAAAGTTTCTTGAGAAACAGTTCTGCCTCCTCTTTTTCAAGTAGTGTAGCCTCATTGGTTACCTTTTGTTGCAGTGCTTCCCATAGTTTCTCTCTGCGGTTTTGCTCATTTGCCGCTGCCCGCAAATAATTAAATGTGTAATTTCTGATTAAAATGAATACATAATTATCAGGATTCTTTATTTCAGCCAATAATTGACGCTGTTCCCACAGACGGATAAAGACCTCCTGCACAATGTCTTCTGCCACATGAGGAGATTTTACCATCTTGCATGCAAATGAATACATACGTTGATAAAACCGGTTATATATTATTCGAAAAGCCCTCTCATCCCCAACACTCACATCTTTAAACAATTGCTTGTCGGAGTAAGAGGACTTTTCCTTCAGGAGTTCATTCATGACTATCTGCTAAACTAGCCGCAGGGATATAGATTACCCCATCCGGCGCAATTATCAATTAATTTAAAAAACAACATAATTAACAACAAATAGACACAAAGATAAGTTCTATATAATTATTTCAACACACATCTTTAATTTAAATTATCATTTTTCATTCTTTTCGTCTATTTTAATAGACATTTCTCATAAATCCAACAACTTTTCCGTTTGTGAATTTCATCAAAGCACGTATAAATAAAAAGAGCCACCCCGTAGGATGGCTCTTAAAGTATGTTTAAGGGAACTAATTATCTGATTTTTTTGTAACCATATACGGCACGTTCTCCCAGTTCTTCCTCAATACGAAGCAACTGGTTGTATTTAGCCATACGGTCTGAACGGCTCAATGAACCAGTCTTGATCTGTCCAGCGTTGGTTGCAACTGAAATATCAGCAATAGTTGCATCTTCAGTTTCACCAGAACGGTGTGAAGTCACGCTAGTATAACCATTTCTGTGAGCCATTTCAATAGCGTTTAATGTTTCGGTAAGTGTACCAATTTGGTTTACCTTGATAAGGATAGAGTTTGCGCAACCCAATTTGATACCTTTTTCGAGGAACTCAACATTTGTTACAAACAAGTCATCACCTACCAACTGGCATTTGTCACCAATCTTGTCGGTAAGCAATTTCCAGCCATCCCAGTCGTTTTCACTCATACCATCTTCGATTGAATCGATCGGATACTTAGAGATCAATTCAGCCAAGTAGTCAGCTTGTTCTGCAGAGGTACGTTTTTTACCCTGAGGACCTTCGAACTTAGAATAATCGTATACACCATCTTTGTAAAATTCTGAAGCTGCACAGTCAAGACCAATCTTTACATCTTTACCTGGTTCATATCCTGCATTTTTGATAGCAGTAAGAATTGACTCAAGAGCTTCTTCAGTACCACCAGCCAAATTAGGTGCGAAACCACCTTCATCACCTACAGCCGTACTTAAACCTTTATCGTGCAACACTTTCTTCAGTGCGTGAAACACTTCAGCACCCATTCGTAAACCCTCTTTGAAAGAGTTTGCGCCAACGGGACGAATCATAAATTCTTGGAATGCGATAGGTGCATCTGAGTGTGAACCACCATTGATAATGTTCATCATTGGTACTGGAAGTACGTATGTATTGGTACCACCTATATATCTATAAAGAGGCAATCCAAGATAGTTGGCAGCCGCTTTAGCTACAGCAAGAGATACACCAAGCAAAGCGTTGGCACCGAGGTTTGATTTTGTTTTGGTACCATCCAGTTCCAGCAATTTTGCATCGATTTGTGTCTGTTCCAACACGTTGGATCCAATCAAAGCAGGAGCAATAACGTCATTGATGTTAGCCACAGCTTTCAATACACCTTTACCAAGGTAACGTCCCTTATCACCATCACGAAGTTCCAAGGCTTCGTTCTCACCAGTAGAGGCTCCAGAAGGAACAGCTGCACGGCCAAAAGCACCCGATTCAGTAACCACATCTACTTCCACGGTAGGATTTCCTCTTGAATCCAATACCTCGCGTCCTAAAATACTTACAATTCTCATGTTGTTGAATTTTATATAAAATGAATTAATCTCTATTTGCCTAAACACCAATCACATACCCGCAAAAAGGATTACCGGATATTCGCTTACAAATATACATAATTTTCGCGAAACTGTCCGTTTACATACAGAAAGTTAGGGTTAAATGTTAATAAAGAGATGATGTTCTCACACACTTTAAGCCCCCACGCCATTCACAGATGCAATGAGTGTACTTAAGTTAGAAGTGAGCAGTTTAACCGATATAGCCATCAGAATGACTCCGAAAAATTTACGAAGAATATATGCTCCGCTGTCACCCAGCAGTTTCTTTACCACATCAAGATATCGTAATACCAAATATACGATTATAAGGTTTAAGACAACAGCAATAATGATGTTTGTGATGTGAAACTCTGCACGCATAGAGAGGAGTGTTGTAAAACTTCCAGGTCCTGCAATCAAAGGAAAGACGACTGGGAAAAGTGTTGTTGAAGTTTCGGGATTACTTTGGTCGTTTTTAAATATCTCCACCCCAAAGATCATCTCGATGGATAGAATTAGAAGGACCACCGCACCAGCTACAGCAAATGCAGATATGTCGAGTTGGAATAATTTTAATATCCACTCGCCAACAAATAGAAAACCTACCAATATAATGAGTGAATAGAACGCAGCCTTCTCAGGATGAATAGTTTTATCCTGGCTTTTCAGGTTCAGAAATATAGGCACTGATCCTGTCACATCGATGATTGCAAACAAAACCAAAAACGCACTAACTACTTCTACACCATTAAATGTCCACATAAATAATTCAATTTAGAATAATGATAGGTTTTTCTTTCATTATGAACACAAAAATACAAAAAATAACTCATTTTTCCAAGGTTAATACCCGGTATTTGAAGATCTATGGTTTTATCTCAATCAATGGAAATGGCACGGGGTGTACACAATTCAAATACTTTATTATCTTGAAAGCGTTGAAATGCTGAAAAAAGCGCTTTTGAAAGGCAGTCAAGGATGCACTGTTAGTGTTACAATCGGTAACATCTATCAAGAATTCGTTCTCGTTGAGAAACATCTGCACTGCTGGATGCAAGGTTAGCAACTCCTGTTCAACCTCAACCTCATTTTTCCCAAAGAAAATATCTTTCAATTCAAAAAGCTGCTTTAATGCCTCAAATGCATCCGGTGAATAGACCTTCATTTGTCCGTCCGGTTCATTCAGAATCTTTTCCAATGCTGGACCTGTACCAAATGGAACACGATCAGAAAAACGAGCTAGTGGGTATACCCACACATTGTCATGCTCCCTTATTTCGCCCAGTGCAAAAATCTTTTGCAGAAAATAGAAATCCTCCCCACCCTGCTGTCGGCCCATTCCCCCGACACGCACATACGCATCAGCCTTCACAGCAAAAGCCGATCCAATAGTGTGGTAATAATATGGAAAGCCAATATACTGCAACTTGTCCCGAAAATAACGAATATAACCCTCATACTGTCGCACTGCCATCTCCAAAGAAAGGTTCTCCCCTTCAACCCGATGATAAAAATTATGCACTGTGACATTCAATTTATCATTACACATGAAAGTCTTATAAATATCGGCAAAAAAGTTTGCCGATACCGTACAATCGGCATCCAATGAGACAATCACACCCCGCTCATTTTCTGTAGAAAAGAAATGTTGCACAGCCAGGTCCATCCCAATTTTGCGAGCTAGTCCTACTCCTGCATGTTTTCGGGGAAGATCTTCAAACAATAATGGGAGAAAACAGCTACTATCTGAATTATGAATAGCCGCAAACTCCACGGTTTGTTTACATGAAATCCTGTTTTGTTGGATACCTTCACGAGTTGATCGCTCACTTGAATTGAAGACGATAATGGTCGCAACACGCATATTGGGAGGTATTGCTTCCTCTAGACTGTGCAACGTTGTGAAAAGATCAGGTTCGTTGTAACAAGGAATCACCACCACCAAATCAGCCTTGAAATGCTCAGGCAGGAGTAAGGTGCTATACGTTGGGTTCTGCCTATCTAAATAGGCTTGCCAATTCTTCCTATTCATACGCTACAGATATTCGAAATGCAGAAAGTCTTCACTGTAAACAGAATAAGGGTTCTTCAGATGAAGAACCCTTTTCCATATTTTAAATTTGTACTGTTTAATTTTTCTTTACAGCATCAGCAGTTGCGGTAGCAGGTCCGTACTTGCTATTGAGGAACTCTACCACTTCAGAAGTGATATCATATTTATCATCAGCATAAAGCACGGTACTTGTTGTCCTGTTGCTAAAAATGATTTCGTAGTTTCTGGTTGAGTTAAACTCCGCAAGTCTTGCTTTGATACTATCCTCCATCTGGATGTTCAATTTCTCCTGTTCCAGCATGAACTCCTGAGTTAATCTTTCAGCCAGTTGCTGATACTCCTGATTCATTTGCATGATGCGTTCCTGTTCTTGCTGCGCTCTTTCTTGACTTAAGAACGCATTGTTGCGTAGTTTTCGTTCGAAATCTTGAGCTGCAGCATTGATTTGACTTTGCCTTTGGTTCAAAGTAGCTCTCGTGCTTTCTTCTTTTCTCAACAGCGATTCGTTGAGGTCTTTTGCAAAATTATAATTGATCAGCAAGGAATCTACATTTACGAATGCAATGGGCAACGTAATGGATGAGTCATTCAATAGCATAGAAAGTTCTTTTCCAGCCGATCCGTTCACAGAAGATTTTGAGGTAAAGTGCAAGATGTAAAGAATGATTAACGCAATCGCCAACACTCCGCTGACGACGTAAGGAGTAGGATTCTTCATTTTTAGGATATTTATAAATTATCAGATTTCAATAATTTCTCAATGGGGCTTTCTCTTCGACTCATTTCGGCATCCTGGGAAGTGGCACAATGTATACCTCTTTCTTGTAAGTGCTTACTATCACCAATATGCAGACTTGGGAATTTTCCCTCTTTGGTAAAGAAAACCCGTACGCCCATCAATAATATGGCGATGAATAAAATAACAATACCCGGGATAATTACATTTAACATAACTCGCAATTTTTACGTCGCAAAGATAGTCTAATTAGCCAATTATACCGCATTTTTTCTCATTAAAGAAGCTAAATTTTTGCAGGTGCATCATATTTCATGTATATTTATCGATTCTAAATCTAACATAAATAATGAGATTATGACTATTAAAGATTTGCAACCCTCCGCAATATGGGGTTATTTTTACGAGATTACACAGATACCCCGCCCCTCTAAGAAGGAGGAAAGAATAGTTGCCTGGCTGCTCGATTTTGCCAAAGAGCACAACTTGGAAGTAAAAAAAGACCATGTTGGCAACGTCCTCATCACAAAACCGGCAACCAAGGGGAAGGAGCATGTTCCTACCGTTATTCTACAATCGCATGTAGACATGGTTTGCGAGAAGAATGCCAATGTGACACACGATTTCGACAAGGATCCCATTGAGACCATTATCGATGGCGACTGGGTAAAAGCGAATGGAACCACGTTGGGAGCAGACAACGGCATTGGTGTTGCTGCACAAATGGCAATACTCGCAGCGAATGATATAGCACATGGTAAAATAGAAGCACTCTTCACGGTTGATGAAGAAACAGGACTTACAGGTGCTTATGCCCTTGAGAAAGATTTCTTAACCGGTAAAATGCTTATAAACCTTGACACCGAAGAAGAAGGAGAGATCTATATTGGATGTGCTGGAGGAAAGGGCACAAGAGCCTATTTCAAATACAAAGAAAAAGATGCGCCCAAAGACTATTTCTGGTTTCGCGTTGCAGTGAAGGGTCTTCGTGGAGGTCACTCTGGCAGTGATATTGATAAGGGACTTGGTAATGCCAATAAGATTCTCACCCGATTTCTGCACTCACTCATTCAGAAGAAATATGGCATGAAGCTTTCTGAGATTGGTGGAGGCAATTTGCACAATGCTATTGCGCGTGAAGCATATGCCGTTATTGGCGTAAAAGGGAAGCACAAGGAGGACATACGCGTGAAATTGAATTTATTCCTTTCTCTGGTACAGGATGAATACAAAGACACTGAACCCAACCTCCAGATGGAGTTGGAATCGGTTCAAGCCCCATCAAAAGTGATCAACAAACGTACCACAGAAAACCTGCTACTGGCTCTGTATGCTTGTCCCCATGGCGTGATTGGCATAAGTCGTGACATTGAAGGACTTGTTGAAACCTCCACAAATCTAGCTTCAATAAAGATGCTACCAGACAATGTAATCGAAATCGGCACAAGTCAGCGCAGCTCTGTAGAATCACAAAAGAAATACATTGTCGATATGGTCGCCTCTGTTTTCACACTGGCCAGCGCCAAAGTCAAACACAGCGAAGGTTACCCAGGTTGGCAACCCAATACTGATTCGGAGTTGCTAAAACTTGCCGAAGATGTTTACAAATCGATGTATAACAAAGATGCAAAAATAAAAGCTATTCATGCTGGTCTGGAGTGCGGGTTGTTCCTTGAAAAATATCCCGATCTCGACATGATCTCTATTGGCCCCGACATGACGGATGTCCATTCTCCTGATGAAAAGCTGAAAATCTCCTCAGTGGGCAAATTCTGGGATTATCTGGTGAAGTTATTGGAATCAATTTCATAAAACTGTTATGCACTGCCGCATGCTCATATTGGTTGCCATGCTGGTAATTGCTCCTGCGGGTATCTTCTCGCAGGAGTATTTTCGGGTAATGTTTTACAACGTAGAGAATCTGTTCGACACAAAAGATGACTCACTAAAGAGCGACAACGATTTTTTGCCAGACGGGAACATGCGTTGGACCCCCTGGAAGTATTGGGAAAAATTACGTAATATTACCCGTGTGATAACAGCAGTAGGTGAAATGCAATCGCCAGCGCTAGTGGGTATGTGTGAGGTGGAGAACGACAGTGTTCTTTTCGATCTCACCCAACGATCTCCCTTGCGAATGCAAGATTATTCCTATATTGTGTCCAATTCGCCCGACGAACGCGGAATTGATGTCGCCTTACTTTACCAACGTCATCAGTTCAGGTTATTAGATTACAAAGAGTATACATTAACCCTCAACAAGCAATTCCCTCGTCCCACCCGAAACATACTTCATGCCGTGGGTAATCTTATCAATGGGGATACCCTCGATGTTTTTGTTTGCCATTTCCCTTCACGCAGTGAGGGTCAGAAGGAGACTGAACCATTTCGTGTTGCCGCAGCAACGCTATTACGCAAGAAAGTTGACAGTCTTTTTCATTTAAGAGACAACGCCAACATACTTATCATGGGAGACTTCAACGATCACCCCGATAATATCAGTCTCTCTGTCACATTACAAGCAAAGGTGCAGGAGGAGCGACCTGATAATAAAAGCTTGTATAACCTCTTTTATAAACACCTGAATGAACCTGAATTTGGAACGTACAAGTATCAGGGACGCTGGGAAGTACTTGACCAGTTTATAGTAAGCGGAAACATGCTAACGCCATCAAATAGGACTTCAATTGTAGATAGCAATGCAATAATTTTCAAGGCCGACTTTCTCCTCGAAGATGACAGTCGCTACTATGGTAAAAAGCCTTTCAGAACAAACCTTGGTCCCCGTTATCAAGGTGGCTTCAGCGATCATTTACCCATTTACATGGATGTAAATGTAGCGCTTTAGGGAAGTTTTTATTAAAATAAAATGAGATTTCCACAAATTAATTCTACATTTGCACCACATTCAACACATGCATATTAAACATCAAATAATAAACCTATGAATCCACTTCTAATTAATTTAAACGGTTGGGAAATACCCATTATAGTACTGGTTGTTTTAATTCTCTTCGGAGGAAAAAAAATACCCGAATTTATGAAGGGACTGGGAAAAGGCATCAACAGCTTCAAGAAAGGGCTGCATGACATTGAAGAAGACATCAAGGCCGATACTTCAGACAACAATTCAAACACAACAAGTAATAAGTAATATTACGGAAGGCCTAACGTCTACACACTTTTTTCTATCGTAACAATGTAACATATTCTCGATCACAGCCTGCGGTTGTCAGGTTGTAATCGGGAATTTAAATCTATAGCACAAGGTTATACATGTCAGAGAAAGAAATGTCCTTTTGGGATCATCTGGAGGAATTCCGATGGACACTCATACGTAGTATCATTGCAGTGATGGTATTTGCAGTTGTGGGTTTTATCATAATCCCGCACATTTTCGACACCATTATACTTGCTCCCCGCACATCCGACTTTGTCACCTATAGATTCTTTGATAAAGCAAGTCAATTTATTCCTTTTCTGCCTGATTTCTCTGCGGAGTCATTCAATGTAGACATCCTCAACATCAACATGACCACACAGTTCATGACCTATATATCTACTTCACTTGCTTTTGGTGTACTTTGTAGCATTCCCTATATTCTGTATGAACTTTGGCGATTTGTTAGTCCAGCACTTTATGCAAACGAAGCACGCGGAATAAAAAGAGCGTTCGGTTTTGGTGGCATCATGTTCATTATCGGTTGCTTGGTTGGTTACTTTGTTGTGTTTCCCTTGATATTCCGCTTCCTTATTACATTTGAGTTGAGTAGTTCCATCGAAAACATGATCTCCCTCGACTCCTACATGAATAACTTCTATACCCTCATCCTGGTCATGGGTCTTGTATTTGAGATCCCACTTGTTTTCTGGTTAATGTCGAGTTTGGGACTGGTTTATCGCCCCTTCTTCCGCACCTATAGACGCCATGCCGTGGTGGGTTCCCTTGTGTTGGCCGCTTTAATTACCCCATCGGGCGACCCATTCTCTCTATTCGTGGTAACCTTACCTCTCTATGCTTTGTGGGAGATAAGCGCCTTTGTGGTGAAGAAAGAGCCACCTGCCGAGGAAGATGAGGAAGAAGATAATCTCCCCGCTGTTGTTGAATAACATCTAACTCAATTCGAATCAGATATTGATGATTACTTTCTTTCCAAAAGGAGTGAAAGCAAGACTCATTAACTTGAAGTGTTGGTTTCCAAACGGAATACCAATAATGGTGATATAAAAAAGGATACCAAACAATAGATGCGTGAGAACGATGGGTATTCCCCCCACAAAAAACCATATTACATTCATCAGCAGCGAGACGCAACCGGAGGCGGATTCACTTTGAACAACCTTCTTCCCAAATGGCCACAAAGCCACTTCTGCCAGCTTTAGCGATTGCAGCCCAAAAGGAATACCTATTATGGTAATCATCAGTGCGAGACTACCAAATAGATATTCAATGGCCACAAAAACGCCCCCAAATACAAACCAGATAATATTTCCGATTGTTTTCATTTCATTGCAATTACCTCAATTTCCACCAATGCATTTTTAGGAAGAGACTTAACAGCAAAGGCCGAACGAGACGGAAAAATTTCATTAAACTGTGCGGCATATACCTCATTCATGTCTGCAAAAAGCGCCATATCATCCAGAAAGACTGTTGTCTTAACGATGTTCGACACATCTGCATCGGCAGCAGCCAATACAGCTTTAATATTTTGAAAGATCTGCGCGGTTTGTTCCTTCACACCTCCCTCAACGAGCAAGCCCGTTGCAGGATCAATGGGAAGCACACCCGATAAAAAGATCATACCATTTGCTTCAATAGCCTGACTATATGGGCCAATGGCTGCTGGAGCATTGTTTGAAGAAATTACTTTTTTGTTCATAATTGTGATGAGTGGAATATAATTTGTTAGCTATTAATCGCCAGATTTCTTTGGCGAACGACTTCATAAATTAGAACACCTGCTGCAACAGAGACGTTGAGGGACTGAATTGTACCCGACTGCGGTATCTTTAGTAGCTCGTCGCACACGCGCAAGTTGTCTGTCGCCACTCCGGTATCTTCTGCCCCCATAACAATGGCTGTTGGCACAGATAAATCAGATTCCGTATAAAAACGAGCAGCCTTTTCGGTTGCTGCGACCACTTTAATACCACTATTTTTAAGAAAGACAATAGCATCTTTCAGATTTTGTTCCCGGCAAACCGGAATAGTATGCAACGCACCGGCAGAGGTTTTAATGGCATCGGCATTCACTGTCACACTACCCCTTGCAGGAATAACAATGGCATGCACACCAGCCACTTCACACGTTCGTGCAATAGCTCCGAAATTACGCACATCGGTTACCCCATCCAACACAACAATCAGTGGATTTTTACCCTCCTCGTACAGCATTGGCACAATATCCTCCAACTTCTGATATGTAACAGCAGAGGTAAAAGCGATCACACCCTGGTGGTTCTTTCGAGTTATCCGGTCGATGCGTTCAAGTGGCACCTTCTGCAATGGTATCTCGTAAGTACGAAGCAGCTGTTGTAACTCCAGGAAGAGATCTCCAGACAGCTCTCTCTTTACCAGCACCTTATCGATATCTTTTCCGGCTTCCACCGCTTCCATCACGGCACGGATGCCGAAAATCATCTCTTTTTCTTTCATTCTATTGTTATTTATACTTACGATTTAATCCGTTGTTCCCCCAGCATTACTCGGGCATTTTCCATTGCTTGCACGGAGATCTCTGCCCCGCTGAGCATGCGTGCAATTTCAACAACTCTCTCATCGGGTGTAAGTTGCCGTAGTTGGGTGGAGACCATGTTGTCCTTTTCTTCTTTGTAGACCACAAAATGGGAATACCCCTTCGATGCTATTTGCGGCAAATGGGTGATGGTGATCACCTGCATCTGCCTGCTCATTTCCTGCATGATTACACCCAGTTTATCCGCCACATCACCTGATGTACCGGTATCAATCTCATCAAAAATGATGGTTGGTAGTGCGGTAGCACCTGCAATCATCGATTTCAAACAGAGCATCAAACGCGATATTTCACCTCCTGATGCGACTTGCGACACAGGTTGTAGCTCTGTGTTCTTATTGGCAGAAAAGAGAAACTCAACCTGATCATTCCCCGTTGCATCGGGTTGTGTTTTGGGTATCAACGAGCAGCGGAATCGGGTATGAGGCATCTTCAGGAAAGACAGTCTTTCCATGAGTTGATGTTCAATGACCGGAGCGGCGGCAGCCCTCTTTTCGGATAGAAGTCCGGCTTTCTCCAACATGACTGTGCGCTTCAACTCCACCTCCTTCTCCAAAGAAGCCAAACGATCATCGAGAGAATCAATTTGCTGGAGCTGCACACCCAATTGATCACGCAACTGAATCAGCTGATCCACTGTATTCACCGCATGTTTTTTCTGCAGGTCGTAGATAATGCTCAATCTCTCTTCCAACTGCTGCTGACGATTTGGGTCGAAGTCTATATCCTCAAAGATACGCGACACCTCCACTGCCATATCCTTTAAATCGATATAGGCCGTTTCTGCCCTAACTGCCAATTCCTCAACTTTGGGATAAACCTGCTGCAGTTGTTGCATTGTATCTTTTATCACGCGTAATGAAGAGGTCACATTCTGCTCATCACCCGATAGCAACCCTGAGACTGCAAAGAGTCCCGATTTAATCTCTTCCGAATGTGTAACCGCTTCCAATTCGCTCTCCAACAACTCCTGCTCGCCGGGTTGCAGATCAGCATCTGTTAATGCGGTGTACTGGAAACGAAGATAATCCTCCTCCTCTTTGCTTTTTCGTGCCTGTAGCTGCAACTCTTTCAACTGTTGTTCCACAGAACGAAAAGAGGCGTAAGCCGCTTCATATGCCTCTTTTTCCTCTCCGGTATCGGCAAGCAGATCTACCACCTTCAATTGAAAGCGGCTATCGCTCAGCGCCAAATTTTGATGTTGCGAATGAATATCAATCAACTTATCGCCAAAATCTTTCAGATCGGCCTGGTATACTGGTGAGTCGTTCACGAAGGCTCTCGACTTACCATTCGACCATATTTCACGGCGCAGAATACATTCATCGCCGTCGTATACCCAATCGAGTGCATCAAAATGAGGCTTCATCTCATAGGCAGATATATCAAAAACCGCTTCAATCACACAGCGCGACTCCCCCTGTTTAATATAACGTGCATCGGCACGTTGTCCGAGGACCAAAGAGAGTGCGCCCAGAATTATGGATTTACCCGCTCCCGTTTCACCGGTAATCACAGAAAAGCCTTTATCGAAGGATATCTGTAATTCGTCGATCAGAGCGTAATTTTGTATAGACAGTGATTTTAACATATTAATCTCATCTCAGTTTATCAAGCACGTCTCCCCGTGTGGGATAAATTGCACGTAGTATTTGATAAGCCTTTTGTTTTTCCCATCCATTGGCGTTCATAAGAAACTGTGTCAGTTCATCGAGTTTTGCATCGCCAAACAGCTGTATCAAAGCTGAGGTAGGTCGTTCGTTGTGCAGTTGAGCAAGGGTATTCACCACTGCCATACCCTCTTCTACTCCTGCATTAGCAGCAGACAACCGATTGTAGCTCCAATCATGATACCGATACCACATCTTCCGAAACACCTCACCATATGGATCATTGAATGTATTTGCCATGACAGTCCTACTCCGGCTGTTCCTCTTATCACTTTCCCAGCCTCGCCATCCGTATGACTGCGCAGCATGAGCCAGCTGGTTCATGTTCCGAAAAAAAGGAGTACCACCAAGGAGTTCTTCACTATCGGCCTCCAGTCCGAGAATCAGATAGGTATAAAATGCAATTGTAGCTGTCAAATTATCCCGCACCGCATACAAATCGAACGACAACGGTTGATAGGCTGTATAATCGAACTCAAACTGTTTATCGCGTAATGCAACCAAAGGAATCGTCGCAGAAGTATTGCCAACCTGCTTACGAGCCTGCACATAGAGCTCAGCTCGGAAGGAGCTAGCAGACAACACATCTGTAAGTAGTAGTGTGAAGCTGCAATCAATTTTTTCATTCACCCTGCCAGTGAGATCACTCCAGCGATTCCCTTTAATGAAGGAGTTCAGCGCATCTTCAAGAGATGTGAAAAGTTGTTTGTTATTCCCTTCAACAGCCTGAGCGTGCACCTTTACAGTAGCGTTCAGCCCCTGCGCAGACAGGGGAAAAGCACCGGCTACGGCAATCATCCACACAAACAAGCATTTCAACTTCATACCCATCTCACACACCCTTGTCTTTGCAGCCCGATTTCAAACTGCATCTTCGACAAACAAAATTACACATTATTTTGGATAATCTAATTTCAGGGGATGAAGAAAGTAGGTCGGCCTATGCGGAATTCAGTCCTTCGGTTAATCTGATCAGCAACAACTTGCTGCGATGGAGTGAGCTGTTCAATGAACGACTCCGTAAGGCGATCACCCTCCATTAAAAAGTCATACCGATCAGCGATACTTTTTCCCACTGTTATTGGTTCGGTCTCACCTCGCCCCACCGCCTGTATTCGCTCCTCACAGATGCCATTTGCAACCAGATAATCCAATACCGACTTCGCCCTTCTTGTGGAGAGATCAAGATTATATGCCTCATCGCCATGCCGATCGGTATGAGCCGTAAGTTCAATGGTAATATCCGGATAATTGTGAAGAATTGCCACAAGGCTGTCGAGTTCCTGTTTCGATTCAGGTCGAAGTGTAGCACGATCATAATCAAAGAAAATTTGCTCTAAAATAATCGGCATATCATAGGGAATCATCTCAAAATCGACAAAATAAACCGTATCTCTCTCCTCCGTAAGGGTAGTCAGTGTCTGCTTCTGTTCTAGAAAGCCATCAACCTCGACCTTGAACAAATAGGTTACACCCGGAGCCGCTTTGAACCGGTATTCACCCTGTCGATTGGTAAACAAAGGGCGAATAGAGCCATCGCTTCCCTCCACATATACAGAAGCACCGACAAGAAACTGATCTTCCTGATCCACCACAATACCGGTAATTGAGATCGTTGCTTCGCGATAAGCAAATGAGTATATATGATCATATCCACGTAGATCGTCTCTGTTGGAGCTAAAAAAGCCCGCCTCTGTATTGTGCAGGAACGTAATTCCGAAATCATCGGCCGACGAATTGAGCGGTTGCGGCAAGGAGGATATTTGCCAATCGCGTCTACTTTCCTTGTAGTGAGCCATAAACAAATCGAGCCCACCTCTTCCGGGATGTCCGTTTGATGAAAAATAAAGAGTCGAATCGGTGCGCATATAGGGAAACATCTCATCCCCGGGCGTATTGAGAGAAGTACCAAGGTTCTCTGGCACCCCCATCACACGGTTTCCAGCAATGGTTACTCGCCAAATATCCTTTCCCCCCATTCCTCCCGGCATGTCGGATACAAAATAGAGATAGTCACCCGAAGAAGATAGAGCCGGATGAGCAAAGAGCGACAACGTATCATTGGGTACTATCTGAAGAGGGCGTCCAGCACTCCACATACCATTCACCCGTTTTGAATAATAAATAGAAGGAAGAAGCTGCTTACCTTCCTCTGCCCCGCTAAATGTGTAGTACATCCATTCACCATCGCCGGAAAAGGAGGGTGTACCCTCATCATATTCGGTATTGACTGCATCCGGAATACGAACAGGCCTCTTCCAATTACCCTGCACATCTTTCTCCACAACAAACAAATCGTTGTACTTCATTCCGGTCACTATGCTTCTTCTCTCCCCTGGAACATTCTCTCTGGAGGATGCAAAATAGAGTTGTTGATCGTGGCGCGTGAGCAAGGGACTGAACTCACTACGTGTAGAATTGAAAAGCTCCATCCGCTTCACCTCATACCGAGACGGTGTTTCCTGCTGTGCCAACACCACCCCCTCAATTCCGTTTAGCGCAAGGGGATGATTGGGTTTCATAGTCAGAAAATTGGTGTATGCATCGAGTGCCTGCTGGTATTTCCCTTCACGATGTAGCATCTGCGCATAGGAGAGAAACATCATTGTATCAGGATAACCTAAGCGAATGGCATTACTGTATGCTTCTGCGGCACGTGCCGACTGGTTAAGCGCCCGATAGTTTTCGGCCATTTCAAAAGCGACCACTCCTCGCAGGGCTTGTTCATCTCGAGGCGTCTGCCTGTAGAGCTTCCTATAGGTCTCGCTTGCAGCGTGGTATGCACCGCTAAGATAATAGGAGCGAGCATCGCTCAGCTTCGCCTGATTACAAGCTACCATGAGCAACGCAATTGAAAATAGAATATAGATGACGCTCTTTCTCAAAAAAAAATCCGTTTAGCAACTAAACGGATTTTCGCATATTATATTGTATTGAGCGCATCACTACTGATGCTCCGGTCTAAGTAGGTCGATTACACTCTTCACCGGATTAAAGGTTGAGACAGGCACTTCCACAAAAATAGTGTTCCAGTCGCTCATGGCCCCATTCCACAATCCCGGGAGTTCCAATGCCTTCAACTCTTTCCCATTTTTAGATTTATAGGAGATAAAACCTGTGCTCCGATCCACAAACTTCGTCAGGTCGAACTTATTATCCTGATAGCATTTAACACCACAGACCAAATCGACCGGATTAAAATGCGATCCATTTTTAAAAGCACACATAGCCTTTTCGTCCCGTTTGTTTATTTGTGAACTCTCCAGAATTTGGAGTGATGTTGTCCCATCGGCATTACGCACAATAAACGGTCCACCACCCGGTTCCCCCTCATTTTTCACCATACCGCACACTCGAAATGGTCGGTCGAGCTTCTTTTTCAGGTATACCTTTAGTTCTTCATCGGTTTCAAAAGTACCCGGATAGGAAATACAGAGTTCATTTTCTGTAAATGCCAGCATTTCATCCAATTCATCGGAGGTAACTTTGCCCGTTTCAAGTTTACCCAAATAGGCAAATGCCCGTTTCTGCATTGTCACCAGAATGCCGGCCAACAATTTTTTGTAATGGGCCTCATTCTCCTTCAGTCTGTCGGGAACAACATTGTCGATATTCTTGATAAACAGGATATCTGCATCCAGATCGTTCAGGTTCTCTATCAACGCTCCATGACCCCCCGGACGGAAAAGCAACGCCCCACCCTCCTCGCGAAATGGCTTATTCTCCATATTCACCGCAATAGTATCGGTCGATGGTTTTTGAATACTGAAAGTAACCGATATGGAGGCCCCCAACTTGAATTCGTAATTCACTTTTCTAGCAGCCACCAGTAGCTCAAACATATCTATGTGTTCCGGCGAGACAGTGAAATGCACACGCACCTTATTGTCAGAATTCTTGGCATAGAGAGTTCCTTCTGTCAAATGTTCCCCCATTGGGGTTCTGTTTCCTTCGGGATATTTGTGAAACAGCAGCAACCCTTTTGGCATGTTTCCATAATTCAGTCCATCGGGATAAAGCAATGCGGCAACCACCTCTTTATATTTACCCTCTTGGCATAACTCCTCAGCACCCTTTCCTAAAAGATCTTTGCATGTCTCATCGAGAGCAACAAAAAAGGCGAACTTCGTCAGATGGGAGAAAAAAGTCTTCTCTACATCTGTGGTTGGCGTATCATACGCTGCATCCATAAAGGAAAAAAGATCCTTAAACATGCGACTTGCCGCACCGGAAGCAGGTACAAATTTTACTATCTTTCGCTCACTTTTCAGGTATTCATTCCATGCATCCAGGTAGACCTTTTCTTCCTCTTCCGTCACACGCATGATACCCTTTTCCACCGAGGCTGCTGCTTCAATGGGCAAGTAGGGAAATCCCTCACGGAAGTGACGCAACTGGGCATCTATCTGAGCTTCTGTGATACCTTTTTCTCGTATTAAATCAATATCTTGCTGACTGAACATAGGCTGTAACGATTTTTATGCTGAAAAATGTTTAAATTTCTAATAATTCAAAGATAGTAAAACTTCCCATACTTTTCCCCTTGAGAATGAACATTTTTTCGGATCATGTAACAGTTTCAAAGAAAGCTAAATGATGCCATCATTGCACAAAATTAATGCGACATAATGGCAGAATGACAACAATGGAAAAATTTTGGCACAACATTTGAAAAAAGAAAGATATATAAATAAGGACTCCGTAAAAATGGAGATCAACGTATAACGTAAACCAAACAGCATAAGACTGGAAACAAAATTAAATATATACAAACTATGGGAAAAATTATCGGAATAGACCTGGGAACAACCAACTCGTGCGTGTCCGTCATGGAGGGTAACGAGCCGGTGGTAATCCCCAACAATGAAGGAAAAAGGACTACACCTTCTGTCGTTGCATTCATGGACAGTGGTGAACGCAAAGTAGGAGATCCTGCTAAAAGACAGGCCATCACCAACCCCCACAACACAATCTTCTCCATAAAAACATTCATGGGTGAGACGTTCGACAGGGTTCAGAAAGAAATTGGACGCGTACCCTACAAAGTGGTGCGTGGCGACAATAATACACCCCGTGTAGATATTAACGGGCACTTATATTCACCGCAGGAAATTTCGGCTATCATCTTGCAGAAGATGAAAAAAACCGCCGAAGATCACTTGGGACAAGAGGTTAAGGAAGCAGTGATTACTGTTCCGGCATACTTTAGCGACGCTCAGCGTCAAGCTACCAAGGAAGCTGGAGAGATTGCAGGTCTTACCGTTCGTCGTATTGTGAATGAGCCAACTGCTGCGGCATTGGCATACGGACTCGACAAACAAAACAAAGACTCCAAGATTGCCGTATTCGACCTGGGTGGCGGTACTTTCGATATCTCTATTTTGGAACTGGGCGACGGTGTCTTTGAAGTGAAATCGACCAATGGTGACACCCACCTTGGTGGTGACGACTTCGACCACCGCATCATCGACTGGCTTGCTGGTGAATTTCTCAACGAAGAAGGTGTTGATCTGCGCAAGGATCCTATGGCACTGCAACGTTTGAAGGAAGCAGCAGAAAAGGCTAAGATTGAACTTTCAAGTGCAACTAGCACAGAAATAAACCTGCCCTACATCATGCCGGTGAACGGTATACCCAAGCACTTGGTAAAAACACTGTCTCGCGCAAAATTCGAACAGTTGATCGACGACCTGTTGCAGAAGTGCGTTGCTCCTTGTCAGAATGCGATGAAGGATGCTGGAATGAGCAACTCCGATATCGATGAAGTAATCTTGGTGGGTGGCTCAACCCGTATTCCTGCTGTTCAGGACTTGGTTGAAAAGCTTTTCGGCAAGAAACCGCACAAAGGGGTGAACCCCGACGAAGTAGTAGCTATTGGTGCTGCTATTCAGGGTGCTGTTCTTACCGGTGAAGTAAAGGATGTATTGCTGCTGGATGTGACTCCACTTTCATTGGGTATTGAAACAATGGGTGGCGTAATGACCAAGTTGATTGATGCAAACACCACCATCCCAACAAGAAAGAGCGAAGTATTCTCTACGGCCAGCGACAACCAGCCATCGGTACAAATAAATGTTCTACAAGGCGAACGCGCTATGGCACGTGACAACAAACAGATTGGAGTGTTCAACTTAGATGGTATTCCACCCGCACCAAGAGGTGTACCACAGATTGAGGTAACCTTCGACATCGATGCAAACGGTATTTTGAGTGTATCGGCCAAGGACAAAGCCACCAACAAGGAACAGAAAATCCGTATTGAAGCATCTTCCGGCCTAAGCGATGACGAGATCAAGCGCATGAAAGAGGAGGCAGCTGCAAATGCTGAAGCCGACAAACGTGAAAAGGAACGCATCGATAAGTTGAATCATGCCGATTCTACCATCTTCCAGACTGAAAAACAGCTGCAAGAACTGGGTGACAAGATCCCGGCCGACAAGAAGGCACCCATTGAAGCTGCACTTGCCAAACTGAAAGAAGCGCACAAGGCTCAGAATTTAGATGGAATTGACGCTGCAACAACCGAGCTGAACAACGCTTTCCAAGCCGCTTCACAAGAAATGTACAATGCAGCAAATGCACAAGCTGGTCCACAACCAGGAGCTGATGCCGGTCAACAGTCCGCACAGAACAACAGCAAACCGGGTGACGACGTGACCGACGTAGATTATGAAGAGGTGAAGTAAATGAAGGTTTAAAATAATCATTATACAATGTCAAATCCCTGTAGACAGTTTGTCTGCAGGGATTTTTTATTTCTATCCACTTTTGCTGTACACCTATTTCAAGGCGACATCCGATGGACTTTCTCTGGACCATCTCTGGTTATCCCTTATATATGCCTTATATTTCGCTTATATTTTAATAAGGAAAACATAAGGATGAAACGAAGTATATCCCTTGTATTATCTGTTCACTTTTATCTTAAAATTGCATGAAGTTTTCAATCGTCGTGCATCTAAAGAGATATTCTCAGACTTAGATAGTAAAACATAATCATTGCTATTTATAGTGCATAACATTCAATTTTATCATCTATAATATTGCAATACAAGTAATTTAGAACATTGTAGAGAGATCTTCATTGTATTATTCTTTTCGTGCAAAATTTTCGCTTATTTTGATTTTACACCTTTTTTAAAGACACTTCTAAAGATATGACATGTTTCGAGCAATTATAACCCGATGGAGAACCATCATGAATTGGGGACACAAACAATGAAGACGCCAATATGCCCGACGCAAAATAAATTATTATTTACCTTGGTAGCGTATCTCCAGCTTGACACCAAAAATACAGACGGTGAAGACAAAACACAACGTGGTCCTGTATGAAATATGGCAGTTCGCTTTCCCAATGATATATTCACTATTGATAAGTAATAGCTGATAGTCTTAATTAAATTAAACTATCCAAGTATGATTATATCCATTTGCATATAAAAGAATTTTTTATTCCGATTTATATGCAAATACATATATTTTTATATCTTTACATCAAAATAATTGCAAAAGCATATAATTATGACACCGAGTTTAGCCACATTTATCAAAACAAAACGGAAAGAAGCCGGTCTCACGCAACAGGAATTTGCCGATAGAGCAGGCGTAGCGCTTACAGTTGTCCGCAAAATAGAACAAGGAAAAGAAAACCTGAGCTTGGCAAAAGTAAATCAGGTATTGATGATGTTTGGGAATAAACTAGCACCCGTAAATCATAAGGAGATTGAGCCATGAAGCAGGGAAAGGTATTTTATAAGGAGTATTTTGCCGGAATTATCACAGAAACGAATGAGGGCGAATATCAATTTGCATATGACAATGCATATATTCAGCGTTTTCCCAATCAATCCATCACGTTTTCTATGCCCGTTTCCGAAAAAGTATATCAAGACAACCGATTATTCCCATTTTTTGAAGGATTAATCCCTGAAGGTTGGTTGCTGGAGATTGCTACCAAAAGTTGGAAACTTAATCAGAACGACCGCATGGGCTTACTTCTGGCGTGTTGTAAAAATTGCATTGGTGCAGTAAGTGTTAGACCGATAACGAATGAAAGCGATGAGTAAGAAGTGTTTATATTGTTATCAGAAATTAGACGAACAGGGTGATTTTCATCCATCTTGCAGTACTCGATTTTTTGGGAATTCACAACCGCCGATCTTAGATTACACCATGACTGAAATGGCCGAATTAGCCAAAGAGGTGGTTAGAAGCTCGGTAACCGTTCCCGGAGTGCAAGCTAAACTTTCGCTTGGCTTTATCAAAGATGTTTTGCAAAGTGGAGGAAAAGGACGACTAACCGTAATGGGTGCATTGGGTGGGAACTACATTCTCAAACCACAGAATGAGACCTATCCACAAATGCCCGAAAACGAACACCTTACCATGCGGATGGCTGAACTTTGCGGCATTTCCGTGGTTCCATCATCGTTGATACGATTAAAATCGGGTGAACTTTCTTACATCACCAAACGGATAGATCGTACGGAAACGGGAGATAAAATTCACATGCTGGATATGTTTCAGATCTTGGAAGCTTATGATAAATATAAAAGTTCTGTGGAGAAGATTGGGAAGGCAGTTTCCGAGCACTCATCCAATACATTACTAGATTTACTTCGACTTTTTGAAGTAGTGATTTTCAGCTATATCACAGGAAATAATGATATGCACTTGAAGAATTTCTCGATGATCTTGAACAATGGAAACTGGGTGTTGGCACCGGCTTATGATTTGCTGAATGTAAACCTACATATTCCGGAAGATACGGAAGAAATGGCTCTTAGCATTGCAGGAAAAAAAAGAAAACTAACAAAATTAGATTTTGTAAATTTGGGATTATGTTTTCAATTGACCGAAAAGCAAATTGCAAACACCTTTAAGCGATTTGTAATAGCGGAGAAAAAAATGAAGCAAGTAATAACATCCTCTTTCCTTTCTCCCGAAAATCAGATAAAATACATTGAATTGTTGAAATCTCGGTTGAATTTATTGAAAGAATAAGCTATTGTGTATTGAAAAACGTAATCTAACCGAGGTTAAAAGGACACTCAAAAATAGAATATCATATAGTTTAAACTGCAGTAAGTAAATGGTTACTGCAGTTTTTTTTATTCAAAATTGAAATATGTTCGCTACATTTGCGAGTTCATTGATCATACACACAGTACGTTTTAAAATTTAATAGTCTCATGAAAAAAGTTACAAAATTAGTATCTCTTGGCTTAATTCTATTTTTATCCTCTGCTCTCGTCTCGTTGAAGGCAGAAATTAAGATGCCGGCCATCTTTGGCGACAACATGGTCCTGCAGCAGCAATCGGACGTAGCTATTTGGGGATGGGCAAAGCCCAACAGTTCGGTACGGGTAACAACATCGTGGAACAAGAAAAGCTATTCGGCAAAAAGCAACGGAGAGGGTTATTGGAAGTTGAAGGTACAAACACCTGCAGCCGGCTACACGCCCTACTCCATCACCATTAGCGACGGAAAATCGATTACATTGCAAAACATCCTGATTGGGGAAGTATGGGTTTGCTCGGGACAATCGAACATGGAGATGCCCATGAAGGGGTTCTACAATCAGCCCATTGAGGGAGGCCCCGAAGCAATCGCCACATCACGAAATCTAGGTATCCGATGCTTCACCATGAAGAGAGCCTCAAAAGCGGCACCTCAGGAAGATGGCGAAGGTACATGGGAGGTGGCAGGTCCGGATACAACACCCAATTTTACGGCTACCGGCTATTACTTCGCTCGTTTATTGAACCAGACGCTGGATGTACCAATTGGCCTTATTCACACCAGCTGGGGAGGATCGCGCATTGAAGCTTGGTTAACCCCCTCTTCCATAAAAAGTGTAATTCCGGATGTCCGCTTCCCAGCAACAGATGCAGACATTAAAAACCAAATTAATGACCCCGCAGTATTATATAATGGTATGATTCATCCAATTGTTGGGTTTGGTATTCGTGGAGCTATCTGGTACCAAGGTGAATCAAACAGGGGAGAACCTGAACAATATGTGGAATTATTCGATAAAATGGTGAGAGGATGGCGCGATATATGGGGAGTGGGAGAATTCCCATTTTACTACTGCCAAATTGCACCCTTTAACTATGGTGGGGGTCTCAACTCCGGTTTTATTCGTGAAGCGCAAGCCAAAGGTATGCAAACAACGCCAAACACAGGTATGGCCGTGCTGATGGATTCCGAAAGTCCCGACTGTATCCATCCTCCCAAAAAGAAACTTGCCGGGGAACGTCTTGCATTCTGGGCTTTGGCAAAAACATACGGGATGGAAAAAATGCATTACAAAAGTCCGGATGTGAAATCTGTAACAATGGATGGACGCGTCGCCATCATTACACTTGATATGCCCTCTAATCCGGGACTTACAACCCATGGAAAAGAGATTCTACAGTTCCAAATTGCCGGTGAAAACAAAATGTTCCTTCCTGCGAAAGCGGCTATTTCGGGTAACCGTATTTTTGTGTTCTCGCCCAACGTAGAAAAACCCGTTGCTGTACGTTATTGTTTCAACGATACAGCGGCAACGGAAATATTCACGGTAGAAGGAAACCTCCCACTTTCATCATTTCGTACCGACGACTGGAAGTAATTGTTGACGATTCAAGCAAGAGACACCTTTAAAACAGGTTGTGGGATAAAAAAAATAACCCTATGGTGTTGATATGTATAATTTTATTTATACCTTTGCATCCCAAATAGAAGGGAGGTTATTGATTTCTCGGAAAAGAAAAAACAATAGATACATATTTATGCATATTTCCGCCACAAAGATGTAAATCATCCTTGTGAATAATCAATTCACTACCACGCTAGCCAACAGTGTTTTACCTGCGGCCGGCAATCTAAGAAGCTTGAACAAAAACAATAAAAAATAGACAATAATGATCGTAGTACAATTAAAAGAGGGAGAAAACATCGAAAGAGCCCTAAAGAAATTCAAACGCAAATACGAAAAGACCGGTGTTGTAAAAGAACTCCGCAGCCGCCAGGCTTTCATCAAGCCATCTGTTGCGAAGCGTAAACAAAAACAACACGCAGTCTATGTACAGCAGCTACACGAAAACGAAGATTAATTACGAAAAGATTACGTATCCGACTTAATTCGTCGAATAATTTCGTACTATTTTTTCAATTTCGTAAAAGTTTTTTCTTATCTTCGCCCTATCAGATATATTGATCTGGTTGCAGGGTATGTGGAAAGAAAAGTTCATACAATATCTCCGTTATGAGAGAAACTATTCCTCTCTAACGGAGATATCTTATTTAAATGACCTTACCCAGTTTCAGAAATTTATTGAAACGGAGTGCGGAGCCAAGGAATGGAATGAGATCGACAGCGACATGATTCGAATTTGGATTAGCCAATTAATGGAAGAGGGCATGAAAGCTCGTTCAGTAAACAGGAAATTGAGCGCCCTTAAGTCATTCTTTCGCTATCTAAAGAAAAAAGATGTGGTCAAGATCAATCCGGCCGCACAGGTCTCGGGTCCCAAAATAACCAAAAGACTTCCCACATTTGTCAGCAATGACGATCTGAGCAAAGTAATCGATGACCCTCTAGCTTTCGAAGACAACTTCCGTGGCCATCGCGACCGTTTCCTTATTGAATTATTTTATCTTACCGGTATGCGCAAAGCTGAACTCATTTCACTCAAAGATAGTGACATTGATTTCACCAATAACACATTGCGTGTAACAGGTAAAAGAAACAAACAACGCCTCATTCCTTTTACCAACGAAACCAAAGAGAAACTGAATCAATATATCGAAAAAAGAAATCAGGAAATAGCAAACAAATCACCATTTCTCTTTGTTAAGGAAGACGGGGAGCCATTATACCCACGACTGGTATATAATATTATTAATAACCATCTGAACAGCATTCCCACCCTGTCGAAAAAAAGCCCCCACGTGCTGCGCCATTCTTTCGCCACGGGGATGTTGAACAACGGAGCGGAGATTAATGCGGTAAAAGAACTACTTGGACACGCAAGCCTAGCATCAACGGAGATATATACGCATGTCACTTTTGAAGAATTGAAAAAAGCATATCACACCGCTCATCCAAGAGCAAAAAAATGAAGGAGGAATAGTATGGAACTGACAATTCAATCTGTAAATTTTGACGCTACTGAACAATTACGCGCATTTATTGAAAAAAAGATGAAGAAACTGGAACGATTTTCAGATGATATCATTCTCGCGGAAGTAATTCTAAAAGTCGTTAAACCGGAGACCGCAAACAACAAAGAGGCAGCGGTTAAGTTAAATCTGAGACATAGTGAAGCTTTTGCCAGCAAAACTGCTGATACATTTGAAGAGGCCATCGATCTGTGTTCCACGGCACTAGAAAAACAGATCATAAAGGTGAAAGAAAAAAGGAACGATAACACCTAAAATATTTTCTAGAATATTTTGGCAACATAAAAAATATTACTACCTTTGCGACCGTTTCTCTCCAACACAGGAGGGAAGCGGTCAAAATCAAGACATAAGCCTCTTTAGCTCAGTTGGCCAGAGCACGTGATTTGTAATCTCGGGGTCGTTGGTTCGAATCCGACAAGAGGCTCAAAATAAAGGGGGCAGTTACCAGAGTGGCCAAATGGGGCTGACTGTAACTCAGCTGGCTTACGCCTTCGGTGGTTCGAATCCATCACTGCCCACCAAAATCTTGATGCCTGATTTGATATTAGAAAACGAGTTGATCGCATCAACAAATCACCGAAACATCAAATCAATTTCGCGGAAGTAGCTCAGTCGATAGAGCATTAGCCTTCCAAGCT
>DBQD01000022.1:1022-3532 GCA_002305715.1 Proteiniphilum sp. UBA1403 | reverse complement strand
GTTGAGGGACTCTTTAAGACCGACAAGGAAGCGGCCGAGTATCAGAAGAATATTGACGACAGAACGGTGAACAACCGTGTTTATAGCAGCAAGGTGGACGGATTCCTGCGTGCAGGTGATGTGCGCTTTGCCGACCTCAATGGCGATGGTATTATTGGTGCCGGCTCGGGTACTGTGGATGATCCGGGCGATAGAATGGTGATTGGTAACACTACTCCTCGCTATACTTATTCGTTCCGTTTGAGTGGAAACTGGAACAACTTCGATGCGTCGATCTTCTTCCAGGGTGTGGGTAAGAGAGACTGGTACCCTGCATACAGTGCCAGCTCACAAGGTGCAAACTCATTCTGGGGACCATACTCATTCCCTTCAACCTCGTTTGTGCATGTCGACTTCCCCAATAATGCATGGACAGAAGACAACCGCAATGCATACTTCCCCCGTATTCGCGGATACCAATCCTATTCAGGCGGTTCACTGGGTACGGTGAACGACCGTTACTTGCAACGCATTTCTTATCTGCGCTTCAAGAACCTGTCGCTCGGATATACCATTCCGCTCAACAAGAACATTCTGGAAAGGATTCGGATATATGTATCCGGAGAAAATCTCTACTACTGGTCGCCACTCAAGAAGTACAACAAGACCATTGATCCGGAGTTGGCAATCTCATCCAGCACCTATTCAAACAATACAGGTTCCGGATATGCTTATCCTCGAGTTTATACAGTTGGGGTTGATATTACTTTCTAAAAATTAGACAACATGTTTACCATATTCTCAAAACAGATTCAAAAAATCGCTTTATTGGGACTTCTAGGAATAGTCCTCTCTAGTTGTGATTTGACATTGTTGCCGGAGGATTCTGTGACGCCGGTACAGTTCTTCAAAACGAGGGCCGACTTGGAACTTTGGAGCAACCAGTTCTATACGATGTTGAATAACCCCGATACAGATGCGGGTGTGAATGCCGATGACATGATCGACAAGTCGATGGGTGCCGTAATTGAAGGTACCCGCTCACCGGCAAGTGAGTCCTGGTCGTGGACGCATTTGCGTAACATCAACTACCTGTTGGAGTACTCCGAAAACTGTCCGGACGAAGCGGCACGCAACGAGTTCAATGGTGTTGCCCTCTTCTTTAGAGCCTACTTCTATTTCGATAAGGTACGACGCTATGGCGATGTACCCTGGTACGACAAGGTTATTGGTTCCACAGAGGTGGAAATGTTGAACAAGCCCCGCGATGATAGGGGTATGGTGATGGACAATGTGTTGAATGATTTCAGGGAAGCGGCCAACTTGCTGCCCACCTCTTATCCCAATACAAAGAATACACGTGTCACCAAATGGGTCGCTTTGGCCTATGCCACTCGCGCTGCTCTCTATGAGGGTACCTACCGCAAGTCACGCGGGATAAGCGGGTATGAAAAATACCTGCAGGCTGCCGCTGAGTTTGGTGCTGAATTCATTCAGAATAGCGGCTTTGACCTCTATAGAGGTGGTACGCAACCCTATCGTGAGCTATTCTATTCCGACAATGCCAAAACGGAAGAGGTGGTGTTTAACCGCAGCTATAACTTTGCCGGTTTGCAGCTGGCGCACAGCGTGCAGTTCAGCATCTCGAACAACCAACAGGGATTTACCCGTCGCTTCATCAACCACTACCTCATGAAGGATGGTTCACGTTTTACCGATAAGCCGGGGTATGAAACCATGTTCTTTACGGAGGAGCTGAAGGATCGCGATCCACGTCTGGAGCAGACTGTGCTGGGTACCAACTATGTGCAGGTGGGTGAGACAACACCAACGTTGAACGACCTGACCGCCTATTGTGGGTACAAGCCAATTAAGTTCATCAGCCGGAAAGACCACGACGGAGCGTCGAAGGGTACGTTCGACTGGCCACTGATGCGCAGTGCAGAGGTCTTCTTGAATTATGCCGAAGCCAAAGCAGAGTTGGGTACCATTACCCAGCAGGATTTGGATATATCGGTGAATAAGCTGAGGAGTCGCGCCGGCATGCCCAACATGCTGATGGCAGATGCCAATGCCAATCCTGATTCCTACTTGGAGAGCTGCTATCCGAATGTGGATAAAGGTCCGAACAAGGGCATCATCTTGGAGATCCGCCGCGAGCGCACCATCGAGTTGGTGATGGAAGGACTTCGTCAGTGGGATCTATTCCGCTGGAAGGAAGGCGAGCAGATGTTGAACCGTTTTGTTCCCTATCTGGGTATGTATATTCCGGGTGTGGGTACCTACGACATGAATGGCGACGGTACGCCCGATTTGGAGATATACGAGACAACCGCTACATCGCAGTTGGATATCAAGGTACGTTTGGAGAGAGATATCTTCTTGACCAACGTGACCTCCGGTTACATCATCGGATTCCCGAAGGTGACCTACGGAACCGACTGGTCCAATGAACGCGACTATCTGTGGCCAATACCGGCTGATCAGCGTGTGTTGACACAAGGTGCGTTGAGTCAGAACCCGGGCTGGCA
>DBQD01000022.1:0-995 GCA_002305715.1 Proteiniphilum sp. UBA1403 | reverse complement strand
TCTGTTGTTTCTCCATTCCTTTTTGTCTCTTTAAAATTTACGATATGCGATCCGAGTGAATGGATGTTCATTGAAAGAGTGTATCTATAATTAAATACAATGCCGGCACCAAACTTGTAGCCATAGTCGTATGAGTATTTAAATTTGTAGGATGTTTCAATCGTTTCCGAAGGGATGGTCACATCCGTTAGCTTCATGACATTTAACCCAACAGCTGCTTCTGCAAACAGATTCATGTTATGTGACATATACATCTCATAATGAAGACCCACCATTAGGGGGACGTTGATGTATTTGGCATATTCCAAGTTAACGATCTCTCCCGCCTCATCTTGTGGATCTTCCGTATAGATGCCTTTGAAATCATTAAGTTGTATGCCCAAGCTGTAGGTAAAGAATAAGTTGTACGCGATTAGAGGGTTTAAAGATTTATAACCCACGTAATAACCATGAGATGCTGAACCGGAACCATTGAAGAGAGATTTAAAATTGGCACTACTGGCAAAATCTCCCTGAGGAACAGCAACCCCCACTTGAATTTCATGAATTTGCGAATTCAAGACAATAGAATTACACAAAAGCAACAATGAGATTGCGCAAAATTTACTCATGCATGTGNNCAACACCAAATTACTAAATGAAACATTTTTTTTATTATTTTGTTCAGTTTAAACATTAAAATATAAAAAACTTTTTTGGCTAATCTAGAAGAGTTTACGCTTCTGTTGCAGAAATTAATGTAAATTTGTGAACTCATCAGCGGAAATTTGTGTTAAGGAATGAAACTTTATTGAACGTTAAATTATTAATTGTGAAAAAATTAAAAAACAAGTATAATGGTGAAAACTGCGTTAATTACGGGAATCACGGGTCAGGATGGTTCCTACTTGGCAGAGTTTCTGCTGGAGAAAGGGTATGAGGTTCATGGATTGTTGAGACGCTCTTCGTCGTTCAATACAGGGCGTATTGAACATCTCTACTTAGACGAATGGGTG
>DBQD01000041.1 GCA_002305715.1 Proteiniphilum sp. UBA1403 | reverse complement strand
CTGAGCGGCAAGGGCAGCATTTTTATCGAGCCCAATGAACTGAAGCCAGGCATGTACCTTTATTCTCTGATTGTGGACAACAAGCTAATCGATACAAAAACTATGGTGTTAACTGACTAGCTGTTGAGTGAAACCATTTAGTACACGGGTATTTGCGTGTTGGAGCCAATGCAAGAAAGACACAGTCAGTACATTATAATGACCAAATCATTACTGCCCCATTAAAATCTAAAAAAGATCTTTGAAATATTTGAAATTTAGTTAGTTACAGAGGTTTTTCTAACGAACGGACTTGAACTTTTACTTTTGCATCAGATTAATCTGATTGCATATGTATCAAGACAAATACGTTTTCGCCCAACTTACATCGTTTCTGAATAGAAGTAAATTCAATCGTATTGTAGTCAAGTATGATGGCGACAAATATGTGAAACCTCATAGGTGCTTTCTTCGTGGTCAGGGCAAAGAAAAATCTTCAGTTCAAGCTAATCAAGTGGAAACGAAAAATGCCCAAGAACGTACCTCCAGATTTGACGATTGAATTGACTGGTTTTTATCCAAGTCAATACTATTCAGAACGACTTCGATTAGTCAGATGTTGGGATGAAGAACAAGAACGTGAGTTTGTCTTCTTAACCAATGCGATGCACATTTCTGCACTTCAAGTTGCTGAACTTTATAATAATCGCTGGCAAGTCGAGCTGTTCTTTAAGTGGTTGAAGCAACATCTGAAAATCAAGAAATTCTGGGGTACAACTGAGAACGCAGTTCGGATCCGGATCCACGTTGCTATTTGTACTTACTGCCTGGTTGCAATTGTCCAAAAAGACATGCAACTCGATGGAAGCACCTATGAGGTTTTGCAGATTTTGAGTATATCATCAACTGATAAAACTTATCTTCGAGACCTGTTCGAAAGAACTAAATTTCAAAATGTCAAAGATCGTTTATTAACTTATAAAAACACAATGATGATGAAAACAATAGGAATCAATTATCGATTTAGGTTACTGTTGTTACTCTTAATTTGTACCCCTTTGTTTCTTTTTTCTCAAAATATGAATAATCGAAATATGGGGAAATTAGAACCTTTTTATATTGTAGTTGACACAACAAAAGTGCATGCCAGTCCTGTCAATAGTAGGAATCTTCTGAAATCGGAGCTAGGTATAAAGGATGCGATAGATATAAAAAACTATTATCAGAAAGGACTCAAAGTTAAAGATTTAACGAAAGACAAAATTGGCTATACCCACCACAGGTTCAGCCAATACTATGAAGGTATTAGAATTGAATATACCGATATTAGGGTTAGGTACAAAAACAATAAAATGGTATCAGCTAATGGTTGGTACTTGAAAACAATAGATGTTGATGTAAACCCAGTAATATCGTTTGAAACAGCAGTGGCGAAAGCAATTGAATACATTAATGCCAAGGAGTATATATGGGAAAGTGAGGAAGAAAATGAATGGTTAAGGAAAACCACTAACAGGGCTGACACCTCATTCTACCCTCAACCAGAATTAGTTATCTGTCATAACTACCTATCTGTAGAGGATACCGCACTTTACCTTGCATACAAGTTAAACATATACGCAATAGAGCCATTATGTAGAGATTATGTATACGTTAGCGCATTAACGGGAGATGTAATTAATATAGAACCAATCATAAAGAAAGTGCTTGGCACTGCACATACTCGTTATAGTGGGACACGAACAATTGCAACTCAACTTCATAATTCCACATATCGACTTAGGGATTACGATAGCGACAGGGGTGAGGGTATAGAAACATACAATATGAATAACTCTACAACTTACTCTAATGCAACCGATTTTACTGACAATGATAATAATTGGACAAGTGCTGAATATGATAATGCTGCAAAAGATAACGGAGCTTTAGATGCTCATTGGGGAGCTATGATGACTTACGACTACTTTCTTAACATCCATGGTAGGGATAGCTATGATGATGCTGGTGCAATAATAAAAAGTTACGTACATTACGGGACGAATTATGAGAATGCTTTTTGGAATGGTTCAGTAATGACATATGGCGATGGGAACACTAGATTTGATATTTTAACAAGTTTAGATATTGTTGCACATGAGATAGGTCATGCTGTATGTACCTATACAGCCAATCTGGCGTACAGGAATGAGTCGGGGGCAATAAATGAATCTCTTAGTGATATTTGGTCTGCTTGTGTAGAGAATTATGCTGCACCTAATAAGCAGATATGGCTTATAGGTGAAGATATTGAATTACGCCCAGGCCATATCGCGTTACGGTCTATGAGTAATCCTAAGGCAGAAGGACAGCCTGATACGTACGGAGGAGTAAACTGGATTAATCAAATTGGGTGTACTCCTTCTCGTTTAAATGATTATTGTGGGGTCCATAGGAATAGTGGAGTAATGAATTATTGGTTTTATTTACTGTCGGCTGGTGGTTCTGGTTTAAATGACATAGGGAATAACTACCATGTAACTGGAATCGGTATCAATAATGCGGCAAGGATTGTATACAGAGCTCTTACTCTATACATGACCCAGAATTCAACATTTCTCAATGCAAGAGACCATACTTTACAATCCGCAATAGATTTATTTGGAGCTAATAGCCAAGCGGTTGCAAGTGTAACTAGTGCATGGCATGCCGTAGGCGTAGGGGATTGCACAACTACTTCCATTGCATATGATACGATTATAACAAATACAACTATAAGGGGGTGTAATATTTCTGTAAGTAATGTAACGGTTAGGAATGGGGCAAAATTAACCCTTGATGCAGAAAACGAAACCACGATTATTGAAGAATTTGAGGTTCAACTAGGTTCAGAACTAGAAATAAAGTAATTAACATCTAACAATTATTTTGCTATGAAAAGAATTAATTATATCCTAATTATTTTCTTATCTCTATTTAGTTGCGATAAGAAGAATACAACACAGAATGACCAATTCTGCAAAGTAGATGACCCAATTAATGAACTAGTTTGGTTAAAGAGCATTATTGCTGAAGCTATAAATCCAATTACAATTCACAGCTGCTCATACAAAAATCATGAAGGTTTCTTAGTCGATTTTTGTGTTAATTGCCCAGACGGCTTGGTTGTCTTTTTTGATTGTGATAGCAATGTAATATGTGAATTTGGGGGTATAGATGGTCGAAATACCTGTCCTGACTTTGAACTTGAGGTTATGAATAAAGAGCTTATTTATGGCGATACTATTGCAGCCAATAATAATGATTTGTTTTGCAATGTGAACAATCCTTTAGAAGAATTAAATTGGTTAAAACAACTAGTGAACGATAACAAAGAAAACGAGGTTAGAGCTGAAATTTATAAATGTATTTATGATTCTACCGAAGGTTTTATTATTGATTTGTGCGTGCAATGCCCTGATGGTTTAGTTGAATTTAGGGACTGTACTGGGAATATTCTTTGTGAATTCGGTGGTTTTGATGGCAGGGTAACTTGTCCCGATTTTGAACTAAAAATCACCAAAAAAGAACTAATTTGGACAAATAAAGACTAACAACAGCTTATAATGTCGTGTATAAGTAATGGCGGGGTTTGTAGCATATTCGAGCGTTCTACCTCGCATCAAGTTCATCGCCTCTTGATAGGAAGTACCCCGTAATCCGCCACTTGGTTATGCAAACTTTTTTGAGACAAAATATTAAGCGACATTTGTAATTCCTTGTTTTTTAAATTTATACTGTTCCCAAAATTCATCAATTGTTAGATAGTTTAAGGCTGAAAATCTTCTTTTGTGATTATACCAGGACTCAATATAATCAAATACATACAGGCGCATTTGTTCTCTTGTCTTGAGTTTAGTTCCATAAATCAATTCCGCTTTTAGGGTTTTGAAAAAACTTTCAGCCACAGCATTATCCCAACAATCGCCTTTGCGACTCATACTTTGTTCAACATTAAGACAATTCAACACATTGACCGTCTTTTTGCAGGCATATTGAATACCCCTGTCGGAATGGAAAATCATGTTCCGGCTAAAAGGCCTGCTCCTATTGGCCATTCTGATGGCAGGTATCACGGTGTCGGATGCCGTCATAGTATTGCTCATAGACCATCCAATGACTTTTCTGTCAAAAAGATCCAACACGCAGGTCAGATAAAGAAATCCATCCAGACAAGATATGTAGGTAATGTCCGAAACGCAGGCTTTAACACTACGCAAACCCATTTGCTTCATATGACGTGCCACAGAGATTCGAGATACCTTCGTACCTGCCTTCTGCAAATCTCTGGCCAAACGGGGAATGCCATTGCGCCCCTTAGCAGCAAAATAAGCATTACTGATCTTTTCACCCAGTTCCATATACTTGCGTTTACGTTTACCCTCCGGGGCCTTAAGCCAACGATAATAGCCACTTCGGGACACTTTCAAAACTCTACACATCACCTCAATCGTCCATCGCTTGGAGTTGTAGTCCCGTATAAACTGATAGATCAACGACCGCTCTTGGAGATGATGTTCAGCGCTTTTTTTAATATATCACGCTCTGTCTCAGCGTCATACAAACGCTTCTCCAAATCAGCGATGCGCTTGGCTTCATCACTGACAGACTTGTTGCCATTTCCCGGAAAGCAGGCCTCACCCTTTAAAGAGAACTCCTTCCGCCAACGATACAACAACACAGGAGCTGGAGTTGCTAACTTAGTTGGGACACGAAGTTAGCAACTACAATTTGATTATATTGAGTCCTGGTATAATCACCAAAGAAGATTTTCAGCCTTAGACTATTTAACTATTGATGATTTTTGGGAACAGTATAAATTTAAAAAACAAGGAATTACAAATGTCGCTTAATATTTTGTCTCAAGAAAGAGGGAGGTTTCAGAGCATACACATGAAATGGTCCACCACACCAAGCAACCTCTGCTTCTCGTCTGCCACCAAAACGGAATGAATCTTGTTTCGATTCATGATGTCCTGGATTTCCCGTATCTTCGTGTCCGGGGTTACACATTTCGGTTTACGGGTCATCACTTCGCTTACGGGCGTTTCCATAAATCGCTCACGCAAGTTTTGCATGGCACGGCGCACATCACCGTCCGTAATCAGGCCTATGATGCGTTCTTGCTCATCGAGTGCCACACATAATCCCAAGCGCCCTTCGCTTACACGAATAATGGCTTCTCCCAACGGGAGGGATTCAGACATCGTAGGTAAATCCTCATTACGCATTACGTCGCTTGCACAGGTAAGTAAGCGACGCCCCAGCGACCCTCCGGGATGAAAACGAGCAAAGTCACGGGCCTCGAATTTTCTCCGCTCAATGAGGACACAAGCCAACGCATCGCCCATGGCCAGTGTTGCTGTGGTGCTGCTGGTCGGTGCCAAATTCAACGGGCAGGCCTCTTCGGACACTCCCAAATGGATGTGAAAAGTACTGTGGCGCGCTAAAAGAGAACCCGGATTGCTTGTGATGCCAATAAGTGGAATCTTTTCCTCCAAAAGAAAAGGTATGAAGCGGAGCAACTCATCGGTATGTCCGCTTTGAGAGATGGCAATCACCACATCGTCGGCCGTTATCGCACCTAAATCTCCGTGGTACACATCAAGTGGATTGGTAAAAAAAGCCGGTGTACCCGTGCTACTTAGCGTAGCCGCTATTTTTGCGCCGATGTGCCCGCTTTTACCAACGCCTGTGACTATCACCTTGCCATTGCAATTCAAAATCAAGTCCACCGCAGCATCAAACTGGTCGTCGAGCTGCGGTATTAAATTCAAGATGGCCTGTGCTTCATCACGCAGGCACTTCTCGGCAATTGTTCTGTTACTCTGTTCCATGTGTCAAATCAAGGACTTAACAACCCTTTCAAAATCCCTCAAAAATAACATGTTCGGCCCGTCACTCAATGCCTTCTCCGGGTTGGGATGTACCTCAAAGAAATACCCGGTCGCCCCAAAGGCCCGAGCGGCAAGCGCCATTGCGGGCACATACTCACGATTCCCCCCTGTCTTCCCTCCGGCTGCCCCCGGCCGTTGCACACTGTGGGTGCAGTCCATGATTACACGGGACGTGAATTGTTTCATGTCAGGGATGTTACGAAAGTCCACCACAAGATTGTTGTAGCCAAAGGTATTGCCCCGTTCTGTAAGCCACACATCACTTGCTCCGGCTTCGCGGCATTTCTCCACCGGATATTGCATATCCAATCCCGAAAGGAACTGTGCCTTCTTAATATTCACGGGTAAACCTGTTCGGGCAGCAGCTACCAGCAAATCGGTCTGACGGCAAAGGAAGGCGGGAATCTGCACCGCATCTGCCACTTCTCCCACCGGGGCAGCCTGGTGGCTTTCATGGATATCCGTAAGTAACTTCAGACCGTGCCTGGCCTTGACATCGGCGAGCATCTGCAATCCACGTTCCATCCCTACTCCCCGGTAAGAATGGATACTCGTGCGGTTTGCCTTGTCAAAGGATGCTTTGAAATATACATCTATATTGTAGGCTATGCTGATGCGCTTCAAGGTCGCGGCCACTTCGTCAAGCACCTCAAAAGACTCTATTACGCAAGGGCCGGCTATGAATAATGGCTTCATTTTCTGATTTTAGGTTGGTTGCTCGTTATCACGAGGTTGCGAAGGTAGCGCTTTTAAATTAAACCCCATAGAAATTCCGAAAAAAGTCCATACGTTCAGTGTTGCTATTAAAAAAATAATTACGTAAATTCGGGTTCTATAATGCCAAAATAAAACCGCCATGTTGACAGACCTGGAAATCGCAAAAAAAACACCTTTGTTACCTATTGCCAAAATAGCTGAAAAAATTGGCATACTCGGAGATGAGCTGGAATCGTACGGCACCTATTCCGGAAAAATCAAATTAAGCATATTGGAACGACTCAAGAATCAACCCGATGGGAAATTGATTTTGGTGTCTGCCATGAGTCCGACTAGTTTCGGAGAAGGTAAAACGCTGACTTCAATCGGATTGGGGCAAGCCTTGAACCGACTGGGTAAGAAAGCTATTGTGGCCATACGCGAACCCTCGCTGGGTCCTGTTTTCGGTATGAAAGGGGGAGCTGCCGGCGGTGGATATTCGCAAGTGCTTCCCATGGAACTGATCAACCTGCAATTCAATGGTGATTTCAGTGCTATTGCTACGGCTCACAACCTGCTGGCTGCCATGATCGACAACCACATTATCAAAGGCAACGAGTTCAATATCGATTTGAATCGCATCCTGTGGAAAAGAACCATGGATATGAACGACAGGGCTTTACGAAATATCGTTGTGGGGCTGGGCGGATCGGCCAATGGTGTTCCCAGGGAAACCGGTTTTGTCATTACGGCCGCTTCGGAAATCATGGCCATCCTGGCACTTTCAAAATCTCGTGCTGATTTAAAGAGAAGGTTGGGCGAAATAGTGGTGGCGTACGACAACAAACAACAATTGATCCGCGCCAGGGATTTGGAGGCTCACAGAGCCATGGCGGTTATCCTGAACGATGCCATCATGCCTAATCTGGTACAAACCACCGAGAACACGCCCGCCTTGGTGCATGCCGGTCCTTTTGCAAACATTGCGCACGGCACCAACAGCGTTTTGGCCGATAAAATTGCACTTAAACTGTCTGATTATGTGGTGACTGAATGCGGTTTCGGAACGGAATTGGGCGGCGAGAAGTTTTTCAACATCGTCTGCCGCGACAACCCTATCTGGCCCTCGGTCGTTGTTATTGTAGCCACCTGCAGGGCAATAAAATTCCACGGTGGCGTTCCCCAAAAGCCTGCATCGGCCCTTCAGGAAGAAAATTTGGAAGCATTTGCCAAGGGTCTGAAAAATTTAGAGGTACACATCCGAAACATGAAAAAGTTTGGTGTGCCCGTGTTGGTAGCTATCAACAGGTTCCCGTTCGACACAGCCAAGGAAATTGAGATGATCGAAAAGCTTTGTGCCGAACTTAAAGTTGAATCTGCCCCCCATGAAGCGTTTGCCAAAGGAGGAGCAGGAACCATCGAGCTGGCAGAGAAAACCATTCATATAGTGGAACAATATAAAAATCCACAAAAGAAATTTCTGTACAGTGTCGATATGCCCATCGAAGAAAAAATCCGTACGATCGCTACACAGATGTATGGTGCAAAAGACATTATTATCAGTCCAAAAATCAGAAAGAAATTAGATCGATTTCTTGAATTCGGTTTTGGCAATTTACCTGTTTGTATTGCCAAAACTCAAATGTCTTTGTCAGACGATCCCAATATGATTGGAGCACCCAAGGGTTGGGTGCTGACTGTTTCCGACGTCAATCTTTCGGCAGGTGCGGGCTTTTTGGTAGCTGTTTGCGGCAACATGATGTTGATGCCGGGATTGCCCAAAGTTCCTGCGGCGGTCAATATGGACGTTGATGACGATGGTGAAATAACAGGATTGTTTTAAAGTTGCTTCATATTCTGATATTACCATCTTTGTAGTCTAATGCCCATTAGACTGATAAAAATAGTTTTTTACCGGTTAAATAGTTGAACCTAATGAAAAAGAATCTACTTATTATCATTTTATTGTTGTTCACGTCAACATGGTCAATAGGACAGGAGGCCCCGGATAAGTCGGGTCCCAAAGAGATAGTCAAAACCCTGAAAGCTTCGAACCTATCAGATATACAAGCCAGACAATTTGTTGAAAGCCCTCCGACCGGAGAGACTTTTTACGAAGGTTTCGAAGGAGATGTATTTCCTCCGGCCGGATGGAAGGTTATCAATGATGGTAGTTCAGACCAGACCTGGGTGAGATATACGGAAGAACCTATAACTGGAAATGCGAGTGCCTCAATTAGGTATTCTTCGCAAGCACACGATGACTGGCTGATTACACCGCCTCTGGCGCCTGTAGATGGAAATAATGTCATTTCATTCAGGGCAAAACAGAGAACCGGTAATTATATAGACAAATTCAATGTAAAGCTATCCACCACCGGCAACAACAAGGAAGATTTCACTGTTACGCTTGCTTCAAACCTTGGGCCGGAATCGTCGACACCTGAAACTTTTACATACGATTTAAGTGCATACAACGGTCAGACGGTCTATTTTGCCATTCAAGCAATTTCGACCAATCAGGAAAGGCTGTATATAGATGATTTTATCATGACTGCTGCAGCAGTTACAGAATTTCCATACAAAGAATCGTTCGACAGTGAAGAGTTCCCACCGCCCGGATGGTCAAACTTAGGAGAATATCGATGGGAAAGAGTCACCGGCGGCGGTGGTCCGGCATGCAATCCCTTTGGTACGGGCATGTTAAAATATAATTGTTGGGATTACGCCTCAGGTAGTCAGGGCACACTTGTTTCCCGTCGTTTAGATATGGGCAGTGGGAGCTATGGCGTTGGATTCAAGATGTATCGTGACAATTATAGTTCCTATTCTTCCAAATACGATAAAGTCGAAGTTTTTGTCAATACATTACCCGACACAATAGGCGCAACCAAATTAGGCACCATTTACAGATATACAGACTACGAACCTATTGTTAGTGCAGAAGGTTGGTACGATTATGCCTTTGTCATACCCGCCGCCTTCGTTGAGAACCCCTCTCACGTTATTCTCCTTGCCACAAGCGATTGGGGAACCAATATATTTGTTGACGAGTTTCTTGTCAGCAAGGCGAAGATAAGTATGGTAACATTGGCAGCCAATCCGGTCGAAGGTGGTACCGTTACAGGTGGAGGAGCCCATATTGAAGGAACTGAAGTTAATTTAACAGCCACTACCAATACCGGTTATAAATTCAAGAACTGGACAAATGCCTCCAACGAAGTTGTGTCCACAAATGAGATATACAACTACCTTGTTGGAAGCAGCGATGTGACTTTTACGGCTAATTTCGAAAAATTACCCATCGTAACATTCACTGTTTCCGATACGGAAAACAATCCTATTGAAGGGGCTACAGTAACGGTTAAACAGGGAGAAACCCTTATTGAAACAGTTGTAACCAATTCTTTAGGGAAAGCTGTGATATACATTGCCAACGGCGACTATACCTATTCCGTTACTGCCCTTGGCTATTTTCCTAAAAACAATGTATCGTTTACCATAGATGGAGATACGCCCGTTGGCGTACAGATGCTTGTTGCTCCACCCACTTTGGAAATTATTCCCGATACTTTTGTCTTTGCTGCAACACAATTTGCAACATCGTCTGCTCCGCAAGCTTTCACCATGGAAAATACCGGTGGTGGAACACTTACAATCAATCCTTCGGATATTACCATTACGGGAACCGATGCCGACCAGTTTACTTTAACAACTATTGAAAGCACGGTAAATCTCGGCTCCGCAGAGACCGCAAGTTTTACCGTTAGGTTTACTCCTACCATAGTTGGAGAAAAAACAGCCACCATAAAAGTGGACGATAATCTTGGAACCATCCACGAAATAATCGTCAGTGGAAGTGCGTTTGATTTTATAATCACAGAATTTCCATACAAAGAATCGTTCGACAGTGAAGAGTTCCCACCGCCCGGATGGTCAAACTTAGGAGAATATCGATGGGAAAGAGTCACCGGCGGCGGTAATCCGACGTGCAATCCCTTTGGTGCGGGCATGTTAAAATATAATTGTTGGGATTACGTCTCAGGCAGACAGGGCACACTTGTTTCTCGTTGTTTAGATATGGGCAGTGGGAGCTATAGTGTTGAATTTAAGATGTATCGCGATAATTCTAATTCCTATTCTTCCAAGTACGATAAAGTTGTAGTTTTTGTCAATACATTACCCGACACAACAGGCGCAACCAAATTAGGTACTATTCACAGATATACAGACTACGAACCTATTGTTAGTGCAGAAGGTTGGTACGATTATGCCTTTGTCATACCCGCCGCCTTCGTTGAGAACCCCTCTCACATTATTCTCCTTGCTACAAGCGATTGGGGGTGCAATATATATGTTGACGAGTTTCTTGTCAGCAAGGCGAATACGAGTATGGTAACATTGGCAGCCAATCCGGTCGAAGGTGGTACTGTTACAGGTGGAGGAGCCCATATTGAAGGAACTGAAGTTAATTTAACAGCCACTGCCAATACCGGTTATAAATTCAAGAACTGGACAAATGCCTCCAACGAAGTTGTGTCCACAAATGAGATATACAACTACCTTGTTGGAAGCAGCGATGTGACTTTTACGGCTAATTTCGAAAAATTACCCACCGTAACATTCACTATTTCCGATACGGAAAACAATCCTATTGAAGGGGCTACAGTAACGGTTAAACAGGGAGAAACCCTTATTGGAACAGTTGTAACCAATTCTTTAGGGAAAGCTGTGATATACATTGCCAACGGCGACTATACCTATTCCGTTACTGCTTCCGGTTATTCTCCTAAAGACAACGTATCGTTTACCATAGATGGAGATGCGTCCGTTGGCGTACAGATGCTTGTTGCTCCACCCGCTTTGGAAATTACTCCTGCTACTTTTAGCTTTACAGAAACGCTAATTGAGTCATCGTCCGCTCCGCAAGCTTTCACCATGAAAAATACCGGTGGTGGAACACTTACAATCAATCCTTCGGATATTACCATTACGGGAACCGATGCCGACCAGTTTACTTTAACAACTATTGAAAGCACGGTAAATCTCGGCTCCGCAGAGACTGCAAACTTTACTGTTAGGTTTACTCCTACCAAAGTTGGAGAAAAAACAGCCACCATAAAAGTGGACGATAATCTTGGAACCATCCACGAAATAATCGTCAGTGGCTATGCGGCGGATTTTGTAATTAAAGAGACATTCGAAGGTGAAGAGTTCCCTCCGGCAGGGTGGAAGATTATTAACGACGGTAGCCCAACCCGAACTTGGGAACGGTGTACAGATTCGCCTATAAGGGGAAATTCGAGTGCTGTAATTTGGTATAGTAGTTCAGCACACGATGATTGGTTGATTACGCCTCCTTTAAAGCCTGCAGCCGGGTATAACACAATTACATTCAAGGCAAAACAGAGAAATAGTGATTTTATTGAAAAATTCAATGTAAAACTATCAACCACAGGTAACAACAAAGAAGATTTTACCGTCACGCTTGCTTCAAACGTCGGACCGGCCTCAACAACGGTTGAAACTTTTGTATATGACTTAAGTGCATACAATGGTCAGACAGTCTATATTGCCATTCAGGCAATATCCACCGATCAGTTTGGGCTCATTGTAGACGATTTTGTTATGGCCCCCACGGACCTTGTAGTTACAGGAGACAACAAAGATTACAGATTAATACCCGAAGCTCAGTTGGAAAGCTCAGTTGTTGTTAAAACAAATGTAGAAAACCAAGGGGCAAAGCTCAATGAGGATGTTAATGTAACTGTAATACTTAAAGACGCAGGCAATGCAACGCTACTTAGCTCGACAGGGGTCTTAGATGCGGGATTTGCTACAGGTCAAATGAAAACATTTGCAGCTACATCCTTTGATGCTACCACTTTGTCCGTTGGAGATTACTCATATACGCATACTGCCGACTATACCGCAGATTACGATTCAACCGACAATACCGATATTCATCATTTCTCGGTTACAGAGTATATCTACGCACGTGACGCAGGGGTGTTTCCTGAGTACGGAATTGGAAGCGGTAATGGAGCGTATACCTTTGGCAACCTGTTTACTATTGTGAACACGGCAACCATTGCAGGGGTTCAATTTGTGTGGCCCGATACGCTTCCGGATTACGTAGCTACCTATCAGCTGGCACTTTATAGGTTGGATGACGCTGAAAACATGAATGTTACACAGACCATATTTACTACAGATACCTACGAACGAATTAAGTCGCAAGCAGGGAAAACCATGAATATAGGAGTTAGCCCCGAGGTTCTTCAGCCCGGCATCTACGTGTTGGCTGTGAAACAGACTTCTTATGGGAGTATCCGAATGGCATACGACAAAAAGGACTATGGTTATTTTCTTGAAGCGAATTACCCGGATAACCCAACAAAGTTTAAGATAGTGGAAAAATATGGTAATTTGAGTTTACGAATGGACTTTAGTCCAAGAAGTATCGTAAGTTTTAACATAACAGACGGAACAAATCCCGTTGAAGGAATTACTGTTGCCATTAAACAGGGTGAAACTGTTGTCTCAGTGGCTACAAGTGACGCTTCGGGGCTTGCCAAAGCATACGTTTTTGATGGTAATTACACCTACACTGCCAAAGCCCTCGGTTATAAACCATACAATGTTGAATCGCTTGTGGTGAGTGGAGATACGACCATTACTATGCAAATGGAAGAAATGTCACCCGCTTTGGAAATTATTCCCGATACTTTTGTCTTTGCTGCAACACAATTTGGAAGATCATCCGATCCACAAACTTTCATCATACAAAATATAGGTGGTGGAACACTTACAATCAATCCTTCGGATATTACCATTACAGGAGCCGATGCCGACCAATTTACTTTAACAACTATTGAAAGCACGGTAAATCTCGGCACCGCAGAGACCGCAAGCTTTACTGTTAGGTTTACTCCTACCAAAGTTGGAGAAAAAACAGCCACCATAAAAGTGAACGATAATCTTGGAAACATCCACGAAATCATCGTCAGTGGAAGTGCGGTTGATTTTACAATCACGGAATTTCCATACAAAGAATCGTTCGATAGTGAAGAGTTCCCACCGCCCGGATGGTCAAACTTAGGAGAATGTCCATGGGAAAGAGTCACCGGCGGAGGTAATCCGACATGCAGCCCCTTTGGTACGGGCATGTTAAAATATGATTGCTGGAGTTACGTCTCAGGCACTCAGGGCACGCTTGTTTCCCGTCGTTTAGATATGGGCAGTGGCAACTATGGTGTTGGATTTAAGATGTATCGCGACAATTCTAATCCGTATTCTTCCAAATACGATAAAGTCGAAGTTTTTGTCAATACATTACCCGACACAACAGGCGCAACCAAATTAGGTACTATTCACAGATATACAGACTACGAACCTATTGTTGGTGCAGAAGGTTGGTACGATTATGCCTTTGTCATACCCGCCGCCTTCGTTGAGAACCCCTCTCACGTTATTCTCCTTGCCACAAGCGATTGGGGCTCCAATATATATGTCGATGAGTTTGTTGTTGACCAGGTGGCTGTAACCATAGTTACATTGGTAGCCAATCCAAGCGAAGGTGGCAGCGTTGAAGGCGGAGGAAGTTATATCGAAGGAACAACGGCCAGTTTAACAGCAACTCCCAATGCTGAGTATAAATTTGTAAATTGGACAAATGCAGCCAACGAAGTTGTGTCTACAGCGGAAACATACAATTACATTGTTGGAAGCAGCGACGTAACATTTACCGCCAACTTCGAGGCTTTGCCAAAATATACTGTAACTTTTACAGTTGTTGAGGAAGATGCCGCCAATCCCGTAGAGGGCGCAAGCATTGTGATTAACGCAGATACATTAACTACCGATGCATCGGGTACAGCTACCATTGCACTTGTAGACGGCAGCTATTTGTACACAATTTCTAAGGAAGGTTTTGTTGACCTAACCGAAAGTGCAGATGTCAGCGGAGCAGATCTCTCAATTAATAAAACACTCATTTACGAAGAGTTTAGTTTGACATTGGCTGCGAATCCGGCAGAAGGTGGCGGTGTAAACAGTGTTGTGGAAGGCTACTATCGCTTGGGCGCTGATGTTACGGTAGAAGCTACTCCTGCTGCAAATTACAAATTCGTCAGTTGGACCAAAGACGGACTTGTAGTTAGCACAAACGCAAGTTTTGTGTATACTATGCCGGGTGAAGACCTTACTTTGACAGCTAACTTCGCACCTGAATCATCGTATATTCTGACATTTACTATTGCAGACGCTGAAAGCAATGCGATTGGAGGTGCTTTGGTTGCAATTAATGAAGAAACATTGATTACCAATGCTTCGGGTGTGGCAATCATTGCTCTCGAAAATGAAACCTATCCTTACACCGTCTCTAAGTATGGTTATATTGATGTAACCGGAAGTGCAGTTATTAGCGGAGCGGATGCCGGGGTGAGTGTAACAATGCAAGTGCAAATTTGTGCGCCGTTCGCTCTTACGGCCAAGGTCAACAATAACCGGGCAAAACTGTCGTGGAATCCCAGCTTTACAGACGACATGGAAAGTTACGAAGATTTCATAATCGAAGACATTGGCGATTATACTTTGGTCGACGTTGATGGTTCAGCAACATACGACAACGGTGAATTCGACTTGCCGAACGAAATGTATACAGGCTCGTTTATGGTGTTTAATCCATCGGAAACCACCCCGCCCGCAACAGATGTAAGTATGGCAAATTGGTTCCCGCGCAGCGGAAGCAAGTATTTAGCCTGCTTTGCCGCATTACCTCCATCTCAAGGTGGTACCGGTCCCAATAATGATTGGTTAATTACACCTGGGGTAAGGGTTGTTCCCGGTATGAAATTCTCTTTCTGGGCAAGATCGGTGCACGGTAGTTTTTTAGAAAGTTTTAGAGTGGGTATTTCTACTACCGACACGGATGTTAGCAGCTTTACGTTCCTGACGGGGTCGGACAGTGTTAAAGCTCCTGCCGTATGGACACAGTACAAGTATGACTTAGGTGCCTATGAGGAACAACAAATTTACCTGGCTATCAACTGTGTGTCGGATGATGTATGGGCATTTCTTGTAGACGATATCTATATTGGAGGTCATCAGGTTGGTGACCCCGCCACACTCACAGGATTTAATATATATCTTGGCGACGAGAAAGTGGCTTCGGGCGTAACAGAAACCGGGTACACCATTACCGGCCTACCTGCCGGTACTCATAATGTAGGTGTTCAATCGGTTTACGGTTCGGAAGTATCTGAAATCGTTACTACTTCTATTACCGTTCATCAAACATATACCGTGACGTTCACCGTTGTTGACACGGAAGACAACCCGATTGCAAACGCAAGCATTGCAATTGACGAGGAGACGTTGACGACCGATGCCTCGGGTGTAGCAACGATTGACTTAGTCAACGGCGACTACACCTACACGGTATCGAGACCGGGTTACGCAGATCTTGCAGGTTCGTTTACTGTTGATAATGCTGCTCAAACAATCCATCTGAACATGACCGGAATGGATAAATTGACAGCAAGCTCTGTACGACTGTATCCTAATCCGGTTAAAAACACGTTGATAATCGAACACGATACCGGCGATGAGCTTGTTATTGAGCTATACAACATTACCGGAACATTGATCGGTACAACCAAAACCGGTCATCGAACAACTACTATTGATGTGGGAGCGTTAAGTTCAGGTTCTTACTTTGTAAGAATAACCGGAGACGGTAAAACTCCCACAGTGCATAGATTTATTAAACAATAATCTAATGTAGGGATGTAAATAAGGAGCTGTCTCAAAACGAGACAGTTCCTTATCACCGAGGAGCATAAAAATCTTTTTAATGTTGTTTGACGTCCTGATATTTTTACCTTTGTGGTCTAATGTCCGGACTAGTAAAAATAATTTTATACCGGCTAAATAGTTGAACTATGAAAACAAAATTACCCTTAATCATTTTATCGCTCTTGACTGCAGTATGGTCGATAGGACAGGAGGCTCCGGAGAGGGCAGGTGCTAACGAGGTAGGTAAAAACGTAACAACTACGAACTTATCTGACTTAAAAACCCAACAATTTGCCGGAAAATCCCCCGGAGAGATTTTTTACGAAGGTTTCGAGGGAGAA
>DBQD01000035.1 GCA_002305715.1 Proteiniphilum sp. UBA1403 | reverse complement strand
ATAGAATGAAAGTGTAAATTAATGGGTAAAGAAACTTTGAATTGCAGAGCGATGGCTTATTCTGCTGATCTGATAATAAAGACGGAGTTATATAGCAAGGAAGAAAAAAAGGAAGTTAATTATTCCTCCAATGATTTGGATATCATTCAATCGTTATACGACGAGTATGCCAATGATCTGTTGCTATATGGACTAAAAATGGGTTATAACAGAGATATTTTGGAAGATGCGATACATGATATTTTTTATCGGATGTGTCGTTCACCCCATCGATTAAGGAAGATAGAGAAGTTGAAAATATATCTTTTCAGTGCACTAAAAAATCAATTGGTGAACATTCATAAAGCAGCGTCGAAAAACACAACAACAGATATTCAAGAATTTAATTTTTCAGTCGAAATTGACTCACTCCATATTTTAATTGAAAAAGAGGAACGGATACAAATTAAAGAGAAGATCAACAGACTACTTGAAGTACTTTCAGATAAACAACGTGAAATAATTTATTTGAGGTTTTTTCAGGAGTTGTCATACGATGAAATCGGGGTAATGTTAAATATGACTCCTGCGTCCGTAAAAAATGTGGTTTATAAGGCAATTAACAAAATCCGAAAATGAATAACACAGACTATTTGCGCCACACTGCGATTGATTTTTCAACAGATCCTTATTTTCTGGAATGGAGATGGCTTCAAACAGAAGAAACCTCTATTTTCTGGGAGGGTTTTCTGGAACGATATCCTGAAAAGAAAGACGATATTCTACTAGCTATAGAGATTGTAGCGTCGTTTAGAGAGTACAAAAATGACACATTGTTTTCTGAGTCAGATAAAAGAAATGCAGTTAGACGTTTGTCGGCAGAGGTACACCGATATAAAAGACGGCAAAAAAGGACATTTTTCGGCATCGGTACCTTTGTACTGTTGGGGTCACTTTTTTTTCTACCATTTCGACAAGTCCGCCAGATTGAACCTGTTGTGCAGATTCCGACCATTGTCACAGAGAACAAAGAGGTGCAATTGATTTTATCTTCAGGAGAAAAATCAAAATTTGACGAGGATATTCAGATAAAGTATAATTCTGTCGGCAACATCGTCGTTGAAAGTAAATCGGGGGAGATGCTAGAGACACATGAGATTGAGATTGAGCCTGCTCAATTAAACAAATTGATTGTTCCCAGAGGTAAACGCTCATCGATGTTGCTGGCCGATGGTAGTAGGATTTGGGTGAACTCGGGTACAACGGTAGAATTTCCCTCTACATTCTCGCAAAAAGAGAGAAGAATCAGCGTGGATGGAGAGATATATATTGAGGTGGCAAACGATCCGCAGAAACCTTTTCATGTTTCAACCAAGGATTTCGATGTGGTAGTCTTAGGAACCACCTTCAACGTGACAGCCTATTCGAAGGATGAGTTACAGCATATAACCGTTGCCGAAGGTTTAGTATCTGTATTTACAAAAGATGCGGAGGAGGGAAGTTTGATAAGTCGCAATCAGCAGTTGCGCGTCATCAATGGCCAGGGGGTGGAGATCAGCAATGTGGATGTCTATAATTACACCTCCTGGCACGAAGGAATACTTCGTTTTGAAAGCGAACCATTACCACAAATTCTTACGCGCTTGTCACGCTATTATGATATAAACATGCTCTTTAGTGATGATGTTCAATCTATCCGTTGTTCCGGAAAGTTGTATCTGTTTGACGAATGGCAGGTAGTGCTGGACAATATTACCATTGTTACTCCTGTAAAGTATAGTATTCAAGATAATAATATTGAGTTGTATCATTCAAAATAGGGAAAGGGAAAGCTTATGTGAATTTATTAATTGATGAAATCGGACAACTACAATTGGTTGTTGCCTGATAGAATTAACGAACGGATAGTGGAGACAATAATGAATAAAGTCGACAATAAATAGTTCGGTCGAAATTATGAGATACGAATTATGAAAAGATCAAAGAATACACCGATTATGGTGGAAAACAGGCTATAACAGAATCAGGAGAAGATGAGTTTTATAATAGACAAGCAGACGATAGATGATTTGAATATCTTCGGTAAACATGGGAAGAAATCAGTATTCAGCATCTACAATCATACCCGTACACGAGGTGGGGCTATTTTATTGGAAGAGATGTTTCGATACCCGTTTGATAACTTTGATAGTATCAAAAAAAGGCAAAATATCATTGAATATTTTTATCTTAATAAAACAGAGTTCCCCTTCAAGGAGGCAATTTTTGATTCAGTAGCCTATTATTTGCAGAATACAGATACGCGTACTCGGATTGATGCGCATGACGACAAGCTGAGGAAACGCTTCCAGCGATTGATGAAGACAGATTCGGAATTCCAGATGATCCACAAAAGCATTATAGGATTGATCTATATAATCAATACATTACACGATTTTTTTGAGAGAATCGAGAACGATAAACAGCTGCTACCTGAGATGCCAGAAATGGAAGAGGTGGAAAGTATTATTTCAGACGAGCGTCTCCGATTTGTAAAGAGGGAACGTGAAACAAAGAATCTCTCACTTGAGAAGGCAGCTTTGTATGACAATGTACTTCGCTATGAATGTAACAAAGAGATGCACAAGATACTCACTTTTATCTATCAATTGGATATTTATATTTCATTGGCCCATGTAGCACGAGAACAAAATCTCTCATTTGCCAAAGTACAGCCTTCCGATAGCAATATTCTAAAGATTGAACAGTTGTTTCATCCATTGTTGGTCAATCCCGTGGCGAACACAGTAGAGGTAACACCCGCGAACAATGTTATTTTTCTTACAGGAGCTAACATGGCAGGTAAATCTACCTTCATGAAATCTTTCGGTATAGCTGTTTATTTGGCGCACCTTGGGTTTCCGGTGCCTGCTCGGAAAATGGCCTTCTCGGTACGCAGTGGCATGTACACGACCATCAATCTACCCGATAACTTGAACCAAGGCTTCAGTCATTTTTATGCAGAGGTCTTACGACTGAAAAAGATTGCGAATGGCATAAATCACGCAAAGAATATGATTGTTATATTTGATGAGTTGTTCAGAGGTACGAATGTGAAAGATGCCTATGATGCAACAATTGCTGTCACTGAGGCGTTTGCGATGAACAAGGACAGTATATTCATCATTTCAACCCATATTATTGAAACGGCCGATATATTAAAAGAGAGATGTAATAATATTTATTTTCTCTACTTGCCTACCACTTTGGAGAACGGTATTCCCCGCTATACATATACCTTGTCGCCCGGTATCACGGATGACCGGCATGGAATGATGATCATCCGTAACGAGCACATAATGGACATCTTGGAAAAGGAGTAAGAAGATAATGTTTAAAAATGTCTTTTGTAAACCACATCAAAGTGAAACTACAAAAACATTCAAAATTCTAGAGATGAATTATAAACAGATCAATCCTTTTCCGGAATTATTCCGTTTCCTCCTTGGTCAGGTCTAGTTTCTCGTCGTCCTTGCCGCGATCGAAGAACATCTTTTTTAATGGGTTTTTGCGTGCCTCATCATAGAAACGGCGGTTTTTAAGGATGTCCATACCCATATAGATGGCTTGACGGAACGACTCGGCAGATGCCAAGTTCTTGCCAGCAATATTGTAGGCCGTACCATGGTCGGGTGAAGTACGTACAATGGGTAGTCCAGCCGTAAAGTTAACACCAGCATCCATAGCAAGGGTCTTGAAGGGTATCAGTCCCTGATCGTGGTACATGGCCAAGATGGCATCGAACTCCTTAAAACGTCCTGATCCGAAGAAACCATCCGCAGAAAAAGGGCCTGCACAGAGAATCCATTTATCTTGAGCCTCACGCACAGCAGGTGCAATTATATCTATTTCCTCCCTACCCAGTAGACCATTTTCACCAGCATGAGGATTCAAACCCAATACGGCAATACGCGGGTTCTCCAGTAGGAAATCGCGTTTTAGCGAATGATCGAGTGTATACAGTTTTTCCAGAATGAGTTCTTTGGAAAGTTTTGAAGGCACCTCTGCAATGGGTATGTGAGTTGTTACCAATGCCACACGCATTACTTCCGTAGCAAGAATCATTAGTGCTTTTTCACCCTCATTGGCAAATCGATCTTCCAGGAATTCGGTATGTCCGGGAAATTGAAATTTCTCTTGCTGAATACTCTCCTTGTTGATGGGCAAAGTTACCAAGAGGTCTATTTTACTGTTTGCCAAGTCAGTCGTTGCCTGATCGAGCGCTATATAAGCCGATTCTCCCGCTTCGGCACTTGGTGTACCCGGTTCAATCCGTATTTCCTCCTTGACGCAGTTTACGAGGTTGATTTTCCCATCCTGCGATTCTTCAGCTTTTGAGATAATATGAAAGTTTACCGGATCTCCCTCCATCATCTTGCGATAGTAGGAAGCTGATTTGGATGAACCATATATAACAGGGCGAAACAACTCGAGCAACCGGTCGTCGGAAAATGCTTTTAACAGCACTTCATATCCGATTCCATTGACATCGCCGTGTGTAATGCCCACTTTGAGTAATGATGACATGTATATCTTTTTAGATTCTCTTTTTTGAATAATTATTTTTTTTATCCTTCAATGACAGCCTCTTGTGGTTTTGGTATACTGATGGTGTAGAGCGTTGCTTCCAGGTTTCGCATCAAGTTACGCTTATTCATTTCGGGAGCATATACATATGCTTCAACCACAACCACCATTCCGGTGTTGTCATTTACAAAGGCGTGCATCACAAAGGGCCCTCCCATCATGTCGGTCGTCATTTCCCACAAACCGCGCATTTCGGCACGATAGGTTCCGTCCATCACCATGGTACGGTAGTCGGGCGAATAAACACGGTCAGCTGTTGTCATCTGTGAATCGAACGAACCTTTGATATATTTCCCAAGGACCTCGTTACGGATGGCAATGAGTGAATCTTTTTCAAATACCTTCTCTGTTCTGTAGGGGAACTGGTAAATTACCACATCCTGACGTCCTCTGGAGGCATTATTGGTAGCCCAATAAAAGTTTTCGTACTCAGTGACGTTAGAGAGTCCCTTCGGTAGGTGAATGTTGATGCCAAACACCTGTTGTACTCGTGCCACTGGATTCGGTACATCTCTTTTTAGCCAGTTACCCGTACGTTCCAGTTCTTTGGTCACAAAGTAATCGATAATGCTTTCCTTGCTCTCTGACACGAACTCAACGAATGAGGCTGTGTCGGGTGCGTGGATGGTCATAATTACTTGTCCCACTGCATATTTATCGATGTCTGCAGTGAGTTTCGGTTTGCTATAGATAGAGGATATCTCGGGAATGATGATGTTACGTGCCATCTTAAAGGTACTGGTGAAGTTCTCCGGTTCAATTTGCAAGATGGAGAAGTTGGCTTCTGGCTGTGGAATAGCCTTAACATTAGAGTTGAGAACATCAAACAATGCCCTGCCCGCTGGTCCTTCCCAAGATTGGTCATCCATGAGTACCATCATTTCGTTGTTAGTTCCTGAAGCAGACAGAAAACCGCCTCCACCATTACAAGATGCGAAAAGCACAATGGTTGCGGCAAGAATAAGTAGACCGGCAAATCGTTTCATAGGTTTATTTTTTTTTGATTACCACTTGTTCTACGGTTATGGAAATTTCTTTCACAAAACAAATATACAACTATTTGCGAGGAAATGAAATGCAGGTAGGCTTAATTTGTTCAAAAGTTAGTTGCAGTACACGCTTTTCGTTTATATTGAAAAAAGCTGAGTAGTATATTGCAATGAAGGTTCGTTACTTTTGTACCAATTTAGCTGTAGAGAGCATTCCACAGGCAGCGAAAATATCCTCACCTCTCGATGCACGGATGGTGCAGATAAAACCTTTAGCGGTGAGATAGTCGCGGAATTTCACCATGTTTTCGTCTGTAGATGGACGAAGGTCACTCATTGGAATCACATGGAAACGGATGAGGTTGATGCGGCAGTCGAGTCCGGCCAATAGTTTGGTCAGCTCGCGAGCATAGAGCAGCGAGTCGTTCACCCCATCGAACATGATGTACTCAAACGAGAGTCTGCGCTGGTGACTCCAATCGTAATTTCGCAGCATTTCAATGACCGAAGTGATGGGGGCCGATTTCTCAATAGGCATGATGGTGAGTCGCTGTTCCGGAATGGGGTTGTGCAAGCTAATGGCAAGGTGACATTTACTTTCATCGAGGAACCGTTTCAGGTTGGAGGTGAGTCCAATAGAGGATAGTGTTATACGCTTGGGGCTCCAAGCCAGTCCATAGTCGGCCATCAACAATTCCGACGCTTTCTTTACCTGTTTGAAGTTGTCGAGAGGTTCTCCCATTCCCATGAAAACCAGGTTCGTGATCTGCTCAGAATCGGGGACCGAATATACTTGATTCAGTATTTCTCCTGTTGTCAGGTTATCGTGAAAACCCTGTTTGCCTGTCATGCAAAAGTCGCAGTTCATGCGGCATCCCACCTGCGAAGAGACGCATATTGTAAGGCGATCCTCTTCCGGTATAGTAACCGTTTCAATGAACTTGCCACTGGCAGTTCTAAATAGCATTTTACGAGTGCCGTCGACCGATGTTTTTACATCAAGCGGTTCCGACCGTCCAACAATATATTTATCTGCCAATATTTCTCTGTTTTTCAAAGAAATATTTGTCATTTCGTCGATATCCTTAACCCGTTTCTGGTAGATCCAGTCGGCAATCTGTTTAGCCGTGAATTTTGGAAGATTTAGTTCCACGACGCTATCGGTGATTTCGGCGAGTGTCATGCCGAGGAGAGTCTGTTTTTGCTCCATTTGCTGCAATTGTAATTAATGGTACAAAGATACGGAGTATTTGGCAAAAAGAAGCATCGTTATGTAAAAGAGTGAGATATCGAAACTTGAATTATGGACTGGATACTTTTCTCTGTTTCATTAATAACTGATTAATAATTTCATTACGCTCCTTCTGTAATTCGATTAATCGTTCTTGCAGAGCCGTTTCTTCGTATGATATTTCAATAAGTCGGTCTAAAGGATCTCTAAATTGATTGTTTCTATCATAGAAAGATCCGTATTTATCCACTTTATCTGCTACATTGCTTTTGATGATGCTGTTTACAGGGTCCTCACTCAATTCTTTAAGCAGTGATGGAGAAACTTTTAAAGCATTGGCAAATTTTTCAATCACTTTATCATCCAGTATCTTTTTCTGTTCAAAATTAGATACCCGCGCCTGAGTGATTCCCATCATCTTAGCCAAGGTTTCCTGTTTAATCCCTAACGAACGGCGGACACGTCTTACTGCATCTCCATGATGGGTGTTTTTAATTAGATTTTTGTTGGTTTCCATTTGTTACAATCCACTGGTTTAGTACGTATAACTATCACTTGAAAAGGAAAAGGAGAGAAGAATAACCAAATTTTGCACCTCTGATCAAATGCATTCATAGTACGTATCTCTATAAAGGTTACTTTACTCCGTTTTTTTAGCTTCGAAACAAAAATATTCAATTTTTCTTATTAAACACCTAATTAATTT
>DBQD01000042.1 GCA_002305715.1 Proteiniphilum sp. UBA1403 | reverse complement strand
GACTTCCGTTATCGGTTCGAAGCATGATTTTTTTGCTTTTGTGATCACTCAGCGACTGGTGTAAGCATAAAATCACGTCCTGATATTTCATTGATAAGCGCAATGACCAACCCAAAACACAGCGTGTGGCAACATCAATAATAGCCAGTAAATAAGCATTGGTTCGTAAGCCATGTATGTAAATGTATTTTATATCCATACAAATATGCTCATAGGGTGCTCATGCCACAATTTTACGATATTTTACCCATTGACGTTTTATGCCGGATATACCCACTTTTTCCAGCAACAAACCATGCTTTTTCATTAACCGGTATACTTTCTTATGATTGATTCGGTAACCCAACGCTTTGAGTTCCTCTGTACATAAGCGGTGACCGTAACGGTTGAACTCCTGTGAGAAAACTTCGTTTATCAGCACATCAACAACCTGATTGTTCGATACTATTTCTCCATTTTCACAAACAGTAAATTCACTAGGTTTAAGCCCCGGCTTGTTGGCTGTTTGTTTATAGTAGCGTGTACTTTTTTCTATTGACAATACACTGCAAAGCTCTTTTTGACTAAGCTGTGCTGCATATTTATCACATAGTTCCCGTTTCACAGCGGGCGATTCGGACTTTTTTTTAAAAGCTCATCTTTTATTTCCAGATACAAAGCCTGTTTGGCTATTATCCGCCGCAAACGTTCGTTTTCCTTTTCAAGTTCACGAACCTGAGGGTCTATTTTGTGATATTGTGGAAGTAAACCATCTGAACCTTTATGATCAAATGCACTTTTCCATTTATAATACAAACTTCTTGCTAACTGATACTTGCGTATCGTTACTTCAATACCATTTTGGTCTGATTCACTCAAGATCTGAAGCTTTTCTGCTAAACTGAATTTTCTCCTGATTTTACTCATAATTCCACAAAATTAATGTCCTAAATTGATTCTACAAATTAGTCCAGTTAATTAGGGGGCTAAGACACCATCAGTCTTTGTCTCAAACTCTTTCCATGCGCCAAGTTCCGTAAGAATAAAAGGAGGTATAAAAAATACATACACAAACACTACTGTCCCGTTAAGATTTGAGGCCTCGAGATTGTTCGAGTTGACCATCGTCAGACGAAACATTTAAATTTGGTTTGTTAAATAATTCACGTACCGGTATTTTCTCAACCATAGGAACGTTGTTATTTGAGGAGATAAGACAATTGGAATAAAAATGTGGAAATATGTAGAATATTGATATTTATTGAGTGGTTGTAGTGATAAAAATATATAACTTCGCGTGATAATGCTATAAAAAGACAGATTCATATGAAGATTCTTACCGCTGAGCAAATAAGAAGAATAGATGCAGAGACCATAAAGAGGGAGGGGATACCGTCGCTCGAACTGATGAAGCGGGCGGCAACGGCTTTCTATAACCGATTCACGGAGTTGTACCCCGACAAGCACACCCCGGTGCTCATATTTGCGGGTGTGGGAAACAACGGGGGTGACGGACTGGTGGTGGCACGTCTCCTGAATAAGTCGGGGTACAGCGTGAAAGTCTGCATCGTAGAGTACAGCGATCACTACACGGAGGATTGTGCGCACAATGTGCGGCGCATTAAGGCGGAAAATATTGCCTACGCCAAAATACGTGAGTTGAAGGATATTCCGGATATGTCTGGCTTTGAGGTACTCATAGACGGAATTTTCGGAACGGGCCTCTCACGAGAGGTGAATGGTATTGCAGCAGCGGTGATTGAGCGAATCAACGATAGCGGTAAACCGGTCATCAGTATTGATGTGCCGAGCGGACTCTTCCTGGATCGGAAGACGCCATTTGCCATTCAGGCTATGGAGACCATCACCTTTCAGATTCCAAAGCTGGCGCTATATATGCCCGAGAATCAGGTCTACACGGGCAACGTGACAATCGTGCCGATTGGCTTGAACAAGGATGCAATTGCGGTAGAAGAGAGCGATGTCTGCCTCACTGAAAAGCGAAAGATACGGACGCTCCTGAAGCCTCTGCATAAATTTGCACACAAAGGGACGGAGGGGCATGCGTTGATTATTGGTGGAAGCTTGGGAAAGGTAGGGGCGGTGTGCCTGGCAACCAAGGCTGCCTTGAAAACGGGGTGCGGATTGATAACGGCCTACCTGCCGAAATGCGGGGTCCAAGTGATTCAAACATACTTCCCGGAGGCTATGGCGATTGCAGATGAGGGTGAGACACACCTGACCGCTATCGATTTTGATCTGCATCCGAATGCAATTGGCATTGGGGTGGGGTTGGGGGTTCATGAGGAGTCGCAACAGGCGCTACATGCTTTCCTGAAGCAAAACAGTAGGCTACTGGTGGTAGATGCGGATGGACTAAATATTCTGGCCCAGCACCCAGACTGGCTATCGTTGTTACCTCCAAAGACGATTTTGACGCCACACCCGAAGGAGCTTTCGCGACTGATTGGGGCGTGGAGCGATGATTACGATAAGATAGAGAAGGTGAGAGCGTTTGCACGGAAGCATGATCTGGTTGTGGTCCTGAAAGGGGCTTACTCGCTGATTATGGATGGTGAGATGCTTTATCTGAATAATACGGGTACGCCGGCACTGGCAACAGCAGGTAGTGGCGATGTGCTAACAGGCATGATCACTTCACTCCTAGCGCAGGGGTACGATCCGCTGCATGCGGCAAGGGTGGGGGTTTATCTGCATGGCCTCACAGCAGAGATTGCAGGACAACAAATACATCCACGGGCATTCATCGCAAACGACATCATTGACCACATAGGGAAGGCTTATCGGGAACTGGAAAAAATCAACTGATTCTTTTGTTTTTACAAATAATTTGTCTATTTTTGCACCTCATTTTGCCAATAGGCTGGATAAGTAGTCGCATGGAGCGGCTCGCCTCAGGCTCATAACGATAAGTTATTAATTTATGTACGTCATCGTAGACATTCAAGGCCAGCAATTTAAAGTAGAGCAAGGCCAAAAATTATTCGTCCACAGAATCAATGCCGAACAAGGCGCAGTAGTGGAGTTCGACAAAGTTATGCTCAAGGATAACGACGGAACTGTTACCGTTGGTACTCCTGTTATTGATGGAGCAAAAGTTGTTTTAGAAGTTCTTTCTCACGTGAAAGGTGATAAAGTTCTTATCTTCAAGAAAAAAAGAAGAAAAGGATACAGAAGATTGAACGGTCACCGTCAACAATTTTCTGAAGTTTTGGTAAAAGAAATCGTAGCTTAATCAGTTAAAATCAGAAGAAAATGGCACATAAAAAAGGAGTAGGTAGTTCGAAAAACGGCCGTGAATCGGAAAGTAAACGATTGGGCGTAAAAGTATTCGGCGGTGAAACTGCAAAAGCCGGTAACATTATCGTACGTCAGCGCGGAACAGTACACCACCCAGGAGAAAATGTAGGTATTGGAAAAGACCACACCCTGTTTGCACTGATAGATGGTACAGTGGTATTTCGTAAGAAAAGGGATAACCGCTCTTACGTATCGGTGCTGCCACAGGCGCAGGCAGAGGCGTAAAGATAAATCCGTCTCATTTTGTCCGGTAAAAGGGACTTATCCATAAAATATTATTAGTGAAGAACAACCTGCTTGTAGTGAGTGGGTTGTTTTTTTTCGTATGCAACTGTCACTGTCTCAAAAGGAGTTTATTCGGATACACGGAGAGCGGGATGTGCGGGAACTGGCACTTCGCTTTTCGGGGGAGGATATGCCGTTGTTGCTGTCGCAGATTGCAGGGAGGCAGGTGGCGAAAGTGAAGATCCCGTCGTGGTACGAGCGGGAGGAGATTCTCTACCCGGTGCACCTCTCACTGGAGCAGGCTTCGTCGGAACTGACGGCACGCTACAAGGCGTCGTTGGTGGCGGTGATTATGGGGATTTCATCGGATGCTTTAACCGATACTTCACTCGATGCTTCAGACAGTGCTACATCTGATACTGTTTGTGATACTGTTTGTGACACTGCTTGTGACATTGCTCATGGTCGCTTTGCAGACCTGACGGGGGGTGTGGGTGTCGACTTCTCCTTTCTGGCTTCTCTGTTTGGGGAGGCTGACTATGTAGAGCAGAACAGTGAGTTGTGCGACATAGCGATGCACAATTTTGGGGTATTACAGCTTAGGCATGCTCGGGTTCATTGTGATAATGCGGAGCATTTTCTGGAGAGAGCGAGAGCGTACAACTTGATCTTCTTAGACCCTGCTCGTCGGGATGATACCGGTCGAAAGGTGGTACGGATTGAGGATTGTACACCAGACATCACACTGATGAAAGAACTGCTGCAAAAGAAGGCGGAGCAGGTGATGGTCAAGTATTCTCCGATGCTAGACATCGCACTTGCGGTGAAGACGCTGGGCAATGTGCGCGAGGTTCATATTGTGTCGCTGGAGAATGAGTGCAAAGAGTTGCTTTTCTTACTTTCGAAGGTCGCCACGGAGGCACCTCGCTATGTGGCTGTGAACTTGAAACGGTCGGGTGAGATGGAGCGCTTTGCTTTTACCATGGAGCAGGAGCAGCAGACGAAAATCGCCTTCACAAATTCTCCGGGTCGGTATCTCTACGAACCAAATGCATCGATCTTGAAAGCAGGTGCTTTCAAAGGGGTGGCGCAAGCTTTTAATCTTACAAAACTACATACCAACAGCCATCTTTATACGTCGAACGAATGGGTGGCTGATTTCCCGGGAAGGTCATTTGAGGTGACTTCCTTCTTTGTCCCCAACAAACAACAGATTAAGGAATTCACAAAGGGGACAAAAAAAGCGAACATAGCTGTTCGCAATTTTCCGATGACGGTTGCTGAGATTCGTCGCAAAACTGGTCTGGCCGAGGGAGGGGATTCCTACCTCTTTGCTACCACTCTTTCAGACGAACGTAAAGTTTATATTGTTTGTAGAAAAGTGTGACCGTAATTATTTGTGCCGATTAACCAATATCTCTTCGATATCTTGAAGCTTCAGCTTTTTTGTCTTTAATAGAATCAGGAAATGATAAAGCAGGTCAGCTGCTTCATTCTTGAACAGGTCGAGGTTGTCGTCTTTGGCCTCAATAACCAACTCAACGGCTTCTTCACCTACCTTCTGGGCTACTTTATTCACGCCTCTACTGAATAGCTTGGAGGTATAGGATCCTTCTGGATTTTCAGTTATACGTTGCTCAATCACTCCTTCCAGCTCGTAGAGGAATCCTTTTGGGGTTTCTTCTCCGAAACAGGAGGTACTACCGGTATGGCAGGTGGGACCTTGCGGAAGGGCTTTGATTAAAAGGGTGTCGTTGTCACAATCGACCTGTATCTTTTCTACCGTGAGAAAATTACCCGATGTTTCCCCCTTGGTCCAGAGTCGATGTTTGCTTCGGCTGAAGAAGGTTACTTTGCCTTCTTTCTGGGTCTTTTCCAGTGCTTCCTGGTTCATATAGCCCAGCATGAGCACCTGAAGTGTGCGGGAGTGCTGTACTATGACCGGCACCAGTCCTTGGTTTTTTGTAAAATCGATCTTCACGTTGTTCGTTTTTTAATTGTTTATTTCGTTGTCCCGATTTCTATCGTATGGGAATATCATTTGCTTTTAAGTATTGTTTGAGCTTCGGTATGGGGATCTCGCCAAAGTGGAAGACGGTGGCGCCGAGGGCGGCACTGGCTTTGGTATGCTGGAATACTTCTGCAAAGTGCTGCATGGTGCCGGCTCCGCCGGAAGCAATGATGGGTATGTTGACCGCTTCGCTCACTTTGTGGGTGATGTCGAGGGCAAATCCATTCTTGGTGCCATCGTTGTTCATGGAGGTGAGCAGAATCTCACCGGCTCCTCTTTGTTCACCCTCCAGAGCCCAGTCGATAGTCTTTCGTGGAGTGGGGGTGCGACCACCATGGACGTAGACCATCCACTCGCCGCTCTCTTCCAACTTGGTGTCGATGGCCAGCACAACACACTGACTGCCAAACTGCCCAGCTATTTCGGTAATGAGCTCGGGGTTGTCTACAGCGGAACTGTTGATGCTTACCTTGTCGGCTCCCGCCTTGATGATGGCTCGGGCATCTTCGAGTGTGCGGATACCGCCTCCAACCGTGAAGGGGATGTTGATGGCTTCGGCTACCTTCCGCACAAGCTCAGTAAGGGTCTTCCGGTTCTCAACCGTGGCGGTGATGTCGAGGAACACCAACTCGTCGGCTCCCTCTTCTACATAACGGCGGGCTAGCTCTACGGCATCGCCTGCATCGCGAAGTTCAATGAAATTCACGCCTTTAACTGTACGCCCGTCTTTAATATCGAGGCAGGGAATGATTCTTCGTTTCAGCATATCATCAATCTGTTCAGCCTTAGGCAAGGCTTCCGGCTTTTTGTTGTAAAGTTATTTATTTTGTGAAAAAGAGAATCCTTTTTTATCATTCATCATTCAAAAGAATTCCTGTAGTTCACGTAATGTAATCTTTCCTTCGTAAATGGCTTTACCGATGATGGCTCCCTCGCAACCGATATGCTGCAATAAATGCAGATCATGCACAGTAGTGATGCCTCCGCTTGCAATCAGGTTGAGGGGTGTTCTCTCGAGTATCTCTTTGTAGAGGTCGAGCGATGGGCCCTCCAACATGCCGTCTTTGGATATGTCGGTGCAGATGGTGTAGCGGACGCCCTTGCCGGTATAGCTGGTAATGAAGTCGACCACATCGGTATCAGACTCCTGCTGCCAGCCTTGTGTGGCAATGCGGCGGTGGTGACTGTCGGCACCGAGGATGATCTTCTCTGGTCCGTAGGTCTCCAGCCACTGCAGGAACAGCTTGGGCTGCTGTAGGGCGATACTGCCGCCGGTAATCTGATGGGCTCCGTTCTCGAAGGCTATGCGCACGGCTTCATCGGACTTGATACCGCCGCCAAAATCGACTTGCAACGAGGTCTGTGTGGCAATGGCGTGCAAAACAGGGTGGTTGACGATCTGGTGCGATTTGGCACCATCGAGATCCACCAGATGCAGATAGCGGATGCCATGGGCTTCAAACTCTTTGGCGACCTCCAACGGGTTCTCGTTGTAGATCTTCTTGGTGCTGTAATCGCCCTTGGTGAGGCGAACACACTTGCCTCCAATGATGTCAATGGCGGGGATGATTCTCATAATCTCAGGAAGTTTTCCAATATTTGTTCTCCCACGCTGCCCGACTTCTCAGGGTGAAACTGCGTGGCGTAAAAGTTATCTTTCTGCATGGCGGCACTGAAGGGCAGGATGTAATTGCATCGGGCAATAGTCTGCTCGCAGAGCTCAGCGTAGTAGCCGTGAACAAAGTAGACGGTGTCATCCGGTCCGAACTCCTTAAAGAGAGGCGACTTCACCTCCTCGAGGTTGTTCCAGCCCATGTGGGGGACAATATCGAGCGGAGGAAACTTCTTGACCGTTGCGTCGAAGATGCCCATGCAGGGGGTGTCACCCTCCTCAGAATGGCGGCACATCAGTTGGAGTCCCAAGCAGATGCCAAGGACGGGTTGGCGTAACGATTGGATCACTTCGTCGAGACCTCGCTCTCTGAGGTAGGCCATGGCGGACTTTGCCTCGCCAACGCCTGGGAAGATGACCTTGTCGGCACAAAAGATTTCGTCGACCTCTTCGGTCACCAAGCAAGGGAGACCAAGTCGCTTGACAGCATGCTCGACCGAGGTGATGTTGCCTGCGTTGTATTTGATAATTGCAATCATACGTAAATCACATTATAAAACTCCCTTTGTACTGGGAATTCCTCCCTCATCGCTACGCTCCACTGCCATGCGAATGGCTCTGGCGAAAGCTTTGAAGATGGCTTCGATCTTGTGGTGTTCGTTGTCGCCCTCAGCTTTAATATTGAGGTTGCAGCGGGCATTGTCGCTAAAAGACTTAAAAAAATGCATGCACATCTCAGTGGGCATGTCACCGATGTGCTCGCGCCTGAATGTTACATCCCAGACGAGCCAAGGGCGTCCGCCAAAGTCGATGGCAACCTGTGCGAGGCAGTCGTCCATGGGCAGTAGGAAGCCATAGCGGGTGATGCCTTTCTTCTTGCCAAGGGCTTCAAAGAAGGTCTCTCCAAGGGCTATGCCCACATCTTCGATGGTGTGGTGCTCGTCGATATGAAGATCACCCTTCGCCTTCACTGTGAGGTCGATATTCCCGTGTCGGGAGATCTGCTCGAGCATGTGGTCGAAGAAACCAATACCGGTGGATATGTCGCTCTTTCCTTTGCCATCGATATTGACTTCGACATATATATCGGTTTCGGAGGTCTTGCGGTGGATACATGCTGTGCGGGGTGTCGCTTTCAGGAATCGGTAGATTTCGCCCCAGTCTGCTGTGCTTAGCGTAGCCTTCGGGTGGGCTTCCTTGTTCAGATAGATCGAATTGCATCCCATGTTTTCTGCCAACTGCACATCGGTAACCCTGTCCCCAATCACATAAGAATTGGCTAGGTCGTATCCTCCCTTCAAATAGTGGGTAAGCATGGCTGTGCCAGGCTTGCGGGTTGGCAGGTTCTCGTGCGGGAAGGAACGGTCAATCAGCACTTCACTGAAACGGATGCCTTCGTTCTCGAGTGCTTTCATCACTTTGTTGTGGACGGGCCAGAAGGTCTCTTCGGGGAAGGAGGAGGTGCCCAGTCCGTCCTGGTTGGTAACCATGACCAGTTCATACTCCAACTCGTTGGCAATGCGGGAGAGGTAGCTGAAGACACCGGGGTAGAACTCCAGCTTCTCCAGGCTGTCAATCTGTTCATCTGCGGGCTCGAGGATGAGCGTGCCGTCGCGGTCTATAAATAGTACTTTCTTCATCTTTTATTATCGTACAATTGGTTGTAACTCTGCGGCACCGGTCAGCGGAAAGGCTTCGAGCGCCTGCAGCAATGTTTTGTTTTCTTCGGGTGTGCCCACTGTGATACGAAGGCAGTTACGAACCACACTATGACGGTTCCGGACAATCACTTTCTGTGTGACCAGGTATTCATAGAGGGCATTGGCATCGGTGACCTCCACCAGCAGGAAGTTGGCATCAGAGGGGTAGATATGCCTTACGACCGGCAGCTGTAGTAGAGCGTCTTTGAGTAATTCCCTCTCCTGGAGGATGGTAGCTACCCTATAAGCGTGTTTCTCTGGCTTGGAGAGGGCTTTGAGGGCTTCCTCCTGGTTGAAGCGACTCACGTTGTATGGTGGCTTGGTCTTGTCCATGATGGCGATGATGTCCTTGCTGGCATAGGCAACACCGACACGCGCGCTGGCCAGTGCCCAGGCTTTGCTGAAGGTTTGCATCACGATGAGATTGGGGTATTGCGGCAGCAGGGTGGTGTAGCTTTGGTTGTCGCAAAAGTCGATATAGGCTTCGTCCACGATGACGATACCCTGAAACTCATCGAGCAGTCGTTGAACATTATTGAGCCGATTCCCAGAAGGGTTGTTGGGTGAGCATACAAAGAGGCATTTGGCCGATTGGGAGAGAATGCTGTCAATATTGAGTTGGAACTCATCGTTAAGGGGTATGCTGATGATCTCCACATTGTGGATGTTGGCAGACACTTCGTACATACCGTATGTGGGCGGGCAGATGATGACACGGTCTTTGCCCGGTTCGCAGAAGACGCGGTAGACAAGGTCGATCACCTCGTCGCTGCCGTTACCAATAAAGATCTGGTCGACCGGTATATTGTTCCGTTCTGACAGCACCTTTTTAAGTGCACGCTGGTGAGGGTCGGGGTAGCGATTCTTCCCCCCAAAGGGGTTTTCGTTGGCATCGAGGAAGATGCCCTCGTTACCCGAGAATTCGTCTCTCGCACTGGAGTAGGGTTTCAGTGCCCAGATGTTGGGACGCACCCACGCTTGCAAATCAAAGTTCTTCATCGGACTGCGTTACTTTGGGTTCTGTTTCGGGAGTATTTGCATCACTCTTACCATATTCATTTGCAATACTGTTCACGTTTTCTTTTGCGTTGCTGGCTGCAATGTTGTTTGCCGGGAGCAGATGTGATGCAACGGCTCCCAGTCGGAGTGTGACCGCATTCTTGTGTGCATCGAGCTGTTCGGTCTCAGCCATAATCTCAATGGCATTGCCGATGCTGAGTATTCCCTCTTCGTTGAGTTGCTGGAAGGTGATCTTCTTCACAAAGCTGTCGAGCGATACACCGCTATAGGCCTTGGCGTGACCGCTGGTTGGCAGTGTATGGTTGGTGCCGCTGGCATAGTCACCCGCACTCTCGCAACTCCAGTTACCGAGGAAGATGGAGCCGGCGTTGATAACGTTGCGACTCAGCAGTACCGGGTTTTCAGTCGCCAGGATCAGGTGTTCGGGTGCGTAGAAGTTGCTGAAGTCGATGCATGTTTCCAGATCGCGGAAGAGAATTGCCTTGCTGTTCTTGAGTGCTTTGGCGGCCACCTCTTGACGGGGGAGACTGAGTAGTTGCTGGTCGATCTCCTTGTTTACTTGCTTGATCACCTTCTTGCTGTTGGTGAGTAGGATCACCTGGCTGTCGGGTCCATGTTCAGCCTGTGAGAGCAGGTCGGCAGCGACAAAGGCTGGGTTGCAGGTCTCATCGGCAACGACCAGTACTTCACTCGGACCGGCAGGCATGTCAATAGCTACCCCATAATACTGTGCAGAACGTTTTGCAGCCATCACATACTGGTTACCGGGTCCGAAGATCTTGTTCACTTTAGGAATGGTCTCCGTGCCGAAGGTCATGGCACCAATGGCTTGAATACCTCCAACGGCGAAGAGTTGAGTAACACCGGTTATCTGTCCTGCATAAAGGATGGCGGGGTGTATTTCACCTTGCTCGCTGGGTGGTGTGCAGAGGATGATCTCTTTGCAACCGGCAATCTTGGCGGGAATGGCGAGCATGAGCACCGTAGAGAACAGGGGTGCCGTACCGCCAGGGATATAGATGCCTACCCGCTCAATGGGTCGCAACTCCCGCCAGCAGACCACACCGGGTGCTGTCTCTACTTTGCGTACCTCCTCCTGTTGGGAGCGGTGGAAGGTCTCGATATTTTTTGCCGCCAGTGCCATGGCCTGCTTCAACTGCTCGGGTAACTTCTCTGATGCTTGGGCAATGACTTCAGGGTCGACTAGCATTGTCTCCTGTTCGGGAAAGTCGAACTTACGACTGTATGCCAACACGGCCTTGTCGCCCTTGCGATGAATATTGTAGAACATCTTTTCGACCATGTCCATCAGCTTTCGCTGTTTGATCATCGGTCGCTCGGCTAACTTCTTCCACTTGGACTGTGACGGATTGGATGTTGTTTTCATATACTTGGGTCTGTTTATTGGATCATCTTTTCGATGGGAACAACCAGGATGCCTTCGGCGCCGTGACGCTTTAACTCATCGATGATCTCCCAGAAGTCGTCGTCGCTAATCACTGAGTGTACGCTGCTCCAACCTTCGTCGGCGAGTGGCAGAATGCTGGGTGAGCGCATACCTGGTAGCAGTTTCACAATTTCAGGGATTACCTCATTGCGTGCATTTAGCAGTACGTACTTCTTACCCTGCCCGTTCTTGTAGGCTTTTATACGGAATAACAACTGTTCTAGGAGTACGGTTTTAGCGGGGGAGAGATTTCTATTGCTGATGAGGACGGCTTCGCTGCGGATTATGGCTTCGGCCTCTTTGAGACCGTTCATGAGCAGGGTACTGCCGGTGCTGACAATATCGAATATGGCGTCGGCTAAACCGATGCCGGTGGCGATCTCTACACTGCCACCTAGTTCTTCGATCTTTACATTTATGCCTTTGTTCTTGAAGTAGTTGCTTAATATCTTGGGGTAGCTGGTGGCAATGCGCTTGCCTTGGAAATAGTTGATGTTGGTATACTGCTCATCCTTGGGGATGGCAAGCGAGAGGCGGCAGTTGCCGAAGCCGAGCTTCTCGATAATATCGACTTCCTTGTCTTTTTCCCACACTTCGTTTTCTCCCAAGATGCCGATGTCGGCCACACCCTGTTCTACATATTGTGGAATGTCGTCGTCGCGCAAGAAAAGGATCTCCATGGGGAAGTTACGCGCGTCGGTACGCAGTTTCCGGTCGCCATTGGACACTTTGATGCCACACTCGGTTAGCAGGTTGAGCGACTTCTCACTTAGTCGGCCACTCTTCTGGATTGCAATTTTTATTTTTTCCATTGATTGGTACTTTTTGTCGAATGATATCAAGCAGTAGTTAGAACAAAAAACCCGCCTGAGATCATTCAGACGGGTTCTGTATATATTGCGTTTCTGTTCACACAAATCGGTCTCACCTCGCCTGGATGCAAGTATGAAAATGATGATGATGGAACAGATTTGCTTTCATTTTGTTGTTTTGATGTCGCAAAGATAAGTGATTTATTTTAAATCATGCAATTTTTACAGATTAATTTGCATTGAAGTGTTCATAGAGGGCATTTCTTTGTATCTCCCTGTTTGACAGGAGAAGGAAAAGAAGTAATTTTGTGGGTGAATTTGGAGCAGCGACAGACACAACAAAAGTAGCTTCAGATGTAACTGGTGGGTCTGCGGAGATACCCTGCGCCATCATCGAAACGGTTCAAAACGTAACTACATGACAATAGAAGAACGTATTCAATCCTATACAATGCTCGCTACGGAGAGTAAGCAGAGAAGCGACATGCTGCGGAGGAAAATTTATTTACAAGGCCTTTTTCGTTTGACGCTTTTCGTTGGGAGCTTTCCAATTATTTATGCGCTTGTGCAGCACCTACCCTGGCTATTGGTTTCACTGTTGGTCATTGTGATTGCTTTTGCCTTGTCGTTGAAGAGGCACAACATGTTGGCGGACAGGAAAGAAGCGGCCGAATCGTTGCTCCGGATTGCGGAGAACGAACTGAAGGCGTTGCAGTTTGATTTCTCGTCGTTCGATGGAGCAAAAGAGAAGATTGATCCTTCTCACCCATTTAGCTTCGACCTCGACCTGTTTGGGGAGCATTCGCTATTTCAGCAGATAAACCGTACGACGTTGGCGGAGGGAAAGGAGCGACTGGCGACGATGTTGCAGTATCCGCTTACTTCAAAAGGGGAGATACTCGACCGGCAACAGGCGATAGCCGAGCTAATGAGGAAGGAGGATTTCTGTCTTCAATTTCTGGTGACGGGGAAGAGTACTACTCCATCGAGCAATGGTGGACGGAACCCGATGGCAATGCCACAGTCGACCTACAGCCTGCCGAACCGTCGCTTCTGGAAACTGGCTATTAGCATAATCCCACTGTTGTATCTGGTATATTTGGTGTTATGGCTTTATGGTATGTTACCCGGTGGATTGTTTGTCTTCCTGTATGTCTTCACCCTTGGCCTGTCGGTCGTTCCGATGAGGCAGGTGAAGGCGACCTGGCTTCTCTTCGACAAGAAATCGAAGCAGTTGAGTGCCTACGCGCGACTCTTCACACTCCTTGAGTGCGAACAATTTGAGTCACCTTACTTGAAGATGTTACAGGCTAAATTGAGACACAACAAAAAGGCTTCGGAAGCGATTGTGCAACTGTCGCACTACAGTCGCAGTCTCGACCTAGGCTTCACTCTTGCAGTACTGATATTGAATCCACTATTTCTGTGGACCACCCGATACACATTGCTGATTGCGAACTGGATGAAGCTGCATGGGGAGGATACCGGCAAATGGTTTGAGGTGCTGGCCGAGACGGATGCCCTAGTCTCGATGGCCACCTTTGCGGTGAACCATCCGGATTATACCTTCCCAGAGATTGCGGATGAGCCCTGCTTCAGGGGTGAGGCACTGGGACACCCTCTCTTACCGCGTGAGCGATGTGTGACGAACGATATTGATATTGCCCGTAAGCCCTATTTCATGATTGTGACGGGGGCGAATATGGCGGGAAAGAGCACCTACCTCCGTACAGTGGGTGTGAACCACCTTCTGGCGTCGGTTGCTCTGCCTGTTTGTGCAAAGCGACTGGAGCTCTTCCCGGGTAGGTTGCTGACCAACTTGCGAACCTCCGACTCGCTCGTGAATAGCGAGTCCTACTTCCTGGCGGAGCTAAAGCGCTTGAAGATGATTATCGATCGGTTAGAGTCGGGCGAAGAGGGCTTGTTCATCATCCTCGACGAGATACTGAAGGGGACCAATTCGGAGGACAAACAACGGGGCTCCCTGGCACTGATGAAGCGTCTGGTACGTCTAGGTGGCAATGGCATTATTGCGACGCATGACCTGGCACTGGGGAGCCTGGAGCAGGAGTTTCCGAAGGAGATCAGCAACTGGCATTTCGATGCAGTGCTGGAGGGGGATCGACTGACATTCAGCTACAAGCTGCAGGAGGGTATAGCGCAAAATATGAATGCCAGCTACCTGATGCGGACAATGGGTATCACCGATTAATTGGCATTCTAAAAAATCTCAAAAACAAGAGAAAAGCAGCATCGCGTGGCGTTGCGTGGCGTTTTTTTATGTAGATTTGCACCCGATGAAACAAAAGTTTTGCATATCTTTTTTTGTGTGGATGATTGCGTTTACAACAGCCTTCTCTCAGGCTCGCATCATCATGCCCGATCAATCGCAGATTACAAGTGATCCCGATTCGTTAAATCTACTTCCACAACAGTCGCAACAGCCTTCTCAGTCATCGTCGATCAATCACTTGGTTCACGACCATGGTGCGATGGCCGACTCCTTGCAGGCATTGGCTCGTATGACGCTATGGAGAATTGACGCACGCACGGGTAACCGTATTCCGGCCGAGTCGGATACGTTGATCCACAACTACCAACATACCACATTACCAGATGGACAGTCGGTGGCGATGGGTTTCCTAGGCCCCCTCGGAGCACCGATGTACTCGAAAATCTTTTCGGAGCGGGAAGAGACACAAACCTTCCTCTTTAACAATGCCTATTCTTCCTATTTGAAGGATCCAGAGAAAATGCTCTTTGTAAATACGAGGGTACCATATTCACGGCTGACCTATCACCGTGCTGGTCCCAAACAGACTCGCGAGGAGCGATTGGATGCGCGACTGACATTTAATTTTGGAAAGAAGTTGAACGTGGGGCTCGATGCTGACATGATCAATGCACGAGGATTTTATGCGTCTCAGTCGGTGAAACATAACAGTTTTTCACTTTATGGAAATTATCTTTCTGATCGCTTTGAGTCGCATGCTTTCATGACACTGGGCTCTGTGAAAAACTTCGAGAATGGAGGAATCACCGATGAGTTGTTCATTACAGACCCTGATGCTGTTCAACAACGTTTTACATCGCAAGATATACCTACAAAATTCACCAAGACCTGGAACACCGTGGGGAACAACCGTTTCTTTCTCTCAGGACGCTACAACTTGGGATATACCGAAATTGAAGGCGATACAATTGAGAGCAAGGAGCACTTTATTCCGGTGGCAAGCATTGGCTTTTCGTCGCAATTCACACAGCAGTATCGACGCTTCTTGTCATACGACACCGCCTATGTGAATGTAGATGGTCAGCAGATGCATCGCATTGATCAGTTTTATTCACAACGCAATTATGCGGGTGCGGTGGATGACAGCATTCACTACACCTCCTTCAAAAATAGTGTAACTCTAGGTCTACGTGAAGGTTTCAAGGAGTGGGTGAAATTTGGTCTAGCTGCCTTTCTGGAGTATGACTTACGGAAGTATTCATTGCGTGACAGTCTGGGTACAGGCTATTATACTTACAACGAAAATGCAGTGACACTGGGTGGGCAACTCAATAAGCAACAGGGGGATAACCTCTTGTTTAATCTGCGTGCCGACCTTGGTGTACTGGGGGTGAACTTGGGTGAGTTCCGAGCAATGGGGGATGTGGAGACTGGTTTTGATTTCTTTGGAAAACGTACCACACTCACAATGGATGGCTATGTCAAGAATTTGAGACCTAAGTACTTGCAAGACCATTACTACTCCAAGTATTTTAAGTGGGACCGAGACTTTGGTGACATTCGACGGGTCTATGTTGGAGGTAAACTTCACATTCCCTTCACGAACACCACATTGAGTGCCGGTGTGGAGAATGTACAGAACCTGATTTATTTCGATAAAGATAAAAACATTCAACAGGAGGGTGAAAATATTCAGGTGTTGACGGCCCGGGTGGAGCAAAAGATTCATCTTGGTATTTTTAACTGGGATAACGAAGTGGTCTACCAGACTTCGAGTAACGAAGATGCGATACCGTTGCCAGAACTCAGCGCCTATTCAAATATGTATTTGAAGACGAAGATTGTGAACGAGCTTACGTTCCAGTTTGGAGTTGATGCGCATTATCATACCAAGTATTTTGCACCGGGGTACGAGCCGGCATTATTGCAATTTTATAATCAACAGGATCGGGAAATCGGCAACTATCCAATCTCGACAGTCTACGCTAATTTTCACTTGAAGCAGACACGCTTTTTCGTGATGTTCTACAACGTAGCAACAAAGGTAATCAAGCCACAGGACTATTTTACGATGCCTGGTTATCCGGTCAACCCTTTTGGTTTGAAGTTAGGTCTTTCTGTGAATCTGCATAATTAATTCCTTTGAATTGAAGAGACAACTATATTTATATCTCATTCTACTCTGCTTGGTTGTTGTAACCATGATTGCTTTGTACCTCGCGATTAATCGTGCGGATAAACCCCATTCAACTCCACGAGATTATCCAGAGATAGTTGAGTTGGGTGAATTGCACGTTGTCACGGACTACAACACCATCGGCTATTATGTGGAGGGTGATTCTGCAACTGGTTTTCAACTGGAGATGATGCGGGCATTGGAGAAAGAATGGGGTGTGAGGGTGCAGCTGACCTTGGAAAATAGCCTAGAAGAGAGCCTCAAAGGGTTGCAAAACCATCGTTACGATCTCGTGGCACGCAATATACCTGTAAATGCAAAACTGAAGGATGACGTTGCATTTACCACTCCCATAACACTCAATAAGCAGGTGCTGGTGCAACGCAAGGCTTTGTATAACGACAGCATTGAACCCATCCGACAGCAGCTTCAACTGGCAAAGAAGACAATTTATGTGGCAAAGGATTCACCTGCTATCTTGCGTCTTTCGAACCTCTCTCATGAGATTGGTGACACCATCTATATAAAAGAGGACCCTACCTACGGCCCTGAACAGCTGGTAATTATGGTGGCTTCTGGAGATATTGATTTCACAGTGTGTGATGAGATGTTGGCAATACGACTGGCCAAAGAATTTGAGGAAATAGATGTGGTGACCGACATTGGTTTTACTCAGTTTGAAGCGTGGGCGGTACGCCGCGACTCACCACAGTTACTTGATAGCCTAAATGGATGGTTGGAGAATTTCAAAAAGACGAGAACTTTCAAATCTATATACAATCACTACTACAAATAAAAATGAGGCTCTCCTTTTGAGATAGCCCCATTTATAAAATCAGCAGATTAATTTTTTTAGTTGCATTTTACCTTGTTGAACGTGGTCCGTTGCGACGACCTTGACCTCCCATATTTGGCATTCTTTCTGCACGTTCTTTTTTGTGCTTTTCCATTTTTTCCTTTCCGATAATTTTTTCAAGTTCACAATCGTTTTCTTCCATTGTCTTTTGCATGGCAGCACGCATTGCTTCACGATCTTGATTGCCACCATCTCTCATTTTTGCGAACTGTTCAGCACGTGCAGCATCTTGTTTCTCAAAAAGTGCAACCACTTGAGCCTTCTGAGCATCTGTCAACTCAACCTGTTTTGCCAATGCTTCGGCTCTTTCTTTTGCACTAAATCTCATTCCGGGTCCTTGACCTTGACGTTGTGGGTTTTGTGCCATTAAAGATACGCTCATTGCGAAGATGGCGATAACTGTCATAAAAGCTACTCTTTTCATACTGTTTATTTTTTAATGATTGAATAAAGTGAATAAAATGTTTACGTTGAATATGACTCTCAAATGTAGCGAAATGTTTAATATGGTCATCAAGAAAAGTCAGTCTTTTTTCAAGATTAATAGTCAAATATTCAGCTGTTTATAGGGGTTTTTGAACGGTTTGGGCACAAAAAGAGCCGTTTCATCGATAAAAACGGCTCATTTGTCTATATCTTATTAAAACTCTCGATAAACTGCTTTGATGACTCATTAATCGTTTTAGGTCTCATTTAAAACTTCCCAATAGATCTTTAAAACGATTTTGAAAGTTCTGTTTGTACATTTAAGATGATCACTATAAATCACTTTTAAGATCTCATTTTATCGCTTTTAAGATCTCATCTTTCGATTAAAATATCTCTTCACGCGGGTATTTCTCCTCAACTTTACTGAATAAATAGGATGCTAGCGTACCTACAATGAACAGCACAATGCAGAAGAGGATGGCACCGCCAAAACTTAATCCCGTTGCAGCTAGTTGCTCTTCGGTGAAGGCGGGAAAGACCACGGTGGGAAAAATGGCCAGTGAGGAGCCGACTACCATACCCAGAATGAAGTGATACATGCCAGAGTAGTATTTCCTAAAAAGGTAGGCTGCAAGTTTTGAAAAGAGGAGTACACACAAGATGAATCCAATGATGAGGGGGATGATTACGCCAAAGTCGAAGTTCTTGATGCCAATCGCCATCTTATCATAAAGACCGAAATAGATGAGGAAGTTGGAAGGACTCATACCAGGAACAATCAGTCCCAGTCCCATAAGAAGTCCTGAGCCAAGCCATACGAGGATGTTGGGGGTGACCTCAGTGAGTTGTTGTCCGCCGACAATCATCAGGAAAAAGATGGCGAGTGTGGAGATTGATAGAATTCCGATGTCTGAACCTTTTCTACCTTTTTGCCCGGCTGTTTTGTAAAGGGATGGGAAAGTGCCAGCCACGAAACCGATGAAGAGACAGACAAATTGTGCAGCATACTTGCCGAACGCTTTCTCCACTACTACTGCAAAAAGTAGGATGCCAAGTGCAGCACCGAATCCGACCGGGATGAAGTAACGTACGTTCATCAGGAAATTGTGCTTGAGATTGGCCAGAAAGCGTATTAGGGGGTCGTAGATGCCAAAGATGACAGCTAATACGCCTCCAGAGAGCCCGGGGAGTATAAAACCTATGCCGACCAAAGTACCTTTTGCCAGACGGATGAACCAATCGGCCACAGGACTTATTTTCTGATTGTTTTCTTTTTCAATTTTATTTTGTTCGCTCATTGTTTTGTGAATTTTTGACGGGCAAAGATACATTTTTTTGGCTGGGTATCGCCCAGCCAAAAGGTGAATTATACAGCGAAGTAGGACTCCAACTCCTTCAATGTATTTTCACTTGTGTGGATGTCTCTCACCACAACTCCCTTTTCAAGCACAACTATGCGGTCGCACACTTCAGTCACATGGTTGAGGTCATGACTGGAGATGAGCATGGTCATGTTACGGGTCGTTTTGAAATCGTTGAGCATGCGCTTTAGGCGGATCTGCGAAGTGGGATCGAGTGCCGTAAAAGGTTCGTCGAGAATCAAGATCTGTGGGTCACCAAGCAATGCGGCAGCGATACCTGTTTTCTTTTGATTTCCTTTGGAGAGGTCGCGAATTAGTTTGCCCGATCCAATGATTTCACCATTGAAGAAGTCGCTCATTGTTTCAAGAAATGTAGCCAGGTCGCCTTCTGATTTTTTGTAAATCCTTGCAGTGAAGGCAAAGTACTCCTCAGGCGTGAGGAAGTCAATCAGGAACCCTTCGTCGAGAAAGGAGCCCACTTTCGATTTCCACTCATCGTGACGGGCTACTTTTTGGCCATCGATTTCGATAACGCCTGTTGTGGCCTCAATGAGGTCTAGAATCAATCGGAAGAAGGTGGTCTTGCCGGCACCATTGTTACCAACCAGACCGAATCCTTCGGCACTGTGTATTGAAAGAGAAGGGATATTGAGTACTGTAACGCCGTTATATATTTTTGTCAAGTTTGTTGCCATGATACTGGTTGTTGCTTCTCCTTGCACAGGAGGGGGAGGAGGCATGGCAGAAAGACTGTCGGGTTGTTGTACGTAATCTTGCATGAGTTATATGTTGTTTGAATGTTAGTTATTCGATTTTATACGAGTTTATTCGTGTTTGCGGAATCCTGCACAAAGTGCATATTTACGGCGAAGAAACTGACGCTCAGTCATCCGTAGCAGCGGTTCACGACAGAGTATGCCTACGAAGCCAAGTGCACCAAGTATGATAAGTGCGATGTTCGAAGCTTTGAAGATGCCAAAAAACGCTACCAGTATGATAGGAATTCCCAACAGAGGAATCATCACGATGAAGTTTTTATAGCTCACTCCCTGCATGTTCATCGATGAGCCTCGGGTAAGTTCCAGTCTCTTGGTGTTGAAGGATGCGGAGAAGAGATAGACATAACTGTTCACACCTGCATTGTATAGAAAAGCCACCATGTGATTGATGATGATCTTCTGACCGAAAAAGAAGTAGGGTGAAGTGAGTATAAACGAGGCCACACAGAGCGCCATCAGCAGGGTATAGTTGCTTCGTATGTAGGTGCGGGTGTCGATGTTGCGGGTCATCAGGTAATCGAAATGAGCACCATCCCAGTTGATGATCCACTGTCCGAAAATCAGCATGCCGGTGCCTGAGAGGAAGATGGCGATAAAGAGCAACCACGCCGGTTGGTTGTTATAGACGGGGTTGGGATAGAAAATTAACCCATAGGCAAGGACGAAGAGGGCCGTGTAGAGGGTACTCTTTGTGCGTTTGTGACGGAGTACAAGTTTGATGTTAAGGGAGATGAGCTCTCCGATAGTGCCAAATCGTTCCATGAAAGTGAACCGTTGTGTGACAGCTTTGTTCTTTCTCTTTCGTTCGAACTTCTCTGGATAGAAGTTCTGAGAGAAGAAGAGCTTGTTGAGCAGAAACGCCACAATGCAGGGTGTTACGGCAAGAATCCAAACGAAGGGTGTGGTTACCAGGAACCTGAAGAGGTGTTGCGACAATTCAAAGACCGAGAAGATCTTGAAATACTCGAGAGCAGCAAGACCGCCACCGATGATCAGTAGGGCAATTGATCCAATCAGTAGGTTGTGGTACTTTCGCTTCAGGAATGGTGCTAACATGGAATTGAACCAGATGATGAAAATGGTTATACCGACAAAGCGGAATCCTGCAAATGCACCCAATTCGGGAGTAATGCCCTTGATGGCGAAAGGTATCGTCAAACAGAGCATAAGGTAATTCGCTGGATTCAACAGCGGCTTCAATATGAGGTAGTTTGTGATGATCGATCGTTTTATGGGCAACGCTTGGTAGTGTTCAATGTTGAGTCTGTTCAGTGGTTGCATCAGATAACGGATCATGAGAATACCAAACCACCCATATAGCATGATGCCATGAAAGATTTCAGACGGATTACTTTCGGGTGCGATTTCTCGTAACATCTTGGGTAACATGAATCCTATAAGTAGGAATAAAGCTAAGAAATAGAGCATCATGATGCCGACAAAAATGTTGACAATCAGGTTTTTGTAGTATCCGGGCGAACGGAAACCTTTCAGCAGATAATGCTGGAATAGAATTTTATACATATATCACGCTTAAATGAATTATTTTTTTCCAAAAAGTGCACCAAACAGGCTGCGAGTAATAGTTCGGCCCAGTTCATTACTTATCTGTCGAGTGGTACTGCGACCCACTTGTGTGAGAACTTCACCCAAGATACCCTGGTCGGCTTTTCGTTGGCGCGCTGCAGCACGTTTGGCTCGTTCCTCCTCCAGCAAGGCCTTTTGAGCTTCCTTCTGTTGGCGGATTCGTTCCATTTCTTGGGCTGCTTTCTGACGTTCTCCCTCGAGGAGTTCCTTTTTATGTGTGAGGATCTCATAGGCCGATTCGCGGTCGATTAGTTTTTCATATACACCGTAGATAAGTGAACTGCGAATAATCTGATTGCGTTCTCCAGAGGTGAGAGGACCAATTTGTCCTTGTGGCGGAAGGATGTTAGCCCGTTCCACCATTTGTGGTGCACCTTTCACATCGAGGAAAGAGATGAGCGCTTCGCCAGTGTTGAGTTGGGTGATTATCTCTTCAGTATTGAATTTGGGGTTGACACGGAATGTGTTGGCGGCTACCTTCACAGCCTTCTGGTCGTTGGGGGTATAGGCACGCAGTGCATGTTGTACCCTGTTCCCAAGTTGCCCAAGAATACGTTCGGGTATATCGGCCGGGTTTTGGGTACAGAAATAGATACCCACACCCTTGGAGCGGATGAGGCGGACAATCTGTTCCACCTTTTCGAGCAGGGATGAGGGCATATCGTTGAAGAGCAGGTGTGCCTCATCGAAGAAGAAGACAAGCTTGGGTTTATCTAGGTCGCCCACTTCAGGCAAGTTCTCGTAGAGATCATCGAGCAGCCAAAGTAAAAAAGTAGTATATACTCGGGGTGAGTTCATCAACTTGTCGGCAGCCAGTATGTTGATCACCCCCTTGCCCTGTTCCGTCTGGATGAAGTCGGTTATCTCCAAATCGGGCTCACCGAAGAACTTATCGGCACCTTCACTCTCCAAACGCATCAGTCCACGTTGGATGGCACCGATGCTTGCTGGTGAAATATTGCCATATTTTGTTGTAAACTCCTTCCGGTTGTCGCCGATGTATTGGAGCATCATCCGAAGGTCTTTCAGATCAATAAGCAGCAGATTATTGTCGTCTGCAATCCGAAAAGCCATTGTGAGTATAGCACCCTGTGTTTCGTTCAAGTCGAGAAGCCGCTCCAGCAACAGAGGTCCCATTGAGGTGACGGTTGTACGCACCGGATGACCTTGTTCACCGAAGACATCCCAAAACCGTACCGGGAAGGCTTTATATTCGAATCCTTTTTCATGAAGTAGATATTCATCTACCCGTTTTTGAACGCTCTCCTTGTTTCCTCCCGTTTTTGCGACACCGGAAAGATCACCTTTCATGTCTGCCGCGAAGACTGGCACACCCATCTCGCTAAAGGTTTCGGATAGGGTTTGAAGTGTGACAGTCTTACCGGTTCCTGTAGCACCGGTGATGAGTCCATGGCGGTTCGCCATTTTAGGAAACATGCATACTTCAACTTCGTCGTTTATCGCTATAAAAGGGCGCCTACTGTTATCAAACATAATGTTGAAAATGAATGGTTGATAGTCAAAACAAAGTTATACTTTTTTTTTAAGTGAATTGCAAACGAGTGCGTGTTTGTGTTAAAATATTTTCAAAAATGAATTTTTTTTTGTATCTTTATTATTTCAATGAAGTGAAACCCGTTAAACTTTATGTCTATGAAACAAGCATTTTCTGAATCGTACAAGAAGTTGGTGATGGCAATTCTATGTCTCTTTTTTTTGCAATCTTATTCATTGTTTGCCCAAGTAAAAGGTGTGGAGATCTCTCATTATCTCTATCCCGAATTTGCTGATGGTGTAGTATTGATGAAGGATGGACGTAGGAATCCAACGAAACTTAATTACAACGCTGCTACCGAGGAGATGCTCTTCAAGCAGAATGAGCGCGTACTTGCATTGGCTGAACCTTCCCTGAGCCAGATAGACACTGTCTTTTTGAAGAACAGCAAGTTTATCTTGTACAAAAAGAAGTTCATGGAGGTACTTCAACAAGATAATCTCACCTTTCTTGTTTACTATCGATGCAAGATAATACCGCCCGGGAATCCTGCAGCTTTTGGTGGCACATCACAGACATCATCGGTAGACAGCTATTCGAGTCTGGCACTTGATGGTAGGGTTTATGAGTTGAAGTTGCCCGATGATTATGATGTAAAACCTTATAATGTTTACTATCTGAAAGATGGAGGAGATTGGAAAGAGTTCATTACCATGCGACAGCTGAAGAGTTATTACAAAAAGAATAAGAAGCAGCTTGATGCCTATCTGAAAGCAAATCCGGTTGATTTTAATGAAGCAACAGAGGTTATGAAGCTAATTCAATATATGGAAAACACCGAACATTAAACCGAATAATATCCTATGAAAAAAACGTTTGTTTTATTTTTTGTCATGTTGTGTATTACTTCTGCTATAGTAGCACAACAACCCTATATTCCTACAGCTGAAAATCTGAAGAACCGGGAAGAGTTTCAGGATATGAAATTTGGTGTTTTTATCCATTGGGGTATCTACAGTATGATGGCCGACGGGGAATGGATCATGAACAATAAGAACATTCAATTTGAGGAGTATGCCAAGTTGGCAAATGGCTTCTTTCCAACAAAATTTGATGCCGTAAAATGGGTATCAGATGTGAAAGCAGCCGGCGCTAAGTATATCTGTATCACCTCACGTCATCACGATGGCTTTTCAATGTTTGGCACAAAACAGTCGGACTATAACATTGTGGATGCCACTCCGTTTGGACGTGATGTGATAAAGGAGCTTGCCGATGAATGTCACAAGCAGGGTATCAAATTACATTTTTACTACTCGCTGCTCGATTGGAAACGTGCCGATTATTATCCACTTGGAAGAACAGGAAAGGGTGTAGGGCGTACAGAGACAGGTAACTGGGAATCCTACCATAAGTTCATGCTGGGTCAGTTGACTGAACTGTTGACAAACTACGGTGAGATTGGGGCAATCTGGTTCGACGGCCAATGGGATCAGCCGGCCGACTTCAACTGGCGCATGCGGGAGATTTACGACCATATCCACTCCATTCAACCGGGTTGTCTCATCATCAACAACCATCACCTTGCGCCTGCTGAAGGGGAGGATGGACAAACTTTTGAAAAGGATCTGCCGGGTCAGAACAAGTCGGGTTATTCCAGTACTGCAACAATAGGTCAACTGCCGCTAGAGACATGTGAGACCATGAATAATTCATGGGGGTATAACATCACAGATAAGAATTACAAATCGGAGAAGGATCTGATTCATTACATTGTGAAGGCAGCAGGAAACAATGCAAATCTGCTCATGAATGTGGGGCCTCGTCCAGATGGTACGTTCCCAGACATTGCCATTTCGCGCTACAATGCGATGGGAGAATGGTTGAAAACCTATGGTGAAACAATCTACGGAACCCGCGGTGGATTTATTGCTCCACACGATTGGGGTGTAACTACACAAAAGGGTAACAAGCTGTATGTTCATATCCTGAACTTGCAAGATGAAGCACTTTATCTACCAATGCAAGGAAAGCGAGTAGTTACAGCAAAGATGTTTCTTGATAAAAAGCCGGTAAAATTTACCAAGGCTGCGGATGGTATTGTTTTGCAACTGGGTATTCTACCCAACGAAACCGTAAATGTAGTAGAATTGGTTTTGGAATAAATGCTTTTTCGGAGATAAAGAACGTTTTATTAAACGTTAATAAGGAGGGCAAACGCGACGGCCAAAAGGAACCCCGCAAGGGATGTCTGTTTCAGGTATGGGTCAAGCGCTTGCCCTTCTTTGTGCCGAATCTCGATTAGGATTTTGAGGGGCAAAAGAAAAACAAGCAGGTATGCATACCGATACCATGGGGCTACAGCAAAGAGGATGTTGTAACCGGTAAAACAGGTAAAGGATGTTAGGCTCATGAGTATATGGTACACTTTGGCTCTAGGTAGACCCAGCTTCACAGCGAGTGTGATTTTACCGGATGTCTTGTCGTTATCAATATCCCGCATGTTGTTGATGTTGAGAATCATGGAGCTAATAAGTCCCAAGCCTATTGCCGGTAACACCGGTTGCCAGTTAATAAGATGAGTATGAAGAAACCATGTACCAATGACTGGAACAGGCCCGAAGAAGAGAAACGCAAACAAATCACCAAGACCTCTGTAGCCATAAGCATGTTTTCCCATTGTATAGAAGAGAGCTGCCAAGATGCATGCGGCACCAAGAGCAACCATTATCCAAGCAGCGGAAGGATCGCGGAAAGGAGTTGCACTCCAAATAAGTGCCAGACCGGTTATTACACAAAGGATGACAAAGAGCACAACGGCTCTTTTCATCTCCTTTTGTGTAATCTTTCCGCTCTGCAGAGCCCGGGTGGGACCTTGTCTTTTCCCGGTAATATCGGTTCCTTTTTGAAAATCTCCTAGATCGTTAGCCAAGTTGGCCAAAATTTGAATGGCGACAGCCAATAGGAGCGCTATGAGGAATATTGTAATGCTGAAGCTACCTTCACGCCAAGACATGGCACTGCCGAGAACGACAGCAGCGATAGCAAGAAAGAGGGTACGGAGCCTGAAGGCTGATATCCACTGTGTGAAGGTAGACATGACTATGAGTAAGATTAATTAGTAGGCACGTGCGAAGATGACTCGTTGAGCCGAGGGCTTACCGGTTACCATGCACTTACCGGGAGTCTTATCCCCTTCGAGTGGTATACAACGTATAGTGGCTTTTGTCTCTTCTTTAATCAGTGCTTCTGTTTCGGGAGTTCCATCCCAGTGACAGAGGAGAAAACCTCCCTTTTCAATCTCTACCTTAAACTCTTCGTAGCTATTAACTTCTCTTGTTTGGGATGCACGGAAGTCGGCTGCCTTCTTGAAGATGTTCTTCTGAATAGCATCGAGCAGGTCTTTCACATGCTCTTCGATTCCTTCAATTGAAACAGTCTCCTTTGTTAGTGTGTCGCGACGTGCCACTTCAATGGTGTTGTTCTCCAGATCGCGTGCGCCCAATGCAAGACGTACGGGTACGCCTTTGAGCTCATATTCTGAGAATTTCCATCCCGGCTTCTTGTTGTCGGCATTGTCATACTTTACGCTGATGCCGAGTGCTTTCAATTTCTTAACAATACCATCTACCTTCTCGTTAATTTGTTGAAGCTGTTCTGCGTTTTTGTAGATCGGTACGATTACTACCTGCCAGGGTGCCAGGCTTGGTGGAAGTACCAGTCCGTTGTCGTCGGAGTGTGACATTATCAATGCTCCAATAAGACGTGTTGACACACCCCATGAGGTGGCCCAAACATAGTCGCGACTTCCATTCTGATCGGCAAACTGCACATCGAATGCTTTGGCGAAGTTCTGTCCGAGGAAGTGAGAGGTGCCCGACTGCAGGGCTTTTCCGTCTTGCATAAGTGCCTCGATGGTGTAGGTGTCGAGTGCGCCGGCAAATCGTTCCGATGCTGATTTGTATCCTTTGATAACCGGTACAGCCATGTAGTTTTCAGCAAAATCAGCATACACGTTGATCATCTTTTCAGCTTCTTCAATTGCTTCTTCCTTCGTGGCGTGTGCTGTGTGACCCTCTTGCCAGAGGAATTCGGCTGTACGTAGGAAGAGACGGGTGCGCATCTCCCAACGAACAACGTTTGCCCACTGGTTGATGAGCAGAGGGAGGTCGCGGTACGACTGAATCCAATTCTTATACGTACTCCAAATAATAGTTTCTGAGGTAGGACGTACTACCAGTTCCTCTTCAAGCTTTGCTTCTGGATCAACGATAACACCGCTTCCGTCAGGAGCATTTTTCAGTCTATAGTGTGTCACAACGGCACACTCTTTGGCAAAACCTTCAACGTGATCGGCTTCCCGGCTCAGGTATGACTTGGGTATAAAAAGCGGAAAGTAGGCGTTCATATGTCCTGTTTCCTTGAACATATCGTCGAGTTGACGCTGCATCTTTTCCCAGATTGCGTAACCGTAAGGTTTAATCACCATACAGCCTCTCACGGCTGAGTTCTCGGCCAAGTCGGCCTTGATTACCACATCGAGATACCACTGTGAATAGTCTTTACTGCGGGGAGTAATCTCCTTCAATTCTTTTGCCATTATTATGTGATTTCAGTTTATTGTTTTGTGGGTGCAAAGATAATACCAACTGACTGATTTTGCCCCATTCATGTTCCATATTTTTTCGATTACTTACCGCTAATTGCCTATTAGAACACGCTCAATTCTTCATATGTCATTTTTTCGACTTACTTGATTTCTTTCTCGTTCCTTATTTATTTTCTTGTTGCAATTAAAAAATACCCCTTTTTGGGGGTTTTATGAAGATTATGTATTTTCTATTTTTGTTTATGTAAAATACCCAATATCAATATCATATGCCAGAAGTTGTAATCTAAATTAATAAATCCAATCGTATGAAACGAGTAATTATTTTTTTATGTTTTTGCCTACTTATCACTGAACAAGTCGACGCACAGTGGTTGAATAAGTTGGGTAACGCAGCTAAGGAAGCCGCGAAGAATACCGTGGAAAGAAAGGTTGAGCAAAAATCGAAGGAAGTAACAGAAGAAGCATTGAATAAAGCCGAAGATTCCATGAGTAAAAAGGATAAGAAGGATAAGAAAGAGAAATCCATGTCCGAAAATGAGAATGAGAATGATGAAGAACTGCAAATAATTAATAATAGTGATAACACAAACACTTCGCAGGAGCCAGTCCAGAAGTTGACCGCCGAAAGCAAGTATGATTTTGTTCCGGGTGATCAGATTCTCTTTTTCGATGATTTTTCACAGGATGCCATAGGGGATTTTCCGGCACTTTGGACCTCTAATGGAAGCGCTGAGATAAAGACGGTAAACATTGCTCCGGGCAACTGGTTTCACCTCAATGGGGAGGATGCCGTGTATTGTTATACCGGTAAGTTGAACCTTCCTGCGAACTATATTATGGAGTTTGACATCATTCCCGATGCACAATATTATCACGGGATACAGTTCTCGCTATATCAAGACAAGGAGAATGAACCTAAGGAGTTGAACAGTGACTTGTATCCGGGTGTGGCCGGTCTTCATGTTGATATTGGATCCAATGGTTGGCATACCAAAGGTTACAAAGATAATGAAGACTGGATTGACGGACAGGCTTCTAGGAATCCGGTGATTCGTGAAAAAGAGAACCATGTCATCATATGGATTCAACAACGTAGGGTACGTATTTATCATCAGCAGGAGAAGGTGTTGGATGTACCAACCAACATTTATGCGGGTGTGAAGTTCGACCGCATGCGCTTTTCGGGATGGGATAGGAGTTCGTATCCCTATATCACCAACTTGAAAATTACGACAGCTTCACCCGACACACGGAGTAAACTGATTACGGAAGGGAAGCTGGTAACGTACGGTATTACGTTCGATGTGAACAAAGCAGATGTGAAACCGGAATCATTTGGTACCTTGAAGAGCATTGCCGATGTTCTGAAGGAAAATACCTCTGTTCGGGTGAAAATCATTGGACATACCGACAGTGATGGAGATGACGCCAAGAATATGGAATTGTCGCAACGTCGTGCCGAATCGGTGAAAAGTGAACTGGCGAGTAAGTTTGGTATCGACGCATCGCGTATGGAGACAGAGGGTGCCGGAGAATCGAAGCCAGTCGCTCCCAACGATACACCAGCCAATAAAGCAATGAATCGTAGGGTGGAGTTTGTCCGTTTGTAATAATTTACGCAAATAGAGACACATGATATTGCAGTAATGGTTTTAGTTTCACTATTTCCATTACACTGTATAATAAAGAGAACCCGGATAATGAGTTCAAGTTAATAAAGAGAACCCGGATAATGAGTTCAAGGTACGAACAGAACAACAGATGGAGACGAAATAACGACTCCCCTTATGGTGGCAGAGAGGTTGGCATGGCTGTTGAGTGAAATACTGACATACAAATCGTTGAAAAGTAGGATGGTAAAGAATTGAATTTTAATTGTATTACGCGACAGTAATCGTTGTAAAATCGAAAGAATCATGAAAAAAGTTGTATCCTTATTATTGGTGATCCTCAGTTTAGGAAGCTGTTCTGGTGAGAAAAAAGGAAAGATATCCGAGGACAAGGAATTACAGGTGGAAGCATTACAGGCTGAGCGTGGAAATAGGAGGTACCCTCTTGAACAGGGAATCATTCATTCAGTCTCTGAAGCAATGGGTATAGAGATGGAGATTGTCACCTACTTTGATAAATGGGGTGAATGGGAGGCAATTGAAACAACGGTGCCAATGGAAATAATGGGACAAGACTTTACGACTCACACACTTGAGATCAACAAAGGTGATGAGCACTGGAAAATTGACCTAGACAAGAAAACGGGCGAGCATTATACCATGGAAAGAATAATCAACCCCCTGGGAGTGGATGTGGATAAAATGTCGGATGCACTCTTGGGTAAAATGAACATAGAAGATTTGGGAGAAGTTGAATTCCTTGGATACAATTGTCGCAAGATGCGCATGAAAAGCGACAAAGGAACCAATATGGATTATGTGATGTGGGGCAATTTAATGATGAGCATGGAGGGGGAAGCGATGGGAATAAAGACTTCTTCTCACGTAAAATCTGTAGATAAGACAGTACCCCCGAAAGAAAAATTTGAAGTGCCTCAGGATATTCAATTCACCGAGTAAAAGCAATAACCGACCTCCCATGGTAAGTAGTAGTGAGTGTGGTACCTTCCGTTGAATAAGCATAATGAAATTTATGAAGAAAATATTATTGTTGCTATTCATGCTAAATATGGCTTGGGGAGTCAACGCGCAGTATCAAATACCGACTGATATTAAACAGATCATGGAGAAGGTCTCTTCCGGAAAGCAACTGAGCGAACAGGAATCAGCTCGGATGAAAGAGTGGGGAGAGTCGATGCTGCAGCAGTATGAAAAACAGGGGAACAACATCGACGAACAAGGAACGCCTACTTCACAATTAGCTTCTACAAGCGTAACGAGTCCCAATCAGAACAGGAATAATGTTTGTCCAGAGCGAATTGTGTTAACAATCAATACGCAATTGACACGGGAGCAGTATATTGAGTTGGCAAAATCGTTGATGACAACTTACGGACCAAAAACAGGAGCTTTGCCACAGCTGAAGCAGCAGTTGGAGAAGTCTGTCAAACAGACCGACGGTGCAGATATGGGTGCGGCATTTATGATGACGGGGGCAGGATCAGCATCGGTCTATGCTATTGCATGGAGCGCTGTACGAAGTCCCGATGACATTCTCACAGCAAACAACTTGGGTGTGGCACTCAAGGACATGGGTGAATATACTCAGGCAATTGAGGTGTTGCACTATGCCGATCGGTTAAAACCGAACATTGGCCTCATCCTCTGCAACCTAGGTTGGGCTTATTGGGACGTAGGTGATACCGCAAATGCTACTATCCAATTTGAAAAGGCATTGGGTACCGCACCCAGTATGAGTTCTCCCTACTTAGGACTTGGTTTGATTGCCCAATGTGAGAAAAATTATGCGAAGTCCGAGCAATATTTGCGTAAGTCACTACGAGGAAAGTATTCCGCCATAGGTTTTGCCGCCATGGCAAAGGCGCAGGAAGCAATCTCCACATCGCAACAACAATCGTCCACACCGCGTCCACTGGCAGAAGAGAAAGGCGATACAGGAGGGTTAGATATTCCCGATTTACCCGTTTCTGAGAACTGGAAAATGATGATTGGACAGGAGGAGACTCTCAATACCTACCTGTCACAATTGGGTAGACGAGAGCAACAATTATCTTCAGATCTGTTCTCCGTCTCGGAACGGATGAGAATGCAACAGCTAAAGGCAATAAAAGATCCGGATAACTCAATGGTGTTTACCAGAAACTTTTCGAAGGAGATTATGCAATTTGCCGATATCACAAGTTTATTGTTTGGGGAGAACAGTAACTATGCGAGGGCATTAAATAAAGGAGCGAAGTTGTTGGAAAACAATGCGGAAATCTTAAGTCGAAGTTATCCCATATTCCTACAGTTTCAAGAAAAACAACAACGATTGATGAAAAGGAATGAGCTCCTTCATAATGAATTGAGTAGGTGTGGGGATAACAAGATATGTCAGAAGAAGGTAAAGGAAAAAATTGATCAGTTAAAGTATGAGATGGAACAGCTCGAATATCAGATGTGTAAACAACTAAAGAGTGACTTGGAGTCCACCTACTATGCCACTGCTAGAAATTACACCTTTGTTTCCAATGCCGTGATGGAGGCAATCTCCGATTATTATGCATTCACCAATCCCATTATTGAACGGATGTATGCTCCTAGTATCAACGAATATTACAATCTTTATCGGGAGATGATTGTGTTAAATCACCTTAAGATATCTACAGGTTTTGCTGTCGCTTTGCCACCTATTGCCGACAATCTCAGCACGTTGAAGTGTGTGGATCCGGAACCACCGCCACTTGTTCCTTCTACTTACGATCCAAAACTGCCCAAAAAAGAGAAGAAAAAATGTCCCTTGGGAGAAAATGGTATTGGGGGTGGTATCGGTCCTTTGTCGTTTGAGCTCAGTTGCGACCATGTGAAGTTTTCAGGTGGTGAAGGTATATTGTGGTCTGTAAAGCGTGACTTCAACAAACACGAGACTACTATTTGGGGAGGTGTGGGAGTGAAGGGTGAGTATGGAAGTGGCAATCTCACGGGAGAAGCTACCGTGGGGGTAGAGATCACCATTGGTCAGGATGATGCTGTGAAGGATGTAGCTTTTACCAGTTCTGTAAAGGCTGGTGTGGGCGGACTGGTTGAGGGAGAGGTCAGCGGTCGATTTGCTCTTGAAGGGGGGCCATCGGTGAGTGTAGATGCCAACATTACGCCACCAAGTATATCCGATTTAATGGGTTATTAAGTCTTGTTTATACCAACTTTTGTTCAATGGCCATACGGACCAGTACTGCGGTGTTTCGGGCTCCTGTTTTAACAAGTAGATTTTTGCGATAGCTGTTGATGGTTTCTACCCCAAGGAACATTTTTTCAGCAATTTCGACATTGGTGTACCCCTCGACAATGAGACTAAGTAGTTCCTTCTCTCGTCGCGTGAGCCAAATTGGTTGCGTGAATCTCCTATACATGAGATGGTCAATCTCTTCACAAAGGTACGTTTCGTTCTGCATGACCATCTCCACGCTTTGGACAATCTCTTCGGGTATGGCATTTTTAACTACGTATCCCGATGCTCCCTGATCCATCATGCGCTGAACAATGGCGTATTCATTGAGCTTGAAAGAGCAACAATCTTAATCTGGGGATGTACTGTTTTAATCTCCTTGCAGAGTTCTATACCATTTGCATCGGGCAGACTAATATCGAGCAAGATTACATCGGGCAGTTCATGATTGAGTGCTTTGCGGCAGGCAGTACCAGATGCAGCTGTGCCAATTACCTGTATATGATCAGTCTGGTCGAAGAGATTTTTTAATCCTTCCACCAGAATATGATGATCATCCACAATTAGTAGTTTAATTTTATCCATTGCTCGATATTTTAGTACTACTCATTCTTTGATCTTTACAGCCATACTATAATTCGATAAATTCACTTTTTCTTTTGTTGTACATTTCCCCTGTTGTATGAGAAGTAGATACCGGGTATACCCACAAAGGCAAAGATTAAAAAGCTCCATTGCATAACATCCATGAAAATAGGATTAGAGACGGCATCTACAGACGAGTTCTCAAACTTCATTGAAATGAGAAAAGTGATGATACTCATACTAATAATCTGTCCAAATACCCGCATGGAGGAGGAGATGCCAGATGCCTGCCCATACTGTTGTTTCTCAACCGACCCCATTATGGTGTTCATGTTGGGAGATGAGAAGAGGGCAAATCCAAGTCCCACCCACAACAGGATTGCTACAATCCATGCAATGGGTGTGGTGGCTGAAAGAAATGCCAGTAAAAAAAGTCCCAAGGTACACATGGCCATACCTGCGGTAGCAAAGTAGCGAGGCTGAATTTTATCGGATAGTTTTCCCACTACCGGTGAGAAGATTGCCATCATCATGGGTTGTGCAACAATGATTAGACCGGCATCGCGTGGTGAGAGATCTTTTATTTTCTGCAAATAGAGACTCAGGAAGAAGACAATGGCAAAGGTTGCCGTATAATTGATAAGTGCAGAGAGGTTGGAATAGGTAAAGAGCCTGTTGTGTGTAAAGAGTTTGGTGTCGAGCAAGGGATGACTGACTCGCCCCTCGTTTCGCCAGAAAAGCAGCAGTAAAACAAGCGCACTACCCATTAATATCCAACCGGCTATAGAGGGAATGAGCGACGACCCATAGACCAAACACGTGAGTCCTATCATAAACAAAATGGTCCCTGCATGATCATTTCCACTCTGTTTTCTGGTTTTGCTATTATTATTCAAAAGGAAGCGAAACGAAGTGATAAAAGTGAGAAACCCAAATATAATGGCTATCAGAAAAAGGGAGCGCCAACCAGCATGGATGGTGAGTATGCCACCTGCGAGTGGTCCCAGTGCCAGACCCCCGTATACAGACGCAACAGAGATACCCAGCACTTGTCCCCTTTTCTGAGGGGGAAACATTGCTACGAGAATGGCCATGCCTGTAGTACTTGTGAAAGCTACACCAATACCCTGTATGAAACGCGATGCAATAAGCAAATAGCCATTTGGGGCTAGATAGCAGAATATGGAGGAAAGTGTGAATAGAAAGAGCCCCAATGTGAATATCTTTCGGTTGTCGTATCGGTCACCCCATGTGCCTGCGGGTAGCATAAATAATGCGGTTCCCAAGATGAAGGAGGTGATGATCCAGCTCAATTCGATGGCTGTGAGTGTTAGGTCGCGCTCAATAGTGGGCAATGCTATGTTTACAGCTGAGACAAGGAAGGTTCCCATGAAAGATGTAGCAGCTACGACCAACAACATGGATAGTTCTGCATTTTTTTTCGTTATATTACTCATCCGTTAATTAATTCAATAGGTCTGTCTAACATGCTTGATCGTGACGGGAGTTTTATCGGCTGCCTTTAGTAATGGAGAGGTGATCACGATGGTTCTTTTCTCTCCTGGTAGTAAGTCGATGAAGTTATCGCTGAAGCGTGCACCCTGTACCGGAATCTCCACGAACAGGTCTTTTGCCAGTTTGTTACTCTTCAGGGTGAGGGTATATTGTCCGTCTGCATACTTCACTTTGGTCTCAATCGTTGTTTCTGGCAGATTGAGTTTGTTGGGCCAATAGAAAAAGAAATCTTTGGTGGAAATTATTTTTCCCTTACTATCGCTCAGAAAAGCGTGGATCATTTTGTTTACCTTCTCCTCTTCATTCATCCACTCTTTCAATGCAAGGGTCTTAACTATTTGGCTGCTATTGGCTTTCGCGTTTATAGCTATCTTGAGTTCTTTTTGTTTACCCTTTTCAAAGTCAATTAACTGAATTGTCAGCTGTAGACTGTTACGGTCCTCCAAGTAGTCGGAAAGAGTATAGAACTGCAGGGTATCTTGCTTAAAAGCAATTCCCAGGGCTAGAGGCGCAAATACATCGCGCATTCTGTAGTGTTGTGCCTTCCAGTTGTCGTAGTAGTCGATACTCGACCAAGAAACCACCGGCCAACTATCGTTAATCTGCCAATAGAGAGCACCCATACAATAGGGCCTACCGCGGCGCATTGCCTCAACCGACTCTTCCATACCATTGCCTTGCATAACCAGTCCCAGGTAAACAAAGTCTTCAAAATTTTCAGGTTCATGATAATACATATCCATGTATTTTTTAATGAGGGAATTGCCAGTAGAAGCTTTTTGGTGTACTGTCATCACCTCACTTTCTAAACTCCATTGATCTTCGGGAGCAAAGCTGCGGATAGTTTTCATTTCGGGAAACGATTGGAAACCAAATTCACTTGCAAAGCGAGGTAATCTGTCGGCCATCGCCTCAAAAGGTAATTGTCCGTACCAAAGTCCCCAGTCATGCACGTCACCCTGGTTGAAGAGGTGTGGTCGGCCCCAGTTCGCAATATCGGGTGATCCGTGTGTGTAATCGCGAGTTCCGTCGTATTCCTCCACCAATGCAGGAAGTAACTCACGGAAGGTCTTGTCGTATCCTTTAAACCAGGCATCCATCACCGCTTTGGGGTATTGTTTATCCCAACCCCAGTACTGCAATCCTTCTAGTATCTCGTTATTACCACACCAGTAGGCCAAAGAAGCATGATTGCGCAATCGTTTGATGTTATAGATGGCTTCATCTTTTACGCTATTGAGAAACACATCGTCGGAGGGGTAGGGAGTGCAACCGAAAATAAAATCCTGCCAAATAAGGATACCCCGTTCATCGGCTTGACGGTAGAACTCCTCATTCTCGTAAATTCCACCCCCCCAAACGCGAACAAAGTTCATGTGTGCTCCTTCAATATGGTCGAACATCTTTTTGTAGTATGCACTATCCTGCTGTGTGGTAAGTATTTCGCCGGGAATGGAATTGGCTCCCTTGGCAAATAGGGGTATTCCATTAACCTCGAAGTAGAATGTACGACCATGTTCGTCATTCTGTGTGATATGTCGTATGGATCTCAACCCTGTACGTACCGTTTTCTCGGCAATAACGTTGTTGTCTACAATCAGTTTTGCCGTGAAGTCATAAAGATGTTGCTCACCCCAATTAATCGGCATCCATAGTTTAGGATTTGATATGAGTAGCGACAAGTCAATTTTGTTTATTCCCTTATGGAGAGTGATCTCTTTGCTATTGTTTTCATGTTTGTCATTTTGTAAGCAGTACGCAACCGTCAAGGTAGCTTTTAGCGGTTGATCAGACAAGGAGAAGATTTCAATTTGATTGTCAATGTGTGCCTCCTGCTTGTTGACCGATGTTTGTTTCACATAAAAATCTTCGATGCGGGCTATGTTGTATAAGTGAAGGGATACTGGTTTCCAAATACCCATCTGTACAATACGTATGCCCCAGTCCCATCCAAAGTGGTAGGGTGCCTTTCGGTTGTATACACTTAGTTTTTCCTCTCTATGATCATTGCCGGCCGGATACTCATAACCAAACGTTTCCCGTGCAGGCATCATCCTTTTGATGGGTGAATAGAAACGGATATAGAGATTGTTTTCTCCCTCTTTGAGTAGTTTCTTGACAGGAATCTTATGTCCGATGAACATGTTGTCGGTTTGAAGAATTCGGGAGCCGTTGAGAAATACATCGGCATGTGTATCTAACCCTTCGAATGAAATCAGGGCATCATCGTACTCCAGCTGATGGGCAAAGATGAGAAATGTTGTCTTGAAATCCCAGTTTACATTTTCTACCCATTGCACTTCCTTTTCGTTGGTTCCGTAGTAGGGGTCAGGAAGTAGACCCTGACGAATGAGATTGCTTTGAACCGACCCTGGCACTGTTGCCTCTTGCCATTGAGAGAAAGGGGAGCCGTCTTGCACGTTTTGGAAGGAGTTACTCGCTAGTTTAAGCTGCCATCCTTCGTTGAGTGATATAGTCTCACTGTTCTGAGCTACAAGCATATAGGGGAAAAGAATAAATAAAATAGATACAATATTTCTCATACAAGGGGAAAAGATATAATTATGAAAATGAATAGACAAATATAGCGATTTGTTCCCGATCATACAAAGCAACTGTTAGAAGGTTATTTTATTGGTCAAGATGATACTTTCACAGAAAATCGTAATTTTGTAGCTACATAAATGCAATAAGGGCATGATAAGCGATTTTATTATCACGAACCGCAACGAGTTTTTTCAAATGTATCGCAGGCTTTACTCTTTTTTGAGGCAGGCCTGGGAAAAGGAGAAAGTATGGCACTTGAAGAAGATGGTGCAACAGTCGTTGTCTGATGAGGTTGAAAACAGAGAGGAGGCCTATTCCGATCTGTTACTAGAGATGCGAACAGCGCTCATTACCATTGATGAGATCGGTTTGAAGCAATCCACCGTATGTGCTGTACTACTCTTTCGTGCGATAAAAAATGACCAATATACCCTTTCTGAAATAAATACCCTTTTTGGCAGTGAAGTAGAGTTAATTCTGAAAGGATTGAAGAAGGTTGCCGAGTTCACAGACAGACGTTCTACTGTGGAGTCGGAAAATTATATGCGCCTCCTGCTTTCCATGGCTGAAGATATACGGGTTGTTTTCATCATGATTGCCCGTCAGTTGCAACTGATGCGGGAAGCAAAGGGTACAGAACGTTCCCACCGGCTCGATCTATCGGTGGAGTCGACCTACTTGTATGCCCCCCTTGCTCACCGATTGGGTCTATATACTATTAAGTCGGAGCTGGAAGATCTCTGCTTGAAATATACCGATCGAGAATCGTACGACTTTGTCGCTCAGAAGTTGAACGAGACAAAACGTTCGCGCGATCAATATATCAAAGCATTCATTGATCCTGTGAAGGAGCGGCTCAACAAGACCGGCTTGAAGTATGACATCAAAGGTAGAACCAAGTCGATACACTCCATACTCAACAAGCTGAAGAAACAGAAAATTGAGTTTGAGCAGATTTACGATCTCTTTGCTATCCGTGTAATTATTGATGCTCCCGACGATCAGGAGAAAGCACAATGTTGGCAGGTTTATTCCATCATTACTGATATGTATCAACCCAACCCCAAACGATTGAAGGATTGGCTTTCTATTCCCAAAAGCAACGGTTATGAGTCGCTTCACATTACGGTGATGGGACCCGACTCCCGATGGGTAGAGGTGCAGATTAGAACCCGTAGAATGGATGAGATTGCAGAACGAGGATTGGCCGCACACTGGAAGTACAAAGGGGTGAAAGAAGAGTCTGCGCTAGATAACTGGCTCAGTTCCTTGCGTGAATCACTTGAAGACAAAGAAACCAACCTGAGTCAGAAGCTGACCGACTTCAAACTTGACCTGTATGAGGAGGAGATTTTTGTCTTTACGCCCAAGGGCGACCTCTTCAAACTACCCAAAGGAGCTACAGTACTTGATTTTGCATTTGCCATTCATTCCAAATTAGGGTCTACCTGCATGTCGGGACGGGTGAATGGGAAGAATGTACCCATCAAACATGTTTTGAATAGTGGCGATCAAGTAGAGATTAACACATCAACGCACCAGTCGCCCAAACAAGACTGGTTGTCGTTTGTGGTCACTGCAAAAGCACGTACCAAGATAAGACAACTTCTGAAGGAAGAGGCCGGTAAGCAGGTGGATATAGCAAAGGAGACCCTTTCGCGCAGAATGAAGAACCGCAAGATTGAGGTCGATGATTCCTATCTGATGCAGCTGATCAAGAAACTCAAATACAAGACAGTGACCGATTTTTATGCAGACATCGCTGCCGAAAAGTTGGATGTAAACTGGGTCATTGATCGTTATTTGGAGTTGGAGAGCAAGGAGGGGGAGAACAGAGATAGTCATCTTCCAGTGAGTGCTGAGAGTTTCACACTGAAACCTCCCACAAAGGAATTTGCCAGCAACGATGAACTTGTTATCGATCAGAATTTAACCGGAATAGATTATAAGTTGGCCAGATGCTGCAATCCAATCTTTGGAGATGAAATCTTTGGTTTTGTCTCATCACAGGGCATCAAGATACACAGAACTAGTTGTCCCAATGCTCACGACCTCTTTGCGCGGTTTGGATATCGTGTACTCAACGCACGATGGTCTAGTGCCACAGGATCATCTAATTATACCATTGTACTGCGGGTAATTGGAAATGATCAGATCAATATTGTGGCCAATTTAATCTCCATCATCTCAAAGGAAGACGGGGTGCAGATGCGCTCCATCTCAATTGATTCAAACGATGGACTGTTCCAAGGCAACATCTCGGTGATGATTGCCAATACATCCATGATGGAGCAGTTAATTAAAAAGTTGAAAGCTGTTAAGGGGGTAAAATCAGTAACTCGACTGAATTAATCCTCGAGTACATCCTTATCGGCCGGGCTATCTACGGTAGCGGTGGTCGATGATGTTGTTGCAGTTGTTTCTTGCTGTTGCAGCAAGACCAGAAGCTGCTGCACATAATTGCGTCCATAGTCTTCAGGGCGCAGAATTTTGTCGTTATACTGAATGAGATCGATGTCGATGATTACTTTTCCCTGATACTTATCTTTGGGTGAGCGCCCTACAGCTCTTTCGGTCTGTTTAATTTTATCGATCACCTCTTCAGGTGTCATATCTGTTTCTGCTTTGGCCAATATATTACGAAACAGGTAGGAGTACTTCTCCTCTTCGGGCTCGGTGAGAATGGGTTGTGTGAAAGTTATCTCGGGGAAAAGCCGGGAGAGCATTCGCTTAGCTTTATCGATATTGGTTTTTGCGAATGTGTTAGATCCTATGCTTAATATAATAGTGCTCATACTGATAAATTGAACTACAAATATACACATTTTTGATGAAAATGACAGCTGAAATCCAAAAACTATTATCTTTGTTATATTATAGCTGTTAAAAATGAAAAAATTACGTTCCATTTTTATTCTCTTGGCAGGGTGGTTTTTGTTACAGGGTCTGCACGCACAAGATGACAAAGTGTTAATCTATCGAATCAACATCAAGGAAAACATCGGTAGTAACACCTGGATATATTTGCAGAATGGTTTGCATGAAGCGCTGCAGAAAGATGCTCGTGTGGTGTTGCTGCATATGAACACCTACGGTGGCAGTGTACTCGAGGCAGATTCAATGCGTACTGCTATTTTGAATTATCCGCTACCCATTTATGTTTTTATCGATAACAATGCTGCTTCAGCCGGTGCGCTCATATCCACTGCTTGCGACAGCATCTTTATGCGAAAAAGTGCCTCCATTGGTGCGGCCACGGTGGTGGATGGAACTGATGGGGCTAAGGCACCTGACAAATATCAGTCTTATATGCGTGCTATTATGCGAGCAACAGCTGAGAGCCATGGTAAAGTAATAACCATTGAGCTGGAGGATACTTTAACCAGGTGGAAGCGCGATCCAATAATTGCTGAAGCCATGGTTGATGAAAAAGTTGTGGTGCCCGGCTATGCCGATTCCACACAGATTCTCACACTTACCGCAAGCCAGGCCATGGAGTTGGGGTATTGCGATGGAGTTGCCGAAAGCCTTCACGAGTTGATTGTCACCCACTTATCATATCCCGACTATCGCCTTGAAACCTATAATCCCACTTTCTATGACCAGATAAGAGGTTTCCTCACCAATGGTGTGGTGCAAGCTTTATTGATCATGTTAATTATTGGAGGTATTTATTTTGAATTGCATTCACCCGGAATAGGATTTCCTACAGCTATCGCCATTACAGCAGCAATACTCTATTTTACACCTCTTTATCTAACAGGTTATGCCCAGAATTGGGAGATGTTGCTCTTCGTTTTGGGAATAATTCTTATTGTCTTTGAGTTGTTTGTCGTTCCCGGATTTGGTGTCATCGGTATCACAGGAATTATTTTGGTCATTTTGGCATTGATACTTGCTCTTATTGGAAATATTCGCTTTAACTTCGAAGGTCTACCAACTACAGAAATCTTTCGAGCCATCATGATTGTATTGGGTGGAATGGGATTGAGTGTTAGTTTAATTCTCTACTTGTCGAGTCGCATCGGAAAACCGGGAATTCTGAATAAGGCTGCATTGCATGCCGATCAGGAAGGTTTCATATCTGTTCCTATGCAACCTGCAACAATGGTAGGACAGATGGGAAAAGCAGCTACAGTTCTTCGTCCTTCTGGTAAGGTAATAATTGATGGGAGTTATTACGATGCTGTTTCTTTGAGAGGATTTATTGAAAAAGATGAGGCGGTTGTGGTTAAAAAGTATGAGAACTCTCAACTGTACGTCGATCGTAAGTGATACTCAACTCTCTTCACGTTTGCATCAACCCTATCATCCCCATATATCCCCTCCGTTGTTTTATAAGGTTGACATAAGGAGGGTATAAGGAGGGAATGAGGGTGAAGGTAGTAAGATACATGCATGATGCAGTGAAAGACCATTCTTTCACATCCTTTAAAATGGATTGCACGCATCGAAAACTTAATCAGTATAGTACTAAAAAACAGAGGCTGCCTCAATATTGAGACAGCCTCTTTGTACTTTAAAGGTGTGTGCAAACTTCTTAATTGTAAGCAATCAATTCTTCTTCTGTGTAAGCAGCCTTTTTGAATAAGAAGAAAACAGTAAATGGGACGAACAACAATATAATTGCCCAAAGGATGTTGCTGATAATGCTCCCTTTTTTCATGTTATTCACATAGATATGGCCCAGCATACCTTCTACAACCAGCAATAGACCAAAAATAAGATTGGTGTTATTGGTTGTGCCCATAAAAAAAGGTATCACAAAAAAGGCAACACCTATTAGCATTACAATTACGCCGATGTATTTAGCAAATTCTTTCATGTGTGATGTATATAATTTTGTTATTTGTTTCGTAGCGCAAATAAACACAAAATTCAACAAACGAGGAAATAAATCGTGATAAAAAATGGTTTAATCTGGAAAAAAGCTGTTTGATTTGCAAAAACTACATATTTATGTCTGATGATTTGCAAAAATATTTATTTTTGCATTGTAGACACAGAATCAAGTGAAAAAGTGAAAAGAATCGTATATTTTTTATATCAGTGGATCATTTTTGTGCCACTTTTTTTATTGCTTACATTGATTACCGCATTGTTGGTAATGGTAATGGCTCCTCTTTTTGGGAGTAAGTACTGGGGTTTTTATCCTCCCAAGTGGTGGTCGCGTTTCACTTGCTGGTTAACTCTCTGCCGTGTAAAAACAAGAGGACATGAAAATTTGGATCCCAAACAATCCTATGTTTTTGTTGCCAATCACCAAGGGTCGTATGATATTTTTCTAGTATATGGATTTCTCAATCAGAATGTAAAGTGGATGCAGAAAGCTAGTTTGCGCAAGATTCCTTTTGTTGGTTTTGCATCGGAGAAAGCTGGACATGTTTTTGTAGATAATTCAAGCCTTGCCGCTCGTACAGCTTCAATATTGAGAGCGAAGGAACAGATTGTGGATGGTGTTTCAATGGTTATTTTTCCGGAAGGTGCCCGAACACATACAGGCAAAATGAGATCCTTTAAAAAAGGAGCCTATCATATAGCATATGATTTGAAACTGCCAATTGTTCCGCTCACCATCAATGGATCGTACGATGTGTTAAAAAGAGACTCATTTCAGTTGAGTCCATCGAAGTTAGAATTGATTATTCATAAACCAATATCCACTGAAGGAGTGAAGGAATCTGATATTCCTCAATTGATTGAGCAGTCGTGGCAAATCATTCACAACGATCTGTGGGAGAAATACAAGTGAGTTTTGGATTTTAGTGAGCAGCGAAGAATAGGTAGAAAAATTATACCCTTGAAATAATAGTTCTCACTTTCTCAACATACAGCTCATTTTAAAAGTAGATGTTGGTGTTTAAAATCTAGTAAATAATATCGTAGAAATAAATGAAATCGTTTGGATTGCGATAATAAGAAGTAGAGTTCTCATAATTTTGGTATACCTAACGCCATAAAAAAGGAATGGTTGTCTCACGACAACCAATCTTCATTGTTAACCTTAAATCTAATACCATGAAAAACACGATGCAAATATATTGCATCTGTTGGAATAAACCAAAGGATTTCATGGGAAATGTTTTATTTTTAAGCTACTTTAGTATTTGAATCAGAGGGATGTTCTAAAAAAAATAGCTCTTTACGTTTCTTTGCAAATCATGTGTAGTTGCAGGAAATTAGTCGTATAACTTATTGGCAAAGAAATTCAACAGAGACCAGTTGAACCTGTACCAACGTCGAGTAGCTCTTTGTTTTCCACCAAATTGTAATAGAAAACGCGATCTGCCTGCTCGTTTATCAAGAAAACCCACATCCATGAAATCAAAATATTGAAATCCTTGTTCTTCAGACATCTTCATTGCTGTGTAGAGGGTGAAAATGGTGGGGTATACCATCTTGTATCGTTTTGATTTACCCCAGTAATAGAGACAGTAAACGGTTTCTCTTTTCTCAAACCCCAAAAAAGCTCCCCCAACGATTTTGCCCTGATAGCGAGTTAAAAGTATCTTCCCTTTATCCTTTTTTACATAATGACAAAAGTAATTTTTAAAATACTGATATGGAGGTAAACGGCGCCAAATTTTTTTGTTATTCGTCTGCTGAATGAGTTTGTATAGCTCCGGTAAATTCTCTTCTGTTTTAAACTCCTCTACAATCAGGCCTTTTTTCATTGCTTTATTGACCTGATTCTTACGTGATGCAGAAAGCTGATCCCATATCTTGCGTTTTCGCTGTAATGAATTCCGGATATTGATCCATTTTACAGAATAGAATTTATTTGCACGAAATCCTTTGTAGCCAAATATTGCATTACCCAAGTTATCATATCGGATGAGAAATACCTTATTTTTTACTTCTTCAACCAGATGGGTTATCAGCTTTTCAAATACATCTATTTGTGAAAGGTTCTTTTCAAAGAATTGTGGTTGCTGTGTAATGAAACATCGTTGAAAGAGCTTGCCCTTGAGAAAGCGGTTAATGCGTGTAATTACGGCAAATAAAGCAGCCACTGGCCTGTCGGCATCAAATGCAACTAGCATCAGAGGTTTATATGCTGGTGAATTACTATACCAGTCGAATCCGGAGGCCGAATGAAAAAAACTGCTCTCTTCCATGGAGGGAAGCTCTTCTTTTCGGTAGTATGTTTTTACATTGTACATTTAACGGCTGATTTATTGAACTGCTTTTTGCTAACTACGATAATAGGGTAATGACAAACATAGAGAAAATTTTCGTATTTTTGTGCAAAAACAGGCAAACAAAATAATATTATGGCAAAGAAAATCTTGGTAACCGGGGGAACTGGATATATTGGTTCGCACACGGTTGTAGAACTACAACAAGCAGGGTATGATGTTGTTATAGTTGATAATCTTTCTAATTCAAATATCGATGTACTCGATGGTATTGAACGCATTACCGGAAAGCGACCTGTTTTTGACAAGTTAGATTGTACTGATTTTGAGGCTATGAAATCGCTTTTTGCAAAGTACCATTTCGATGGAATTATACACTTTGCAGCTAGTAAGGCTGTTGGAGAGTCGGTTCAACAACCGTTACTCTACTATCGCAACAACCTTGTTTCGCTCATCAATCTACTTGAGTTGATGCCCGCTAACCAAGTGAAGGGTATTGTATTTTCTTCCTCCTGCACAGTGTATGGAGAACCGGACTACAATCCCATTGATGAAAATGCTCCCATCAAACCTGCCGCCTCTCCATATGGTAATACAAAGCAGATCAATGAAGAGATAATTCAAGATTTTGTTCATTCGGGAGCACCAATCAAGTCAATTATCTTACGCTATTTTAATCCTATTGGTGCTCATCCCTCGGCTGAAATTGGGGAGCTACCATTGGGTGTTCCCCAAAATTTGGTGCCCTATATTACACAGACTGGTATTGGTGTTAGATACCAATTAAGCGTTTTTGGTGACGATTACCATACCCCCGACGGATCATGTATTCGTGACTTTATTAATGTGGTGGATCTTGCCAAAGCACACGTTATTGCTATAGAAAGAATGCTTGAAGATAAATCGGAAGAGAAAGTGGAAATTTTCAATCTGGGTACCGGAAAAGGTCTTTCAGTACTTGAACTGATTCACGTTTTTGAAAAGGTCTCAGGTACAGCGTTGAATTACAAAATTGTGGGCCGTAGAGAGGGGGATATAGAAAAGATTTGGGCTCAACCCGATAAGGCAAACAATGTTCTGGGCTGGAAAGCTGTGGAGACTATTGAAGATACCATGGCTTCAGCTTGGAGGTGGCAGCTCCGTCTTCGTGAGAAAGGGGTAATGTAAGTTTGTTGAATGGATCAATAAGTTAGAAATAATATTCAATCAGGAGGTAATAGACCTCCTGCCCCTCTTCATTTTTGTCTATTTCAATTTTATTCTCTCTGGCAAGCCAACCAATAGCTGTATAGATCTCTTTTTCTAAAAGTCCAGAGGACTCCTTTAACTGAGTAACATTCCATTTTTGTCTATTATTCAGTAGGTTCCATATTATTCCTGCATTCGTTCCAATTAGCTTTTTGTTCATAGTAAAAGTGTTTGATGGTAAAATAAAATAACGTTACTCCACCGCTTTTGTTTTGAACAAACAAGAATTTATCAAAAGGATAGAAATATAAGAAGGTAAAGATAAGCAGCAGGTACGGCTACCAGCAGACTGTCGATGCGGTCGAGGATACCCCCATGTCCAGGAATTAGGTTCCCTGCATCTTTCACACCACATGTGCGTTTAATGAGTGACTCAAATAGGTCACCCAACGTACCAAAGAGAGCGACTACAGCTGCGTAACCCATCCAGAATGCAGTAGAGTACTCCGGATAGAATTTGGCAAAAAAGAAGGATGCAAGCAGAGTAAAGAGTATGCCGGCTATGAACCCTTCAACCGACTTTTTTGGGGATATATGTTCAATTAGTTTGTGTTTACCAATGAGTGAACCAATAAAATAGGCTGCAGTGTCGTTTATCCATATGAAAACAAATAAAGCCAATATTGGTGCCCAATGGTGACCCTCGCCAGAAAGATTACTTTGGTAGGAGTAGGAGAGAAGCATCAATAGCCCTAAGGGCATCGTTACGTATATTTGTCCGAAAACGGAATAGATGATGCCGTGAAGGATATCCTGCCTGCGTAGAAATACCGATGAGGTGAAGAGAATCATCAGATAAACGAGGATGCCGACAGGCAGGGCAAAGAGGAAAATACCCTCAATGAAGAGAAATACGGATAAAAAGAGCAAAATACCCATCGATATGTTGAAAATCTTGCTAATAGCGTGAGTGGTGTCCTTCTCAACCATGCGATAGAATTCAAAGAGACCGATGGCCAAGATGGTGCCAAAGACAATTAGGAAACTGGTGCGCCCTCCCAGTACACCTAACAGGATCAACAGAATATAGATAATTCCTGCTCCTGCACGAGTAAATAAATCTCTTGCATTCAATTTACATTGCTCTTAAATGGGTGCCTTTTTCGTTTTCCTCTCCTTATTTTTCCGCTTTTTCCTCTTCTGTTTTCTCTACTTCCTCTTTTTCGAAGCTGATATTATTTTCAATGAGAATGTTATACCAGGCAATCATCTTTTTTACATCTGAGGGATATACACTTTCTCTGCTATAGTCAGGTAAAACCTCCTCCAAATAGGCCAACAGTTCGCTGTTCTTCGATTTGCTTCCCAACGTAATCTTTGCACCATTCTCTTTCTCTTTCATTGTCATAAACACTTCACGCAACGGTGTGTCTCCCTCTTTTGTATAAATGGAAACATCGCTCAATGCAACTACTTTTTCCTGTGGATAAATAGGAATTCTTTTTCCGTTGTCAAGTGATTCTACAATATTTAGATTTTTATTGGTTGAGACTAGTTTATATAAACCGGGACGTCCTGTAATCGATAATATTTTGGATAACATTTTTCTAATTTTTATAGTATAGTTCGATAATTATAGGTGCAAAAGTAAGCAGACTGCACCATATTCGCAACTTTAATTTCACAATCTATTATAATTTTCACTCAAAATGGAGCCTAAGTGAATATTTTTTGCAAAAGGTTGAAGTGGATCCGAAAAAAATGACTTATTTTGATTCTTTAAACCCAATTTATGCAATATGTATTATAAAATTATTATAACAGTGTTAACTACGGTTTTAGTGTCATCATGCACTGGTAAAAAGTCGCAACAGTTAAATAAAACTGTCTCAGTTGAAGAGACAACCTCTTTTTTAGCAAAGGCGGCCGAGGGTGATCTGTTTCTGCTTGTCGGTACCTATACCTCTGAAGAGGGAAGCAAAGGAATTTATGTATACCGATTCAATTCCCTATCCGGAAAATCCGATTCTGTGAGCATGGTTGAGCTAACCAATCCATCATATCTCACGTTGAGCCCCGATGAGAAGTTTGTTTATGCTGTTGGGGAAAACGAAAAGGAGAGTAGTGCAGTATACGCTTTATCCTTCAACAAGAAGCATGGTCAACTTTCGATTATTGATACAAGGCTCACCCTCGCTGAGAGCCCCTGCTACATTACTATTCACAGCAATGGGAAAGATTTGCATACGGCTAATTATGGTGGTGGCAGCATTACCTCTTTCCAAGTAGACTCAGAGGGGCTCTTGGGTTCTGCTACTTGGGTGATGCAGTTCAATGGAAATGGACCAGATAGCGTACGTCAACAGGGATCGCATGTTCACAGTGTGCGTTATTCACCCGATGGCTTGTATTTATTTGCTACTGATCTGGGGACCGATAAAATGTATAGGTTTACTGTGCAGAATACTCCCTTTGACGGACAACCTGTGATTCAGCAAAGCAGTAAACGGGAATTCATAATGCCTCCCGGTACTGGACCGCGTCATTTTGATTTTCATCCCAATGGAGGGAAATATCTCTATGTGCTGGGAGAATTATCCGGTCAGGTCATTTTATTCGACTATAATGGGGGCGATTTGAAACAGAAGCAGGTTGTTGCTGCCGACACGCTGGGTGCACAAGGTAGCGCAGATATTCATGTTTCTCCGGATGGCCGATTCCTTTATGCATCGAATCGATTAAAAGGTGATGGTCTGGCTATCTTCTCTATTGACCCTAACGATGGTACTCTCACAAAATTAGGTTATCAGCTTACCGTGAAGCATCCAAGAAATTTTGTTATTACACCCGATGGTAATTATGTGTTGGTCGCTGGTAGGGATGACAACCTGATACAAGTTTTTGCTTTAGACAAAGAAACCGGTCTGCTTAAAGATACAGATCATTCAATATCTCTCAGCAAGCCGGTTTGTTTGAAGTTTGCCAGCATGGAGTAAAAAGGAATTAGAGTTCTCCCAGTTGTGCAACTTCGTTTATGTTGAACGGTGTGGCCTGATATACAAAATAATTTAACCAGTTTATGTATAGTAGGTTCGCATGCGATCGCCACTGTACCAATGGTGGCAATGAGGGATCGTTGTTCCTGTAGTAGTTTAAGGGTAAGTCCACAGAATCCATGCCCTTTTCTTTATCCCGTGTATATTCGTTGTGCAGCGTCATGGGTGCATATTCGGAATGACCGGTCACATAAAACTCTCTTCCACCACGGGAAGAGACAATATAAACACCGGCTTCTACCGATTCGGAGTGGATGGTGAGTTCGGGACACTTATTAATTTCACTGGCAAATATAGTTGTGTGTCTGCTGTGTGGTGCATAGAATGTATCATCGAAGCCCCGAAAGAGCGGAAAAGAGGGATCGTTTATTGTGTGACTGAACACTCCAAACAATTTCTTCTCCAATGGATGTTTTTGGATACCATAGAAATGGTACAGCGCTGCTTGTGCTCCCCAACAGATATAAAAAGTTGAAGTTACATGCGTACGTGCCCAGTCGAAGATATGAGTCAGCTCATCCCAATATGTTACTTCTTCAAATGGAATCATTTCAACAGGAGCGCCGGTAATAATCATTCCATCGTAATAAGAGTACTTAATCTTATCAAACCCATTATAGAATGACATCAAGTGTTCAATGGGTGTGTTCCGGGGGGTGTGAGAGGTAAGTCCCAAGAACTCAATCTCAACCTGTAGCGGTGAGTTGGAGAGTAACCGAATAAGGTCAGTCTCTGTAGTCACCTTGAGGGGCATAAGGTTGAGAATTAGTATCTTAAGAGGTCGTATGTCTTGAGTGGATGCACGTAAATCGTCCATCACGAATATGTGCTCCTTCTTTAATATCTCTATTGCGGGTAATTTGTCAGGTAAATTTACGGGCATAATATCTTGTTATCCTTGTTGTTTTTTCTTCTTTGGTTTTTTCTTAACACTCCAACCAAATTTTCCAATTTCCCTTCCCAGGCCATAATAGTGCCCGTGGGCATATGCGAGTAGTTTTGACAGCTGTAAGTTGAATCTGCCTGTTTCGGGATCAAAGTACCGATTATCGGCTTTCACATTTACAACATCGGAAATGAACATATCATGTGATCCGAGAGGAATGATATCTTTTACTACGCATTCAATACAGAGGGGTGATTCATTAATGATGGGAGCCTTCACAATGCTTGCTTCACCAGCTGTCAGCTTCATCTCCTCGAATTTATTGTAATCCTTGCCAGAGCGTACGCCACACCAATCGGTGGCACGAGCCAAATCCTCTGTGGTGAGGTTAATCACAAACTCTCGGTTCCTTTTAATGATCTCATAGGAATGCCGCTCGGGCCTGACGGAGATGTAACACATGGGAGGATTACTGTTGATTGTTCCTACCCAGCTGACTGTGAAAATATTATATTCATTTTCGCTACTCCCGCAGCTAATCATCACCGCCGGCAGTGGATAAATCATTGTTCCCGGCTTCCAGTCTTGTTTCATACCAACTTAGATCAGTTCTATATCTTCCTTTTTAATTTTCAATTCGCAGTAGTGACATTTAAGTTCCACTTTCTCCTTGTCAACCACATGAAAGCGGGTCTTCATTGGTTCGTTATTGGTGATGCACTTGGGGTTGTTGCATTTTACAATTTCGAAGATTTCATCAGGAAGCAACACTTTTTTCTTTTCCACAACCTCGAAGTTACGGATGATGTTCAAAATAACATTAGGAGCGACCAAAGCGATGCGATTTATTTCATCTTCCCTGAAAAACTTATCGGAAACCTTAATGATCCCCTTTGTTCCCATCTTATTGCTTTTCAAATTATTACCAATGGTGATGCGGTTGTTAAGCTTTTGGAGCTGTAGCAACGATACCACTTTGAAAACAGCCTCACTTGGAATATGATCAATGGCCGTGCCATTTTCAAGCGCGGCTACCTGTAATTCTTTTCTCATATGTTGGATCAAATTTTAAAGTGACGAACCACCGGTTACTCAACCTCAATTCCCATCAACTCACAAATAACCGCTTGACGGGTATACACTCCATTTCGAGCCTGCTGAAAATAGTAGGCTTTGGGATTATCATCCACATCCTGGCATATCTCCTTTACACGAGGTAGCGGATGCAAAACACGCAAGTTTTCTTTTGAATCGGCCAGCATATCGTTATGTAGTACATACACGTTTTTAACCTTCTCATACTCCATTAGATCCGTGAAACGCTCTTTCTGTACACGGGTCATGTAAAGGATGTCAGCATTGCGTATCGATTCAGAGGTGAAGTCCGTATATTCATTGTAAGGTATCTTCTTCTCGTCGCAAAACGTTCTGTATTTATCGGGAATGTGTAATTCCTCGGGTGCTACAAAATTAAAAGTAGGTGAGAAGTGCGAAAGTCCCTGGATGAGAGAATGAACAGCACGACCATACTTTAAGTCTCCAACAATGGTGACAGTAAGGTTTTCCAACGTACCTTGCGTTTCGTATATCGTAAAAAGGTCGAGCAACGTCTGCGTTGGATGCTGATTCGATCCGTCACCAGCATTTACAACCGGTACAGGAGATATCTCTGAGGCATAACGAGCAGAGCCTTCAAGGTGATGACGCATGATGATGAGGTCGGCATAATTACTGACCATCATGATGGTATCCTTCAACGACTCACCCTTGGTGGAGCTGCTGGTGGCTGCATCGGAGAAGCCGATAATGCGTCCCCGGAGCCTGTTGACTGCTGTCTCGAAACTCAGCCGGGTACGTGTTGATGGCTCAAAAAAGAGCGTAGCACATACTTTGCCCTGCAGAAGAGCCCGATCGGGTTGCTGTTTAAAGCGGGCAGCACTTTGGAGGATACGAAAAATATCCTCCCGGCTGTAATCATCAATATTAACCAAGCTTTTGGGATGCATGGAAAGTATATTTATTTAGACCTCTAAATTAATATCAAATATTTCGTGCCAAGGTAAACCTTGTATATTGAGTTGCTCCATGAATGGATCTGGATTGAATTCCTCAACATTGTAAACACCCGGTTTCCTCCATAGTCCCTGCATAAACATGATGCCACCAATGGTAGCCGGAACACCTGTTGTGTAACTTACTCCCTGAGCACCGGTTTCCTTGTATGCCTCCTCGTGGCTACAATTGTTGTAGATATAATAGGTGCGTTCTTTTCCATCTTTGATGCCACGAATACGGCAACCAATGGAGGTCTGACCGGTATAGTTTTCTCCCAGTTCACCCGGATCAGGTAATACCGCTTTCAGGAACTGTATGGGTACAATCTTCTGTCCGTTATATTCGACCTCATCGATGCGTGCCATACCTATGTTTTGAATTACTCGCAAGTGAGTCAGGTATTCCTGACCAAAGGTCATCCAGAAGCGAGCACGTTTTAGGGTTGGGAAGTTCTTCACAAGCGATTCCAACTCTTCATGATAGATTACATACGATTCTTTTGGTCCAATTTCTGGATAGGTGAGGGGCTTGTGGATTTCATGGGGTTCTGTTTCTACCCATTGTCCATTTTCCCAGTATTTTCCTTTTTGAGTTACCTCGCGGATGTTGATTTCGGGATTGAAATTAGTAGCAAAAGCCTTGCCATGATCACCGGCATTACAATCCACAATATCCAAATAGTGAATTTCGTCAAAATGATGTTTGGCAGCATGAGCTGTGAAAACACTTGTCACACCCGGGTCGAAACCGCAGCCCAAAATGGCTGTAAGGCCTGCTTTTTCGAACTTTTCCCGATAGGCCCATTGCCATTTATACTCAAATTTGGCCTCATCTTTTGGCTCGTAGTTAGCTGTGTCGAGATAGTTCACGCCAGCTTCGAGGCAGGCATCCATAATGGTAAGATCCTGGTAGGGCAGTGCTACGTTGATGACCAGTTCCGGTTTGAACTCATTGAAGAGCGATACCAGCTCGGGTACGTTGTCTGCGTCAACTTGCGCCGTTTTGATCTCTACACCGGTCCGACGTTTTACCTCTTGGGCAATAGCATCGCATTTGCTTTTGGTGCGACTTGCCAACATGATGTCGCCAAAAATCTGGCTATTTTGCGCAACCTTATGTGCGACAACAGTGCCTACACCTCCGGCACCAATGATCAGTACTTTTCCCATATTTAATTATAATTTAAACAAATAATCCATTTATACGTTTAGTCACTCATCATGCCATTTAGATGTGACGATTTGTATTAATACAACAAAAAAGTTTGCATTTTTATCCAAAAATGCAGATTTCTCACAACAAATATACAATGAATCTGTGAATCATTGGGGAAATGGGTTTAAAAAAACTTTTGCTGTCATTTTGCTATGCAAATGCTCATGGAAAAGTTAAATTGTGTGTACTATAAAGAACGATTGTTTAAATTTTATTTCATATCTTTGTCGCCAATTGGTTGATGATGGAAAATAAAGAGTTTTAATGTCGCAGTTACTTTGTAATGATAACCAAAATGAAAAAAATATATAGTGTATTCACCGGAACAGGCCATTATGTGCCTTCCATACGTATCGAGAACGATTACTTCCATAAGACTACTTTTTACGATGCAGATGGTACAATAATTACCACTCCCAATGAGGAGATAACTCGTAAATTTGAGGAGATCACCACCATTGCTGAAAGGCGGTATGCGGAAGAAAATCAGGTGACGTCAGATTTAGCATTGATTGCCGCTCAACGAGCGTTAGAGTCGGCCGGCGTGAATGGGGAGGAGCTAGATTATATCATATTTGCACACAATTTTGGAGAGACAAAAGTCGATAATGTTCGCATGGATGTGCTACCTACGTTGGCTTCTCGCTTGAAAAAGAAACTTGGTATAGCAAATCCTTCAGCCGTGGCTTACGATGTGTTATATGGTTGTCCAGGCTGGGTACAGGCTGTTATTCAGGCCGATTATTATATTCGTTCGGGGGATGCTAAAAAGATCCTGGTGGTTGGTGCCGATATATTGTCGCGTGTGGCCGATCCTCACGACCGTGATAGCATGATTTATGCCGATGGTGCAGGTGCTGCTGTCCTGGAAGCTCGCGAAAGCGATGAGCCATTGGGTATCATTGGTCACAATTCTCGAAGCGATGCTTTGGATTATGTGAATATGCTACATATGGGATACTCTTACAATCCGGTTTTAGCAGAAAAAAAGGACTATTACTTGAAAATGAATGGCAGAAGGCTTTACATGTATGCTCTGGAAAATGTACCCATTGCCATCAAAGCAGGTCTTGATAAACTGAATCTGCATGTTAACCAGGTCAGCAAGATATTGATTCACCAAGCTAATGGAAAAATGGACGATGCCATATTACAGCGATTGTTCAAGCTCTATAGTCTGAAAGAAGTACCGGAGACCATCATGCCCATGACTATCTCCCGATTGGGTAACTCGTCGGTAGCTACCGTTCCAACTCTGTTGGATATGATTACCCGTAATGAAATGGATGGACATAACTTAAAGCATGGCGATTACATAGTGCTGGCTTCTGTGGGAGCGGGCATGAATATCAATAGTATCGTATATAAGTTACCCTAACGTATATAGATTACAGCAAAGTATATACCTACCTGTAAAAATATTTGAGTCGAGTTGTTTTAATCGTTTATGGGAAATTCAAAACGATAGACGTTCGACTCTCTTATTTTGAATCCAATCTTTTGATATAGCATGTTGGCAGCCTTACGGTCGGGGTGGGAGGTGAGATCCACCTTTTCTGCTCCCTCTTGACGAGCAATTCGCATAGCATGCCAAACCAATGCTGCTCCTACCCCTTTTCCACGTGCTTGCTGGTCCACAATCACATCTTCAATCCATGCTTTCCTACCTGTGGGAATATGATAGAATTGGAGAGTGAGTGTTCCAATAATCTCATCTTCTTCTTTTGCAACAAAAAGATGTGTTTCTTCTTGAGCGATTACTTTCTCCAAATCTTCAACTGTAAGGTGTGATTCTCTACCAGTTAACTGTGGTATGAGTCTTCTAAGTGCCGATACAAGATTTGAATCGATATAGGTTATTTTTTCGATATACATGATAGATGATTTTAACTAATATGATATCCCTGACTGTTAAGTTCAGAGGCACGAAATAATGTGTAGAGATCTTTATCAAGCGGATAATCCCAACAACCGAGGCTGTGATATATATCCCCTCCAAAACCTGATTTAAACTTGTACAAACCATATAACGGGTGCTGCGGATCGGGTGAAGGTGAGATACCAAACATATCATACTCGGTACATCCGGCTTCTTTCGATCGACAGATGGCTTCCCATTGCAAAGCATAAGTTGCCATCAGATTCCTTTCTGTTGAGGAAGAGGCTCCGTAGAGATAGGATCCCCTGTTTTGTGTAATTACCAAAAACATAGCAGCCAAAGGTTTGCCATCCTTTTCTGCTACCAGAAGGTTCACATCTGCTGGTGAGTGTGTATCGTCGGCACGCGCAGAGAGCACTGCCTGGAAATATTTCAAATCGTTTAGCAAAATGTGGTTACGGGCAGCTGTTTCTTTATAGATTTCATACCATATATGAATACCATCGAGTCCCATGCTTTTTACCGTTACTCCTTTGCGATGAGCTAGACCAATGTTGTATCGAGTCTTAGGCTTCATTCTCTTTAGCAGGGTGTCGGTACCGGTAGTTAAATTGAGATAGATCGTATTGGCTGGTAGAATGTTGGAATGAGCTTTCTTTAAATTCCAATTGTGTGTACTGAAATTAAATCGAAACTCCTGGGTAGGAGTATCGGGTTCTCCTTTCCAGATACCCTGCTCGTCGAAATAGTCTTTGTCCTTAGCCCACCACGATTCCCAACATAGATCGTAGCGGATCAGGATACAATTCTTCGGCAAAAATGATCGTAACGATTCGGAAAGTTCCTCAAGAAACATTCCTTGAAATTCATCGGAGGGTTCCAACTCAGGACCATAGGGCACATATGCTACGGAATAGTACCTGTTTATCTGTTGAAGTACAATCAACACATCGGAATAGAGCGATGAACGGTCGTCAGATACACCATAAAGTGCCGATTTTCTGGAGTTAAAATTGATGGCGATAGAGTTTGTACCCAATCTCTTTTTAACGGCAGACCAGAATGCAGTTTGTTGTAAAATGGGGGTGGCGTAAAGCTCTTCAACCTCTTTTTTGTGGACGTTTGATAGCATTTCGTTTCATTTTGACTTACAAAGTTAGCCAAAATAAACTGGGGAAACAAATGAAAACCAATTACAGCTATTTTTCTAATGAGACATTCTCCCGAAGAATCCGTTGTATCTCCTCCAACAACAACGGAAAAGCAGGGTATGTCATACCGTGACCATATCCTTGAAGTTCAAGGAGACGTGTCTTATTATTCCCTACTAGTTTCATCATACGGGCAAGGTAGGCATTTTCTTCATACCGGCCTAACATTTCCATTTCGCGGTCGCCCGTAATCAGTAACATTGGTGGTGCATCGGGACGAACATGGTAAAGTGGTGCATACTTATCTAATAAGGGTTGGGTATCTTTCATGCCATACCCTGCACGAATGTTGAAATGGGTGATGGCCTGACCACTTAGGGGTATTAGTCCAGCAATGCGGTTTGCATCGATATGATGCGCTGCGAGATACTGTTTATCTAATCCAATCATCATGGCTAGATACCCTCCTGCTGAATGACCCGATACAAAAATCTTCGTACAATCACCTCCATATTCTTCAATGTGTGCAAATACCCAAGCTACTGCAGCCGCGGCATCCTCAATGTAAGCAGGGGCTTGCACCTGAGGTGAGAGGCGGTAGTTTACACCAACCACGCAAATATCCTTGTTCTTTAAAGCTTCGGGCAACTCTTTACTACCACCTGTAAGACCTCCTCCATGAAACCAGACAACTGTAGCAAATCCTTTTTTTTGACAGGATAATAGATGTCGAGCAGGCAACGTTCTTGAATGTGCAGATCTTCTTGGCGTACTTCCTCTCTGTAATAGGGTATATCGCATTCTGTTTTATAAGTATTTTCTTGCGCAGTGACTGCGAAGGTTATTCCAGCTAGAAATAGAATTAGGGTATATTGTCTCATCTGTTATTATATTGATGTGTTAATTCAACGAGCGACTAATTTTCTTTATTTTTTCAGTTCATTTAGAAAACATCAGGTTCAGCTCTTTTTGCAGTAGCTGTTACTTCCTTAAAATAACCGTCAAAATGCGACAGTAACATTTCAATTAGTTTACTATGAAAGATAGTATACAATTGGGTCGTGATATGTTTTCTATCTTTCCTTTTAATCAATCCAAATCGCAATTGATTCTCATCAACCCATATTTGAGGTTTGAAGAATGCTTCATTTTTCCACAGTAGGGTACCGTATGTGAGGCGCCCATCATCTGTTCGCACCCACTTATCTGCCTTTCTTGTGTCGATTGCCTCATAAATCTTATCCAGCAGAAGGTCGGGATTGTCCGTTTGAATAATAATGGCCATTTGACAGTTTTATTGATCGTTTTTATAATTGTCGATCGCCCTTTTAACCGTTCCATGTAGAAGTAACAGGTTCTTTGCTTGCTCGTAATTGATTGAAAGTTCGTCGACAATCATCCGTGTGCCTCTTTCTACCAATTTTTGGTTGGTTAGCTGCATGTTTACCATTCTATTTCCTTTTACTCGTCCCAGTTTGATCATAACCGTAGTCGTAATCATGTTGAGTATTAGCTTCTGGGCAGTACCCGATTTCATGCGGGTACTGCCGGTAACATACTCAGGACCAACAATTGGTTCAATCTTTATCTCTGCTTCTGCTGCAATTGGTGAGTTTGGGTTGCAACTAATAGCTGCTGTTAGAATACCTTTTTTTCGAGCATGTCGCAACGCTCCAATCACATAGGGTGTGGTGCCTGATGCTGCAATCCCCACCACCACGTCATTCGTATTGATCTTGTGTTCCAGCAGTTCTTCCCATCCTTTTTCCATATCATCTTCTGCTGCCTCTACAGGATTGCGTAGGGCTTGATCACCTCCGGCTAAAAGACCAATAACATAGGTGTTGGGCATTCCAAAGGTGGGGGGAATCTCCGCTGCGTCGAGTACTCCCAACCTACCGCTAGTGCCTGCGCCAATATAAAAAAGTCGACCTCCTCGCTTCATTCTCTCCACAACGCTGGTAACCAATTTCTCTATCTCTGAAATGGTTTTCTCCACAGCCATTGCCACTTTTTGATCCTCCTTGTTAATCTCTGTCAGAATCTCCGTGACGGACTTCTGTTCCAGATTATCATAAAGCGATGGTTGTTCTGTTATTTTAATAAAAGTCATAAGTCGGAATTCAAATAATTAATAGATGAAGGTTTTAGCTTATGTGAGCTGATAGCGGACCAATCCCTCCATTGGAGATTGTGCAATTTTACCGATGTTGATACCCTTTTCTACAGCTACCTCCCGAAGCAGGTTTGCATAATACCATGCGATAGAGCCCACAAAATGTACTTCCATGTTGTGATAATCGTATTGCATGACGTTTCTTTCGAAGAAGACTCGGAATGATTGAGTGACAATTCGTCGAATTGATACATCCTCAATGTGTTGATGCAGAAAAGGAGAAAGACTAGCAAGGAAACGACTAGGGAAGGGCTGCCGATAAACTTTATCAATTATCAGTGCACTCGTTAGATGGTATTCATCCATTAGCTCTTCTTTAAGTCCCGGGGTAAGCTGATTCTTAAGTGCATCTGCCACCAGTTGTTTTCCCAGCGCAGCACCACTTCCTTCGTCTCCCAGTATAAAGCCTAGCGGGGATATTTGTTTCCGAATCGTTTCACCATCCCATTCACAGGAGTTACTTCCCGTACCAAGTATGCAGGCTATACCAGCCTCATGACCACATAAGCTATGTGCAGCAGCCATAAGGTCGCTGTATACATGGATTGCATCAATTGAGAATGATTGTTGAATGGCTTGTTTCACTAAGGGAATCTTCTCGGGAATGCATCCTGAGCCATAGAAATGAATTGCGCCAACATCATTGTCAGTCAGCAAAGGGTAAACATGTTCCCGTATCTCTTGCGCTATTTCCTCTTCGCTCTGATAAATAGGACTAATACCTTTCCCCGAAAATCGTTGCAAGACTTCATCTCCACGTACCAAACACCAATCTGTTTTGGTGGCACCACTGTCGGCAATCAGCATTGTTCTACGTTTTTATTGAATTGAAAAGAGATTCCACAAGTGAACGTACTACTATTTAAAGTTTGATGTAAATATTCCTTTTGTATAGAATATAGCCAAAAAGCCAGCAAATTGTGACAAATAGCACTGCATATAGTAGCGATCCGAAGTAGTTTCCTGCCCAAGGTTGAAGTAGTACGCTGTATGTAAATGATTTAACAGAAATTGTTTCACCTTGCCACGCAAATCGGATGGCACCAACCAGGGTGGCAAAAACACCGGCGAAAACATATACAATGAGTGGATTAACCCCAAATGCATGAAAGAAGCGACTCCATTTTTCTTTTTTGTTGATGTCAATGATCCATATCAGAAGCCCCAACAACTGTGCGGCGAAACCGGTAGTTACAAGAACAAAGGTTGGGCTCCAGATCTTCTTGTTAATGGGACATCCATATTGGAGTAATAAGCCGGAAAATGCAAGAATAGTACCCCATATAAGTAGTTTTGCCACCTTTGTATTGTTGTCTTTGTTGTCTACAATTAATTTTCCAAAGAGAAAACCAATGAGTACATGAGCAATGGAGGGCAGCGTGCTAATTAAACCTTCGGGTTCAAACGCAATCCGTACTCCCTCGGGTGTGGTATCTTTATACATGTGTGCTGCTCCCAAAAGTGCAGTGTCGATACGAGCAATAATACTTTCTTCTGACAACTCGAATCCTTTCCCGAAGCGAAGGATCAGATAATAACCAGCTAATATTATCGCAGCGACCCATGGTAATTGTTTGTTTTTTACCAACAACGCAATGAGAGCGGCAAAACCATATGCCAATGCCAGTCGTTGCAGTACACCCAAGATACGTATTGTGTCGAAATGGGTTGCAGCTACACCTATTGTTTCTCCTGAAGCTAGTCCATACACAAGTTGACCAAACCATCCTAGAGCCATCCCAATAAGGAAAATGAGCAGGGTGCGACGAACCACTTTCCACACCGCAGCACCAGAAAGAGCAAAGTTGAATTTACGCAATGACATAAAAGTGGAGACTCCCATGATGAACATGAAGAAGGGGAAGACTAGGTCGGTAGGTGTAAGTCCATGCCAATGTGCATGTTTTAAGGGTGTATAGGCATAACCACCTGCGGAATTATTGACTAGAATCATACCGGCAATGGTAATACCGCGAAGAATGTCGAGCGACAAAAGTCGATTATTTTGTGAGGTAGAAGTAAGTTTTTTCATATCCTTTTTTGGAATAAATAGGTGATTTTTTTATTTTTATTTCAGATAATTGTGTTGATCCTTTTTATTTAAACGGTAAAGATAATACTTCTTCAATAATTTACAGAACGCTTCTTCATCTTTGGTCCAGTTGTTTTTTATGTCGTCGAACTGGTGATTCTTGGAGAATGCCAGTCGAATGAAACCACTTACTCATCTTCTGTCGTCATTTTTTTATTTTCACCATGGTGAGTATTCTGGACTGTAGAGTCATTTGTTCACTTTGGGTCATTATGGGTTAGGACTCTCTAGTACCTCAAACACAATGTTACTTTCTGCTGCAGCTTGCATTGCCAGATACATCGTGGAGATATAGGTATAAGATTAACAACCAATATCCTGAATGTCGAAAACAAGCTTATCCAGTCGTATGTTTTGTGCTCTCGATTTCCCGCTGAAAACTATTCCCGTTAGCAAAAGTAAAACAATCAAAAACGACTTTATAGATATTTCTTTTGATACCATCCATGCACACTCCTTTTCATCTAACTTCTATCGCTTTTTTTCGATCTGCCAAAGTCCTGATCTACCTTTATGAAGTGGATCAATAATAGTGTTGGAATGATGGCCAACATGATAAAATTAAAGAAATTTTCATACCCCAGTCTTTCCTGTATCCACCCTGCAACCATGCCCGGGAGCATCATACCAAGAGCCATGAAACCTGTACAGATTGAATAGTGGGCCGTTTTGTGTTCCCCTTGCGAGAAGTAAATCATGTAGAGCATGTATGCCGTAAATCCGAAGCCATAACCAAACTGTTCTGTTGCTACAGCTATATTCACCCATAAATAGTTCTCTGGCTGATAGATAGCTAAGAGAAGGTAAGCAGCATTAGGCAGCGTAATAGCGAGTGCCATTGGCCAGAGCCATCGTTTAAGGCCATTTCGCGATACCGCAATTCCTCCAATTATCCCCCCTACAGTGAGGGAAATCGCTCCTACTGTACCGTATGTGAATCCCACCTCTGAAGTGGTCAATCCCAATCCTCCCACTTCGCGACTGTCGAGTAGAAATGGAGACGCCAACTTAATTAACATGGCTTCAGCAAACCGGTAGAGCAAAATAAAAGCCAATGCCAGACCGATTCCCTTTTTCGTAAAAAAAGACTTGAAAGTGTTGACAAACTCCTTCATCACTTCATTGGGTGTATGGGCTGCCTTAGCTGTATCAGAGGAGGGGAGGGGAAGTGAGTAGCGATGGTAAACAAAAAAGAATAGGAACAGTCCAGCAAGTATAAAGAATGTAATGCTCCATGCAAAGGGTATCTTACCGGTCGTTTTTTCTAAAAATCCTGCTAGAATAATTAAAAATCCTTGTCCTGTTATAGAAGCTAACCGATAAAAGGTACTGCGTATACCCACGAAAAAGGACTGTTGCGAATCGTCGAGAGCCAACATATAAAAGCCGTCTGCGGCAATGTCGTGTGTTGCTGAACTGAATGCTATCATCCAGAAAAATGCAAGGGATGCTTGAAGGTAGAACGGTGTTGGTAAGGTAAATGCTACCCCCGCCAGGCCAGCTCCAATCAACAATTGCATTGAAACAATCCACCATCGTTTTGTTTTCAAAATATCCACAAACGGACTCCAGAAGGGTTTTATAACCCATGGGAGGTATAGCCAACTCGTGTAGAGTGCAATATCGGTGTTGGAAAGGCCAAAACGTTTGTACATGATTACCGAGACGGTCATCACCGCTACATAGGGTAATCCTTCCGCAAAATAGAGGGTGGGTATCCACGTCCAAGGATTACGAGATGCGACTTTCTTGTGTTTGTTCATATTATTTTATTAGGGCTTTGTGAGCCTGTTTTACTACGTAATCAATAATAGGTAATCAATTCTGTTAGAGGAAAATAATGCTGTAAAATCTCATCAAATTTATATCCCTTATCTGCCATCATGGCTGCTCCAATCTGGCAAAGGCCAACACCATGTCCCCATCCTGCACCCTTAAGTGTGAACTGTTGTGGAATTCCCTCCTCGTTCTCATTCTCTGCATCTATTACGAATGCAGCACTGTAAAGGTGTGAGGGCGAGAGCGTACGTCGTATTTCCAACTCTTTTCCAATTGTCATCACCCGTTTGGTGCCCATGATCTTCAATCGGATGATACGCCCTGAATTTCCCCGTTCTAGTGATTCCAATGCTACTATTTCTCCGAAATCTATACCAGAACGCTTCATGATAAGTTCACTTAATTCTTTTTGCGAATATACCTCTTGCCAACGATAAAAGTCTGTCGTCTCTCTGTCATAGTCGTTCAGCACCTGTTTGAGTACTGCTGCATCAGAGGTGTGGCAGAATGCAGGTGGAGCGGATAGAATCCAAGACCTGGCATTTTCCTCATCCCTAAGGTTGGGTAATGGAGTGTCCTCAGTGGAATCTTTTTTTCCTATAAGGTATGGGTGCAGAATAGGTTCCCAAACGTTTTCAAAAGCCTCAGTCACACCACCACAGCATTTCGAGAAGCGAGCGTCACAAATAATACCATTGAAAGTAATCACCTGCCCCTTGGTTGCATCGATCGCTAGGTTCACCCGTTCGGTCGTTTGTCGCGTAATTCCTTGATAACGCTGACAATGATCATCAGCGCATACATCGAATAGTGCATGGTCTTCCCGATCATACCAACGGATTATTTCACATGTCGTTTCAAATGACGATTTAAAGTTGTCCTCGATCTTCTTGTTTTCTTGAATCTCTCTGCTTTTCTGTAACTGTGCCAGCAGCCAACTTCTGGAGATCACAGCATGTGCCTTCAGAAATTCATCTGAACTGGTGGCACTCATCTCGGAAGAGATTACACTTTTAAGGTAATCCTCAAGTGTGACAACATTAATGGCCGTGATACCTTCCTCTCCACATACCAACTTCAAGCCACCTTGGAAACGTTGATCTTCTTTACGCTGCCAGTGAAAGTTAACACCAATCATCACATTCTTAAGCTCAAATGTATCATTGTGCATATCATCCGTATCAAAGGATATTTCCGTATAGGTTTCTCCATTAAATAGAATCATTCCATCAGAAAAACAAACTCTATACTTACCTTTGCAGATAGGTTTACCCTTCAGCTTGTAATCGGATAGCAATATGAAGTCTATTTCGGGTTGCTCTTGAATGATCCCTACATTTATAAGTGGTTCTTTTATAAGTGGTTCTTTTATTCCTCTAAGTGGATCACCTACATTTTTAAGAGTTTCACTTATCTCATTTTCTTTCTCGCCTGAAGTTCCCATGTCCTGATCCTGTCTTTATAGAGGTTGTGTTCGTTCATCTTTTCAATATCGAGAGAGGCATCGGTGTTGTCATACCAACGGCGGCAGAGATAGAGAACATCGTAGATTCGACCAATTTGGTAGTGTCGAGAAATGTTTAAACCCAATGCATAATCTTCCCCATAGCTGGTGTTTGGAACCTTAATCTCCCTCAGCACGGGAGTATAAAACGCACGAGGTGCCCCCAGACCGTTTATGCGAAGAGCATTGTTTCTACCATTCTCGGTTGTCCACTCCCTGTGATCAATAATACCGGGAGGAATCATTTGCATTTCGAAGTTGGTCATCTGATAGGTTCCCACCACCATGGCGCACTGTTGTTCGTAGAATGCATTCACAATCTTCTGCAGTGTGTCTACATCGCTGTATACATCGTCACTATCGAGTTGTACAGCAAACTTCCCGCACTGGTTGTGGTGTACACCCATGTTCCAGCATCCTCCAATACCCAAGTCGTCCCTTTCCGGAATAAGGTGAATCAATCGACTGTCACTTTTGAATGCATCGATAGCTTCTGTCGTGCCGTCGGTTGAGTGATTGTCAATGACGATCAGGTTGAAAGGAAATGTTGTTTTCTGTCTGAGAACCGATTCAATGGCATCACGTATTGTTCGTATGCGGTTGCGGACTGGAATGATGACCGAAGCTTCTACTTCAAATATTTCCTTATCAAATTCAATTTGTTTGAATGTCGGTTCCAACCAAGCGCCCACATCCTTCAAGTGTTGTGTGCATACTTGCTCCATTTCTAGTTGAAGCTGCCTGTTTTTTGGATCCACATAGTCGAATATCTTCTGACCAGTTACCCGGGTATCATTTTCTATCTCTGTGTAGAGATACTCATTGATGTGAACAAGCGGATACTTTTGAGATACTTTAAGACGCAAATCATACAATCCCGCAAACTGGTACGTCTCTTTTTTCATTCGTTTGACCGCCTTTTTCAAGGCAAGTGTGTTGTAACAAAGTACCGAGCCAAAGTTAAAGTCGTCGCGCAAGCTTCCCTCCTGATAGTCGATAACAGGTCTATTTTTCTTTTCACCTCCCAGTACTGCATAATAGTCGGCATATACCATGCCTGCAGCTGAGTCTTTCGCAATGCGAATCATTCGTTCCAGTGCAAAGTAACCCAGTTTAAGTGCGTAAGGTTTCAAGTAAATGAGCGTATAATTGTTTTTTGTATTCTTTGCAATTGCACGGATTGTCTCACTACTATACAGGCTGTCAATGTGGATATATTTACATCCTTTTATTTTCTCTTTACTTCCTTCTGGAGTAAGGAGCCAGATTGTGCCGACCGACTCCGACTGGCGCAATTCATTTATGGTTATTCTTGCCTGTTCTGGCTCTGTGAAAAGGATAAAAGCATCTAATTTGTTCATACGAAATTTTAATCAAATACGTTCATGATGCGTTGGATCAGTTCATTTCTTTTCTCTTGTGTCTTCACCGCTTCAATTGGAAAACCAAGAATACAGGTGTCATATACAGCTCCTTTGTAGAGTACCCCTGCACTCAGATTGTTCTCTGTATACCGAAAGATGGTAAATGCATTTACATCAACCGGTTCCAGTGCATCTGGATTCTCCACTACATAGCATTCGCTGTTCAGTTCGTTATAGTAGTTGTAGTTGCCTTGAATTGCCGAGAATGGTGAAGGTACCGCTTTTATTTGTCCAGTCACCGCTGCGTTGTTGTTTCTCCATTTAAATTTCAATGTCTGCAATGCCCAATCTCGATCTGCTAACGTAGCATGTGGGTTCTGCCACAGGTCGGTGCCGACGAAAGCTCCGCTGATGATGATCTTTCCCCCTCCTTTACAAAATTCGGTAATTGCCAGTTGCTGCGATTGCGAAAATGTTTTGTATTTCGGTGGTTTAGCACCACGAGCCACACTCCACTCACGTTGTTTGCCCAGAATCCAGTCCACAATTCTATAATCTTTCAAGTTCATACTCCCATTTTCCACTGCTTCGGCTGAAGTGGAGACAAAAGAGTATCCTGCCGTTGCAAAAGCCTCACCATGAGTATAGGGATAATCGAATGTGTTACCTGCTATGGGTGTAGTTTCATAATTTGCATTACTCTCTCCAAAGCCAGCCGCATCGTCGTCCATCCAGGGGATAACACGTCTAAATTCATGCATTTGCCCAGTGAAATGATGATCTACCAGATAAGGTACACCATTGTCCACACTTCCTAAAAAGCCGGCAATACTATCTTGTGAAGTTGTGAAACTAAAAGGTGCAGATACTCTGGTGAATCCGTTCACTATCAGAACTTCTCCCTTTTGGTTTGATCTGCGGCATATAGAAAGCGTTTCTGAAGGGAAACTTCGTCCACCCTCATTGACTGCAACCACCTGAAAACTATATATGCTGTCTTTTTGAATAGAGAGTACAACATTGTTGTCATGTACCACGAATCCGTTGTCGAACCCTTTTCCGTTCATACGAGTATATATCACATACCTGTCAGGCTTAGCGCTCAACTCTGCCGGATCGGTTGTCGGTTGCCAAGAAAGCTTCACTTGTGTCTCCCCGATGAAATGGGCAGAGAAAGCCTTTACGGGAAGAGGTTGAACCACATACGGTCTGTTATACTGGGTTGCAAGAAATTTCAACATCCCCTTGTAAATAGAGCGGCTGACTGTAAAGCGGAAGGTCGGATCTAGTCCGTAACGCATGTCTGCAAAGTTCTGATGTGACAATAATTCCAATAACATGGTCGGCACATTGGGTATACGAGCTTCTGCATAAGAGCGGTTCCAAAGCTGACGACGATTCCATTCCGGTTCAAATTCACGACGAATATCTGTCACAATCTCTTCCATAACAAGTTCAGTCAGATCACGTGATGCCCACCTAGAACGACCGTTTTCGAACTTTTCATTGTTATAGTGTGTCATATAAATGCCGAGTGTTCCCACAATTGTATCTCCCCAAAAGGTGCCGGCATCTGAGTGGAAGGCAAATGCCAAGTCCACCGGAATTTGTAAACCCTCCTTTTTGGGTAGCACCGAAGAACCTCCAGCTAACCAATTCACCCATACACCCCGTGATACATAGTCGTCTGTGTAGTCGTTCATCCCTTCTGTTCGGTTGTAAATTGTATCAGGTACCCCGGCCCACTGCATCCAGTAGCGTGCGCCTTCTGCATAACGTGGGTATCCGCTGACTTGTGGAGTGTAATTAATTTGTGAAGCCAGACTCTTTTTCTCTTTCGATGTATCTGTCTTACTGGTGCTTTCCACAGCTAAGTACTCTGGATGAGGTATTCGAGCAATGTTACCCATTCCTCCACCTATCTTCACTGCATCTGCGGACACAACTTTTCCATCCTGGCTACTTTTGTTAGACAGCGTAATTTTCTGTGTTGAACCCTTTTCAAAGTCGAAGTATCCCAGAAAGATCCATGTTCCTCCCCCCATCTGTTGGTTCACCCTGAAATCGGTCTTCCCTCCCGCATGGAATACACTATATAGTGCATCGCTGCTGCTATTTTTTAGTGTCTGGTAAGAAACATAGACCCCATATTTACCCTTTTCTGGAATGTCGAAGTTCCATGTTGCAAGACTCTCTTTCCCTTGGCTAATTGTACGAACTGCTCTTGCCGTACCCATTCGAAATGGATTTTCATAATCCATGTACATTTTTCGGAGATTGGCAAAACCGGCTATTCCGGTGTTCCCCCACTTCTCCTTTCCGTTTGTTTCCTTGTAAGTCGATTTACCACCAATGCTCTCATCATTATCAACAATAATTTCAATTTTGTTGTAATCCCTTTCTCGAGGGAGCAGCACATTGGCTCCCGCATTTTCCAACATAGGAACAAGGAAGGGAAGCACATAACTCTGTGTGTATAGGTCCTCTACCGTTTGGAAAATGCGTGCCCGTTGCCATTCCCATCTTCCCAGTTTTTGATCGTAGTGCCAACCGTGGCTCTGCCAGAGTGCAATGTGGTTATTTTGCAATCCCTTGCTAAAAGAACCAGTCGGAGAGGAGACATTCTTCACCAGTGGTGTCGAAACGTTGTGCGCAATCATTCTATCTTTATCGAGTTGACTGTTTCGGAAGAAGTTTGGCACCAGCAGGCTGATCTCCATCCCGTCGGTAATGACTGCTATTTGGTATTTTTTTTGTTTCGCCGAAAGATGATACCGTACACTATCGTATATCAATTGCACAGTCTGTTCTCGCATGGGGAGATAGGAGAGTGCAAGGTTTGTTTGTAATTCAATGAACTTTTGTCGATCGTTTATTAAAATCTTCTCTATTGCCACCCTGGTTGGACGTGACAATGTCTCTAGGTAAATGTTTGAGAGTGACCTACCGATATAGGCTTTCAAAGAATCCGGATGATGATTCTGTGCAGATGAAACGGAAGCAAACGCTAGCAAGTAAGCGATAATTACGTATTTTTTCATTGGTTATCGATCTTTTTTTCCATGTACCGTTCAAATCAATCAACCTGTTGATGTTATTTTCTTCTGTAGGTTAAAAATGTATAAGGATACTGATGCCTATCATCCACATCATGTTCCTCCTTTTGTATAAGTGTCCACTCCTCAAACTCTATTTTCGGAAAGAAGGTGTCAGCATTGTTAAAGGTATGATGAATACGCGTTAGATAAAGCCAATCAACCAATTCGAGTGTGGTACGGTACAGTTGACCACCCCCTATGATGAAGATCTTTTCCCCTTCCTTGCTATAAGTTAGAGCTTCATCAACCGATCGTGCAACGATGCACCCCGGGTACTTATCAGCCGAATCAGCCGTAATCACCACATTGGTACGGTTTGGTAATGCTCCTTTCGGTAACGATTCATACGTTTTACGACCCATTATTACCGTATGACCCGATGTCACCTCCTTGAAATGCTTCAAATCGTTGGGAAGATGACAAAGTAGGTCCCCGTCATGTCCAATACCATTATTCTCATCTAGTGCGACAATAATGCCGGTTTCTATGTTTTTTTTGGTTGTCATACAGCATTTTAATTGATTATCATACAGCCACATCTCCTTTAATATGAGGGTGGGGATCGTAGTTTACCAGTTCAAAATCCTCATACCGGAACCCAAAAATATCTTTCACATCAGGGTTGATCTTCATCTCAGGCAACGATCGAGGTGTGCGAGAGAGTTGGAGTTTAACTTGATCGAGGTGGTTTAGGTAAATATGTGCATCGCCAAAGGTATGCACAAAATCACCTTCTTCCAACCCGGTCACCTGAGCCATCATTTTCAGTAACAATGCGTAGGAAGCAATGTTAAATGGTACACCCAAGAAAATATCAGCACTACGTTGATAGAGTTGTAGACTAAGCTTCCCGTCGGCAACATAAAACTGAAAAAAGGCGTGACAGGGTGGGAGTTTCATATTTGGAATATTGGCCACGTTCCACGAGCTGACAATGATACGCCGAGAGTCTGGATTATGTTTAAGAGTCTCAACAACCTGCGTAATCTGATCGATGTGGCCACCGTTATAATCTGGCCATGAACGCCATTGATACCCATAAATTGGTCCCAAATCCCCATCCTCATCGGCCCATTCATTCCAGATGCGGACGCCATTTTCGTTCAGGTATTTTATGTTTGTGTCACCATTGAGGAACCAGAGTAGCTCGAAGATGATCGACTTCAAGTGGAGTTTCTTAGTAGTGAGTACCGGAAAACCATCACTCATTTTGTACCTACTTTGATGTCCGAAGATACTGATGGTACCTGTGCCAGTGCGATCCTCTTTTTTTATACCTTCATCCAGTACCCTTTGTAATAAATCGAGATATTGCTGCATATTGTATACTTTTGTATGCTGTTTTCTTTGTTTTACTTAATGGGGAAAGCCTTTTGTAGTATGGCAAAAAATGCTATTCTTATCTTACTACAAAAGTAAGAAAACATTTCCCATTTCTTATTGTTTACATTTAAACGAATCTCTCTTTAATTCGTCATATCTAAAGAATATAAATTAAAAAAACTGCAAATATGAGAAACAAACTGCTATTATTGGGTATTTCAACTTTAATGTTCCTGTTTGTGGGGCAAGGATGTACAACAGACAGTTTCCTTTCTGACCGTGAAATACAGGAAATGATCGACAATTCACTGAATGGGCAATGGCAAGTGATTCCTATTACAATTCGAAGTTCAGATTGGGTGTGGACAGAAAATCAGGATGAGGGATTCTTCTCTGCGACCGTAAACCTCCCCGAACTGAAAGACTATATTTTCGATGATGGTGCAGCACTTGCATATTTTAAATTCAACGATTATTCCAAAACGGCATTGCCCTATGTGAAAACATACAAAGATGGCATGGGCATACCTTTTACAGAAACATACAGTTGTGATTTTGTTTTAGGGAATCCTTCCAAAGTCACTTTTTATCTGGAGGCTTCCGATGCAAGTAGATATGCCGGCAATCCTCCCGCAGCCTATTTTCAAGTGATTCTGATTTATTAAAAGAATCATCTATCTAGAAATAAAGGCAGAGCATCAGCCACTACAAAAGAACTCCCGCCGATGAAGATGAGATCATTTTCATTGGCGTTTTCTTTTGCTGCATGTATGGCTTCCACAACAGATGGATAAGAGGAGCCCTCCAGACCGAACCTCTTTGCCTGTTCTTGTAAAGTAGCTTCATCCAATGCACGATCAACTGATGCCCTTGTAAAGTAATAGTGACCTACTTTAGGCATCAAAGAAAGAACAGAATCCACATCTTTGTCGTTGGCCATCCCGAAAACAATGTGCAAACGACTCCAATTCTCTATCAGTAACTGCTTAGCAATATAGCGTAACCCATGTTCATTGTGTGCAATGTCGCAGATGATCTTTGGCGACAACTGCAGCTGCTGCCATCGTCCCATTAAGCCGGTGAGGGCAGTCACTCCCTTGAACCCGTTGTAGACAGCCTCCTTTGATATAGTGTATCCAATCTCAAGCAGCACCTCCACGGCTGTTATTACAGTTCTGGCATTTTTATCCTGTGCCGGTCCCTTCAAATCCCCTTCAACATACAGATAATTATCTGCATGAAACAGCCAACCGTACTCTGTATGCTCAGCTTTAAAATTGCTCATGTACCATTCTGCAAAGACAATAGGAGCTTCAACCATCTTTGCCTTGTCGATAAAGACCTGTGCAACATCCGTATTGCCCATCTCTCCTATAACTATCGGTGTATATTGCTTTATTATACCTGCTTTTTCCGATGCAATCTTTGGTAATGTATTACCAAGAAACTTCATATGATCATAGCCAATGTTGGTAATGATGCTGAGGTCGGGTGAGATGATGTTGGTGCTGTCGAGGCGACCTCCTAATCCAACTTCAATCACTGCTACATCCACTTCCTGTTCTGCAAACCAGAGGAATGCCATCTCCATGGTCAGTTCAAAAAAGGAGGGCATCACCGGTTCAAACTGATCTTTGTACTTTTCTACAAAATCAACAACATATTGTTTATTGATGATTTCTCCATTAACCCTGATGCGTTCGCGAAAGTCTACCAGATGGGGTGAGGTATATAGTCCCACCTTATATCCTGCTTCCTGTAGAATGGCTGCCAGCAGGTGTGACGTGGAGCCCTTACCGTTGGTGCCCCCCACATGTATGGTTTTATATCGCCGATGAGGATGGCCAAAGATCTCATCCAGTTGCTGGCTGTTATCGAGTCCTTCCTTGTATGCTAGATGCCCGATACGCTGATATTCGGGCATCTGTCGATACAGGTATGCGATTGTTTCTTCGTAATTCATATATTATTTTCACAATGTGCCAATATTGTTGTTCGTAATAATCGTGTATTGTGGCACTTTATAAGGTGGAATATGCGCAATGAGGGTGATCCTTACCGGATACACCCTCATTTTACTCATTATTGTAGGTGAGATCAGTTCTTCAGCGGCAATACAGAGTATTGACGGGAGTAGCGCAGATGTTGATCCACATAATTCTCATCGTATGAGATAGTCACGTCTGTAACCTTACCATTCGCATCAGTCACCAATTTATAAACAGGATTTACAAAACCCTTATAAGGTGCTATGTTCAATGCTTCATAGCGTGAAAGTACCTCTGCGTGTAGCGCTGGATCAACCTTTACCCCGTAGGTTTCAATCAACTTCTTACCGGCTTCGAAATCACCTTCCGACTTAATACGTTGTACTTCTGCGAGTAGCTGACCAAAGAGATCACGAAGTTTGTTATAGTCGTTGATGACTACATATGTCTTGTTGTCTCTTTTTTCCAGAGATACCACATTGTCGGCTTTACCATGTTCAATTACCCAGTTCGAGATAGTTGCCCGGTTACGCATGTGGGCCTGTTCAATTTGTTTGCCCGGTTGAATGCGTGTAAGCTGTGTCATGGCACCATTCATAATGTACTCATAGTACTCAGCTTTATAGGCCTCTTCATTCGGAAGAAGTCCCAGTTCCACCAGTTTCGGATCGGCCAAATAATAAAGAGCGAACAGGTCGGCACGAGTTTCCTCCAGTGGAGAGCCATAGGCCTGTAAAACATCGGTACTTACACCGGGGAGTAATTTACCCGATCCATGTCCCAGACATTCATGCAAGTCGGTATGCAGGTTGTCAGTAAGAGTTCCATATTTTGCGGACAGCTCTCTTTCTACATCGCTTAACATAAACTCTTCCTTGAAACCATTGCCTTCAGCAGCTTTGGCGTATGCATATGTAATATTGTCGATAGTAACCGATTTGGAGCCATGATCACGGCGAATCCAGTCAGCATTCGGCAAGTTTATACCAATAGGTGTAGACGGATAAGTGTCTCCGCCCAACATGGCAGTTGTGATAACCTTAGCCGATACCCCTTTCACCACTTCCTTCTTGAAGCGACTGTCGATGGGCGAGTTATCTTCAAACCATTGCGCATTTTCACTTATAATGCGTGTACGTTCAGAAGCCTCAATGCTTTTAAAGTTGACCATCGACTCCCATGTCGCCTTCAATCCCAGTGGATCGGAATAGTTCTCAATAAACCCATTTATGAAGTCCACATGCGACACGGTATCGTTCACCCACAACACCGAATACTCGTCGAAAGTCTTCAAATCACCGGTCTTATAGAAAGAGATAAGGCTCTGAATAGTCTGTTTCTGTTGATCGTTTTCAGCCACATTAGCAGCTTTCTCCAACCACCCAATAATACGTTCAATGGCTTTACCATACATGCCGTCCAGTTTCCATACCTTTTCGGTTACCACACCATTCTCTTTTATCACCTTGCTGTTCAGGCCGTATGATATAGGGGTGTTATCGTTGGGAACTTTCATTGCATTGTAAAACTCTTCTACCTCTTTTTGGGTTACCCCTTCGTAGAAGTTCACCGCCGAAGCGGCCACGATATCTATACCAGGAGTTTGGTCCATACGTTTGGGCATTACCTTCGGATCGAACATCACCGGAACAATTTCCTTCAATGTTTCATCTGCAGCCATACCATCGCGGAAGGGCATTCTACCCGGATCCACACTTTTCACAATCTTCACAAACCAGTCTTGTGGGAATTGAGGAATAATCTTGTCCTCTGAATAGTGATGATGGATACCGTTCGCCATCCAGATCTGCTTCAGGTAGGTTTCGAAGTTCTTCCAGTCCTGCGACGATTTGTCACCCATGTAATTCTCATACACACCCTCACACACACGACGGATGGTGAGATTATATCGGTTGTTCTGATCCCAGAGAATGTCGCGTCCTTCAAGTGCAGCCTGCGACAGATAATAAATCAGTTCTTTTTGTTGAAGCGATAAGCTGTTGAATCCGGGCACCGGATAACGCAGAATTTCAATATCAGCAAAGCGGTCTACCTTATATTCAAAAGTAGAATCTATACCGTCCTCCACGGGAGACGGAGTATCTGCCTTCTTGCCATTGTTGCAGGCAGCCAGCAGAAAGAGGGTTGTGAGCATAAATAGTGTTCGTTTCATTTCTTTTTTCTTTTAATATCAATCACACAACGATCCACTGAAATCTCCACACAATTAATGAAAGATTCAGTTTGTTCAATTTGTTTTGTAGGCATATTTTATGGTTGCCAGTTCTTCATTAGCCTTGGTGATTTTCTTTTTTAAACTCTCCTTATACGAAGCAAGTTTTTGCTGTGCCGTCTCATCGCCGGTAGCAATCATCTGCAGGGCAAGAATGGCCGCATTCAATGCACCATTTATTCCCACTGTGGCTACCGGTATACCCGGAGGCATTTGCACTATGGCTAATAGCGCATCCATCCCATCGAGTGATGCCTTAATAGGCACCCCAATGACAGGGAGTGTGGTCATGGAAGCAATCACACCGGGCAGGTGTGCTGCCATTCCGGCTGCAGCAATGATAACTTTTATACCCTTGTCAGCAGCACCTTTAGCAAACCTCTCCACCTCTTCAGGTGTGCGGTGAGCCGAGAGGGCATTCATCTCAAAGGGTACCTCCATCTCATTAAGAAATTCAGCAGCCTTTTCCATTACGGGCAGGTCGGATGTGCTGCCCATGATAATACTAACGAGTGGGGTCATCTTTACTTACCAACAAATGCTTTGTATTCTTCTGCCGACATCAATCCAGACAGTTCCTCTGCATCATTCACAGTAACCTTAATGATCCAACCATCACCAAATGGGTCTTTGTTTACCAGTTCAGGAGCATCGTCGAGTTTTGGATTTATTTCCAGCACTTCGCCACCAATCGGCATCAACAGGTCTGATACAGTCTTTACAGCTTCAATGCTACCGAAAACCTCGCCCTGTTCAAGAGTCTCACCCTGTGTGGTTACATCCACAAAAACAATTTCACCCAGTTCATCCTGTGCAAAATCGGTAATGCCCACATACGCTTCGTTGCCATCCACTCTCACCCATTCATGATCGGTAGAGTATTTTACATTTTCTGGAAAATTCATCTTATTATTCTTTTTATCGTTTATATAAGTTGTGTAAATATACAAATAATTTCTCTAATTTCAAAGCGGAAAAGGGCTTGTTTTACGATGTGGATAAGGGAGCAGTTTTACGATTGTGTGCCAAGCCACACAAACACAAATGATACCAGAAATCCAAGCATAAAACCGGCTATAACCTGTGGTAGTGTGTGCCGTTTAAGTATCAGTCGCGACGTACCAACCAATCCGGCAATGATGAACAGCCCCATGAACATGTAATAGGGGTTCGATCGTTCCACAAAATAACTCACAGCCATTGCCCCCCCAATAAGGCCTCCAATGCCAAACATATGTGCACTTATCTTCCACAAGAGGGTGATTAAAATAGCAATCACCATGATAACCACAGAAGCAACCATGATCATCATGAACCAGCGAGGCATGTACATTCTATGATAGAAAATGATCATGACCGTATAAGAGAGGAATGTAATTAAATAGGGGTAGATACGCTGACGGCGAATTTTTAATGACAAATCAGACACAATTCCTATACGAAAGAGTATGTAAATGAGTATTGCGGGAATAGCAAATGAAAATAGAATTACCGGTGAAACAATTTGCCAGAACTGATGCCTGTAAATCACACCAAAATAGGTGTAGACAAACAGGAGCATTATCCCGTAGGTAGGCATCAACAAGGGCTGGAAGACGGTAGATATTACATGTGAGATCGACTTCATCCTGATGGTTTACTTTCAATGAAATAACAAAGTTATAGTTTTTTTCTCAAACGAGATATAGGAATGTTCAATTGCTCCCTATATTTCGCTACGGTGCGACGTGCAATCACATACCCCTTTTCGTTGAGTATTTTCGTGAGGTGATCGTCTGTCAAGGGCTTCGACGGATCTTCGTTGTCGATGCTCTCTTTGAGTATTTTCTTTACCTCTCGTGAAGAAATATCCTCCCCTTCGTGGGTCTGCATTGCTTCCGAGAAGAAATACTTAAGTGGATAAATCGCTGTGTTTGTCTGCACATACTTGCTGTTGCTAACCCGTGAGATGGTGGATATGTCGAACCCGGTTCTCTCAGCCACATCTTTTAGGATCATCGGCTTAAGCTGGGTCTCATCCTCTGTGAGGAAGAAATCATATTGCAGTGCCACAATGGCTTCCATGGTTCGCTGAAGTGTATATTGACGCTGTTTTACCGCATCAATGAACCACTTGGCCGCATCCACCTTCTGCTTCATAAAAAGCATGGCTTGTTTGTCATCGGCCGACATGCTCGATTTGTTGTCGACATACCCCTTAAGCATCTCCGAAAAGTTGGGATTCACCTTTAGGCTGGGAATATTGCTGTTGTTCAGGTGAAATGAGACAATGCCATTCTCCGACTCCACAATGAAATCGGGTGTGATATTGTTCATTGCTGTTTGTAGGGTTCCCCCTAGGCTATTCCCCGGCTTAGGGTTAAGTGAGATTATCTCATGGATGGCATCGCGTAGATTCTCCTCCGAGATACCTGTCTGCCGCATGATTTTATCGTAGTGCTTTCTCGAAAACTCCTCAAAATAATCCCTCAAAATTGTTTTCGCATGTTGCACAGCCTTTGTGGATTCATACCGATCGAGCTGCAGCAGTAGGCATTCCTGCAGGTCTCTTGCACAGATACCCGGAGGATCCAGGTCTTGCAGTTCGTACAATACATCTTCCAGTTGAAGAGGTGTGGCTTCAATATGCTGTTGAAAAAGCAAGTCATCGGATATCGATTGCAGATCGCGTTGCAGATAACCATTTTCATCGAGATTACCTATGATATATTCCGCAATCATCTGTTTTCTCTCATCCAAGTTCAACAGTCCTATCTGCTCCCGCAGGTAATCGTTCAACGATTTATCATCGTAATAATTAATCTCAATAAAGTTTTGTTCACTTTTTTGATTCGATCCGTTGAGGCGATAATCGGGTATATCATCTTCAGAAAAATAGTCGCCCAAGATAATATCCTCTTGCGTGAGATCGTTTTCGTTTGTATCTATCGTGTCATTCTCTTGATCACCAGTCAGTTCATTGTTTCCAGTTTCCAACGCCGGATTTTCCTCCACCTCTTGTTTAATACGGTCTTCCACCTCCACCGTGTTCAACTCCACCAGCTTAATCACCTGCATCTGCAGGGGAGAAAGCCGTTGTGTTTGTTTCATTGTCTGTTGCTGCCTTAGCGCCATAGAAGTACTATAGAATACTGGTTAGATACACAAAGATACGAAATTCTCTTTTTAAAAGTACAGATTCCGAAATCCACCTTCGAGGAGAGGGTCGCATGACGATAAAGAGATTCTCCTGATTGGCAAGATTGGGTGATTTTCCTTAGAACAAATCAGCCTGAAATAGGTTCAGGTTAATTTTCGTACAACTTTTTCAAACTTTTTATTACCTTTGAAACGTCAACAATGCATAAAACGGAGGATACAATGATATTCAAATTTTTAATTCTATCGGATGAGGTCGAAAGGTTCAAAAGAGAAATAAAAATTGACGCCGATCAAACTTTCTTGGATTTCTATCACGCAATTATTGAATGTACTGGATTCAGTGAAAAGGAGATGGCTTCTTTTTTTCTTTGCGACGACAAATGGAGAAAGAAGGAGGAAATTACATTGGTAGAGATGGATACCTATTCCGATGAAGACTCCTTAACCATGGATAGCTGTGTCCTGAGCGATTATCTGGAGGATGAGAAACAGAAGTTGATGTTTGTGTTCGATTATCTCACAGAAAGGGCATTGTTTATTGAGTTATCGGAAATCATACCCGGTAAGAATCTGAAGAAAGCCACCTGCACTCTCACCGAGGGAGAAGCCCCCAAGCAGATACTCCAAATTGAAGAGTTCAACGCCGTGACATCAACCCTCGATACCGGTGAGACGTTCTACGGGGATGAAAGCTTTGAGATGGATGAACTCGATAAGGAGGGTTTCGATGGCCTCGATGATGCACCCGCTGAACTAGATAGTAGCGACCTTTATTGATTCAGTGTTTTCCTCACAACCCACGTTGCTTGTTCTGGTTGGCCCTACCGGTGTAGGGAAAACAGAGTGGAGTCTGCAGCTTGCTGAGAGGCTTTGTTGTCCAATTCTTTCGGCCGACTCCCGACAGATCTACAAGGGCATGACCATTGGCACGGCAGCACCCACCCCCGAGCAGTTGCAAAGAGTGGATCATTACTTTGTCGGAACACTCTCCCCCGAAGATTATTACAGCGCCAGCGAATACGAGCAGCATGTGCTCACGTTGCTCGACTCCCTGTTCAAGCAATATCCGGTTGTCATACTTACCGGAGGCTCCATGATGTATATCGATGCAGTCTGTAAAGGTATCGATGATATTCCCACTATCGATGAAGGCCTACGCATGGAGTTGCAGGACCTATATCAAAAGGAGGGTCTCGATCCAATTCGGCAGCAACTTAAGATTCTCGATCCTGTTTTTTATGATATGGTAGATCTGAAGAACCCCAAGCGGGTGATTCATGCACTGGAGGTATGTCTGATGGCGGGGAAGCCCTACTCAATGTTGCGTACTAATCCCCAAAAAGAGCGCCCCTTCCGAATTGTTAAGGTGGGCTTCAACCGTGAACGTGAAGAGCTGTACAGTCGCATCAACCGCCGCGTCGATTTAATGATGGAGGAGGGATTACTGCATGAAGCGGAGAGTTTCTATCCGAAGCGTCATCTCAATTCGTTGAATACAGTGGGTTACAAGGAGCTGTTCGAATACTTCGATGGAGTATGCACGCTCGAGTTTGCCGTGGATAAAATAAAGCAACATTCACGCAACTATGCCCGCAAGCAGCTCACTTGGTTTAAAAAAGACAAGGAGATCCACTGGGTCAATCTCTCTGAAAATGATGGGGATGTAGTGCAAGAGATCTGTAATCTCTTGTGAAATCAACGTCCACAGCAAACTTTTTTTGTCTGTTATTGGTTTTTTTCAAAAAAATATACTACTTTTGCATCGCTTTTAAGCAATGAACACTCTTCCTTAGCTCAGTCGGTTAGAGCATCTGACTGTTAATCAGAGGGTCCTTGGTTCAAGTCCAAGAGGAAGAGCTAACAAGCAGTGAAAAAAATATTATTCTTCCTTAGCTCAGTCGGTTAGAGCATCTGACTGTTAATCAGAGGGTCCTTGGTTCAAGTCCAAGAGGAAGAGCAGAAAACGAGCTGAGAGGCTCGTTTTTTTGTTTATACAGTCGCTGTAAATTTCTCCGTACAACTTGTTTTATCAAACAAATAGGGCTATATACTCGTTAAACAATTACTTTGATCATGCCTACCATATTATCAATAGAATACGTAAAGCTTTTATCAAATGAAAAAGGTATTGATAGCCTATCGACTTAAATCGGAAGGCTTGCGCGCACTTGAAGGGAAGTACGAAATAACCCACCCCATTGAAAAGTCCTATTTCTCACGAGAGGAAGTTCTCTCAATGATATCCGATTATGAGGTGTTGGTTCCCAATTTCAGTTTTTACACCAACAAAGAGATCATGGATCGAGGTACAAAACTGGAGCTGATTTCTAACTGGGGTGTAGGCTTCAACAATATCGATGTGGAGTATGCCACCCAGAAAGGTATTGTAGTGACCAACATACCCGATTCAACCCGGGAGCCGACCGCCGAATTTGCTTTCGCCCTACTCCTGGCTGCAGGTCGGCGTATCAGCTATTACGACCGCAAGCTACGTACACCCGAAGGAGTGAGCTGGGGTATCTATGCCGAGAGTGGCCTCTCCATTTATGGTAAGACGTTGGGTATTATTGGAATGGGACGCATTGGGCAGTCCCTCGCTCGTCGTGCTGTAGCCTCCGGCATGGAGATCATCTATCACAATAGAAACCGATTAAGCAAAGAGATTGAGATTCAGTACAATGCCACATACGTGTCGTTAGAGACTTTGTTGTGCACTGCCGATTACATTTCGCTGAATGCACCCTCCACTCCCGAGACCCGTCGACTGATTGGAGAAAAGGAGTTGGCCATGATGAAGCCCACGGCAATATTTATCAATACAGCACGAGGCGATATGGTCGATGAGCACGCATTGGCTGAAGCATTGAGGGAGAAGAAAATATGGGCAGCTGCACTCGATGTATTCGAAAACGAGCCCCATATTTTACCAGCACTCCTCACGCTCGACAATGTGGTCTTGGCGCCCCATGCTGGAACGAAGACTGTGGAAGACCGACTCAACATGACCCTTGAGATGGCGCGTAACATTGTCGGTTTCTACGAGGGTACCTTCCCCATATCGCGTGTTAATTAAACAATCCCAGTACACTATAAACTAGGTTTCACATGACTGCAGCGAACATCAAACAACAACTTCTTGCATTGGGTAGTCCATCCAAGGCTGAACATGCATCCTATTTCTTTAAAACAGGAAAAGGCCAATATGGCGAAGGTGACCGTTTTATCGGATGTACCGTCCCAGAAACCAGAGGAGTTGCTAAAATATTCAATCACACACCGTTGTCGGAACTGAAGAAGTTGCTGGACGATGAAACACATGAGTGCCGACTCTGTGCGCTCATCATCCTGGTTGCTCAATTTCAGAAAGCCGATGAGGCAAAGCAACGTGAGCTTGTCGATTTCTATCTTGTCCACACCCATCGAATCAACAACTGGGATCTGGTCGATCTCTCCTGTTATCATATCCTGGGGGAATGGCTGAAAGAGAAACAAGATCGTTCGTTACTCTACAGTCTGGCGAAGAGCGACTTGTTGTGGGAGCAACGCATCGCCATCGTATCGACCATGGCATTCATCCGGAACAGCGATTTTGCCGATACGTTAAAACTCTCCCATTTCTTTCTTACACACAAGCACGACCTCATGCACAAGGCCTGTGGTTGGATGCTTCGAGAAGCGGGCAAGCGAAATGAAGCCGTACTGACCGATTTTCTCAACAAGAACTACAC
>DBQD01000061.1 GCA_002305715.1 Proteiniphilum sp. UBA1403 | reverse complement strand
AGAGCCTGTGGAAAAACCTCTTCCTTACGCCCTTGGTACACAGGATTGGCAGGGTCGCTGATATCGAACCAAACGAGATCGACAAATGAATCGGCATAAAGAATATCGTTGCGCACCTGCATATCGGCATTTCCCAACAATTCGATGAATGCTATATTGCGGGGTTTCGACGGATCGCGGTTGTCGATTATGTGAATTCCTTTCTCCGGCTGAGAGATGTAGAGATAACCTTCATAGAACAGGATCTTGCCCTGTTTTTTAATGGGCTGAGGGTCTTCAACAGCGACTGCACTTCGAAACTCACTTGCAGACATAAAAATTGGTTCATTGACTGTATAGGTGACATATTCATCCACATAGTCCTTACATCCGGCAAACAGAACCATTCCGGCAAGAATAAACAAATAAGTAATTTTTTTCATCGCAATATAGATTTGTTATTTGAATTGCACTCTGACACCTAGATTCAGTCCGAAAATCACCGGGTTCTCTGTGCGGGAACTCAGAGGTTGATTGTTTTTGAAATAATAGATCAGGCGAGGTTCGCCAAACAGTTGCAGGTTATTCTGTAACCGATAGCTGAACCCGGCTCCACCCTGAGCAGAGAATTGGAGACCTGCTATGCTGTTATATACATTGGTGTGTTGAACGACACCATTCTGTTGCTCAATATCCTGTTTGTAAATAGCACGGATACCTTTTTCAACCGATGCACCACCCAGGAGATAAAAATTCCAAGTGTCGTTCTGCCATATCTTGTATCTCAGATTGACCGGTATCCCAACATAATGCTGCTGTAATGTGCCCCGATAGACCAAACGGTCGTTTCTACTATAACGGGAATAAAGATAGGTATAAGATAAACCGGTCTCCAGACTTGTGTTTTGACCAACTGGGAAGTCGGCTGTCACACTGAGGGTCACCGGGAGGTAGTGCACAATATCGGAGTAATCAGCCGGGGTCAGCAAATTATAGGCTGCCTCACTTCCTGGATTTTTATCTTGACCGAAGCCTGCGCCCGGAACAGGGTTGTCGTAATAATATGAATTATATATACCGTAATCCCCAAAAGAAACATCTGGCAGGCCATCGCCACTCCCCATCGCCAAGAGGAATGCAATGGGATGCTTATCCTCGTTTTGAGCGGGGAGGGGGAGGTCGTCGTCGGTCAATAACAGCGATGAAAGATCCTCATCCTGATTCGGCAATACATTACCAGTATCAGCAAACAATTCGTCCATCAACACCTCGTCGACTGGTGCAGGAACCGATTCCTCTTCAACTACGTTATCTATATCGGATATCTCCTCCTTGAGTTCGACCAAAAGGGCATCTGTTTTTTGCTGTTTTTGAGGGGAGGATCTTTGCGCAAACAGTTGAGGGGAGGATGTTATTTCTTCTTTTTGCAGGGTATTAACATCTTCTTTTTGAAAGTTGCTGTGCGGTTGAACCAATTCACTTTTTCCGGGAATAGCCTGTGTTAGTTCTAGCTCCGCATCATTTATCGGGGGCATCAAAAAGAGGAGTACCCCCACCAAAAGTACTACCACTGCAGCGGCAGACCAAGCCCAATATGGTAAGATTCGTTTTTTGCGAGAGGAAAGTTTACCTTCCAGCGCCTCCCATATTTCGGGATCGACTTCCATACGGTGCTCCCGCATTCTCTTTCCTACTTCCAACGAAAAGAGATCCGGCTTTTCTATATCGTCTTTTTTACCCGATTGCATTTTTGTATGTCATTATTTGTGTTTCACCACACAATTGAGCAACTTTCTTTTGCAACAATTGCCTTGCCCTGAAAAAGAAAGAACGAGACGTGCTTTCTGGCATCTGCAACATGGCGGAAATTTCCTTATGACTGTATCCCTCAACAGCATACAAGTTAAAAACCGTTCGCAATGTATCGGGCAACTCAGCTATACACTCCATCAACTCATCGGCAGAGATATCTTTCAGATAGGGCGAGTCATCATAGCCACCCACTTCCACTTCAATTTGAAGTTCTCTTTCCTTCAACCGGTTTCTTTTTCGTATGAAATCGAGTGCTGTATTGACAAAGATTCTTCGAATCCATCCGCCAAAAGATCCTGTTCCCGAGTATTGGCCTATTTCAGTGAAAACCTTCAAAAATCCCTCCTGAAGAACATCTTTCGCATCTTCAATATCGGAGACGTAACGACGGCATAGCGCCATCATTGTGGGAGCGTATTGTTCATACACTTCCTTCCTCGCCCACAATTTACCTTGCTTGCATGCAAGTATTAATCGTTGTTCCGACATATAGTTTCCCTGTTTACCAATATGACGCTCGAAGATGGTGAAACGTTGCACCCTAAATGAAATTATTTTTCATTTTTAAGAATCAAACAATATGGGATAACCGAACCATGTTCCACCGGTTATCGGCTTGTTAAGCTGCTTTTATTACAAAGAGGAGTACCTATTTAAAAGAGGAGTATTAAAAAAGGCCATCTCAAAAACAATTCTGAGATGGCCGGTTGTTTGTGTATATCAATACAGATGGATAGAAAATTATTCCGTTCCTTTGCTGTAGTTGGGGGCTTCACGGGTAATCATCACACCGTGCGGATGACTTTCAGCATATCCAGCAGATGTGATGCGCGTAAATTTAGCATCGTGTAGCTTTTCAATGCTCTCTGCACCACAATAACCCATTCCAGCACGTAAGCCGCCAACCATCTGATAAATAACCTCCTGGAGTGTACCTTTAAATGGCACCCTTGCTTCAATACCTTCTGGCACCAACTTCTTAATATCGTCTTCCACATCCTGGAAATAACGGTCTTTCGACCCCTTCTGCATAGCAGATAGGGATCCCATACCGCGGTATGATTTGAATTTGCGACCATTAAAAATGATGGTCTCACCCGGTGATTCTTCGGTACCAGCAAGCAAAGAGCCCATCATGACCGATGAACCGCCTGCAGCCAACGCTTTCACAATATCGCCGGAGTAACGGAGTCCACCATCGGCAATCAATGGTACACCTGTACCTTTCAATGCACATGCCACATCATAGATTGCAGATAACTGGGGTACACCCACCCCTGCGATGATGCGGGTGGTACAGATGGAACCAGGTCCAATACCAACCTTCACAGCGTCGGCACCGGCATCGGCCAAGAAGCGAGCAGCCTCACCTGTGGCAACATTACCTACAACTACATCAATGGAGGAAAATTCTTTCTTAATCAGCTTCAGCATGTCAGCCACACCCTTTGAGTGACCGTGAGCCGTATCAATAACAATAGCATCAACACCGGCTTCTATCAGTGATGCAGCTCTTTCCATGGAGTCGTAGGTTACACCAATACCTGCAGCCACACGTAGTCGCCCTTGCTCATCTTTGCATGCAAAAGGTTTATCTTTTGCTTTAGTGATGTCTTTGTAGGTGATCAATCCCACTAGCTTAAAATCGGAATCCACCACTGGCAACTTCTCAATCTTGTGCTGTTGAAGAATTTCAGCGGCATCTTCCAAGTTGGCCGACTGACGAGTTGTTACCAGATTATCTTTTGTCATTACATCTTTAATGCGCTTGTCCATTAGCTTTTCAAAGCGTAGGTCGCGATTGGTTACAATACCTACCAACTTGTTGTCTCCCTCAACAACAGGTATACCGCCAATTTTGAATTCTGCCATCATAGCCAAGGCTTCGGCCACTGTTTTGTCGGGTGTGATACTGATAGGATTCAGGATCATACCGTTTTCGGCACGTTTCACAGCCCTCACTTGTCTGGCCTGTTCTTCAATGCTCATGTTCTTATGGATTACGCCAATACCGCCTTCACGGGCAATAGCAATAGCCATAGTTGTTTCGGTAACCGTATCCATAGCCGCCGAAACCATTGGAATATTGAGCGTTATGTTTCTAGAAAACTTAGTGGTGAGATCTACGTTCCGTGGAAGTACTTGTGAGTAAGCTGGAACTAACAGAAGGTCGTCGAATGTTAACCCCTCCATGATGATTTTATCTGCAATAAATGACATAAATGAACTCCTTTATTTTTTTATTGCATGCAAAAGTAGTCATTATTTGCCGATAATATGCAGTTTGGAGTGTTAATTTTATTATTCTTAGGTGCATATTCACCCATGATTCTCAATGTGCTGCAAGTGATAAAATATTTCTATATATCATTGGCCACCTTGTGGTTTCCTTTCCTCTCTCAAAACAGCTACCTTTGAGATCAAATTAGATTTATAAGTAAATATTTTCATGTTATGGCAGTATTAGTAGGAAAAAAAGCCCCTGCTTTTTGGGCACCCGCCGTTGTGAACGGTAACGAGATTGTAGAAAACTTTTCTCTCACCGATTATGTGGGTAAGAAATATGTTGTGTTCTTCTTTTATCCGGCAGACTTCACATTTGTTTGTCCAACTGAATTGCATGCATTTCAGCAGAAGTTGAATGAGTTTGAACAAAGAGACACCGTGGTTGTAGCCGCCTCAACCGACTCTGCCGTTTCGCACTGGAAATGGCTGCAGACACCAAAGAAAGAGGGTGGTATTCAAGGTGTAACATACCCAATTGTTGCTGATCATTCATTAACCATCTCCATGGCATACGACGTATTGGCTGGTGAGTTCAAAGCTAACGAGACTGGTGCTCCTGTATTTGAAGGATCTCCCGAAGCATACCGTGGATTGTTCTTGATTGACAAGCAGGGCATTGTTCGTCATCAGGTAATAAATGACATGCCTCTGGGTAGAAGTGTTGAGGAGGCATTGCGTGTAATTGATGCACTGCAGTTCACTGAACAGTACGGTGAAGTTTGTCCAGCAGATTGGCACAAGGGCGATAAAGGTCTTTCTGCAACTCAGGAAGGAATCGCCAGCTTCTTGTCTGAGGAGTAATGTAATAATTGAGACAGAAACTTTGTCTCATTTTGAATACAGAAGTTTAAAAGTTAAACACTTTTTTACTTCTGTATTTTTTTTGTCACTGCCGAAAATACAAAAATAGTAGATTACCTTACAATGTGTTTAACGATCAACCTGACGATTGCCTCTTTTCCGACAGATTCTCTGGGTGACATACAAAACAGGAGAAAATCAATGGAGAAAATTGTAAATCAGAGTAGCTTAGCGCCCTATTTCAGATTGTTGAATAATAATTAATT
>DBQD01000007.1 GCA_002305715.1 Proteiniphilum sp. UBA1403 | reverse complement strand
AACAACATGAAAAAATTAATCTTATGAAAAATCTGAGTTTACTTGCTATTTCGTTGCTGTTATGCACAATTGTTTATGCACAAAACAATGATAGATGGAACATACAAGATGATGGCTCCATTCAATGGAACATAAATAATAACAACATACCTCATAAAGATCATGTTGAGATGAGCGGACAAATGTTATCGGTTGTACTAAGGTATGGAGTGGATAAGGAGGGAGCTTTTCAGCTGAATAGAAGCCTGGTTTTTCCGATGCTCAGATTGAAACCGAACAATACACATAGCAGCTTAATACAACGGTTTGAGACTAATATTCCAGCACTGCTTACTGTTGAAAACAATCAATTAACGAATGAAAAAGTACAATACATTTCGTTCGATGGTACGATGAAAGTAGAAAGCTCTTTCAGTTATAACAACAATGGAAATCACATACGGGATGGTATCAGAATGACCCGAGAGCTATATCCCTCGGCATCAGCACCTTACTATTGCGAGGAATATACGGTAGAAAATAGGAATGACCATGCAATTACAATACACATTCCTGAATGGAGTATTACGAATACCATACCCGACTCAGTAAGTGTGTATGGAGCCTATTGTATTGAAGTTATGGTATCAAAGAAGGGATCATTCGTTCTGACACCGGGTGAGAAATTGAAATTCTTCGCACTCTTTTCGGGTAGAAAAATGAATGAGCCGCCATATGTCCTCGCTAACATCGATGTTGAGAAAGAGGCGCGAAAGAGTCTGCTCATGCAATGGGGTAATAATTTGGTTTTAGACACTCCCGATCCTGTATTAAACAGAATGTTTGCATTTGCAAAAATAAGAGGTTCAGAAAGTATTTACAGAACAAAAGGCGGACTGATGCATGGTCCCGGAGGGGAATCCTATTACGCTGCAATATGGGCCAATGATCAGGCTGAATATATCAATCCGTTTTTCCCATACTTGGGGTATGATATCGCAAATGAATCGGCACTCAACTCCTTTCGTCATTTTGCACGTTTTATGAATCCGGATTATAACCCAATACCCAGTTCAATAATTGCAGAAGGTGTTGATATATGGCATGGGGCAAAAGATAGGGGTGACGGAGCTATGATTGCATATGGGGCAGCACGCTATGCTTTAGCTCGCGGAAACAAAGCCGAAGCAATGGAGCTATGGCCACTTATTGAGTGGTGTCTGGAATTTTGCAACCGAAAACTCACCCCTTATGGTGTGGTTGCTTCCGATTCTGATGAGTTGGAATACCGCTTTCCGGCGGGTGATGCCAATTTATGTACCTCATCGCTTTATTACGATGCGTTAAATTCTGCGGTTTTACTTGGAAAAGAATTAGGTATAGCATCATCAAAACTCAAAACGTACAAACAACAGGCCAAAGCACTAGAAAAAGCCATTGAAGACCATTTTGGATACGAAATAGAAGGATTTCATAGCTATCGGTACTACGAAGGAAATGAAATACTTCGATCCTGGATATGTATGCCCCTGACAGTCGGTATATATACACGTGCAAAAGGAACTGTTGAGGCTTTATTTTCACCCCGCTTATGGACGGAAAACGGATTGTTAACGCAAGCTGGTACGGAAACATTCTGGGATAGATCGACCCTATATGCGCTCAGAGGTAGCATTGCTGCAGGAGAAGTGACTCAGGGAATTAACTTTCTAAAAAAATATTCCCGCAAAAGATTGCTGGGAGATCATGTGCCCTATGCCATCGAAGCATGGCCTGAAGGGGAGCAGCGCCATCTGTCGGCAGAGAGCGGACTTTATTGCCGTATTTATACAGAAGGTCTGTTTGGTATACGACCTACAGGACTCCGAAAGTTTGAGATGACACCCCATCTGCCACAAGATTGGGAATATATGAATCTGAAAAACATACGAGCTCATGAAAGCAACTTTTCTATCTACATAAACAGGTTGAAGAACGACTATTTAGAAGTTACAATCACAAAGAGGGAGGGTCAAGTTTTGGTGAAAAAACGGATAAAAAATGGTGATACAATCTCCGTGAAGCTTTAATTTATTCCACAACAACACGAGTTGAAAATCAAAAAACAGACCAATTAATGAAGAAAAGAGGATATTATATTGCATTGCTTCTTCTGGGAATAGTCGTTTCATTTTGCTCTTCCGACAAACACACCTCAGCAGATCTAAAACTATGGTACGACACACCTGCCCAGATATGGGAAGAAGCGTTGCCACTTGGGAACGGAAGTCTGGGTACCATGGTTTATGGTCATCCCCTCCATGAAGTGTACCAAATGAATGAAGAAACACTCTGGTCCGGGCCCGCCGAAGAGCGCAACAATCCTCTTGGTCCGTCAGCATTGTCACTTGTTCGCGAGGCGATTGACAAAGGCGATTACAAACTTGCCGAAAGCTTATGGAAGAATAACTCTCAAGGCCCATATACCGCGAGATACCTTCCTTTGGCAAACTTGTTGTTAAACATGCACATTGAGGAAAATGAGATCGTAGATTTCTATCGCGATTTAAATATTTCTAATGCAACAGCCAATGTCATATACAAGGTAAAGGGCGTAGAATATAAAAGAAGTAGTTTTATATCATTCCCAGATCGTGTAATGGTCATTCAACTTGAAGCTGATAAAAAAGAGGCTATCTCATTTGATGTAGGAATTAATTGTGACTTGCGCTATGAAACAGTCATTGAAGGCAACAAGCTTGTCTTAAAAGGGAAAGCTCCATATTATGTAGCAAATAGGAAATATGACCCCAATCAGATTCTATATGCAACTGAGAAAGATGGTCCGGGAGTTAATTTTGAAGTCCACTTGCTTCTCATTCCACAAGGTGGTCGCATTGAATCGAAGGACTCTGTGTTGACGCTGACAAATGCAAACTCTGCGACGATTATAGTAGCTGCAGCAACTAGCTACCACAGCGATTCATTTGCGCAATCTTATTCCGATCTGATATCAGCAGAAAAAAAGGTAATAGAGCATTTGAATAAAGCTGAAGCACTTGGATACAAGAAGTTGTTCGTTCGTCATAAAGAGGATTACAAGCATTTATTCGATAGAGTAACCCTTAATTTGGGTGATGGAAAAGATGAACTACCCACCAATAAACGTCTGGCAGCATTTCAACAGGATGATTCAGATTACAGTTTAGTTACATTATACTATCAGTATGGTCGATATCTAACGATTGCTTCCTCTAGAGCTGGTAGTTTACCCTCAAACCTGCAGGGTATATGGAACAGGCACATTCAACCACCTTGGGGATCCAACTATACCACCAACATCAATACGGAAATGAACTATTGGCCTGTAGAGACAACCGGTCTGCAGGAGTGTTTCGAACCGTTGCAAACATTTATCGAACGTCTTTCGCAGGAAGGAGCCAAAACGGCTGCAATAAACTATGGAATAGATAAGGGATGGCTTGCCCACCACAATTCAGATGCATGGGCACAAACCTCACCAACGGGAGGGTTTGATCAGGATCCGAGTGGCACCCCCCGATGGTCGTGCTGGCCTATGGCAGGTGTATGGTTGTGTCAGCACTTGTGGGAACATTATGCTTTTAGTGGCGATAGGCAATATCTCAAAGAGAAGGCTTATCCGCTGATGAAAGGAGCAGCCGAATTCATGCTGCAATGGTTGCGGGAGGATCCCGAAAGCGGCTATCTGGTCACCAATCCTTCAAGTTCACCCGAGAACAATTTCAAGTATATCGACAAAAATGGAAAAGAACAGATAGGTGTAATTGCAAAAGCAACGACCATGGACATGAGTTTGCTCCGTGATCTCTTCACCAACTGCATTCGTGCATCTGAATTACTGGAGGAAGATATACCCTTCAGGAAAGAATTGTACGTAGCGTTGAATCGCCTATACCCTCCCCATGTGGGATCGAAAGGACAACTTCAAGAATGGCACAAAGACTTTGAAGATGTAGATCCACAGCACCGTCATATTTCACATTTGTATGGTTTACATCCGGGAAAAGAGGTCTTACCTCGGGTCAATACGGAGTACGCAAAAGCGTGTAAACGAACCCTTGAACTTCGCGGAGATGAGGGCACAGGATGGGCTATGGCATGGAAAATTAACTTCTGGGCTCGACTAGAGGATGGTAATCACGCTTACAAGATGTTAAAAAAAGGGTTGAAACATGTGGATGCAACTGAGGTCTCCATGAAAGGAGGGGGCACCTATTCTAACCTTTTCGACGCCCATCCACCATTTCAAATTGATGGCAACTTTGGAGGTACTGCAGGTATCACAGAAATGTTATTACAAAGCCATTCTGATGCAATATTTATCTTACCCGCACTACCCGACAACTGGAGTAGTGGATCGGTAAAAGGACTTCGTGCCAGAGGTGGATTCATTCTAGATTTCACATGGGAAAATGGCGTATTAAACAGTGTTACAGTCCATTCCACCTTAGGTGGGAACTGCAGACTTAGAACAAATTGCACGCTTCAGTCAAAAAGTGTACCTTTGCTAATTACACACAATGCTAATTCGAACAGTTTCTATCAAACACCATGTTTACCTCCTCTCATTTCGAACGTAGGTGAATCGGATGTGGAGCTTTTGCTGAAAGAAACCTATTTGACCGATTTCGAGACAGAAAAAGGAAAGAGTTATTCATTGACAACAAACTGACATTAAAAAACCTTTTGGCAAGGAGATTAACCCCATCGCCATCCGATTTAGTACGATAAATAAAAATTCCATTATTCTTAATAGTATGAAAGTAAATAGAAGAGATTTTATCAAGAAAATGAGCGCAGGAGCAGCTGGATTAGCTGTAAGCAATTCCATTATGAGCATGCCGGCAAAAAGTTACAATCGAATCATCGGTGCCAATGATCGTATTCATGTTGCCATAGCAGGGCTCGGTCGAAGATTAAGTGCATTCTACGAACCCATAGCTATGAAAAGCGCCAATGTAGAACTGGTGTATTTGTGTGATGTTATGGAGAGTCAACGAGAAAGAGCCCTGAGTAGTTTCTCCAGACATATCGACTACAAGCCAAAATTGGAGAATAACATTCGCAAAGTATTGGATGACAAGAAGGTAGATGTATTAATTAATGCAACACCTGACCACTGGCATACGCCGGGATCGGTTATGGCGATGAAGAGTGGAAAACATGTGTATGTAGAAAAACCATGTAGTCACAACATGTTCGAAAATGAACTGTTGGTAGCAGCAGCTAAGAAATACAATAAGGTTGTGCAAATGGGTAACCAACAACGTTCATCTCCCCATACCATTGAGATAATCAATGAAATCCACAATGGTGTTATTGGTACACCCTATAAGGCTGTGGCATTTTATGTCAACGAAAGAGGAGAAGTGCCGTTGCAAAAGAAAGCACCTGCTCCTGCCGGACTTGATTGGGAGCTTTTCCAGGGACCTGCACCACGTCGTGATTATACCATAGAGACATGGGACTACAACTGGCACTGGTATGGATGGGACTACGGTACAGCTGAAACAGGAAACAATGCTACACATGAATTGGACATAGCTCGTTGGGCTTTGCAGGTGAACTTTCCGCAGCGAGTAGATGTTGAAGCAGCCAAGCGTCATTTCATCAACGATGGCTGGGAGATGTATGACACCATGGATGCCACCTTCCGTTTTGCAAACAACAAGATAATTAAGTGGGATGGCAAAAGTCGCTCCGGTTATGATACATACGGTAGAGGTGGAAGAGGTACAATCATTTATGGAAGTGAAGGTACTGTATATGTTGACAGAAGTCTTTATACCCTGCACGATAGAAACGGCAAACTGGTGAAAGAGAGCAAAGCTTCTTCCAACGAAGCTGGAACAGCATTGGGAGGCGGAGGTGACATGACCACCGGACATGTGATTAATTTCTTTGAAGCAGTGAGGGGAAAGGAAAAACTGACTGCCCCCATCGATGATGCAAGCATCAGCATGGCTATGGTTCACTATTCAAACTTAGCCTACCGTATTGGAAAAGGATTTGACATTGATGAAAATTGTGGTAAGATGTACGATCGCGATGCGATGAAATTATGGGGTCGCGATTATGAACCAGGATGGGAACCCACTTTATAAATATATTGATATGAAAAACAAAAAAATTGGACTGATAGGTATCCTCGCCATCGGTTTAGTCACCTCCTGCAAAATGCAACAGGCAGGCGACTTAGTCAAACAGAACTTCGACTTTGCATCAGAACAACTTACCTATGCATTGCAAGAGATTGAATCGGCAAAAGCAAACGATGACAGAGATTCACTCAGCAAAGCAGAAAAACCATTGGTAAGTCCCCGCACACTTGATGAAAATGGGAAACTAAAATTGGTTGTCTCTCGGGACTGGACAAGTGGTTTCTTTCCGGGTGAACTGTGGTATATGTATGAATACACCAAAGATCCCAAATGGGAAGAACAGGCTAGAGCATTTACGGCCAACCTCGAGGTGCAGAAGTATACGAAAAGTACCCACGATCTGGGTTTTATGATGTACTGCAGCTTTGGCAACGGATTGCGGTTGACAAACGACGAAAGCTACAAGCCTATTCTGCTTGAAGCTGCGAACTCCTTGATATCTCGCTACAAACCCAATGCCCGAATTATTCGCTCGTGGGACCACAACCGCGACAAGTGGCAATGTCCGGTTATCATCGATAACATGATGAATTTGGAATTGCTTTTCTGGGCGACCAAAGAGAGTGGCGATTCAACCTATTACAATATTGCCGTAAACCATGCGAACACGACCATCAAAAATCATTTTCGCGAAGATTACGGAACCTATCATGTTGTTGATTACGATACAATCACCGGTGAAGTATTGAACCGTCACACACATCAGGGTTACGCACATGAGTCGACCTGGGCACGCGGTGAGGCATGGGCGTTGTACGGGTACACAATGTGTTATCGGGAAACGAAAGATAACACCTATCTGGATCAGGCTCATCATATTGCTGATTTCATCTTCTCACACCCGAACCTGCCGCTGGACCTGATTCCTTATTGGGATTTCAATGCACCCGAGATCCCCAATGAGCCACGTGATGTTTCAGCAGCTGCCATCATTGCATCGGCATTGTATGAATTGAGCACATTTGGAGGAGAAAAGGCGGCTCAATACAAAGAACAGGCTGACACAATCGTGCATAACCTGACACTGCAATATCGGGCAACGCTGAACGAAGATGGAGGATTCTTGTTGCTTCATAGTACCGGTTCAAAACCATCAAAATCAGAAGTAGATGTGCCACTGGTATATGCCGATTATTATTTCCTAGAAGCACTTTTGCGAAAGAAAAAAAATGAATAAATTTTCTCTACTACTAGTTGGGGCACTCTCGCTTTTATCGTGTAATAGCGAACCAAGAAGCTCAATATCTCCCCAAAGCACCATAAAGATTGAAAAAGGAGAAAGCAGAGAGTCCATCCTTGAAAAGGCAGCGCACGTGGTTCCCACTGCAAATCAATTGAGTGCGCTTGATAATGAATTCATTGCTTTCATTCATTTCGGTCCCAACACCTTCACCCGCAAGGAATGGGGCAACGGGATGGAGGATCCGGCCGTCTTTGATTTGCAAACACTCGATACCGACCAATGGTGTCAAGCCATGAAGGCGGCCGGCATGAAAATGGTGATATTTACGGCTAAGCACCATGATGGTTTTGTACTTTGGCAGAGTCGTTATACCAATCATGGAGTCATCTCTTCAGGCTACAAAAATGGTAAGGGTGATGTGCTGAAGGAGCTATCTGAGTCTTGCAAAAAATATGATTTAAAACTAGGAATCTATCTTTCACCTGCTGATCTCTATCAGATTGAAAGTCCCGATGGCCTCTACGGTAACTTGAGCAACTATACGAAACGTACCATACCGCGCGAGGTGGAAGGTCGTCCCTTTGACAACAAAACGACCTTTGAGTTTGAAGTGGATGACTACAATGAATATTTTCTGAACCAGCTCTTTGAGTTGCTGACCGAGTATGGTGAGATTCATGAAGTATGGTTCGATGGAGCACACCCCAAAAGAAAAGGAGGACAAACCTATCACTATGCAGCATGGAGAAAATTGATCCGTACACTTGCACCCAATGCCGTGATATTTGGCCGTGAAGATATCCGTTGGTGTGGCAATGAAGCGGGGGCAACAAGAAAAACAGAATGGAATGTGATCACCTATCCGGAGGATCCCAATACCGCCACGGAATTTGTTGATATGACGGACAATGACCTTGGATCTCGGGAAAAGTTGTATGCCGGAAATTATCTGCATTATCAGCCGGCAGAAACGAATACCTCCATACGCGAAGGATGGTTTTATCGGGACGACACCAGTCAGAAAGTACGTAGCGCTGATGACGTTTTCGATATTTATGAACGCTCTGTAGGTGGAAACTCAATCTTTTTGCTGAATATTCCACCCAATCGTGAAGGTAAATTCTCCCCTCAAGATGTAGCAGTATTGGAAGAAGTGGGGAAAAGAATTCAAGAGACCTACACCCTCAATCTCATTGAAAAAGCACGCGGACCAAGAGAGGTACTTGATGGTAAATTGGATACATACTTACTTGTAGACAATGCAGATCAATCTATTTCCATTACAATGAAGAAGCCGACTACCATCAACCGATTAGTTTTGCAGGAAGCCATTGCAACACACAGTGAACGTGTAGAAGCACATGCGGTGGATGCCTGGATCGACAATCAATGGGTCGAAATTGCACAAGCAACCAACATCGGCTATAAGCGGATACTTCGTTTTCCGGAGGTGACAACAAACAAAATTCGTCTCCGGATTACCTCTTCACGTCTCACCCCAGCCATCTGCAACATATCGGCCCACTACTACCATTCTCGCCCTCCACAGTTGGCATTTTCACGCAACAAGGAGGGAATGGTGACCATTGCTCCGTTGAAAAGTGTGTTCAACTGGAACCAATATGGTGAGAATGCAGCCAAGAACTTGAATGTGGGGTATGAGATTTTTTATACACTCGACGGTACAACACCAACCCGTAACTCCTTAAAATACGAAGAGCCCATTTCTGTCATTAATAAGGAAATTAAGGCAGTATCATTCCTCCAGGAAACAAAGGGAGCCCTGCAAAGTGAATATTTTGGTCTTCCAAAAATAACATGGAAAACGGTCGGCGTTAGCAGTCAGCAGGAACGACGCCCTGCTTCTGCGGCTTTTGATGCAGACCCCTCTACATTTTGGCAATCGGAGGAAAGCTCTTCACCCTATTTCATTGCCATCGATTTGGGAAGTGAACAGGAATTGAAGGCATTGGTTTACACTCCTCAAACATACTATCTTGGAGGTATGATGGCAAAAGGAGATATTCAGGTGAGCAGCAACGGAAAAAGCTGGAACACGGTTGATAGTTTTGAATTTGGCAACTTGGTAAATGACCCTTCTAAACGAACACATAGGCTTTCTACACCTGTAACAACCCGCTATGTGCGTGTGTATGTCACGCAAATTGAAGGTGAAGGGAAGCATGTGTCCATTGCCGAGTTGGATTTTTTATAGGATTCATACCTTCTAATAATTGTAACCACCAAACAAATTCGAATGATGAGACATACATTCTTTCCCCTGCTAGTCTTATTGATGATAACTACCGGTTGCACCTTGCAATCTAAAAAAAAGGAGACACAGGAATTGAAATTATTGTTTGACAAGCCGGCCCAACTTTGGGAAGAAACTCTTCCTCTTGGCAATGGACGAATTGGTATGATGCCCGACGGAGGTGTGCAGGAAGAACTGATTGTGCTGAATGACATCACCTTATGGAGTGGCAGCGAAGACACCACAGCACTCAATGCGGACGCCATTCAATATTTGCCTCAAATTCGGGAGTTGCTTTTGGCCGGCAAAAACGACGAAGCGCAACAGTTAATGTATCGCCATTTTCGTTGTGGTGGTGAAGGGTCTGCACACGGAAATGGGAAGGATGCACCCTATGGTAGCTTTCAGATGTTGGGTAATCTGCAAATAAAGTATCGCTATGAAAATGAGGATAGCATTCGTGATTACTGTCGGACCCTATCATTAAACGATGCGGTATCCACAACAGAATTCAAAAAGGGAGATCTTCATTTCTCGCGTGAATATTTCACCTCCTTTTCGAACGATGTACTTTTGATCAAACTATCGGCCAACAAGAAAAATGCCATCTCCTTCGAACTCGCACTCTCCCGTCCCGAAAGAGCAATCATCTCTGTGAAAGATCATACACTTTACATGGAGGGACAACTTAATGACGGTCACAATGGCGACAAGGGAGTCCGTTACTATTCAATGCTTCAGATCGTGAACAAGGGTGGTACAGTTTCTTCGGACGGAAATGGGCTCTCTCTATCGGGTGCCGATGAGGCATTAATCATTCTCTCTACCTCAAGTGATTTACTAGTAAAGGATTACAAGGTGAAAACAAGCCAGTTGCTTGAAGAAGCACGCAGAATAGACTACCAAACATTGAAACGTAATCATCGCACAAAGTACCAAGAGAAATTCAACCGGGTAGAGCTCAATTTGGGAGAACAGAACAACAACCTCACGACCGACAGACGGCTTCACGACTTTCAAACAAATGATGACGCTCCTTTCGCTGCCTTGTACTTCCAATATGGTCGTTATCTGATGATCTGTGGTACAAACGAACAGACGCTTCCTCTCAACTTGCAAGGTCTCTGGGCAAATACGCTGCAGACACCATGGAATGGAGACTATCACCTGAACATTAACGTGCAAATGAACTACTGGCCTGTGGAAGTATGTAACCTTTCGGAATTGCATCGGCCTCTGATCGATTTTACACAGTCGCTCGTGCCTTCGGGGAGCAAAACGGCACAAACATTTTACGGGGCAGATGGATGGATTGCCCACATGATGAGTAACCCGTGGAAATTTACCGCACCGGGTGAACATGCCTCGTGGGGCGCTACCAATACCGGAGGAGCTTGGCTCTGTGCACATTTATGGGAACACTATGCTTTTACACAGGATAAAGAATATTTGCAATCCATCTACCCCACCATGGCATCGGCAGCGCAATTTTTCCTCTCAGCCATGATTGAAGAGCCCAAACATGGATGGCTGGTCACAGCACCCTCCTCATCACCCGAGAATGGGTTTTATATGCCGGGCACTCGCAATCAAGTATTCGTCTGCATGGGGCCCACCATGGATGCACAAATTATCCGTGAGCTTTTTAGTAACACCTTGTCCGCAGCCAAGATACTGGGTATTGAAAATGATATTACAGCACAGATAAACGAGGCACTCCCCAAACTGCCACCAATGCAAATCAGTCCCAATGGCTATTTGATGGAGTGGTTGGAAGATTATGAAGAGACGGATCCCCAACACCGCCACGTTTCGCACCTGTATGGGCTTCATCCCTCCAATCAGATTTCACCCTTTACCACACCGGAGCTGGCTGAGGCAGCACGCCAAACGTTGGAGCGACGTGGTGATGGAGGTACGGGGTGGTCGCGTGCATGGAAAATAAATTTCTGGGCACGATTGCATGATGGTAACCGTGCCTATAAATTACTCAAGAGTCTCATGCAGCCAGCCCTCCCTCTTAATGCAATCACTTATGGCGGACAGGGAGGTGGCACCTACCCCAACCTATTTTGTGCACACCCACCATTTCAAATTGACGGTAACTTTGGTGGTACTGCCGGTATTGCCGAAATGCTCATCCAGAGTCAAGAGGGCTACATTAATCTCCTGCCTGCCATCCCCAACGCATGGCAAAGTGGTCATTTCAAGGGGTTGCGAGTAAGAGGGGGAGCCGAAGTGGATCTCACATGGAGTGATAGACACATTATTTCGGTCACACTTCGGTCTACAACCGATCATAATTATAAAATTAAAGTACCCAATGGAGTCAAATCTATACGCCACAAAAAGAGAGTAATACCCATTGAGAATGGTTTTATTTCTATCTCTCTGAAATCAGGAGATTCTGCCAAATTGGAATTTACTTATTCTTCACGTTGAAAAATTGTCGCTCATTTTTCGAACGAGGTAACAACAAATATTGTATCTTTAACTATTAATTGATTGATTAAAAAAAAAAGACTATGAAACGAAAATACCTTTTGATTGCTTCTGTTCTTGTGTTAGCATTTACAAACATACAAGCACAAGAAATTATTGCTCACCGTGGATTCTGGAAAACAGCCGGTTCAGCTCAAAATTCCATTACAGCATTGATGAAAGCCGATTCAATTGCGGTATATGGTTCTGAGGTGGATATATGGCTCTCTTCTGATGGTGTGCCTGTGGTAAATCACGATGCAGATGTAACCCTAAACGGGGAGAAATTGCTTGTACAGGATACTCCGCTGGCAACACTCCGTAAAGTGAAACTCTCCAACGGTGAAACATTGCCTACTTTCGAGGAATATCTCGATGCATTTGCTAAATGCAAGAATATAAAGTTGATCATCGAATTCAAATCGCACAAATTGAAAGAGAGAGAGGATATCTTAGCAGCAAAAGTAATGGATATGGTTGCTCAACGAGGACTTCAAGATAAGGTCGAATTCATTGCCTTCGGTTTGAACTTCGTGCAGCAGGCCCGTAAACTTGCCCCAAAGGCACCGGTTTATTATCTGAATGGCGATCTTGCTCCACAGGTGTTGGCAACCATGAATTTGAGTGGTTTTGATTACAACTATGGTGTGTTGTATAATCGCCCGGAGTGGGTAAGCAAAGCACATGAGCTGGGACAAAAAGTGAACGTCTGGACAGTAAACAAACCAGAGGATATTCAGAAGATGATCGATTTAAAAGTAGACTACATCACCACTGATGAGCCCCTACTTGTACGGGAAATATTGCAGAAAAAATGAAACTGAGTGAACAACTTCATCGGGCTATACTCCTAGCAATGGAGGCGCATGCAGGACAACTCGATACACACAACGGGCGTCCCTACATTGAACATTCTTTTCGTGTAATGAATGCTGGACATACACTTCAGGAAAAGATCGTTGGCATTCTGCATGATGTGGTGGAAGACACACCCGTTACATTGCAACAACTTGCCGATGAGGGTTTCACACAAGAGATTATTAACGGAGTGGATGCCATGACACGGAGAGACAATGAGTCGTACGACGAGTATCTCGTTCGATTGCAAAAGAATCCCATTGCTGTGCGTGTTAAGCTAAACGATCTGACCGACAACATGGATGTACGTCGGTGGGATGAGATTGTGTTCAATGACCTTGCCCGTTTGAAGAAATACCTTGCTGCATACAAGCTACTTACGGAACAGGAACCGAAGGAAAAGATAAATAAGACTGATCACACTACACAACAATAGGAAAGTAAGGTGGCAGGTATCTATATTCATATTCCTTATTGCAAGACCCGATGTACGTACTGCGATTTTTATACCATCACCAATGAATCGCAGATAGATGCATTTGTAGATGCTCTCTGCAAGGAGGGGGTGATGCGGAAAGATGAGCTTCCCGAAACGGTGCATACCATCTACTTTGGAGGAGGGACGCCTTCGCGACTTCATCAGCATCATTTTGAACAAATCTTTCATACCCTCTACAATCAGTACGACATTGATGCGGAGGTGGAAATAACGGTTGAGGCCAATCCCGATGATCTTACGGACGAATACATTGGGATGCTCGCAGCACTACCGGTCAACCGCCTCAGCATTGGCATACAGAGTTTCGACGATGAAGAGTTGAGGTTTCTACGAAGGCGTCATTCGGCACAACAAGCATTCGATGTGGTTACAAAATGTCAGGAAAAGGGATTTAATAATATTAGCATCGACCTCATGTATGGTCTTCCCAACCAGACATTGGAACGATGGGACAAAAATCTGGATCAAGCCATCGCACTACATGTACAGCATATATCTGCCTATCATCTTATTTACGAAGAAAAAACAAAGATGTACTCCCTGTTGAAAGCAGGTAAAATAAAACAGGTTGATGAAGCAATCAGCACAGCCATGTTTTCCATGCTAATTGACCGACTTACATCCGATGATTTTATCCACTATGAGATTTCTGCTTTCGGCAAAGAGGGTTGTTTCTCACGACACAATACTTCATATTGGCATAATAAAAAATATGTGGGTCTGGGACCGGCGGCTCACTCCTACGATGGTGAAAATCGCTCCTTTAACATTGCCTCACTCAACCGGTATATCAAAGGAATAGAATCTACTTCTCCCGAACGGAGTCACGAGCAACTGAGTCAAAATGAGAAATACAATGAATTTATCCTCACCGGATTACGCACCATGTGGGGTATAAACCTTACAGAGTTGAGAAACAAATTTGGTGAACTTTATTATGAGTTTTGCATACAAATTGCACAAAAGTATCTCGACCAGAAGCTCCTATTAAAAGATGAAGATACCCTCAAACTCACACGAGAAGGTATCTTCATCTCTGATGGCATTATGACCGATTTAATGCGAGTCTAGCACGTTAGCTCAACCCCTCAATCTTACCGTCAATTATATCAATAAATTTTGCCTGAGGTTCAGCAGGTAGGCCTGGCATACGCATCATTTCACCAGCAATGGCAACAATGAATTCCGATCCCTGATTGATAACCAAGTCGTTGATCTTAAACCGGAAATCCTTCGCCACCCCGTACCATTTGGGTTCTGCAGAAAAAGAATACTGCGTCTTGGCAATGCAGACCGGCATCTTTTCGAGGGGTGTACCTTCAATGAAACGCAATTTCTTTAATGCTTTTTCACCCAATACCACATCGCGAGCCCCATAAATATTGGTCGCAATTTTTGTAATCTTGGTTTCAATACTATCCTCAAGTTCATAGGTAAACTTCAGGTCACCAGAGGGCTTGTTTTCAATAGCTTCCACTACCGCATTTGCCAAGGCCACAGCACCATTACCACCATCTGTAAAAGCCTCATTCACGGCAAAGGAAACACCCTTTTCTATGCAAAAGCTCTTGATTGCTTCAATTTCCTCGAATGTATCGAAAGCATACTTGTTAAAAGCTACAACGACAGACTGTCCAAATGCCTCCAAATTAACAAGATGCTTCTCCAAGTTGGCAAGTCCTTTTTTCAGTCCGTTGAGGTCCGGAGCTTTAATTTCTTTCTCGGGTGTACCACCATGCATTTTGAGTCCTTGGGCAGTCACCACAATCACCGTAAGTTTGGGTCGCAATCCACTCTTACGACACTTGATATTGAAAAATTTTTCTGCACCCAAGTCTGCACCAAAACCAGCTTCTGTCACCACATAATCACCATAAGACATGGCCATTTTAGTCGCCAATACAGAATTACAGCCGTGAGCAATATTGGCAAAGGGACCACCATGTACAAACGCCGGTGTATTTTCTGTAGTTTGTACCAGGTTGGGATGAATGGCGTCCTTCATCAACACAGTAATAGCACCTGCAACACCCAAATCTTTCACCGTGAATGGTTTGCCGCTTCGGGTATAACCCAATAGGATATTTTCGATACGACGGCGTAGGTCGTTTTCATTTTCCGCTAAGCAAAGGATTGCCATCAGCTCCGATGCTGCGGTGATATCAAAGCCAGCTTCCTGGGGCACACCATTCCCGGGTCCCAGACCTGTGACAATATATCGCAAGCTACGGTCGTTCACATCCATTACCCGCTTCCAAAGAACCTCTTTTAATTCATCACCTGTGCCCTGAACCCGAAAGATGTAGTTGTCGAGCAATGCTGAGATGGTGTTATGCGCTGTGGTTACCGCATGAAAATCGCCTGTAAAATGCAGGTTGATATTTTCCATGGGAAGTACCTGAGCATACCCTCCCCCTGCTGCACCACCTTTCATACCAAAAACAGGTCCCAAAGATGGTTCACGAAGTGCCACAATGGCTTTTTTCCCTATTTTGTTTAATCCGAGTGCCAGTCCAATGGAAACGGTTGTTTTGCCGATTCCGGCCTTGGTGGGGGTGATTGCAGTGACAAGGATCAGGTTGCTTTTGTTTATCTTCTCGGGTATAAGCAACTTAGCTGGTATTTTTGCCATGTGGCGACCGAAGCTAATGACCTCATCGCGAGGTATTCCGATATTTTCAGCAATATCTTTTACTTTTCTTAATTGTGTCTCTCTTGCAATTTGAATGTCTGATTTCATGTTCCTTTTTTACTAATTTCATTGAACTCGTCATTTCAACATCGCTTCCAGCATTACCAGCTGATCGCGCAGTTGAGCAGCCTCTAAAAATTCCATTTTCTTTGCTGCGGCCAACATTGCCTTGCGAGTTTGTTCTATTTTATTCTTCAAATCATCGGCAGTGGCATATGTTGGCAGCGGTTCTGCAGCCATTGAATAATAATCTGGTTCCACATATGCTTTTGTTTCTGATGAAGATGGTTGTTCCTTGTTTAGAACCGAAGAATGGCTTCTCTTAATTTGTGTGGGTGAGATGCCATGTTCTTCGTTGTATTTCATCTGTTTTTCTCTTCTACGGTTGGTTTCATCGATTGTCATCTGCATACTTTGGGTAATCTTGTCTGCATAAAAGATTACCTTCCCGTTCACATTGCGGGCAGCACGACCTGCTGTTTGTGTGAGAGAACGATGGGAACGTAGAAAACCCTCCTTATCGGCATCTAAAACGGCGACAAGTGATACTTCTGGCAAATCGAGACCTTCGCGTAATAAGTTCACACCAATCAGAACATCGAACAACCCTGCACGTAGATCGTCCATGATCTTCACACGCTCCAGTGTCTCCACATCAGAATGGATGTAGTTACACCGCACATTGTTACCTGCCAAGTATGCCGTCAGCTCTTCTGCCATCCGCTTAGTGAGCGTTGTCACCAGTATCCTTTCATCCTTTTCAACTCGCTGTTGAATTTCCTCCATGAGGTCATCAATCTGGTTCAAACTTGGACGAACATCGATGGGGGGATCTAGCAATCCTGTGGGGCGAATCAGCTGATCGACGACTATTCCTTCCGATTTCTCCAACTCATAATCGGCAGGGGTAGCACTTACGAAGATAATTTCGGGTGTAAGTGCTTCAAACTCTTCAAATTTGAGGGGACGATTGTCAATTGCTGCAGGTAATCGGAATCCATATTCCACCAGGTTGATTTTACGGGAATGGTCACCTCCATACATAGCCCGTATCTGGGGAATGGTTACGTGACTCTCATCAATCACAGTCAGATAATCCTCCGGGAAGAAGTCAAGTAGACAGAAAGGGCGTGTCCCTGGCTGTCGCCCGTCGAAGTAGCGCGAGTAGTTCTCAATACCGGAACAGTACCCCACCTCCTTGATCATCTCAATATCGTATGTCACCCGTTCATACAACCGTTTCGCTTCATACGGTTTTCCAATTTCCTGAAAAAATTCAACCTGCTTCCCGAGGTCGATCTGTATCTCGTCTATTGCCCTATTAATGCGTTCCTGGGTGGTTACAAACAGGTTGGCGGGGAAGATACGGTATGCATCCATTCGCTCCATGGTAATGCCCGTAAGGGGGTCTATCGACTCCACACTTTCGATCTCATCGCCCCAAAAGATGACTCGGATAATATAATCGTGGTATGCTAGAAAAACATCCACAGTATCGCCCTTCACCCTAAAGTTACCCCGCCCGAAGTCGGGTGTTTCGTTGCGTGAGTAAAGGCTATTGACGAGCAAGCGTAGAAAATAATCCCGCTCGATGGTCTGTCCGACCTTCACGTCGATTGTTGTCTGCTGAAAATCCTCCGGATTCCCAATACCATAAAGGCAGGAGACCGACGAGACCACAATCACATCATTCCGTCCAGAAAGCAACGAAGAGGTCGCAGCAAGGCGTAGCTTCTCAATCTCGTCATTAATAGCAAGGTCCTTCTCGATGTACGTATCGGTCGTGGGAATATATGCTTCAGGTTGATAATAATCGTAATAAGAGACAAAGTATTCTACCGCATTATTCGGAAAAAACCCTTTGAATTCGCTGTAGAGCTGTGCTGCCAATGTTTTGTTGTGACTCAACACCAGCGTGGGTTTGTTCATTTGGGCAATTACATTGGCAATTGTAAACGTTTTACCCGATCCGGTCACACCCAGCAATGTCTGATATGGGACCTTCTGCTGAAGTCCCTCAACGAGTGCTTTAATTGCCTCCGGCTGGTCACCGGTCGGCTTATATTCTGATGTTAGTTGGAATTGCATAGTTATCGCTTTAACAAACTAGAAATTCATTTGGTTTGAAGGAGGGACCTATAAACTTCGTGAACTATCTCTTAATCTATTCAACGTAATTCGGGATATGGTTTTGTTTCATACACTGAAATAATCTGAAATAATGAATCAATCTCCATGTGAACTATGAAACCAGGTAGTGTAGTGGTGGATTCATCTTTCTCAATTATCTTCGTAATGGGGATGTTAACTTTAAAACCATCTTCCATTGTCTTTTCATACTGCACGGTACTTGCATCAACTACAAAATGGATTGTGCCATTCTGTGCATATGTAGTTGAAGTTTGCAGCCTTTCGATGAGTTGTTCCCGGGAGGTTCTCCCAGTTTCAAAAAAACGATTCACCACTGGTGCCAGATGGCGACGAATGCCATCACCATCGAGCGAAGATAGAGAATTGAAAAATTCCCCAACAATTCGACGAATAAATTCAAGATCAGCTTCATTCACAGGGTAGGACTGAAACAACATATTATAGCGACTCTTGGCGAGCGACAAATACTCACCATTGAAGTCACCAATTTCAACCTGTAAGATATAATCGGAATAGGCTTCAACACGATTAGCCTTCAATGCTTCTATCCAGGAGAGCGAATCGAGACGTATTTCTACAAGTGAACGATAGGGTGTTTCGGGATAATGATGAAGAAAATCACGTAAGTCGGATGGATTATTTGTCGTTTTAATCCGTTGCCATTCTGTTGTTTCTCCTTCCTTTAGGCTTCGCATCAGTGTTTGTGCATCGGCAAAATGGACGGAGTTAGGAAAGGATGACATATAGTCAAGGTATCCACCTATTGTATTAATCTCCAATGCCTTACCCCACGCAATACGCTCAAGACTACTCTTTCGTATTGTTTCGTTGTAAACAAGAAATGCTCCAGTTAATACGAAAAGAAGGATGACTATTCTTAATAACAATTTCCCTTTTTTCCTCTTCTCTCCACTTCGTTCCGGCTTCTTCTCCTCGGGGTTATCGTTTACATCTATCTTCTCGCTATTGTAAATAGGTTCCGCCGCAATCTGTTCCACAATCTCCGGTTTCACCTCTTGCCTTGAGACAATGGGTTCTACCTCCCGTTTCGATTGATTTGGGAGCTCAACTTCATAATTTGTACGGATCTTATTCGAACAACTTTCACAAAACAACGCCTCTGACGCTTTACTCTTCCCACATAAGGGACATTGTAGGGACATATGATTTCGGGTGTTTGGAGTGATTTTACCGTTTTCGCAAAGGTAACAAACTTCGCGCTTTTTACTCCTCTTCGGATCAATTATATTTCTAGTTGGAATGCCATTTGCATATGGATTACTTTTAAAGGAGAAACATTTTTTGTAATTTTGATAGTTCATGTACCCATTTATATGAACAACTTAAATAAAGAGATAAACATCTCAGAGTCAAACAGTAAACCATCAATATCCTCCAGGATTCGCGTAAAGTTATTGAAGAAAGAGCCTGAGAAAGATCTACTACACTGTATAACACTCGATGAACTCCACCTGCATATCCTTGTAAAGCAAGCATTTTCAAGCGAAATAACCGACACATCAAAGTGGATCGAGAATGTTCCTAATGGAGTGCAATTAAACCTGATTGATTGTGATTTGGATGATAATGGACATTATAAACCCAACTTTATCGTCCTTGAACCCGATTACCTGATTGACGCATCTGCCATTGCAGAGTGTTTTCAGGAGTATGATGTCACACCGCTCCACTATTTCCGCAACAGGCTGGAAGAGAAAGAGAATCGATCTTATCTTCTGTTGGGTAATCTGGCAAACTTCTTTCTCGATGAGTTGGTTTATGCCGACGACATTGAGGCGATTTCCTTCAACGATGTTTTTTTGCGATCCTTCAAACAATCGCCCTTTGAATACACCAGTTGCGAAGAGATTCGTACCGATACCGACTTTCGGAATTTCATGCAAAAAGCAATGAATCAGTTTGAGCAAATCAAGAGAGTCATTCGGTACGATTTCCCCATTAATGGTATCGACATACATTTTTGTACGTTGGAACCCTCTTTTTTCAGCGAATATTTTGGATTTCAGGGTAGACTCGATTTGCTTTATATGCCACCATGTTGTAAAGAAGCAAAAATTGTAGAGTTAAAATCAGGAAAAGTTCCCTATCCTGCACACGATCCGCACAGAATTGCATCCAATCACGAAATACAAACCATCGTTTATCAGATGATGGTGGAAGGTGTATTTGAAAAAGAGAACCGTCGTATTGGTGCGGCCATTCTCTACTCGGCAGCCGAAAGACAAGGTGAAAACCTACGGTTTGCATCCGCTACTGATGAGAAAAAGAGAAAGATCATACAGCTACGAAATCTGATAGTAGCTATTGAACTGGGAATCATCTACGGAGAGAATAGTCGTGTAGCTGAAATTTTTGAGGCCTCGTTGAGAGTCGATTCATCGCAGAGACTCCCCCACTTCTATCTGAAAAAGATAGAGAAGATTGGCAGTTTGCTAATGCAATGCAGTGAACTTGAAAAAGAATGGTTTTATCGTTACATACGTTTTATTTCGGAAGAACTTTATCTGCAGAAGGTAGGTAATAGGAATGAAAGTTATGCTCCCAATGGACTTTCTTCACTCTGGAAAAGCGATTTTGCAGAGCGGCATGCATCGCTTGATGTGGTTTCTGACCTCACTATTCGGGAGATTGATGATACAAAAAATGAACGGACAATAATTTTCAACCGCAATGAAGCAGATAACGATATTGTGAATTTTCGCGAAGGGGAGATCTGCATTGTATATCCTAGAAACGATGTAAACGATACGGTTCTAAACCGTCAGATACTAAAAGGAACCATTGTTCAAATAACACGGGAGGAGGTGGAGGTACGTTTTCGATATAAGCAGAAGAACCGCCACTTTTTTGAAGATCACCAGTTGTGGGCTATTGAACACGATTGTCTCGATTCCTCCTGTAACAACATGTACAAAAGCATTTTCTCCTTTCTTAAAGCATCGAAACAGAAAAGAAAACTCCTATTGGGACTAAAACCTCCCTTTTCAAAGAAGTTAGAACTTGATGATCGTAAGAGCCCATCACAAGAGGAGATCATCGAAAAAGCAATTCATTCGGAGGATTATTTCCTTATTGTAGGTCCCCCGGGAACGGGTAAAACGTCCATTTTTGCTCGTCGGTTAATTGAAGAGTTCTACCGCAATCCGAATAATAACATGTTGGTGTTGGCGTATACCAATCGAGCTGTCGATGAGCTATGCGATGCCATTAATGCAGCTTTTGGGTGTAGCAATGGTTCATGTGATACTTATATTCGAATTGGGAGTGAGCTCTCCTGTGCTGAACCATTTCGTCACCGTCTCTTACAAAGAATATCAGAGAAAGCTCCAAACAGGGAATCGTTGCGCAGTGAGCTTCAGCAGACACGCATCTATATCTCAACATTGGCATCCATCATGGGAAAGATGGAGCTCTTTTCACTCAAGCATTTTCATGTGGCCATAATCGATGAAGCATCACAAATTCTAGAACCACAAATCATTGGTTTGTTACCTCGTTTCGATAGATTCATCATGATAGGCGATCACAACCAACTTTCCACCATTGTGCTTCAATCACCCGAACGCTCTGCGATTTCGGAGTCATCGCTGCGAAATGAGGGTATAATCGATTGTCGTGATTCACTTTTCGAGCGTTTGTTACGCCGTTGTAAAGAGAAAGGGTGGCACCATGCGTACGTACAACTTACCCAACAGGGCAGAATGCACGAGGAAATTGCGCGCTTTCCTGCTACTTATTTCTATTCCGAAAGTCTCTTCCCTGCAAGTGATTGGCAATCTAATGATTGGAATTTGAACTGTTCTTCCAATAAGGTGCTAGACCATTGTGTTGCTACTCACCGTACCGCTTTTTTATCTACAGAGCAGATCAAACCCACTGCTAATAATTCAGATAAACTCAATGAGACTGAAGCGGAAATCATTGTGGAACTATTGAAATCGATGAAGAGAGTATATGAAGAAAACAACATCCCCTTCGACACAAGTTCGATTGGTATCATTGCACCGTTTCGGAATCAAATTGCACTGATCAAACATAAACTATCGGAATCAAGGTTACATGGTGTCGATGAAATTATGATTGATACCGTAGAACGATTTCAGGGAAGTCAACGCGATGTGATCATACTCTCTTTTTGTGTGAACAATGCTGGTCAATTAACATATCTCTCCAATTTGAATCACGAAGGTACGGTGGACCGTAAACTGAATGTGGCCATCACACGTGCAAGGCAACAGTTGTTTCTTGTTGGGAATGGTCACATTTTGCAGCAACACCCTATATATGCCACCTTGCTCAATTTTTATCAGGATAAAAAGATTATACTTGATAATAACAGTGATAACTGAACAAAAAAAAATTGTTTCCTTTTTTAATTTTTTAGTTGTAAAATTTTTTGTATTTTTGCATTGTCAAACAGACATTGTCTTATGGTGTAATGGTAGCACAACAGATTCTGGTCCTGTTTGTCTAGGTTCGAATCCTAGTAAGACAACCAAGATTTACTTTTGCTCTAAATCTATAACGTGTAATACACAAAAAGATGTCGGACTGATTATTCATTGGTCCGACATCACTTTTTATAATGTTTAGTATAGGTTAACCCACTCAATTTTATTACCATCCAAAGATGGTTTATTGCCATCCAAAGATTAATGGAAAGAAGAACGTGACTAAAAACGCCCATGCCGCATAGACGGGCAAATAGGATGCAATGGCCTTTTCAACAATTTTCATCTCGTTCCCATTACGTACAACCTTGAAAAGATCGAACGTGATCAGAAGAAGGTGGACAAATATCAGAAGATTAGAGCCCAGTACGGCAACTCTATTTGGTGAAAATCCATATTCACCCACTCGATATAGAATAGCCGATAGCGCCACTATATCAACCAGCAAAGATAGAATCGACAGCAGCAGGAGAATCCAACCATTGAAACGTTGCTTTTCAATTGATGATGTCCCCACTACTGTAAAGACAACAATAGCCATCACACCCAATAGCAATAGATTAAAGACCAGCAAAAATTCCCGGTCGTTATAGGGATCTTTTCCATTCACTACCATAAAAATCAGATAGACAAACAATGTAATTAATACCAGTGGACTAAAGATACGTGCAATGGTTGGCGCAAGCTTGTCGCTAATTGCTGGAAGACTCCTGATAATAAAGGTTGCCACGATGGGTGATGCTACGAAACCGACAATTGCAATATTCTCCATGTAGAAGTTTTCGATATTTAAGTCGATCACAGAAAACAATTCAATTGTCACCGCAGTTAGTGCCCCACCCCCAATGAGAATCAGAAGAGTTAAGATGGCCAAGTCCCCGTTGTATTTGAGATAATCGATTCGCTTCAATTGAGTTTTCAAATCAAAATTAATATATACCACCCCATAGATACACCACAAAAACAGCGGTAGGTGGATGTAAGATAAGATAATTGAATTACTATTTACCCCGTTCGGTAGCAGGTTGACATACAAAGCCGCAAGTAGAAAGATCGACAATATGAGTAACGAATAAAGATGATTCTGTCTCCTTTTCCCCAATAAAACATAAAACGACAAACCCAAAAAGACAATGATCCCCGTATTTTTTATGTAGAAGTCAAACTGATCTGGATTTACACCAAACCATGTAGGCAGTTTCATTAAGATACCGGCTAACAGACAAGAGACAATCAAATATAACAGATCCTTTCTGTTGACCTTCCTTCTGCTCTCGTTTGAATCGGTGAATTCCAGTCTTGCTTTCCAAGTGCTGGCAACTGGATAATCAGCAATATCTGGATAAATCGCAAAGAATGATTTCTCAAAGCACTTTTTATCGGACCGATACAATCTCTCCAGTTCACCAGGATGAGGTAAATTTTCTCTTATTGCTTTTTCCATACCCTATAAATTATTTGTGTTTAAAATGCGATAATAAAATGCATAAAATGATCAATGAGATATGATCTATTACTGAAGCAGCTTCTCAATTGCTGCAATATGTTTTTTGAATGCCTCTATACCTTTGGCCGTGGCAGCGTATGTGGTATTTGGTTTGCGTTCAAGAAATGATTTGCTGTATGTGATATATTCATTTTTTTCTAGCGACTTAAGGTGACTGGCCAGATTGCCATCAGTCACTCCTAGTAAATTCTTCAATTCACTGAAGTCCAACTGATCATTCACTATCAGAGCCGACATGATTCCCAAGCGGATTCTGTTTTCAAATGCCTTATCCAAATCTTTAAGAAAGTCTTTCACCGTTTATCCTTTCCGTTGAATTATCAAACCATAGATAATCTGCAGCACCCCAAAACCCATCATCCAAACGTAAAGACTCTGCTCAATAAAGAGAAGGGCGACAATACCCAAAACAATTTCAGCAATACCCAAATAACGGATATGACTCAATGTATGATGACTACCATTTACCAGTGCCAGCCCATAAAAAATCAATGTTATTGAGGGAAGAACACCCACATATCCTCTAAATAAAAATATAAGAGAGAGTATTCCACCGGTTGTAAGCGGTATCATCAAATTTAGCAATAGACGCTTTGCTTGAAGATCCCACACATACTGTCTCTCCTTTTTGCTTTTTCTTCTGGTAAACCAAAGAGCACTCAAAACTGATAACAAGAGCGTACCGAAGGAAATCAATAACAATAAACGCAGATTTTCCCCCTCGATGGACACAGATCCAATAGTCAAAAAATCTTGAGTATTGAAAACATACTGATGTGCCAACAATGCTCCAACAAGGGCTATTACACCTGTCGACACGCCCGAAAGCCCACTCAATGAAAGGAATCGAGAACTGCGGCTCATAATCTCTCTGATCTCACGTAGATCGTTTGCGTATTTTTCTTTTTCCATTTGAAAGTACTTTGAGTTACAAAGTAAATACAAATTATTATAGCATGCAATACATCGAATAAAAAAGTTTACGAAATTTTTACTAACGCCTTTTTATTTGGTAAATCAAAAAAAAATTGGTATATTTAATCTTTACTATATCACCGTGCAACAAACTGATAAAGAATGAAACTTGTGAAAAAGGTCATATATCCATTCATTGTAATAGCTGTACTCATGTTCATTTCCTGCACCCTGTCAGTGAATGTTGAAGCATTTCAGTTGTTACCACAACCCCAGATACTTACCATCAACATATCACAGTCGCACCGCCTCCTTCAAGGAGAACTCGACACCTCACGTATCGCTGAGAAAATTATCAATACAATCCCAGAAGCAACCATTAATTCCGATGAAGCTTATTGTCTCAGAATTACACCCGACAGCATTCTCATTGAAGCTGTTTCTGAAAAAGGAATCTATTGGGCTCATCAAACACTGGCACAAATTATTGAATCCTCTGATGGCAAATCGGTGACTTCTGTCGAAATTATCGATTGGCCTTCATTTCGTATCCGTGGTTTTATGCACGATATTGGACGAAGTTATATGTCCGTAGATGAAATCAAGAAACATATCCGGCTGTTATCAAAATACAAAATCAATGTTTTCCATTGGCATCTGACTGAAAATCAAGGATGGCGACTGGAGAGCAAGCTTTTCCCTCAATTGAATGATTCATCTCACTATGAACGCCACCACGCACAGTATTACACTATTGAAGAAGCTCATGAGATTACCGAATATTGTCGGCAACACAATATGCTGTTGATACCTGAAATTGATATGCCTGGTCACAGCGCGGCATTTGTGCGTGCAATAGGCCACGATATGCAATCTCCAGAAGGGATGAAAGTTCTTAAACAATTAATGGAGGAGATCTGCACAGAGGTATTTTCTGATCTGCCCTGGATCCATATTGGAACAGATGAAGTACAGTTTACGAATCCAACATTTGTACCAGAAATGGTGAGCCACATCCGGTCGTTCGGCAAGAAAGTTATTTCCTGGAACCCCGGTTGGGAGTACCAACCCGGGGAGATTGATGCCACACAACTATGGAGTTACAGAGGTAAGGCACAAACAGGTATTCTTGCTATAGATTCGCGATTTCATTACATTAACCACTTCGACACGTTCGGAGACATTGTAGCACTATACAATAGTCGCATTGCAGATGTTGAGGTGGGTTCTGACAATATTGCTGGAGGAATTATTGCATTATGGAATGATCGTCGCTTACCCAGCGACGAACAAATAGTATTACAGAACAATTTCTACCCAACAATGCTTGCCTTTGCTGAACGTGCATGGTGCGGGGGAGGTAGTGAGTATTTTAATAGAAACGGAACTATATTATCGGGAAACGTGAAAGATACGATATTTACTCAATTTATAGATTTCGAAAAACGTTTACTATGGCATAAAGAACATGTATTCGCTAATGAGCCATTTGCTTATGTAAAACAGACTAACATTAAATGGCGTATTACCGATGCCTTCCCGAATGATGGAGATCTGCAAAGGTCGTTTCCTCCGGAAGTCAAAATAAAGGATACATATGAATACAATGGAGTCCAATATGGTACTCGCGATGTTGTAGGAGCAGGAATATACCTTCGACATGTATGGGGACAAACGGTACCGGCATTTTACAATGACCCAGAAGAAAATCATACGGCATATGCATATACCTGGGTTTGGTCCCCTATAACACAAACGGTCGGTCTGTGGACTTCCACTCAAGATTATAGTCGCTCCGAATCCGATCCCCCTCCGCCACAAGGAAAATGGGATTACAAAGAAAGTCGTATCTACTTGAACAACGAAGAAATTAGTCCACCCATCTGGGAAAACACCCATACACATAGGACAAATGAAATAACACTCAAAAACGAAAACTTCCAAGCTCGTCAACCTATACCTGTAGAACTAAAAAAAGGCTGGAACAATGTCATGTTAAAGCTACCCATTGGTAAAATCAACTCTCCTGAAGTACGCTTACAAAAATGGATGTTCACGTTTGTTTTTGTCACACCCGATGGAAAAGATGCAGTAGAGAATCTGGTTTATAGTCCAGATAGAAAAAAATAAACCACGGTTAATATATTCAGGTTTATCCCCTCTAAAGCTTTTTCAACTTACTCATAATGTTTGTTGAAAAAGAAAAGGAATAAATAATCATTTTATCGCTAGCATAATAACAGTATAAACTTTTACTTATCGCTCCTAATTTAGCTATTTTTTACAACACATTGAAAATGTGTTCGTACACAGTTCCAAATAGTGCCTTATCGTTATTGACCTGTAATGATCGATCTCATTTGATGCACCAGTTCGATATAATTGGAGTGATATAAAACGGCTAAACATACTTCTAGAAACCTGGAATAGATTACACAAACACACGTGTTAACTTTTTTTAATATAATAAATTTTGATATCAAGCATGGTTCATTATACATTTGTGCCCGTTCACAGTTTTACTGTTTACAACACTTAAAATCATGAAATGAACGTATATCTAGTATTTATGAGCTTTTGACAGAAGTAAACTATACTGTTTTTAGTTTACCTTTTCAAAAGAAGGAATGGGTGAATTGCTGATTGTTTTGAATGCTATGTAAAGAAGACAGATGCCTGAAAAACTAATAGTGTTTGTAAATCTAAAAGGGACAGAAACAGAGAAGGAAAACAAGTTTAATGAATGAACCATACTGTTTTAAGCCTTTAAAGCAGCTATTCAATAAATGAAATTTATTTTATTAATCTAAACAAATGAAAAAATGAGATGAAAAAAAAATTTTCACATCTTTCTAAAGGGTTTATGCTCGTATTATTATGGACATTTACCCAGATTATTTTTGCACAGAACATTCCTGTTTCCGGAGTAGTAAAAGACTCCAATGGTGAGCCATTGATTGGAGTTACCATTCAGGTGAGAGGTACATCAATTGGAACAGTTACCGATATTGACGGAAAATTTAACCTCCTGAATGTTCCGTCAAACGGTGTGCTGGATGTAACGTATGTAGGTATGAATCCGCAATCAATACCGGTAAAGGGATCCTTCATCGAGATTGTAATGCAGGAAGATACCCAATCATTGGAAGAGGTGGTTGTTGTGGGATATGGGACCCAACGAAAAGTGAACCTTACTGGTTCTGTTGCAGCTGTCACTATCGATGAAAAGATCTCCAGCCGTTCAGTATCAAACGTTTCTTCTGGTCTGCAGGGACTCATTCCAGGCCTACAGGTGTCGCAATCTACCAGTATGGCTGGTAAGGATGGTTCATCTCTGATGATTCGTGGGTTGGGGACTGTAAACAACGCTGCCCCACTAGTGGTAGTAGATGGTATGCCAGACGTGGATATCAACAGAATCAATATGGCTGATATCGAAAGTATCTCTGTACTGAAAGATGCCGCATCTGCTTCTATCTATGGATCTCGTGCAGCGAATGGTGTTATCCTTATTACGACAAGAACAGGTAAAGGAGTTTCCAAGACACAGATTAACTTCAATGCATCAGTTTCCGTAGAACGACCAACTCGTTCCTATGAATTTATGGCTGATTACCCACGTGCTCTTACCATTCACCAGTACAGAGCTGCAACAGGTACATTGAGACAGAACTATAACTTCAAAGATGGTACGATCGACCAGTGGATGGCTTTGGGAATGATTGACCCATTACGCTATCCTAACACAGACTGGTTCAAAACGTTTATGCGTGATGGATCGTTGCAGAATTATACAGTTTCGGCAACTGGCGGAAATGAAAAGTCTAACTTTTATATCTCTATTGGTTCACTTAGCAATCAGGGTATCCAGATTCACAACGACTACGATCGATATAACACACGTTTTAACTACGATTATGAAATATCAAATTTCTTTAAAGTAGGTGCCCGTTTCGACGGGAACTGGTCTGAGTTTACCTATAGCGGTTATGCAGATGGAATAACAAATAATGACACCTCCGATTCAGGTGGTGGTGATATGCAGTACGCAATTGCTGGTATCTTGCCATACGACCCCATCACTGGTCGTTATGGAGGTGCCATGGCATACGGAGAAGATGTTCAAGCATACAACCCTTATGCTTACTTCAATACAAGAAAACCAAGGCAAACTGAACAAGAAGTAAATGGGAGTATGTATATCGACTGGAAACCGTTTAAAGGTTTCACAGCACATCTCGATTATGCGCTGAGCTATAGCAATTACTTCCAGAAGAGAGCAGACATGCCTACTGGAGCAGCATATAACTTCCAAACCAATTCAGATTTGGGAAGAAACTATGTAGCCGATAATGCATCAGTAAGTGATAACAATACCACAAGCTATAAAACACAACTCAACGGTCGGCTCAATTACGATACACGTATCGCGGAGAATCATAACATCCGCGCTTTGTTTGTATACAGTGAGGAATATTGGCACACCCGTTCTACCGGAGCCTCTAGAAACGACAGGTTGCACCCAAGCATCACTGAAATCAACGGTGCTCTAACAAACGTTATTAGCAATAGTGGTAGCTCTGCTTCTGAAGGACTTCGCTCCTATATAGGACGACTTAACTACGATGCGTATGATAAGTACCTGTTTGAATTCAACTTCCGTGTGGATGGGTCCTCAAAATTTGCCGAAGGAAGTCAGTTTGGTTTTTTCCCTTCAGTAGCTCTTGGTTGGAGATTCACCGAAGAAGAGATTCTTGCACCTTATCTAAACTCATGGCTTGCAAACGGTAAAATTAGAACTTCATATGGAACCACCGGTAACAACTCGGGTGTTGGAAGATTTGAACAACTCGAAACGTTGACTGCAATGAACTATATGGCATCAGACGTTGTAAAAGGGTTCGTAAACCGTAAAATGATTAACAAGAATCTATCGTGGGAGGAGTCTAGAGTGTTTAATATTGGACTTGACTTGGGGTTCTTTAACAACAAGATGTCAACAGAAATTGACTACTACAACAGATTAACCAGCGGAATGAATCGCCCTTCTGAAATGTCAATGCTGCTAACCGGTGCATACAGCGCACCGCGTATGAACATAGGAAATATGCGTAACCGAGGAGTTGAACTGAATCTTACATGGCGCGACAAGCTGGGCGATGTGAAATACTCTGCCAACCTAAACGGTGCTTATAACCGAACAGTCTTGGAAGAATGGAATGAATTCCTTGGAAGAGGTTGGGTATTCCTAAATATGCCCTATCACTTCCTCTATACGTATGAAAGTGCTGGTATGGCTCAAACTTGGCAAGATATCTACAATCATACTCCACAAGGATTGGCTCCGGGTGATGTCTTACGGGAAGACTTAAACGGAGACGGTATTATAGATGGTAAAGACCGCCGTGCTTATCCCAACATACAGCGTGACCGTCCAACAACCAACTTTGGTTTAACATTGACAGCTGAATGGAAAGGATTCGACATTAATGCACTATTCAATGGAGCTGCTGGACGTAAAGATTATTGGGTTACCGACTTCAACAA
>DBQD01000014.1:78313-128214 GCA_002305715.1 Proteiniphilum sp. UBA1403 | reverse complement strand
ATTGGTTGAAATGGAAATGCGCGAACTGCTTTCATTCTACAATTTCGATGGTGATAACACCCCTGTTATCAAAGGTTCTGCACTTGGTGGCTTGAACGGCGATCCAAAATGGGAAGACAAAATCATGGAGTTGATGAATGCTGTAGATACTTGGATTCCGCTGCCTCCACGTGATGTTGATAAACCATTCTTGATGCCTGTTGAAGACGTATTCTCTATCACCGGTCGTGGTACTGTTGCTACCGGTCGTATTGAAACTGGTATCATCAAAACTGGTGAAGAAGTTCAGATCATCGGTCTTGGTGCTGAAGGAAGAAAATCAGTTGTTACCGGTGTGGAAATGTTCCGTAAGATCCTCGACGAAGGTCAGGCTGGTGATAACGTAGGATTGCTGCTCCGCGGTATCGACAAAGACGAAATCAAACGTGGTATGGTTATCTCTCACCCAGGAAAAGTTAAACCTCACTCTAAATTTAAAGCTGAGGTATATATCCTGAAGAAAGAAGAAGGTGGACGTCACACTCCATTCCATGATCACTATCGTCCTCAATTCTATATCCGTACGCTCGACGTAACTGGTGAAATCAAGTTGCCTGAAGGAGTAGAAATGGTTATGCCTGGTGATAACGTAACAATTGAAGTAGATTTGATCTATCCTGTAGCATGTAACGTAGGTCTTCGTTTCGCTATCCGCGAAGGTGGCCGTACAGTAGGTGCTGGACAGATTACTGAGCTGCTCGACTAATACAATACAACCCTCCGCTCCCATCTTTGGGAAAATAGGGTTCCCACAAAGTAGATTTCCCTGTAACCCCTCCTTTCGGGGAGGGCTTGGGAAATCTCAACTACGGGTCTAGCTCAGTTGGTAGAGCACTGGTCTCCAAAACCAGGTGTCGGGAGTTCGAGTCTCTCGACCCGTGCATAAACGATCTAAATTAAATGAAAAAAATAGTTGCATATTTAAAGGATGCTTATAACGAATTGATTTATAAGGTATCCTGGCCAACAAGAGAGGAACTCTCCGGCAGCACGGTAATTGTATTGATTGCTTCCCTTATAATTGCCCTTATCGTGTTCGGAATGGATTCTCTTTTTGAGTGGATTTTGAAACTTCTCTACGGTATTTTATAAATTCTGAACAGAGAAACTATGACTGAAGAGAGAAAAAAATGGTACGTGTTACGTGCCGTTAGCGGAAAAGAAAGTAAAGTCAAAGAGTATCTTGAGTCAGAAATTAAAAAGACCGATCTAGGAAAGTACATTTCTCAAGTTCTCATCCCCACAGAAAAGACTTACTCAGTACGCAACGGAAAGAAAGTGATGAAAGAACGCGCTTATCTTCCCGGCTATGTACTTATTGAGGCTGAACTGACAGGTGATGTGATTCACGAATTGAAAAATATCAATTTCGTAGCAGGCTTTCTGCCCAACACAACATCTCCGCAGCCCTTACGGGAATCGGAGGTGAAGCGTATTTTAGGTACGATGGATGAGTTGGAAGAGGCTGGCGATGAAATGGATATGAAGTTCTATGTGGGTGAAAATGTGAAAGTGATCAGCGGTCCTTTCAGCAGTTTCTCCGGTGTAGTAGAAGAGGTGAATGAGGAAAGAAAGAAACTCAAAGTGATGGTGAAAATTTTCGGAAGAAAACAACTCCTCGAGTTGAGCTATATGCAAGTAGAGAAAGAATAGTCAGCAATTTGGTTACGCAGATTCTGTAAATTCTTGTATGTGTTTCGAAAACCGTAATTAATTAAAATCAAGAAAATGGCTAAAGAAGTTGCCGGACAACTAAAATTACAAATCAAAGGAGGAGCTGCAAATCCATCTCCCCCAGTAGGACCTGCTTTGGGTTCTAAAGGGATCAACATTATGGAGTTTTGCAAGCAATTCAATGCCAGAACTCAAGACAAAGCCGGTAAAGTGTTGCCAGTGGTAATCACTTACTATACCGACAAGTCTTTTGATTTTATTGTTAAGACACCACCGGTTGCAATTCAGTTATTGGAAGTTAGTAAACTAAAAGGAGGTTCGGCTGAGCCCAATCGTAAGAAAGTGGCGGAAGTTACCTGGGAACAGGTAAAGACCATTGCCGAAGAGAAAATGACCGATTTGAACTGCTTTACAATTGAATCAGCAATGAAAATGGTCGCTGGAACGGCTCGGAGCATGGGTATCACAGTTAAAGGAGAATTCCCTGAATCAATAAAAAATTAAACTTCAGTTGAGATGAGTAAACTAACAAAAAATCAAAAGTTGGCTTTAAGCAAGATTGAAGTAGGGAAGACCTATACACTGAAAGAAGCATCTGCATTGGTGAAGGAAATTACCACCACCAAATTTGATGCGTCTGTGGATATCGATGTACGCCTTGGCGTAGATCCGCGAAAAGCCAACCAAATGGTGAGAGGCGTAGTGTCTCTGCCACACGGAACAGGTAAACAAGTAAGAGTTCTTGTATTGTGTTCTCCAGAAGCTGAAGCCGACGCAAAAGCAGCCGGTGCAGACTATGTGGGACTTGATGAATATATCGAAAAAATTAAAGGAGGTTGGACCGATATTGATGTGATTATCACTCAACCGCAGATTATGGGTAAAATTGGTGCACTGGGTCGTATTTTAGGACCTCGTGGTTTGATGCCAAACCCAAAGAGCGGTACTGTTACTCCCGACGTGGCTAAGGCCGTACAGGAAGTAAAACAAGGTAAAATCGACTTTAAAGTAGACAAAACCGGTATTATTCATACCTCTATTGGAAAAGTATCTTTCACGCCCGAACAGATTCGAGAAAACGCAAAAGAATTTATTCAAACGTTGATCAAATTAAAACCGACAGCGGCAAAAGGTACCTATGTCAGAAGTATTTATCTTTCCAGTACGATGAGTCCCGGAATAAAAGTGGACCCCAAATCGGCAGAAGAATCCAATTAACAAAAAGAATCAATGAAGAAGGAAGATAAACAACTGATTATAGATCAAATTGCAACTAATATCCAGGAGTATGAAAACTTCTACCTGGCTGATCTCGCTACATTGAATGCAGCGAAGACAAGCACACTTAGAAGAGAATGCTCAAAACAGGATATTAAGTTGGTAGTGGTAAAAAATACCTTGTTGCAAAAGGCATTGGAGTCACTCGATGTGAACTATGAAGAGTTGTATCCCGTATTGAAAGGGAACACAGCAATCATGTTCTCAAATGTGGCAAATGCACCTGCCAAGCTTATTGACAAGTACAAAGCTGATAAAATACCTGCATTTAAAGGTGCTTATGTACAGGAGAGTATCTTCGTTGGCCCAAAGGCATTGCAAGATCTCATCAACATCAAGAGCAAGACAGAGCTTATTGGAGATGTTATCGCACTGTTGCAGTCTCCTGCAAAGAACGTGGTATCGGCTCTCCAATCCGGCGGAACAATTCTCCATGGAGTATTGAAAACGTTGTCGGAGAAAGAAAATTAATTAGTATCAATCAAACAGAATTAGTAATCAATTTAAACAAATACAACAATGGCAGACTTAAAAAAATTTGCTGAAGAATTAGTTAACTTAACAGTTAAAGAAGTTAACGAACTGGCTGAAATCTTAAAAACTGAATATGGTATTGAGCCAGCTGCAGCAGCAGTAGCAGTGGCCGCCGGACCTGCAGCTGCCGAAGCTGTAGCAGAAGAACAAACCGCTTTCGACGTGATCTTGAAGAGCGCTGGCTCAGCTAAATTGGCTGTAGTAAAGGCTGTTAAAGAACTCACCGGACTTGGTTTGAAAGAAGCCAAAGACTTAGTGGATGGAGCTCCAAGCGAATTGAAAAAAGGTGTAACAAAAGACGAGGCAGACGCTTTGAAAAAGCAACTTGAAGAGGCAGGAGCAGAAATTGAACTTAAATAACATTTACCTAAATTAGGTTAATATGGTTAGGAATCTTCTTCCGGAAGATTCTTAACCTTTTGTGTCAATATATATTAGGTTCCAAAACTCATTTCCATGTCTTCAAATAACGCCAACCAAAGAATAAATTTCGCGTCGATTAAAAATCCGCTCGATTTTCCCGATTTTCTGGAAGTACAGTTGAAATCGTTTCAGGATTTTATTCAGCTTGATGCACCCCCCGAAAGTAGAAAAAATGAAGGATTGTATAAGGTTTTTACGGAAAATTTCCCAATAGCAGATACCCGTAATAATTTTGTCCTTGAATTTTTGGATTACTATGTTGATCCTCCCCGTTATAGCATTGAGGAGTGTGTTGACAGAGGACTCACCTATAGCGTTCCGCTTAAGGCGAAGCTCTATTTGTACTGCACCGATCCCGATCACGAAGACTTTACGCCTGTTATTCAGGATGTTTACTTGGGAACAATTCCCTACATGACCGAGAAGGGTACTTTTGTCATCAATGGGGCCGAACGCGTCATTGTATCGCAACTACATCGTTCACCCGGTGTATTCTTCGGACAAAGCATGCATGCCAACGGTACTGTGTTGTATTCTGCGCGTATTATACCGTTCAAAGGGTCATGGATTGAGTTTGCAACCGATATCAACAGCGTGATGTACGCATACATCGATCGCAAAAAGAAATTACCTGTCACCACTTTGCTACGTGCAATTGGTTTCGAGAGCGATAAAGATATTCTCGAAATCTTTGACCTGGCTGAAGAGGTGAAAGTGAATAAAAGCAACCTTAAGAAAGTAATTGGTCGCAAACTGGCTGCTCGTGTATTGAAATCGTGGATGGAAGATTTCGTGGACGAAGATACCGGTGAGGTTACGTCCATTGAACGAAACGAAGTGATAATTGAACGTGAAACAATCATTGAAGCTGATCATATTGACAGCATCATTGAATCGGGTGTTGCTTCAATTCTACTCCATAAGGAAACGGCTAACACGTCAGACTACTCAATTATCTACAATACGTTGCAGAAGGACCCAAGTAACTCGGAGATAGATGCAATTCGTCACATCTACCGTCAGTTGCGTAGTGCAGAGCCTGCTGATGATTCAAGTGCTCGCGAGGTTATCAACAACCTGTTCTTTTCAGAAAAACGTTACGACCTTGGCGATGTAGGTCGCTACAGAATAAACAAAAAACTTAATCTCGATATCGATGTCGATGTAAGAGTACTTACCAAAGAAGATATCATTGAGATTATTAAATACCTCATCGAGCTTATCAACTCGAAAGCAATTGTGGACGATATCGACCACCTTAGCAACAGACGAGTTCGCACGGTAGGGGAACAATTATATACCCAGTTTGGTGTGGGGCTGAACCGTATGGCACGTATAATCCGTGAAAGGATGAACGTACGTGACAACGAAGTATTTACACCAATCGATTTGATCAATGCGAAAACCATTTCCTCGGTGATCAACACCTTCTTTGGAACCAATGCACTTTCGCAGTTCATGGATCAAACAAATCCGCTGGCAGAGATTACACACAAACGTCGTCTCTCAGCACTCGGTCCTGGTGGTCTGTCGCGTGAACGCGCCGGCTTTGAGGTACGTGACGTACACTATACACATTATGGACGTCTTTGTCCGATTGAAACACCGGAAGGACCAAACATCGGTCTTATTTCTTCGCTGTGCGTGTACGCTAAAATCAACGAACTTGGTTTTATCGAAACTCCGTACCGTAAAGTGGAAAATGGTGTCGTAAACATAAAAAACGACGAAGTCATCTACCTTGCTGCTGAAGAAGAAGAGGATAAAATTATTGCACAAGGAAACGCTCCGCTCAATGAAGAAGGTTGTTTTATCAATCCTCGCGTTAAAGCTCGCCAGGATGCCGATTATCCGGTGGTTGCTCCAGAAGAGGTGGAACTTATGGATGTATCACCCATGCAGATTGCCTCTATAGCTGCATCGTTGATTCCTTTCTTGGAACACGATGATGCAAACCGTGCATTGATGGGATCGAACATGATGCGCCAGGCTGTTCCGTTGATGCGTACAGAAGCTCCTATCGTGGGTACTGGTATCGAAGGTCAATTGATCAAAGATTCGCGTTCGCAAATCATGGCGGAAGGAAGCGGTGAAATAGTCTATGTAGACGCTACCACCATTAAGATCCGATATGTCAGAACCGAAGAAGAGGAATTTGCCAGCTTCAATGATGCGGTAAAAACATACACTATTCCTAAATTCCGAAAGACAAACCAGAATACAACCATCGACCTTCGTCCAATCTGTAGTGTGGGACAAAAGGTAAACAAGGGTGATATTCTAACTGAAGGATATGCCACACAAAATGGCGAACTGGCACTGGGTAAGAACTTGAAAGTTGCCTTCATGCCCTGGAAGGGTTATAACTTCGAGGATGCTATCGTTTTGAATGAACGTATAGTAAGCGAAGATGTATTCACCTCTATCCACATGGAAGAGTTCTCATTGGAAGTACGTGAGACAAAACGCGGTTTGGAAGAATTAACTTCCGATATTCCAAATGTGAGTGAAGAAGCAACGAAAGATCTCGATGAAAGAGGAATCGTTCGCGTGGGTGCACGCATTAAACCAGGTGATATTCTTATCGGTAAAATTACACCTAAAGGTGAATCAGATCCTTCACCGGAAGAGAAACTGCTTCGTGCTATCTTTGGTGATAAGGCTGGTGATGTGAAAGATGCCTCTCTAAAAGCATCTCCCTCATTAAAAGGTGTGGTTGTTCATACCAATCTTTTTTCGAAAGCCTCCAAAAAAGGAAAAACAAAACTTACCAATAAGGCACTTCTTCCAAAACTCGATGAAGAGTATGAAAACAAAATGGAAGAATTGAAAAAGGTTCTTATTGATAAACTTCTTGTTCTTACTGAAGGTAAAACATCGGCAGGAGTGAAAGATTACACCAACATGGATATTGTTCCAAAAGGTGCAAAATTCACCCATAAGATTCTCTCAGAAATTGATTTCCAATCGGTTCAATTGAACAAATGGACAACAGATTCACAAAAGAATGAACTCATTCGTGCAACTGTAATCAATTATCTACGTCGACACAAAGAGCTGGATGCCGAATTAAAACGCAAACGGTTTGACTTCACCATTGGCGATGAGCTTCCTTCGGGAATTATGCAAATTGCCAAGGTTTATGTTGCAAAGAAACGTAAAATACAGGTGGGCGATAAGATGGCAGGACGTCACGGTAATAAAGGTATTGTTTCACGTATTGTACGACAAGAAGATATGCCTTTCCTTGCCGATGGTACTCCGGTTGACATTGTACTGAACCCGTTGGGTGTGCCTTCTCGTATGAACTTGGGACAGATTTTTGAAACTGTACTCGGTTGGGCAGGTAAAGAACTCGGTGTAAAATTTGCCACACCAATCTTCGACGGTGCCTCTTTAGAGGATCTCAATGAATGGACTTCCAAAGCAAATGTGCCAAACTATGGTAAGACCTACCTCTATGATGGAGGGACTGGTGAGCGTTTCGACCAACCTGCTACTGTGGGTATAATCTATATGCTTAAACTGGGTCACATGGTGGAAGACAAGATGCACGCTCGCTCTATTGGACCATACTCGCTCATCACACAACAACCATTGGGTGGTAAAGCTCAATTTGGTGGTCAGCGTTTCGGAGAAATGGAGGTTTGGGCACTCGAAGCATTCGGTGCGGCACACATTCTGCAGGAAATCCTAACTGTAAAATCAGATGACGTAGTAGGTCGTTCCAAAGCATATGAAGCCATCGTAAAAGGTGAACCAATGCCACAAGCAGGTATACCTGAATCGTTGAACGTATTGCTTCACGAACTTAAAGGATTGGGACTCAATATCAGTCTCGACTAATGCATCCATAATGGGTTGATTTGTTGATTCGGAAATGAATCTTCTAATCACCCATTAAGTTATTTCATTTGCATATAAGCATATAAAACATAACAACTCTTTATACAACATATATATGGCATTTAGAAAAGACAACAAGATAAAGAGTAACTTTTCAAAGATCACTATTGGGCTGGCATCGCCGGAACAAATTCTGGAAAACTCTTTTGGTGAGGTGTTGAAACCCGAAACCATCAACTACCGAACCTACAAGCCTGAACGTGACGGTTTGTTTTGCGAACGTATTTTCGGACCCGTTAAAGACTACGAATGTCATTGCGGTAAATATAAACGCATTCGCTACAAAGGAATTGTTTGTGACCGATGTGGTGTGGAAGTGACCGAAAAGAAAGTGCGCCGTGAACGTACCGGACATATTCATCTGGTTGTTCCTGTAGCCCATATTTGGTATTTTAGGTCTCTACCCAATAAAATAGGTTATCTGCTGGGTATCCCTACCAAAAAACTGGATACAATCATTTACTATGAGCGCTACGTAGTTATACAAGCAGGTGCTCTTGAAAACAAAGTCGCAGAAAAAGACTTACTAACAGAAGAGGAATATCTTGATCTGCTGGAGACATTGCCCAAGGAAAATCAATTGCTGGAGGACAGTGATCCCAATAAGTTTATTGCAAAGATGGGAGCAGAGGCTATTCTTGATTTACTCGAAAGATTGAATCTCGACAAGTTGGCCAATCAACTGCGTCACCGTGCTAGCACCGACACTTCGCAACAACGTAAAAACGAAGCACTAAAGCAACTTCAGGTTGTGGAGGCTTTCCGAGCATCGAAAAATATCAACAAACCGGAATGGATGATCATGAAAGTGATTCCGGTTATACCTCCCGATTTGCGTCCGTTGGTTCCACTTGATGGTGGTCGTTTTGCTACTTCAGACTTGAACGATCTTTATCGCAGGGTTATTATCCGTAACAACCGATTGAAACGATTGATCGACATCAAAGCTCCCGATGTGATTTTACGTAACGAAAAACGTATGTTGCAGGAAGCTGTTGACTCGTTGTTCGACAATTCACGCAAATCGAGTGCGATTAAGACTGAATCAAACAGACCGCTTAAATCACTTTCCGACAGCTTGAAAGGTAAACAAGGACGTTTCCGTCAGAACTTGCTCGGTAAGCGTGTCGACTATTCAGCTCGTTCGGTAATTGTTGTAGGTCCTGAATTAAAAATGCATGAGTGCGGTCTTCCAAAAGATATGGCCGCAGAACTCTATAAACCGTTCATCATCCGAAAACTCATTGAAAGAGGTATCGTTAAAACGGTGAAGTCGGCCAAGAAAATTGTCGACCGCAAAGAACCGGTTGTATATGATATCTTGGAGTATGTGATGAAAGGACATCCTGTGTTGCTGAACCGTGCACCAACTCTGCACCGTTTGGGTATCCAGGCATTCCAACCCAAGCTGATTGAAGGTAAAGCTATTCAGTTGCACCCTCTTGCATGTACGGCTTTCAACGCCGACTTCGATGGTGACCAGATGGCTGTACATCTCCCACTTGGTAACGAAGCAATTCTGGAAGCACAGTTGTTGATGCTTGCCTCTCACAACATCCTTAACCCTGCAAACGGTGCACCTATTACCGTTCCTTCACAGGACATGGTACTCGGTCTGTATTACATTACCAAAATACGTCCGGGAGCTAAGGGTGAAGGCATGACTTTCTATGGTGAGGAGGAAGCCATCATCGCCTATAATGAAGGGGTTGTAGATATTCATGCATTGGTGAATGTAATCGTTGATGATATCGACGAAGAAGGTCACCCAATTCGCAAAATGCATAAAACTACCGTGGGACGTGTTATCACGAACGAAGCTATTCCCAAGGAAGTTGGATATATTAATGAGTTACTCTCCAAGAAATCACTCCGTGATATCATTGGTAAGGTGATTAAAACATGTGGTGTTGCTCGTACAGCGCAATATCTCGACGACATTAAGGATCTTGGCTATACTATGGCCTTTAAAGGTGGTCTGTCGTTCAATCTGGAGGATGTGATTATTCCTGAAGAAAAGGAACAACTTATCCAACAAGGATATGCTGAAGTTGAGCAGATCATGGAGAACTATAATATGGGCTTCATCACCTACAATGAACGTTACAATCAGATTATTGACACGTGGACTCATATAAACTCAAAGTTGTCAAATATCTTGATGAAACAACTTGCAGAAGATGACCAAGGTTTCAACTCAGTTTACATGATGCTTGACTCTGGTGCTCGTGGTTCTCGCGAACAGATTCGTCAGTTGTCGGGTATGCGTGGTCTTATGGCAAAACCACAGAAAAGTGGTGCCGAAGGAGCTCAAATTATTGAGAACCCCATCTTGGCAAACTTTAAAGAGGGCTTGTCAGTGTTGGAGTACTTTATCTCTACCCACGGTGCTCGTAAGGGTCTTGCCGATACCGCTCTTAAAACAGCTGACGCTGGTTACTTAACCCGTCGTCTTGTAGATGTATCGCAAGATGTGATAATCAACGAAGAAGACTGCGGCACTTTGCGTGGATTGGTAGCTACTGCTATCAAAAACAACGACGAGGTAATTGCATCACTCTATGAACGTATTTTAGGTCGTGTATCAGTACATGATGTTCAACACCCCAATACAGGTGAAATCCTTGTAAGCACAGGTGAAGAAATCACCGAAGATATCGCCAAGAAAATTGAAGAATCACCAATAGAACGTGTGGAAATCCGTTCTGTACTGACTTGCGAATCGCATCATGGGGTTTGTGCGAAGTGCTACGGTAGAAATCTGGCTACAGGTCGCATGGTACAAAAAGGTGAAGCCGTAGGGGTAATTGCAGCTCAATCAATTGGTGAACCTGGTACACAGCTAACACTGCGTACATTCCACGTGGGAGGTATCGCTTCTAACATTGCAACCGAAAGCCGCATCACTACAAAATATGAAGGTATTTTGGAATTCGATGAACTTCGCTATGTGGAGACAACCGACAGCGAAGGTAAACCTTATAAAGTGGTTGTGAGCCGATTGGTAGAAATGCGCATCATTGATCCAAATACGAAGATTGTATTAGTATCTCATAATGTTCCATACGGCTCGAAACTTTACTTCAACGATGGAGATACAGTGCAGAAAGGTGATCTCATCTGCGAATGGGATCCATTCAATGCTGTAATCGTGTCTGAAGCAACTGGTAAGATACGCTTTGAGAACTTTACCGAAAACATGACCTACAAGGTTGAATCGGACGAACAGACAGGTTTGAAGGAAAAGGTTATCATTGAATCGCGTGATAAAACAAAGGCTCCTTCTGCTCACATCGTAAATGAAAACGATGATATCTTGCGTACTTACACCCTACCCCTTGGTTCACACATCGTGAAAAATGAAAACGATGATATCAAGGCCGGTGATATATTGGTGAAGATACCACGTGCAGTGGGTAAAGCTGGTGATATCACTGGAGGTCTTCCACGTGTAACCGAATTGTTCGAGGCTCGTAACCCATCTAATCCGGCAGTAGTAGCCGAAATAGATGGAGAGGTAACTTTCGGTAAAATCAAACGCGGTAACCAGGAAATTACTGTCACCTCTAAAACTGGTGAGTTCAAAAAGTACATGGTTCCCCTGTCCAAACAGATTCTGGTACAGGAAAACGACTTTATCCGTGCCGGTATGCCACTCTCCGATGGAGCAACCACTCCTTCCGACATTTTGGCTATCATGGGACCAACAGCTGTACAGGAATATATTGTAAACGAAGTTCAGGATGTATACCGCCTGCAGGGCGTGAAGATCAACGACAAGCATTTTGAGGTGATTGTTCGTCAGATGATGCGCAAAGTGGAAGTGGTTGATCCGGGAGATACTCGTTTCCTCGAACAGCAGCTTGTTGACAAACACGAGATGATGGAAGAGAACGACCGTATCTGGGGTAAGAAAGTCATTGTTGACGCAGGCGACTCACAGATATTTGAACCGGGCCAGATTGTAACTGTTCGTAAACTACGCGATGAAAACAGTTCACTTAAACGCCGCGACTTGAAACCTGTTGAAGCACGAGATGCTATTCCAGCAACTGCAAACCAGGTATTACAAGGTATCACACGTGCTGCATTGCAAACGAGCAGCTTCATGTCTGCCGCTTCGTTCCAGGAAACAACGAAGGTACTGAACGATGCAGCCATCAACGGTAAGACCGACACACTCGAAGGACTGAAAGAAAATGTTATTGTAGGACACCTTATTCCTGCAGGTACAGGTCAAAGAGAGTTCGATAAACTTGTTGTTGGAGCACGTGAGGATTTCGAAAAGCTGAACGCAAGTAAACGTAGTAACCTGTTCCAGGAAGCTTCGGTGGAGGATTAATTTTCATACACAACGTATTTAAAACCCGTGCTGGTAAGGTTCCAGCACGGGTTTTTTTATTTGATACATCTCAATTTTATTCAAACTTTATTGAACAATAAACGATAGTCGCGATTTCGAAATTTAATTAAATGAATGGAGTGGTTTACGAAGTATAATAGTTCTAAATAAAAAGAGATTTTAAAGTTCAGCGGACTTCTTCAGATACTCGTAAATTGCCTGTTGTGCACGTACAGGTGCATCATTGGGTGAAGCCAAATCACACTTAAACACATTCTGCAAGTTTTCATCTACCCATACTGCACTTTGGTTATCTGCAAGCTGAATGTTGAGTATATCAACAATCTGGCGTTTCAACAATTCAGAATATACAGGGAAGGCAACCTCTATACGACGATGCAGATTACGACTCATCCAGTCGGCTGAGGTAAGATAGATTCGCTCTTTACCTCCACTGAAGAAATACCAAACTCTTGCATGCTCCAGGTAAGCATCTACAATTCGGGTTACCTTGATATTTATACTGTAGGATTGGTTGGGAATAAGGCAACAGATTCCACGTATAATCAGGTCAATCTTTACACCAGCTTCACTCGCTCTATAGAGCGCATTGATCATCTCTTTATCTTCAAGGCTATTCATTTTCAGAATAATCCTACCTACACCTCCATTTTTGACATTGGTAATCTCCTGCTCAATCATAGAATGAATTTCCGGAACCAAATTAAACTGTGTTACCAAAAGATGTTTAAAGTCGTGTGTGTGAGACTTGCCTTCTAACACCCGAAAAATTTCATCGATATCTTTGATAATCTCTTTGTTTGACGTTAGCAATCCCTTATCTGAATAAATACGTGCAGTTTTCTCATTGAAGTTACCGGTACCCAAATACGCGTAACCTTTTAATGGATCTTCAGGGTCGTTACTACGCTTTCGAACATAAGCCAGCTTAGCATGCACTTTCAGTCCGGGTAAACTGTATATTATCTTTATACCCGCCTGCTGCATTAATTCAGAGGAAAAGTAGTTGTTCTCCTCGTCAAATCGAGCTTTAAGTTCGACAAAAACAGTTACTCTCTTGCCATTTTTGGCTGCACTGATGAGACTGTTGATTACTGCTGAGTTCTCAGCAACACGGTATTGTGTCACTTTTATCTCGATCACCTTTGGATCAAATGCAGCTTGCATAAGGAAGCGCAAAAGATAGTCGAACGATTGGTATGGGAAATGCAAAAGAACATCTTGATTACGAAGTACACGCAAAACAGAGGTGTTCGCTTCCAGCTCAGGGATACGTAACGGTTGAGGCAGCTTCTGTTTTAACTGATCTCCCAAAGGATTGGGCAAAGTGGCCAAATCTGTCAGATTCAAATATCGGCCCGAAGGGAGAAGTTCTTCATTCTCTATCTCATATGCTTCGCACAAATAACGTAGAAAATAATCTGGCATATCCTTATCATACTGAAACCTTGTTACAGCTCCAATCTTACGCCTACGTACCTTACGCAGTATTTTCTCCGCGATATCTTTCTGATCCTCTTCCTCCAGGGAAAAGTCTGCATCTCGTGAAATCTTAATACTGAAGCAATCTACAATCTCATACCCTGGAAATACGCTTTGCATATTTGCCTTGATTACATCATCGATAAACATGATGTAATAATTATCATCATGAGGTGGAAGTTTGATAAAACGAGGTATCCTTGCATGAGGAATCTTCATGATGGCATATGTATAACTCGATTCATCGGACTCCTTCTTTTTCCTCTTTTTCAACAAACTAATAACCTGATAGATCTGACCATCTTGAATGAAAGAATGGATTTCATCTTTCATAATAATCATCGGCTGCAGATAAGGAAATACCTCTTCGTTGAAATATTTCTCCACATATGCACGATGAAAAGGTTCAACTTTATCTGTTTGGTACAATATGATCCTGTTCTGTTTCAGTTCAGGCAAGATCATTTCATTGAAAATTAAATAATATTCTTTCTCCTGTGCAGTAACCTCGTTATTGATCTGCACGATGATTTTCATTGCTTCCTCCACCGACTCATCCCGATTAATACTCTTAAGAAGAGAACTATGGTAACCGGAGACTCGTATTTTATAGAACTCTTCGAGGTTGGAAGAGTAAATTGACAGGAATTTAATCCGTTCATAGATGGGAAGACGCACATCTTTCGCTTCTAATAATACGCGGTAGTTAAATGAGAGCCAGCTGATATCGCGTTGAAAGTACCTGTATTGACTATTTTCCATAGATTATCTTTCGTAGCCGATTAAACTTCAAAATTACGAAGTTTGTTCAAATAAAAAACTGAAATAAACTACCTTTGCTGTAAACAGGATGTAAAAGATGAAAAAAATAGGACTGCTTTCTGATACACACGGGTATTGGGATGAAAAATTTGAGACATACATATCTCCTTGCGATGAAGTATGGCATGCTGGTGATATTGGTTCTTTAGAGCTTGCTACACGTTTTGAAGCGTTAAAACCATTCCGTGCTGTCTATGGAAATATTGATGATTATAAAACACGTATCAACTATCCACAAACACTTCGGTTTACAATTGAGAATGTGGAGGTTCTGATGACACATATCGGAGGGTATCCGGGTCGTTATGATCCATCAGTACGTACTGAGTTATTTGCTAATCCTCCAAAACTGTTTATTGCAGGGCACTCACATATTCTGAAGGTAATGTTTGACCAAAAACTGGAATGCTTACACATTAATCCAGGTGCAGCTGGCAAATATGGTTTTCACCGTGTGCGAACATTGCTCCGTTTTGTGCTGGAAGAGGGAGATATAAAAGATCTGGAAGTTATTGAGATAGGAAGACAGGAATAGACATGAAATGAATCACTTAGAGAGAGGGTTCGGCACAACGGAGAACAGAATACCAATTACACCCACAACCATTAGCAGACTACCAACAGTTCTATTAAGTACAATTAATCCCCTGCGATTGAAATGTTTCCGTAAACACGAAACCAAACCTGTCAATAAAAACCACCAAGTTGCAGCCGCTAAAAGGAAGGAACACAATCCTGCAACTCCTAATACTAAGCCATCACTCAATGGATTAAAGGAAAAACGTGCAAAAAGGCCGACAAATACAAGAATGATTGCAACATTTGGGATTGTAAGTAAAAAGGCTGAGATAAAATCTTTCAAATAGCGAGTCTCACCCACTGTAAGGCCTGGCTTCCATCCTCTTAGAGGGTTGGTGCGATACACAACAATTCCAAAAATAATAAGAATGATACTTCCGAACAACTGGAGTCTACTTTCATATTCGATTAGCAAGTCTGCAATGAAACTCAATCCAACTAATGTAATCAAAGCATATACAAAATCAGATAACACAGACCCCAAACCGGTAACAAAACCGTGCCATCGTCCCCTATTGAGCGTGCGCTGAATGGTGAGCATGTTAATTGGTCCCATTGGAGAGGAGACAAGAAATCCTATTAGAAAACCTTTGGTTATGGTTTCAAGCATAAATCATTCACTTTTTATGATAACGTGATGTTAAACCGGTCGCAAAGATACTTCCATTTTAAAAACGGGCAAAATGAGTTTTAGTTTTCAAGTTACCGGCTTGGAAATGCCTCTATTTTCATGTACTTTTGCATATCTAAATAACAGAGATATGATTTCATTTTTCCGTACTCCCTCTCAAAGCATAATTGCTGTAGAATCATCATCGTCTTTTTCTGTTGAAACAATAGAAAAACTGACCTGGCTCTTCGGGAACGCATCGTTGCTCACTACTGAGACCATACACTCTCCCTTCATTGGACCACGTAGGGAAATGATCACCCCGTGGAGTACATGTGCCGTGGAGATCACGCAGAATATGGGCATCAATGGCATCAGCCGAATTGAAGAATATACTCCACTGAAGGAGGGCGCTCTATTCGAATTTGACCCGATGCTTCAACGTAAATATGAACGCCTCGATCAGGCACTATTTAACATCGATAAACAACCGGAAGAAATCATTTATATCGATGATATTTCGGCCTATAATATTTCCGAGGGACTCGCACTGAGTGAGGACGAGATTGAATATCTGAACAGCGTAAGCCGTAAAATGGGGCGTAAACTAACCGACAGTGAAGTATTCGGCTTCTCTCAGGTGAATTCGGAACACTGCCGTCACAAGATATTTAATGGTAAATTTATCATCGACGGTGAAGAAAAGGAACTCTCCCTTTTCCAACTGATCAAACGCACGTCGCAAGTCAATCCAAACTTACTTATCTCGGCCTACAAAGACAATGTGGCTTTCGTACAAGGTCCGGTTATTGAACAATTTGCTCCAGCAAGCGGTGATAAACCTGATTATTATAGAACCACAGAGGTAGAAAGTATTCTTTCACTCAAAGCCGAGACACATAATTTCCCAACTACAGTAGAACCATTCAATGGGGCTTCAACCGGAACTGGAGGGGAAATACGAGACCGACTTGCCGGTGGAAAAGGTTCTCTTCCCGTTGCAGGTACTGCTATCTATATGACCTCCTACCCTCGTTTGGAAGAGGGTCGCGAATGGGAACAAACGATTTCACCGCGTAAATGGCTCTATCAGACACCTGAACAAATATTAATAAAAGCATCCAATGGAGCCTCCGACTTTGGGAACAAGTTTGGTCAACCTTTGATCTGCGGTTCTGTACTTACCTTTGAACATGCCGAGAACTATAAGAAGTTTGGGTACGACAAGGTAATCATGCTGGCTGGTGGTATCGGTTATGCAAACAAACGTGATGCATTAAAAGAAGAACCGCATAGTGGCGAAAAAGTAGTGGTACTGGGTGGAGACAACTACCGTATTGGCATGGGTGGAGGTGCCGTATCGTCTGTCAATACAGGTGAATACTCATCGGGTATTGAGCTAAATGCTGTACAACGTGCGAATCCAGAAATGCAGAAACGTGTCGCCAATGTAATTCGCACATTGGCCGAGTCGGAAGAAAATCCAATTGTTTCCATTCACGATCATGGTGCAGGAGGTCATTTGAACTGCCTCTCTGAGTTGGTAGAAAAAACAGGAGGAGTCATTAATATCGACAAGTTACCGGTGGGCGATAAGACCCTATCGGCAAAAGAGATCATCGGCAATGAAAGTCAAGAACGAATGGGACTACTTGTCGAACAAAGAGACATTGAACGGATTGAACGTATCGCTTCACGTGAACGGGCCCCTATGTATGTAGTAGGCGAAACTACCAACGACATGCGTTTCACTTTTCGTCAACCGGATGGCACCAAACCAATTGACATGGAGTTGGAGGACTTCTTTGGAAAACCACCGGTAACTATCATGGAAGATAACACCCTAGACGAAATATACGAAGCTCCTGAATACAACCCCGAACAGTTAGGTACCTATATTGAAAACGTGCTTAAGCTGGAAGCAGTGGCATGTAAGGATTGGCTTACTAATAAGGTGGACCGTTCAGTCACAGGAAAGATTGCCAGACAACAATGCCAAGGAGAGATTCAATTACCGCTGAGCGATTGTGGAGCAATTACTCTCGATTATAGAGGCTATGCAGGTATGGCAACCTCTCTCGGTCATGCGCCACAGGTGGCAATGATTGATCCTGCTGCAGGATCGGTAATGGCAATTGCAGAAGCACTGACTAACATTGTTTTTGCACCGCTCACCCACGGCTTACAGGGTGTTTCCTTGAGTGCTAACTGGATGTGGCCTTGTCGCAACGAAGGTGAAGATGCACGACTTTACAGAGCAGTTGAAGCCTGTTCTGATTTTGCCAGTGAACTGGGCATCAATATACCAACCGGAAAGGATTCACTCTCTATGACACAAAAATATGGAGATGACAAGGTATATTCTCCCGGCACTGTCATCATCTCTGCTGCTGCTGAAGTAAAGAACATTCGTAAGATTGTATCACCTGTGCTAGCCTACATAAAAGGCACGTATCTCTATTATGTTGATTTCTCATTCGATTCTTTCAAGCTTGGAGGATCGGCTTTTGCTCAGACTCATAGTAAGATTGGAGATGAAGCTCCCTCTGTAACAGATACTGAATATTTCAAGAATGCTTTTGCTGCGATTCAAGAGCTTGCAAGTCGTGGTTTGATACTTGCCGGACATGACATCTCGGCCGGAGGTATGATTACTACCATGCTGGAGATGTGTTTTGCCAACCCTCAAGGTGGAATTGAAGCGCACCTCGATAAAATTAGACATGCTGATTTAATTAAGATTCTCTTCTCTGAGAACCCTGGTGTGATCATACAGGTGAAACATCACCGCCTGGTTGAGAAGATATTTGACGATTACGGGGTGGGTTTTGCAATTGTAGCACGCCCCATAGAAGAGCGGAAATTGATCATCGCTAAGGATGATTTCTGGCAAGAGTTTGACATTGACCATCTCCGAGATATCTGGTACAAATCCTCTTATCTGCTTGATCGCAAACAAAGTGGCGCTGTATGTGCATCGGAACGCTATAACAATTATAAACTCCAACCTCTTCAGTTTGAGATCAAGTCTTCTTTCACGGGTAAGATGGAAGACCTGGGGCTGAATCCATATCGCAAGGAGCGTTCAGGACTAACCGCAGCGATCATTCGAGAGAAAGGTACAAATGGTGAACGTGAGATGGCTTATTCATTGTATCTCGCTGGATTTGATGTTAAGGATGTCCACATGACCGACTTGACATCGGGCCGTGAAACCTTGGAAGATGTACAGTTTGCTGTCTTCTGTGGAGGCTTTTCCAACTCCGATGTACTCGGTTCAGCAAAAGGTTGGGCTGGTGGCTTCCGGTATAACGAAAAAGCGAAAAAGGCACTCGAAAACTTTTTTGCTCGTGAGGACACATTGAGTTTGGGAATTTGTAATGGGTGTCAGCTACTGATGGAACTGGGACTTATTTACCCGGAAATGGGAGACAAGCATCCTAGAATGGCACACAACCTGTCTCACAAGTTTGAGTCGAGCTTCGTATGCGTAGAGATTCCAAAGAACAATTCTGTAATGTTCAGATCACTCGAAGGCAACAAATTAGGCATCTGGGTCGCACACGGAGAAGGACGTTTTGTGTTGCCTGAAGAGGCATCTCGTTACAATATTGCAGCCAAATATTTATACGATTCATACCCCGGAAATCCCAACGGATCTGACTATGCTACAGCAGCTGTATGCTCTGCAGATGGACGTCATTTGGCTATGATGCCACACCTGGAGCGTACAATATTCCCATGGCAGAATGCATTTTATCCGTATAACTACCGCAAACATGAAGTGACCCCCTGGATGGAAGCCTTCGCCAATGCAAGGGAATGGGTGAAAAACAAAAAAAATAAATGACATGGTAAAACCCATTTTTGAACATAAAATGAAGGTGCGCGATTATGAATGCGATACGCAGGGGCACGTAAACAACGCAAACTATCAACACTATTTTGAGGTTGCACGCCATGAGTTTCTGGAGAAGGTGGGATTAAATTTTCACCAACTTCACCTTGAAGGAATCGATGCTGTGGTAGCAAAGGTGGATATACGATACAAGGTCCCACTAATTGGAATGGACAAATTTAAATGTACTATATCCAAAATCGAAAGAGTTAATGTAAAATATGTCTTTCACCAGGAAATAATCCGACTACCCGATGAAGTAGTTTGCGCCAAGGCTAAGATAGAAGTGGTAAACCTTGTGAATGGCAAATTATCGACTCCTGATGTCTTTGACGATGCATTCAAAGATTATATTTGCTGAAATGTAACAAATGAAGGCAAATAGTCTTCACTAAAAAAGCTGGCAGCTATTTAAGAATTGCTGTCTGTTATAAACATGCCCGACAAGTCTTTATATAGAATTGCTCTCACACTAATAAAAGGTGTGGGGGTGATGCACGCCCGCAACTTAATGGATGTAGTAGGCGACGAGGAGTCTATTTTCAAAGATGATATCCGTAAACTAGAATCCATTCCTAGGATAAGTAGAAAACTGATAGAAGAGATACGCAAACCATCGGTCTTGCAACAAGCGGAAAAAGAACTCGAGTTTGTGACAAAAAATAACCTCCGCCTCCTGTTCTACACTGACGCTGACTATCCACAACGGCTTTCATCGTGTGTTGATGCTCCAATACTTATGTATGCCAAAGGTAATGTTGACTTTAATCGCAAAAAGGTAATTGCCATTGTAGGATCTCGCAATGAAACTCGTTATGGTCAAGACTTCTGTCGATCATTCATTCGCGACCTTGCAGTTCAATTTCCAGATATACAGATTGTCAGTGGTCTTGCATACGGCATCGACATCAATGCACATAGAGCAGCATTGCAAAATAGATTATCAACTGTGGCTGTATTAGGACATGGCCTCGACCGGATCTATCCGGCCGTACATCGTCAAACAGCAATTGAACTACTGCAAACAGGAGCTTTGCTTACTGAGTTTCCCAGTGGAAACAAGCCTGATAGACACAACTTTGTAAAGAGAAATCGCATAGTGGCAGGCATGTCAGATGCAGTAGTAGTCGTCGAATCGGGAGAAAAAGGAGGATCTCTCACAACAGCCGATATTGCCAACTCCTACTTCCGCGAGGTTTTTGCTGTTCCAGGACGTGTAAACGACAGAATGTCTACGGGTTGTAATCGACTGATATCTGATAATAAAGCAGTGCTATTACAAAGTGCAGCCGATTTGATGAAACATATGGGATGGGAGGAAAGCAAAACAAAAGAGACACCTCTACAACGTGATCTATTTTTAGAGTTAACAGAAACAGAAGCAAAGGTTATTAATTTGCTCCAAAGCGAAGGGGCCATGCAGGTCAATGCACTTTCTGTATCCCTCAATATACCGGTTACAGAGTTATTTATGATTCTCCTTGAATTGGAAATTAAAAATATTGTTGCTTCTCTTCCTGGAGGCATATTCAAAACAGTATAAAAATTTCAAACTGAGTTATTACATATGAGGGTTATAGTACTTTTTATTATTACTACCTCTAAATAATCGGTTTTTTACTATCTTTGAGAAACGAATTCCTAACAGCTAAAAATCAATGGCACTACAAATTGGCGATAAAATACCCGAGGATCTCGGAATTGACCAAAATGGTCAACCGGTGAAAGCAAGCAGTTTTCTTGGTAAAAAAATAGCTCTTTATTTTTACCCCAAGGATAACACCCCTGGGTGTACTGCTCAGGCTTGTAGTCTACGAGATGGGTATACTAATCTTATAAAAGCGGGATACGCGATTTTGGGAGTGAGTGTCGACAGTGCAAAATCGCATCAGAAGTTCATCGACAAGTATAATTTGCCATTTCCGCTAATTACGGATACCGATAAAAAGATTGTACAACTTTTTGGTGTATGGAAGGAGAAGTCGATGATGGGCAAAAAATATATGGGAACTGTGCGTACCACTTATTTAGTAGATGAACAGGGTATTATTACCCACATTATCTCTGGAAAGAGTGTCGACACTGGGAATCATGCCGATCAGATTTTAAAGATGGGATAACATTATTAGATAAACGACTAAAAGTAAAGAGGACGAAACAGTACATTATGGAAGAAGGTAAAGAGAACAAAAACAGTGAAAAACTAAAAGCGTTGCGGGCAGCGATGGACAAGATTGAAAAGACGTATGGTAAAGGGTCTATCATGAAGATGGGAGATGAAAAGGTAGAAGAAGTTCCGGTCATTTCATCAGGTTCTATTGGATTGAATTTGGCGTTGGGCGTGGGTGGTTATCCACGTGGACGCATCATTGAAATCTATGGACCCGAATCGTCTGGTAAAACTACACTCGCTATCCACGCTATTGCAGAAGCACAAAAAACAGGGGGCGTGGCTGCATTTATTGATGCTGAGCATGCTTTTGACCGTTTTTATGCGGAGAAGCTGGGTGTAAATACCGACGAGCTGCTGATCTCACAACCCAGTAGTGGAGAAGAAGCATTGGAAATTACTGAACAGTTGATTCGCTCCTCTGCGGTGGATATCATTGTTATCGACTCTGTGGCAGCTCTTACCCCAAAGAAGGAAATTGAGGGTGATATGGGAGATTCCAATGTGGGTTTACAAGCTCGTTTGATGTCCCAAGCGCTTAGAAAACTTACATCTACAATAAGTAAGACAAACACTACTTGCATATTCATCAACCAGTTAAGAGAGAAAATTGGGGTAATGTTTGGCAACCCTGAAACCACAACTGGAGGTAATGCTCTGAAATTTTACGCATCTGTACGCCTCGATATCCGGGGGAACGGTTCTCCCATAAAAGAGGGTGAAGAGCAAATAGGAAAACCTACTCGTGTAAGGGTTGTTAAAAATAAACTTGCCCCTCCATTCCGCAAAGCCGAATTCGATATTATGTTTGGAGAGGGTATTTCCCGAACCGGAGAGATCATCGATATGGGTGTTGAACTAAACATCATCAAAAAAAGTGGATCATGGTACAGTTATAATGACACTAAATTGGGTCAGGGTCGTGATGCAGCTAAGATGGCAATACGGGACAATCCTGAATTATCTGAAGAATTAGAAAAACTTATTTATGCTGCTCTTAAGGAACAGAAATAATTGTAAAGCGAGGTTTCCTACCGGAACCTCGCTTTTTCATAATGTAACCTAACCCTTATAAGGTTAGTCGAAAAATGGTAAAGGATTAAATAATATTTATCGTATATGTGTCAATATAGGAATCTAACACAAATAGAGATTGAACAACTTGAAAAAAACGGTTGTACTTGCTCCAACTGGGAAGAGGTAACAGTAAAAGATAGCTTCGACACACATTATGTGAAAAACACACAATTCTCGGGAAAGATTCGCCTTGGTATTTTTAAAAGCTGGTTTGAACTTGCTGGAGGTCTTCAAAAACATTCCGGAATTAACAATGCTGTCATCCACAATTGCGAAATTGGAGATAACGTTGTCATCGAAAATGTGCATAATTATATTGCCAACTATTCAATAGGTAACGATTGTTTCATTCAAAATGTGGATGTAATATTGGTTGATGGCATGACCACATTTGGGAATGGGGTACAAGTGAATGTTCTGAACGAGACTGGAGGGCGAGAGGTGCACATCAACGACAAATTATCTGCCCACTTTGCATACATTTATTCCCTTTACCGACATCGACCGATCTTGATTGAACGCATGAAAACCATCATTGACTCTTATTGCGAAAAGCATGCATCCAACAGGGGGATTATCGGTTCAAATAGTATGATTGTGAATGTAGGTTACATTAAGAATGTACTTATTGGTGAACATTGTAAAATTACGGGTGCTATGAAATTGAAAAATGGGAGCATCAATAGCAATGTCCATGATCCGGTTTATATTGGACGCAATGTAATTGCCGAAGACTTTATAATCTCATCCGGTTCAACGATTGATGGAGGTTCTATAATTACCCGTTGTTTTGTGGGCCAGGCCTGCCACATCGACCATGGATATTCAGCCTCCGACTCACTCTTTTTCAGCAATTGTCAGGGAGAGAACGGAGAAGCTTGCGCACTTTTTGCCGGACCCTATACTGTGACACATCACAAATCGACCCTGCTTATCGCTGGAATGTTCTCTTTCATGAATGCTGGATCAGGATCAAACCAGAGCAATCACATGTATAAGCTTGGCCCAATTCATCAGGGTATTGTTGAACGAGGTGCAAAGACAACCAGTAATTCATATGTGTTATGGCCAGCCAAAGTTGGTGCGTTCTCTCTGATTTTAGGACGTCATTCACAACATGCGGACACATCGAACCTTCCTTTTTCATATCTTGTTGAAAAGGACAATAGTACCTACATAGCTCCGGGAGTCAATCTGCGCAGTGTGGGGACTATTCGTGACGCAAAGAAATGGCCAGAACGGGATAAGCGTAAAGATCCGAACCGGCTCGATTGTATCAATTTCAATCTGCTAAGTCCCTACACCATTCAAAAGGTATTTGCAGGTATTGATATCCTGAAGAACCTACAGGAGACAGCCGGTGAGACTTCCGAGATTTATACATTCCAAAGCTGTATAATCACCAATCGATCCCTACAAAGAGGATTACATCTTTATGATATCATTGTGCATAAATTCTTAGGAAATTCTATCATTAAACGATTGGAGGGCACCCATTTCAAGAGCAACGAGGAGATCAGAAAACGGTTAGATCCAGGCAATAGGCCAGGTCTAGGAGAGTGGGTAGATATATCAGGATTGATTGCTCCCAAAACGGAGATCGACGATCTATTAAACAAAATTGAGTCAGGAGAATTATCCAAACTCAAAGACATTAATCACATCTTCGAGAAGTTGCATCAGGATTATTACGAAAATGAATGGACATGGGCTTGGGATAAAATTCAATCGTTTTATCATCTCAATGCTAATGAAATCACTGCAGCAGATGTCATTGGGATAGTAGAGAAATGGAAAGAAAGTGTGGTAAGTCTCGACGAGATGATCTATTGTGATGCTAAGAAAGAATTTTCTCTTTCTTTTAAAACTGGTTTTGGAGCCGATGGTAACATTCAGGATCGGGCAATGGATTTTGAATATGTTAGAGGTGCATTTGACAAAAATCCGTTTGTAATTGCAACCCTCAAACACATTGAAGAGAAGAAGGCTCTGGGAGATGAGTTAATTTCTCGACTTTCACCTCTAACTTTTTGATCTTGATTTTTTTTTTAAATTATGACAGAAAAGACATATAAAATAATAGAACAATTTCGTCCCAAATCAATTGATATACCAATTAATAAATGCGAACTAGAGAAAGTTATCGAGACGCTTGTCTCTTTGATGTTCCCCATTTGCAATTGCCCAGACTCCCATGAAGTACAGTCAGAATTGTTAGACGCAGCAGAAAAACTACATTCCAACATTAGCAGTTTACACAATTTAGAAGCTGCAGATAAAAAAACAGAAGCTTTTTTTCAATTATTACCCTCAATTCAGCAACGATTATACGAGGATGCAGCTTGCTATTTGAAGTTCGATCCAGCGGCAAAAACATTAGAGGAGGTGATTATCACATACCCCGGTTTCTTTGCTCTTTGCGTACATCGTATTGCCCATGAACTCTATTTATTGGGACTGCCACTTATCTCTCGCCTTTTTTCAGAGTATGCCCATTCGAAAGTAGGAATCGACATCCACCCTGCTGCCAAAGTGGGGAAGAATCTGTTTATGGATCATGGTACAGGTATCGTGATTGGAGAGACAGCAGAAATCGGGAATAATGTAAAAATATACCAAGGTGTGACACTCGGAGCACTTTATGTTGAGAAAAAACTTTCGGATGTAAAACGACACCCCACAGTAGAAGATAATGTGGTGATTTATGCCAATGCCACCATATTGGGTGGTTCAACCGTTATTGGGCATGACTCGACCATTGGAGGAGGAGCTTGGCTCACTCGTAGTGTGATCCCCTACTCTTTGGTAACTAACACTGTAGATGTAAAAATTAGATCTGGAAAAGATTTTAGCGGACCGTACGACTTCGTGATTTAGGTTGTCATGTTTGCCGCTAGCATTTCCTCCAATGTAGCCACCGCTGACTCAACAGTCTGAATGTTTTGAATGAGTACAGAACGCTTGTTTCCTACTTCTCGCAGGCGACATTGGCGGGCATGTTTTTGAACGAACCATAACAATTTATCAAATGCAGGAGAGTTATAGTAAGGCGAATTTGTGTCTGAAATTAGATTGAGGATCATCTGTTCATTTTTTAGGACAATCTTTTCTATCCCCAACGATTTGGCAAGACGGCGTAATCGAACAATACGTATAAGTTCTTTTCCTTGGGGTGGTATTTTCCCGAAGCGATCTTCCAAACGTTTTGTGAAATCCAGAATTTCAGTTTCTGTCTCCATATTATCCAACTCTCGATAGATACCCACACGTTCTGCATCATTGGGGATATACAGCACAGGAAACATCAGTTCCAAGTCGCTCTCTACCAATACCTCGCTCACAAAATCCTCTTCTCGAGCTTTCTCTTCTTCCTGTTCTCTATAGAGATCAGCAAACTCATCTTTTCTAAGTTCCTGCACAGCTTCGGTAAGAATCTTACGATATGTTTCATAACCTAAATCGGCTATGAAACCACTCTGTTCAGCTCCCAACAAGTTCCCAGCACCACGAATATCAAGGTCCTGCATCGCAATATGAATACCACTACCCAGTTCTGCAAAGTTCTCAATAGCCTGCAGACGGCGGCGCGAGTCGCTACTAAGTGTATATAAAGGGGGAGCCAATAAATAACAGAATGCTTTCCGGTTGCTTCTCCCTACCCTACCGCGCAATTGATGAAGGTCGCTTAATCCAAAGTTTTGTGCGTCAATCACAATGATGGTATTGACATTGGGCATATCAATACCGGATTCAATGATGGTTGTTGCAATCAGCACATCTTGTTCGTGATTCATGAAATCAGCAATTATTTGCTCCAACTTTTTCGGATCCATCTGTCCATGTCCAACGGCGATACGTATATCCGGTATTTCACGTTTAATTAATACTTCTAGCTCATATATATTCTGGATACGGTTATTTACTATAAAAACCTGCCCGTTGCGACTGACTTCGAAATTTACAGCATCACGAATGATCTCCATATCGAAGGTATGTACCTCAGTCTGTACCGGATATCGGTTGGGTGGTGGTGTACTAATTGTGGAAAGATCACGTGACCCCATTAACGAGAATTGCAGAGTACGAGGAATTGGTGTGGCTGTCATTGTAAGAGTATCCACATTGACTTTAATCTGTTTCAACTTTTCCTTGACAGAAACTCCAAATTTCTGTTCCTCATCAATTATGAGCAAACCCAGATCCTTGAAAACCACATCTTTTCCCACCAAACGGTGTGTACCAATAAGGATATCTATTTTCCCCTCTTTAAGATTATTGAGAATCTCCTTCTGTTCCTTTGCAGTGCGTGCACGGCTCAAGTAATCCACCTTTACAGGAAAATTAGCCAGACGATCTCTAAATGTGTGGTAATGCTGGGTAGCCAGAACAGTAGTTGGCACCAAAACAGCTGTTTGTTTACCATCTGTTGCTGCCTTAAATGCCGCTCGAACAGCTATCTCCGTTTTTCCGAATCCTACGTCTCCACAGATTAATCTGTCCATAGGACGATCACTTTGCATGTCGGTTTTTACATCACGAGTGGCTTTTATTTGATCGGGTGTATCCTCATACATGAAAGATGCCTCCAACTCTGTTTGCAGATAACTATCCTTAGAATAAGCAAAACCTTTCTCTTGCTGTCTTTGGGCATAGAGTTTAATTAGGTCACGGGCGATGTCTTTAATCTTCGCTTTGGTTCGCTCCTTTACCCTTTCCCAAGCTCCTGAACCCAATTTGTTCAACTGTGGAACCTCTCCTTCACGACCTTTATATTTCGATACTTTATGCAGAGCATGAATCGAAACAAAAACAGCATCGTTATTTAGATAGGTTAGTTTGATTACTTCCTGTACCTTATCGCCAATACGCAAACGCACCAACCCCGCAAACCTTCCCACTCCATGATCCATATGTACTACAAAATCACCTGGCTGCAACTGATTCAGTTCCTTGAGAGTGAGTGCAATCTTTCCTGAACGCGCTCTGTCGGATTTCAAACTATATTTATGGAAGCGGTCGAAAATCTGGTGATCGGTAAAACAACAGATTTTAAGAGTCTCATCGGTAAATCCCTCGTGCAAAGTTTTGCTAACCGGAGTGAAATCGATGTGGTCATTACGATCCTCAAATATATGATAAAGTCGTTTCTGTTGTTTTTCGCTGTCACTCAGAATATAAAGAGAATATCCATCATCTAGAAAGCGATGTAGTGATTCACTCAACAAGTCAAAATTCTTGTGATAGAGTGGTTGCATGGATGTTTGATAGTGGATTACGGCATCGGGTGTATCCAGCATTTTTGAATCAAATCTAACCTGTTTGAATGATGCTATGTTTTGCAAGAATTCATCTTTCGAAAGGAAATGAGGTTTTACAAACTCCACATTTTTAGGATCGATATGTAACTCGTCCTGATTAAGTGACTCCACCCGACTGCTTATCCAGCGTATATCTTCCAAACCAATGATTGCTGTTGGAGGAAGTGAATTGAAAAGCGATGCCTCCTTCATATCATTTCGTTCGAATGCAGGGACAATACGAATCGAGTTGAATTTCACCTTCGAAAGTTGTGTTTCAAGATCGAAGTTACGGATCGTTTCCACTTCATCACCAAAGAAGTCTATGCGATATGGATACTCTGCAGAGAATGAAAACACATCAAGTATACTTCCCCTTACGGCATATTGCCCTGGCTCATAGACGTAATCCACAAATTGAAACCCATAACTATCAAGCACCTCACTCACAAATGTGGCATCAAGTTGCTCTCTTACGTTTACCTGCAGTGTGTTATCTTGGAGTTGCTCTTTGGATATAGTTTTTTCAGTCAATGCATCGGGATAACTTACAATAATAAACGGAGTATCTTCACTGTGGAGTCTACTCAATGTCTCGGTACGAAGTACCTCGTTAGCTGCATCAAGTTGCCCATATTTTGCTGCTTTTTTGTATGCTGACGGAAAAAAGAGAACCCCTTGTGAACCCATGATTTGGGTAATATCGTGATAGAAATAACCAGCTGTTTCTGCATCATTGAGGATGTAAAGATAGTGTCGAGGTAATTTATGGAACAACCCCACAGAGAACATGGCACATGAGGATCCGGACAAACCCGTTACTGATAAAACATGAACTTTTTCCAGTAAAGAGCCTGCTGCAGCCACATTGGGGTGTTGTTCCACCCGCTGTTGTAATTGTGTAATGTCTATAGTTTCAATCATTCAGATGAAAGTACAAAGGTAATCAACTTTCCGTTAACTCTCAAGTTAGCTGAATTTTTATTACCTTTGTGTCTTCTGTGAAAGTAATTAAATATTTATGGAAATAGATTCCAGGTATACCCCCTCCTACATCTTCGAAGCTAGTTGGGAAGTATGCAATAAAGTAGGTGGCATTTACACCGTTCTCTCTACCCGTGCCCATTCACTCCAAAAGTTATATAACGACCGTGTTTTTTTTATAGGTCCCGATATTTGGAACGATTCAGAGAGCACTTGGTTTGAGGAAGATCACAACCTCTACACCTCATGGCGCGAGTATGCATATCAAAGTCAGCAACTGGAAGTTAGAATTGGTCGATGGAATGCCCCAGGTAAACCTATTGTTTTTCTGGTAAAGTATCATCAGTTTCAGAAAATTCAAAATGAGATATTCTCTAGCATGTGGTCCGATTATGGAGTAGACTCTCTGTTAGCTTACGGTGATTATTACGAATCAACCCAATTCGCATATGCGACAGGGGTGCTGATTGAGAGTTTTTACCGTTTTCATCAATTGGAATCAGATAATGTGGTTGCTCACTTTAATGAGTGGATGTTGGGTGCAGGAGCTCTCTATATTAAAAAGCACGTCCCTAAAATTGCGACACTGTTTACCACACACGCCACATCTATCGGACGTTCTATTGCAGGTAACAATTTACCCCTTTACGATCATTTGAATGAATATAATGGCGATCAAATGGCACGTCAGTTGAACATGGTCGCCAAGCACTCCATTGAGAAAGCAGCCGCCCGCAATGTAGACTGTTTCACCACAGTGAGCGAAATAACAGCTCGTGAATGCCAGCAGTTTCTGGAGCGACAACCAGAAGTCGTCACACCCAATGGTTTTGAAAAAAATTTTATACCGAAAGGTAAAGCTTACAAGCATCAGCAACAGAAAGCTCGCAAGTTGTTGCTAACTATAGCTGAGAAAACCGTTGGTTATGCACTCCAACAAGATACTGTATTAATTGGTATAAGTGGTCGCTATGAATACAAGAACAAGGGAATCGATGTATTCATCGAAGCCATGCAACAATTAAGCGCAAAGCCAGAATTGACTAAAGATGTGATTGCTTTCATTATGGTTCCCGGTTGGATTCGCGGTCCACGTAAAGATTTACAGGAATTGTTAACAAAAAAGGCTCCAAAGTTGACAGATGAAACTTTTGCTGGTTCACCTTTCCTTACCCACGATCTTGTAGAACCACAGCACGACATGGTCATGCAAAAACTCCAACAATTGGGCTTTAACAACTCGAAAGATAAAAGAGTAAAAATTATTTTCGCACCTTCTTATCTAAACGGGGATGATGGTATTTTCAATCTTCCTTATTACGATTTGCTGATTGGGTTCGATCTCACAGTTTTTCCATCCTACTATGAACCTTGGGGGTATACACCACATGAGAGTGTTGCATTTGCAATTCCCACCATAACAACCTCCCTTTCAGGATTTGGATCATGGATAAACACGGCTGATCATAAAGGATTGGAAGACGGAGTGGAGGTGATCTATCGGAATGACCACAATCAGGCAGCAGTTGCGGAGCAAATTGCATCAACAATTCAGAAGTTCACCACAATGTGTGAAGAGCAAATTATACAATTAAAAGAAGCAGCCACACGGTTATCAGATCGTGCCGATTGGTCTCATTTTATCTCATTCTATCAGGATGCATATCGCAAAGCACTGCACAACTCTTTCATCAGATTATCAAAACAGCATAAACTTAAAGCTGATTAGAATTGTTATATTTTTTTTATTGTGAGTATTAATCTCACTGCATCAATAAAATAAACATTGTTTTTAGGCGTTATCGACATCAATAATAAAAATCAAATTGAACAATATGGTCATTAAAACGAGTTACTCCAATCCACCCATTTGGAAAGATATACATGTACATGCGGCACTACCGGCCCAGTTACAACCTTTGGAAGAAATTAGCCATAACTTATGGTGGGTATGGGACGAGGAAGCGAAGGACATCTTCGAAACGCTAGATCCTGAAGAGTGGGAGAAGAGTGAAAAAAATCCGGTGCTGATGTTACAAAATCTACAATCAGATATCACCGAAAAGATCGTAAATAATACCGATTTGATGAATCGTGTACAGTCTGTATACGAAAAATACAAGCACTACATGTCCATTCCACACAACAGAGAACGGCCTAGTGTTGCATATTTTAGCATGGAGTACGGACTTACACACGTATTAAAAATATACTCTGGAGGTCTTGGTATACTTGCAGGTGACTATCTCAAAGAGGCAAGTGACAGCAATGTAGATATGACTGCAGTTGGATTTCTATACCGCTACGGATACTTCACCCAGGCACTCTCTGTTGATGGTCAGCAAATTGCCAAATATGAAGCACAGAATTTTGGGAGTCTCCCAATTACACAGGTGCTAAATGAGGATGGTAGTCCCATGATTTTAGAAGTGCCTTTTCACGACAGAACGATATATTCGAACATCTGGAAGGTAGCAGTTGGACGTATCAATCTCTACTTAATGGATACCGATATTGAGAAGAACAGTGAATACGACCGTTCAATCACCCACTTACTTTATGGGGGTGACTGGGAAAACCGCATGAAGCAGGAGTTTTTATTAGGGATTGGAGGAATTCTACTTCTCAAGAAGCTGGGCATCAAGAAAGATGTATATCACATGAATGAGGGTCATGCAGCATTCATCAATTTGCAACGACTGCACGACTATATTAAGGAGGAAAACCTTTCCTTCCGGGAAGCGCTTGAGGTGGTACGTGCTTCGTCACTCTACACGGTACACACTCCTGTTCCTGCGGGTCATGACTACTTCGATGAGCCACTTATTGCAAAATACATGGTTCCCTTTATTGAGAACATGGGAATACCTTGGCAGTTGTTTATGGATATGGGACGAGCCAATCCAGGCACACACGAAAAATTCTCTATGAGTGTGTTCGCACTCAATACCGCACAAGAAGCAAATGGCGTGAGCAAGCTTCACGGTATGGTTTCACAGAAGATGTTTCAACCAGTTTGGAAAGGATATTTCCCCGAAGAGCTGCATGTAGGTTACGTTACCAATGGAGTGCACCTTCCGAGCTGGGCCACATCATCAGTAAAAGCTTTATACGAGAAATTCTTTGGAGATAACTTCTACAAAGACCAGTCGAACACAGAAATCTGGAAACGTATCTACGATGTGAGAGACGATGAGTTGTGGGAGCTACGAATGCATTTGAAGAAGAAGCTGGTCGATTACATCAAAGTTGAATTTACTGATGGTTGGTTAAAGAACCAAGCCGATCCATCGCGAATTGTAACGATGTTGGAAGAGGTAAATCCAAATGCTTTGTTGATTGGATTCTCCAGAAGGTTTGCAACGTATAAGCGTGCGCATCTCCTCTTCTCTGATTTGGACAGACTTTCTCGCATCGTAAACAACCCCCATAAACCAGTACAGTTCATCTTTGCAGGTAAGGCTCACCCTGCTGATGGCGGAGGTCAAGGATTAATCAAACAAATTGTGGAGATCTCCCGCCGTCCCGAATTCCTTGGAAAGATCATTTTCCTAGAGAACTACGATATGAGGCTTGCTAAGCGACTTGTATCGGGTGTAGATATCTGGTTAAACACACCTACCCGTGCACAAGAAGCATCAGGCACCTCTGGAGAGAAGGCTGAAATGAACGGAGTCTTAAATCTCTCTGTACTTGACGGATGGTGGTATGAAGGATACCGTGAAGGGGCAGGTTGGGCCTTGACCGACAAGAGTACATATGATAATCAGACGTATCAGGATGAGTTAGACGCATCCACTATTTATTCAATGCTTGAGAATGAAATCATCCCTCTTTACTATGCCCGTAATAGCAACGGTTACTCGGTTGAGTGGGTGCAATACATAAAGAAGTCGATGGCCGAGATTGCACCACACTACACAACGAAACGGATGATGGACGATTACTTTGACAGGTTCTATAACAAGTTGGCCAAACGTTCAACACTATTGCATGAAAATAACTATGCGAAAGCAAAAGAGATTGTACGATGGAAAGAGGAAACAGCCTCTAAATGGGATCACTTCGAAGTTGTGAAATTAGAATTCAATCCCAACCAGATGATGGATTACAATTCTTCCAACAAAGAAGTATACGGAAGTATAGTTATTGATCGTAAAGATTTGGAGTGTGACCTTGCCGTTGAATGTGTGGTGGTAGATTTGGTTCCGCCCGATCAACAACCGGTGTTTGTTGAATCGTATCAATTTGATTTGGTAAAGACCGAAGGCTCTCTGCTCTATTTTGAGACACGTAAAGCGTTAAACGATCCGGGGAGTCACCAGTACGGTTTGCGAGTGTATCCCGTCAACCATGATTTACCCCACCGTATGGACTTTGCATATGTCCGATGGATTTAGAATACATTTGCATAAAACAACAAAAGCGCCTCCTCTCGGGGGCGCTTCCTTGTTTTCACCAACAGTTGTTATCGGGCTTGTTTTATAAAGACTGTGTTGACATATTTTTCTGTAAAAAGGGTAGAGTCAGATAACGTTCGATAACCTGTTTTTTAACGGTGAAACTCCATAGCGTTTTGTGTACGCATTCACAAGATGCGATACATTTTTGAATTCATACATTCTTGCAATTTCGGTGATGGTTAGGTCAGAGTTGAGCACCAACGACTGAATTTCTTCCATTTTATGATCAAGCATCCATTGATAAGGTGTTTCACCGAAACTTTTCTTAAAATGGCGAGTGAAGGTTCTTACACAGTCGTAATGACATAACATAGCAAGTTCATTCACATTTCTGGCCGCCATAAAATTTCTCAACACATCATCTTCAAATTTCTTCGATTTCGAAGCACGTGGAATTAATCTTACCAATACAATCTCTTTCTCGGGAGAGGGGGCTACATTACTTTTAAGCCCATCAGAGAAAGTGAAGGTACAAGACTCCACATCAGTGAGCAGGTATTTTCTTACCTGCTCCTGGTTTCCTACTTTTCTATTTGTAATGGCCATTTTTTCCCTTTCTAAATTCACCTGTAAATACTTCTCTATATTCCTCATTTTCCAGAGTTATAGTGATATAATATTCACCAGCTGGAATACCGTTTAATTGAAAAGCATCATAAGCATTGTCATTATACACTTCGAAAAATCTATTTAATGACCCTTTGCCACCATGAATTTCCTCAATTACAACAGATGCTGTACCACGGAAGTTAGTTACGCTAATGGTAATCAAATTATTGATTTTTCTTACCTCTACTTCCGGAACGTCACTAAAGACTGATTTCGACAAATTCAACGATGAACTAGACATCCGGTTGTTTGTTATACGGGTAGTGCCTCCATCGCGGCTTAAAGCAATCTTATCTTCCAAGTCATCTTTAATCTCATTCCTACCATTGGAAGAGAACACTAATGAACCACACAATGTAACCAGCAATAACGAGAAAATTGTTCTTTTCATTTTTTTTACTTTTACAAAATTCATTGAAAAATCAAAACTACCACTTTGAAATATGAAACGAATCGTTTTACATATTACAGACACAAAGATAACATATTAAAACCACCAAAAACAATAGCATCGCGTAAATTTAACGCCATTATTGTATATATACGATTAAATATTAGGATGTTACAAAACCCACTTTTAACGGGTTTATTCCGGAAAAATGGAGGTATTGTAGCCTTTCTCTATCATTTTTTTCTTCAATTGCGACTTTCTAACTCGAATACTTTCAACAGTAGTGTTCATAAATGTCGCCAGTTGACGGTTGTCGGCATCACATGCAAGCAGCATCAATAATATCTTTTCGTTGGCATTAAAAAATCCCTCCTTATCACTAAGGTGGGTGTAGGCATAAAATGTTTCATCGTCGGTAGCGAGCATCTTGGTGATATCTCTCAATGCAGTATCGGTATTTTTCACAATCTTCTCCATCTCTTTATACACCTTTGGTTGTGATGATATATAACGCTGCGATAATGCTTCCACTTCACCGTGGAGAGATGTAAGTTTGTCGGAAATATGACTGTATAGCTGTAACAACCATTTACGTTTACCAGCCTCCTCTTTTAGTAAATTGGCCTGCAATTGCTGCTGCTGTAAGGTGAGTTCTGCCTGTTGCAACTGCATTTGACTGATCTTCTTTGTCCGCCATGCAGACATGGCAATAAAAATCAATACAATCACCAAAAGTAGAGCAGCAATAATAATCCGAAAGTTCTGTTGTTTCGCCCTCAGAGTAGCGTTCTCAGCCTCAGTGAGATCGTATTTTTTTTCAAGTTCAGCAATCTGGGTATTTAAACGATCATTAACCGAATTTTTATACAGCTCAGCTGATCTTTTTCGGTATATGTTTGCAAGTGCGTAGTCACTCTGTTTCTCTGCAATATCTGCTACATTCTGAAAATAAAGGTGATAATAAAAATATGTACTATCGGCAACTAACTCTATCGCTTTTTGAGCAAAATACATTGCACTATCTAATTGACCCAAACCAACATACCTATCGGAGATATTAAAATAAACCCGAGACAAGTCCGTATTCTCTTTGTTTAAATTCAACATCAACTTCGCTCTCTCCAGAGCTTCCTTGGGTTCATCAATTATATCGTAATAAATTGATTGTGCATTTAGTATGAAATAATCTTTATCCGGAAGTATATGAAAAAAACTAGATAGAGAATCAAGATATAATTTCCCTTTATTGAAATCCTTTTGTTGCATTTCATTCCAGTAAAGGGCTAAATAAGTGTCAAAAATATGAGTAGAATCATTCTCACTTTTTGCATAATTAAGTGTCTGTAGAAAATAATCGTTAGCGGTGGAATAATTCCGGTTGTTATAGTGAATATTACCCAAAAAGTAATTAATGAGATAGCCTAGTGAAGGATCTGGTGGATTAAGGGTATACAATAGTCGATCAGCTTCCTTGAGTGGTTCAAAAACCGTACTGTCTTTAATTCCCATTCGGGTACGTACAATACCTTGGTATGCAAGAGCACGAATATAATTACTGTTTCGCCGATCGTGTAACCGATAATAATCACTGACTGCGTTAATTAGCGAGTCACTTGTAAACTTTACATACGTCTTATCGTCAGAAATTACCTTCAACAATCCGTAGTATGCTCTATTTGATCTGGATAAATGATTAACATCCAATCTCTTCATACTATCAGATACTTGTTGAGGATGCATGTCGATTTCTGCATCCAGTTCGATTAAACGCTGGAGTACTTCTTTATCATTCTCCTTGTTACATGATGTAGCAAAGAGAAAGACAATTAGAGCAAAGAATAGAAAAACACGAGAATGCATCGTTATCTACAGAGTCTACTATCTACAAAGATATACTTTTCTAATTTAATAGACGACAATTATAAAGGTTAAAAGATATAGATACTTGTTGTAAAAAAATAGAGTTGCAAATAAGAATATTCATCTAAAAAAAAGGGGGGGACGCAATTAAATGCCTCCCCCTCAATCTTAATTAATGTGTAAGAACTATCTTACATTTCCAATACTATTAATAAGATTTTCTTTGCTAATCTTATTAATTAAACTCCTTGTTACATTTGCAGGATTTACAATTGTACTTGTACCCAAAGAGAAGTTGAATGTTTCATAACCTACTTCTTGTGCCTCATCACCAGCAAATGAGATCGCAATAATAGTGTAAGTTCCATCACTCTCAACTGGAAGTTGTACTGTTCCACTCTCTTCAATTTCAATGGATTCAATGCTACCATCTAATATACCGTTGATTGCTGCATTTGTAGGTGCTCCACTTACAATGGCTACTTTTGCATATTCAACATCCTCTGTAAATGTCACCTCGGCAACTGCAAAGCTCTCATCATCTGTATTTGTGAAACGTCCCAAATATGTTACATCGATAGAGTAATCAGCAAGCACTACACCCGGCATTAAGACCATGAAAGATCCTTGAGCATTTGCTATACGCAGTGCACCCCCATTGTAATCGGCCATACCGGCAGCCAACGTTGATGGTGGGAATGTAATGATACCATCTTTGAATGTACCAGTACGTCCAGCTGTTATCTGTTGTTCCAAAGTTTGGCCTTGTGCCATATAGTAACCAGCCAAGCTACCAAAAATGAACTTACCATAACCCCAGTCCATTCCGGTAGTCTGCATATTGATATATACAGCATCGGGATTTTCAGCATGAATTTCAAAATAATAATCTTGAGAAGTATCCCAGTCTCCAGGTTCATTATATGGATATTTAGCCGCATATGGATTCACGAGTCTAAAGAATCCAGGAGTAAGATCATTTTCCTGAATCTCAACTTCCCATGATAAATTGGCAACACCAAAGAATGCTCCAACAAAACCATCAACTATTGTACCCATGCCCAAAGATTTCCAAGGAGCAGGAATTCCAATTTTGAATGTATAATCCGTAATTCCGTATGGAGTTTTAAATGCTTCCCCAATACTTATTTTCAATGTAGTGAAGTTGTCAAAACCAACAACTTCTGGATCGTATGAAATCTTAATTGTAGTTTCAGATTGTCCCGCATTAAATGTTACAGATGAAGGAATGCTATAAAGTCCGTCACCACCTGTCAGTGTCAAAGGTACTGTAATTGCCGAAGAAGAACCCACTCTGGCAATAGTAACTTCATGAAATGTAGCAACAGAAGAAGCATTGATTGAAAGGCTACTGGTACTTGGGAAATAAACCTGATCATTTTCAACCTTATCTGCTGGCACATATGAAATTGCGTCATCTTTACAAGAATAAAGAGTGGTTATGGCTAAGAAAAGCGCCATCAAACCATATATATATTTTCTATTTTTCATAACTGATATTCAATTATTAAATTAAAATTGTCCAGGAGCGAATTGTCCTATTGGAGTTGGTCCTGTAATCTTACCTGTAGGATCAGGGTTGTTTAAACCTTGCAACGCTACGTTTGCATTCATTTCTGAAATAGGAATTACAAGATTCCAATTAGGCTTAATTCCCTTCGCATTGAGTTTAAAAATGTCAGCAGGAGCATTCGTACCTTCGTAGTTCTGTATAATATCCGGTTTAATACGTTTTGCCGATGGGAATGCATTACCTTCACCCCAGAATTCAATACGCATTTGTGTAAGTACTTCAATTTGGAAAGCACGTTGGTCACCCGTTGTAAAGTTATAATCTGGTTGACGGTAATTGCGCATAAATGAATTCAATTTAGCCAATCCGGCTGCTACACCTTGTGACATACCGACAGCTTCAGCTTCAATCAAGTACATTTCCTCCACACGCATTACAGGCACATCAACCGCACCACCAATACTATAAGTTTCCCAATCACCTTCTCTACAACGGAATTTCAGTGAGAGATAAGCTGGTGCATCATTGATGAATTTTGCATCACGTGATGTTTTGTAATTATGGTAATTATATTTGTCAGGATGCAAGAACGTATTCTTACGGAAGTCGTTAGGCGCGATTTTGTCATAAAGAGAGCGGTCGATACCAGGATTTGTCAATGAAGAATAGCCCCAATCTGCCTCTCCAGACATCCATCCAGTAAAGTTTGCCAAGTTTCTCATTCCTTCAGCAGAATAGGTAATATACCACATCCAAGCCTGATTAGCTGTATTGAAACCCGATTTTTCATCTTCCCACTGTGCTGCTGTTACCGGAGAACCGCCAAATGCAGAAATAGCTTTTGCTGCGAATTCAGCAGCCTTGTCATATTGTTCATCCAATAAGTATACTTTAGCTTTGAGACCATATACCACAGCTATGCTGGGGAACAATCTTGATGGGGGAGTATAACCTTCCATCAGTTCTTCTGCTTTGTCAAGATCTGAAAGAATAAATGCAATCATCTCATCGTGAGGAGCGCGCGGATTATTCTTAGCGATGTCACCCGTAGTAGCTTCTGTTACAAACGGAACAGTCAAACCCTTTACTTTAGATATATCAGTATAAATATTTTCAGCCGGTTCAAAAAACACGGTGAGCAGATAATAATTGAAGGCCCGATTTGCATAAGCAACGCCAGCAGCACCTCTAATAGCAGGAGTCAAACTTTCGTCTTCAATATCTACCGCAGCAATCACATCGTTAGCCGATTTGATAAGCTTATAAAGTGTGAACCATGGCAAATATGCGAAATAGCTTGATTCGCCAAATGCACCATTAAATGTGTTGTAATTTCTAAACCAGTCATATCCTGAGTTTGAACCTAGAGGATACATATCACCCAACATTTCAGTTTGAGCAATCATAAAGAGAGGATAAGACAAGTCAGTCTCATGAACCTGGTCGTCATACACATAGTATCCCTTAGCCATTTGCGACGGAATACCGTTCAAAGAAGCCTCCAAAGCAGAAGCAGACGCTCCGATTTGCTCAGAAGTCGCGGTATCGCCTTCCGGAAAGGTTTCTTCAATACAGCTGCTTAACGCTAATATCGAAACAGTTGATATTAATAATAATATATATTTTCTCATTTTCATACTAGTAATTTTTTTAGAATGTAAGTGTTATACCACCAGAAACAGTTCGCATAGGTGAATAATAGGTTGCATTTGTTGTGCTGCTAAAAGATTGACGAGGATCGAATCCTTTGCGTTTTGACCAATAAAATACATTTTCAACAGAGCAATATAAGCGGATATTGTTGATTTGCATTTTTCTTGTCAATTTGCTTGGAAGTGTATAGCCCAAGTTTGCATTCTCGATATTCAAATAGCTTGCATTAGTCAGGAATCGGGTTGACATACCTGCACTGTACGTGTCACCAAATACAAAGCGAGGAATTGCACTTGTTTGGTTTTCTGGAGTCCATGAGTTCAACAAGTCAGCATGGAAGTTGTAACCAGTATTGGAAGCTGTTGGCGATGACATAAAGGAAGCATATGTTCCATCATATTGTTTACCACCAATCTGATATGAGAAGTTGATGTTGAAATCAAAACCATAAGCCTGTACAGTAGTACCGAATCCACCAAAGAACTTAGGAATGGTTGACTCTTCCGTGATATAATATGAAGCATCTGCATAAGTTTTTGTTGTTTCGCGGCCTGTGATATTACCATCATCATCCTTTGTGTTCTTATACCACAACGATTGACCATCTTCATCAACACCTGCAAACTCTTTGATTCTCCATGTATACATTGAAAGACCTTCAGCAATGAAGAAGTTACCACTGGTATATCCTTTATATTCTTCTCCAGAAGCAGTATATTCAGAAGCCGTCTTTTTGTCTTCGTGCAACAGGGTGATCTCATTCTTCAACGTAGAGAAGTTTACATTCACATCCCATTTAACATTACGTTGATTAATGATATTTGCCCCTAATTCTAATTCGAGCCCTGTGTTATACATGTCTCCGATATTATCATAGTAACTTGAGTAACCCAAAGATGGAGCTACAGAGAATGAGAACAACATATCGGTGGTCTTTCTGTGATAGTACTCTAAACTACCAGAGAAACGATTCAAGAAGGAGAATTCAGTACCAACGTTGAAGTTTCCATTTGTTTCCCATGTAATATCTCTTGTACCTTTCGATTCAAAAGCCGTACCGATATTACCAGCTGAGTTTGTGATATTGAACACATCCGTATAACGATAAGAACCAATGTTGTCGTTACCTTGCACACCATACGATGCTTTCAATTTGAATTCTTGAATCCAATCAACATCAAACCATTCTTCATGGTTGAGAAGCCATGCACTACCTACAGACCAGAAGTTACCCCAACGATAATCTGGGTGGAAGCGAGAAGAGGCGTCTCTACGATACGATGCTGAAGCAAAAATACGGTTGTCGTAGTTATATTGCAAACGAGTGAAATAACCTTCACTATTATAGCGAGTCTTATATGAGTAGGCGCTTTGTCCGTCGATGATTGCACCACCTAATTCCTTATTGCTCTGTGAGAACATTTTCGATTTATCGCCATAGAGATATGCATAAGTGCTGTTGAAGTATTCATGACCAACCAACGCTTCAATATTATGAAGTCCGAAGCTGGTGTTATAATTCAACAATTGTTGCAAGTTCACATCAAATGAACGACCGTGGCTTTTTGAAACGGTACCACCTGTTGTATCGAACTGACCATAGTAAGGATTGTAAACATTTGTTCTACGTGTTTCATCCAAATTCTGATTTGCATTAATGGTCAATGTCAATCCAGGCATGAAAGTAATGTTTGCAAATCCAGTACTTGAAAATGCATTTCCTTCGTAATTATTTGTATTGAGGAAGCTGTCCATAATGGGGTTCGCATCAGAAATGAAAGGACGAGAATGACCGGCGTTCATACCGTTACCATAGTCCATCATCTCAAAACCGTCGTTATCAACCATGATACTTCCGTCAGGATTACGGAGATAAGCAGGATAAATTGGAGGCATTTGAGACGTAAATGCCCAAATGTTACCCGATGATGTACTTGAACCGTTGTTGCTAAGTGAATTTCCGTCGAATTTCGCATATGAAATATTTCCACCAACTTTCAACCATGATTTTGCTTGATAGTCAGCTCTCAAACGAGTTGTAATACGCTCCAAGTCAGAAGCCTTTGTGATACCTTCATTGTTTAAGTAACCCAATGAAGCATAGAATGAAGATTTTGCATCACTTCCGCTAATTGATAAATTGTATTCTTGGCGAATACCAGTACGAGTACCTGCATTTCTCCAGTTATCTGGTAAAAGTAAATAATCTTTACCATTGTATGTTTCAACACGACCCAATGTTGCTTCTGGATTCAATTTACCATTCAATCCGATCAACATCTGACCTTCTGGATAAGAATACACATTGTATCCCAAACCTCCGTTTCCTTGATCACCAAACAAGTTTGCATTTGCTTTAATCCAACTTTCCTCTGCACTTAAACCTTGATTCATGTGGTATCTTGAAAGTGCACCGTAATGCATTTCATAATACTGTGCAGGATTTGTGATTACATCGTACTGCTGCAATGCTTGTGTATTTGTACCATATTTAGCATCAAATGTAATTGTAGCATCTCCACTTTTACGAGCAGCTTGCTTCGTAGTGATCATAATCACACCATTCGCACCACGTGCACCATACAATGCATTCGATGCAGCATCTTTCAATACGGTCATTGTTTCCACGTCGTTCGGGTTCAGATTGCTCAAGTCACCGCTATAAGGAGCACCATCCACAATAATCAACGGATCGTTTCCTGCGTTCAATGAGCTGAAACCACGAATCTTAATAGATCCAGTAGCACCGGGAGCACCACTGTTTGAAGTCATCTGCAAACCGGGAACAGCACCGGCCAAAGCATTTGTCACACTTGTTACTTGCGATTTACTCAATTGTTCTGAGCTTACCACCTTTGCAGAACCGGTAAATGCTGATTTTTTGGCCGTACCAAAAGCAACAACCAACACTTCGTCCAATAACTCCGTATCGGGTCTCAGTTCTACATTTATATTTGCACTGACCGGGATTTCTTGTGTTCTATATCCTACATATGAGATTACAAGAGTACCACTGGAAGGAGCCGTTAAGGTAAATTTCCCATCATAATCGGAAACTGTACCCTGTGAGGTGCCTTTTACTTGAATAGTTGCCCCTATTGCAGGTTCTCCATTCTCATCCACTACGGTACCCCGTACTTGTGTCTGAGCAAATATTATCCCTATTCCCAAAAAGAAAAGGGATAAAAACATCATTAGTCTTCTTTTCATAAACTCTACTTTTTAATTGTACACATTATAATAGTTCTTTTTTTATCCTATCATTAAAATCGTGGGAAATAGACGAGGTCGAAAAATGGCTCAATCTCAAGTAATTTTGACAATTGTTTCGACAGTTGTAATCTTTCTTTTACAGCTACGCTTCAATTTCACAGATAAGGATACTGGCTTGAAGTGCAAATATACGCTATTTTTTGAAAAAAAAGAAGTAATGCATAAAAGTGTTACTTTTTTTTATAAAAAAACGCACTTAAGTTCAAAAGTGACGTTTTTAAGAACAGAAATCGTACTAATAGTCAAAAATGATACTCCATAAAAAAAATCTTTAGACAATCAATCAATAACCCATTATGATTTCTAAACATTCAATTAAAGCGAATAGTTTTCTTTCAAACCATTATTTTTTGTAGAAATTTAATTGTTCTTTATCATGAGCAGCTCACAATAAAGGATAATTCGTTTTTCGAAGACCAATTTCAAAACGGACTGTATAAAAATATAAATATTATCTCACGTTAAACATTTCGCGAGCTCCTTAACAATCTTTTAGCACATCAAAATATTCTAAAAAGAGTTAGAATTACACAAAGAAAAAGGGATGGAAAAATCCATCCCCTTCACTAAATGTGGAGTTTTTCCATCAATCTAAATCTTCCAAGAATGTATAGGTTTCAACCATATGAGTTCTGTAATATGGAGCAGCAGCTACAGCATTGGGCTGAACCATCCAATAGGAGACTTGGAATGATTTCGTTGCCGGATCATACTTGTTCACACCAGAAGGATCAAGCAGCGCACTTCGGGTATTGCCTGCAGGCTGACCATAATAATTGGTTACCTCAATTACATTACCATCATTATCGAACTTGAAAATTGGTGCAAAAGAACCCCATCCACTAAAAGAGGTAGCAGTAGACATTGGATAAATGTAGTCTCCGAAGACAATCTCATCGAACATCACGATCGATTGTCCATCGTAAGTCTGTAATTGCACTGTGAAATCTTCACCCGGATATTGCAAACCCCACTGATAGGTTACATGGTAGAAATCACCGGCAATTAAATGCTCCATTGTTCCGGTCATCACATAGCGTCCCTCGTACTGATGTTTTAATTTCAACTCGTACAAGAGTTGACCGAAATTACCACTAATTATATAGCCCGATTTGTCAACACTTTTTATTCTGACAAGCACAAACTGAGCCGTAGGCTCCAATAAATGTGTATCAATATTAACGGGGAAAGTAACCGAACGCTCACCTTTTGGAATTGTAACAGTAGCAGGGATTGTAATTCCAGATGCTGAAAAGATCTGTACCTCTTCATCCGGCAATTTTTCTTCCGAATATTTGTCAGATAAAAGTTCTCTTATTTGCTTGATCACAGTAGCCCTATCCGTTACAAGCTCCAACGTTACAACAATATCCTCCTGCGCCGGTTTGTCTGCGGCAAGTCGAAGCTCACGCATATAGTCTCTCTTGCCCTGATCGAGTGAAGTAATTGCGACAGTATGTGTTCCTCCTGCAGGGAGTTCAATAATTTTGTTCACATCCAGGTTGATCAATCCATATTTCTGATCCTCAATCATGGAATCATTCAAACAGGAGGTCATCCCCATGCCAAATGCAATAATGGTTAGGATCAATGTATATATTTTATTCATTTTCATAAATTTACAGTTTAAGTGTATTCCAATTAATTATCCCAAAATATTTTGGATGTCTGTGGGTCGATAGTTCCCTCAGCTGTTGCATTTGCAGCATTATACTGATACTCTTCTTGTGGGTATATCAAGCGTAAGGGTATCACTTTTGATCCTCTTGAATCAGAAACCGACAAGGGAACGTTTGGAATTCCTGTACGACGATAATCCGTCCAAGTTTCCAAACCATTGATACCACACATAGAGATGTACTTCTGTGTCAATATCAACTTAAGTTTATCGGTGTTGCCCTCTGAATTCCAGTTTGCAAATGGTCTGGAAAGATAAGTCGCCACCTCTTGGTCAACATCAATTACCTTTAACCAGCTAAACGACTCTTTCACAGCTGTCTCGTAAGTTGTTTTTGCATCTCCGGAGAGAGCTCCCCGTTGAATAGCTTCTGCTTGTAAGAATAAGCTTTCAAATGAGGTGAAAAACCATTGTGCCATATCCGGGCCTTTACCAATACCCAATCCTCTCTCAGGATTGTATGCTCCAGGACCAGTACCGGCTACGTCAGACGATTGAGCAGCGCTTTTGTCGTCACCGGCATATCCATAATCGAAACCATAGTAGTTTTCCCCATTTGTTGGAGACGAAGCTTCTGAGTAGAAGTACTTGTAGCGGATATCATTATTGTCCATCAATAAATGGAGGAAGTAATTGTTGGCCCTGTTAAAGTTGTCCAAACCTCCGGCATCATTAATTTTGAAGGAATTCCAAAATGGGTTTTGTTTACCCACATCTTTCCCATATTTGGGTTGCACTTCTGCAGTCTCACCAACACCCAAGAAGCCTCCGCCGTTTGCCACAATTTTATCAATTTCGGTCTTCATACCGGAAGTGCCCAATTTTTCGGACTGATGGATAATCAAACGCAAACGTTGTGAATTTCCCAATTTACGCCACATAGAGAGGTTACCTTTAAACATGATATCGGCAGTTGTCAAGTCAAGATTGTTCGCAACAACCGCACTCCTGAGCAACATGTCAGCCGAATCGAGCTGAACGATTAAATCGGCGTAAACGTCTTCGCCTTTGTCGTAGGGTGTGAGAAGGTTGTTCGCCAAATCGAATGCTTTGGAGTATGGTACATTGTTATATTGATCGACCAAATGCATGAAGCCGACCGACTTCAATATTTTGGCAATCGCAATGTAAGCGGTCTCTTCTCTAGCTTGTGCATTATTTTCAATCACATCCACATCTTTCAAAATATCATACATGTCGAGCCACGAAGAGCGTTGGAATGACGATGTAAGGTTATAGCCCTCCTCATCGGTGTTAGGCCCGTATGTGCCGGAACGAGACCAGTAACCTAACCAACGATGATATACATCATAATTAGTAGCAGAAAAAGCAGCCATTCTATGCAATGCACGGGGTAATACCAGGCTGGGGGTCATATTGTCTTCAATGGCTTTGTTCGGACTGTCGTTTATATCAAAGAATTCATCCTTACAGCCAGTAAATATTAATATCGAAAGTAATATGATAGATACTATTTTTTTCATATTCGTTTAAATTAAAGATTTATTAGAATCTTACAGAAACTGTTCCTCCGATAGTACGAACGGGAGGATTGACTGTTGCATTGGATATACCGGAAATATTACCCGTCAAGAAATCATTGTTTCCTCTAAAGTCGGGGTCGCTGTACACATTTGTTTTCGGTAACCAGAGTACAAGGTTTCTGCCGGTAAGGCCAACAGTAATGCCTTCCACAACACTCTGACTGGCAAATAGCGATTTAGGAAGATCGTATGTTATAGACAACTCTCTAAATCTCCAAGTGGCAGCACTGGTTATAAAGTTCGTAGCTACTCCACGATACATGTCGCCCGTAAAGAAATCATTTACGTCGGTAATCGTAATGTTGGTGTTCTCAATATATTTACCCGGGTTGTCAGGATCTTCGTATACAGAATTGGGTATAATAAAACGCTCACGATGGTTCACTCCGGTTCTTTCAGAAACACCGGTCCAGGCCATCTCATTGCCAATCAAGTGAAACGCATCGTGTCCTCCTTTATATTCAAAAAGAGCCGATATATTCAGGTTTTTCCACCGAATGGTTGGATTCAACCCAATTGTATGGAGTGGCAGGGTACGTCCAAAGCTCTTGTTCACCTCATCCATAATAGGATAACCGGTGAGTCGGTCAATTATTACGCGACCCTTATCGTCTCTCTTATAGTCCTTGGCATTGAAAACAAAAGCTGGATGTCCAACTATTGCCTGATTTGAAGCCATGACATATCCACCGATAGACAACTCCTTCAGATCCTGGTAAATTGACAATACTTCGCTGTTGTTGTATGAATAGTTTGCATTGAAGTTGATATCCCATTCACCTAACTTAATGAGTGGAGTAATTCTCAATTGGGTTTCAAGACCATAGTTTCTAAACGAAGCTGCATTTACATACGCAAAGGTATAACCGGTAGATCTTGGCACGCGAATGTTTACAATCTGGTTTGTATTGTCTTGATCATAATAGGTCGCATCCAGATAAATTCTGTTGTTCAGGAATCCGGCTTCAAAACCCACTTCCGTGCTTTTGATAAACTCAGGCTGCAACAGACGGTCATATGAGGTGTTGTCTGCTGAATAACCAGGAAGTCCACTGTAGGGGAAACCATCTCCTTGAGAAAAGGTTGCGCTCAACAAATAGGGATTAATATCGGCGTTACCGGTTTTATTCCAAGATGCACGCAACTTTAGGAAGTTCATTGCATCGGTCTTGATGGAAGGAATCAAATCTGTAACAACCAATGAGCCGCTTACACCCGGATAAAAATAGCTGTTATGAGACGGATCAAGCACAGAGGTTTTATCATTACGACCGGTAATCTCTATACTGGCGAAGTTCTTGTAATTCAACACCGCATTTCCATAAACCGAGAAGAGTCGCGATTTAGATTCAGTTGAATAACCATTCAGCTCACCCGGGCGGGCAGAGACGTTAAACAAACCATCGATTACCAGATTACTAGCATCTACACCGGTATCTCTGGAACTTATTTCACGTACATAGGTACCTGCAATTGCCTCAATCTTAAAATCACCAAACTCGTGGTGGAAGTTTGCAAAGAATTCAGACGAGAGGCGGGTACTTGCATAAGTTGCGTTGGCAACCGACTGGGGAATAGCATCCAATCCTCTTGCCGAACCATATGAATTGAGCGGAATACGTTTCTGACGGTTTTCCGAAACGAGAGTCTGGGAAGTTAGGGCTGCACGGTAATTCACATCCAACCATTTGAAAGGAGAAAGTGAAAAATCCAAACTGGTAATTAAATTCTGATCTTTCCCGGTCCGCCTCCAAGTATCCAATGCAATATAGGGGTTGATACCATATCGGTTGAAATAATTATTGTATTGTGCATAGGGGTTATTAATAAAATCTTTATAGGAAGTCAGCGGCACATTAGCCGGAGTACTGAAAATAAGGTTCATCAAACCGCCGTTCAAGCCCACGTTATTGGCGGCATAATAACTACCCATTGCATTGTTGTCGAACACATTGTAATTCGACTGAATATAATTGGTGTTGAAATTCACCTTGAAATTTTTATAGGTTCTTGAAGCATTCAAACGTACTCCCGTTCTCCTATTTTCATCATCAGGGACCACACCGGAAATCTGCGCATCCTGAATGCTTAAATAAAAATCCTTAGCAGCATACGAAATATCGTTCTGCATGGTAATGCCTGTATTGAAAAAATCTTTACGGTTGTTTGGAATATTCGCATAGGGCACCATCTGCTTTGATCCATCGGGCAATTGTTCTCCCAGTAACACTTCAGACCCATCGAATTCAGGACCCCACGACCAGTTTTCGTACCCAATGTATTCACCATACCCTCCAGAGCCAAAGGATGTTTGAAATTTCGGAAAGAAGGAGACCGTGTTGAATTGAGTAGAGTTGCTGATGGTAATATCGGGACTAGCATCTTTACTCCCTGCTTTGGTGGTAACAACAATCACCCCGTTACGGGCATCGGGACCATAAATGGCTGCAGCCGACGTACCTTTCAATACGTTGATGTTTTCCACATCGTTCGGGTTAAGGGTGTTAAGCAAACCCAAACCAACAGGAACACCGTCTAAAAGCAACATTGGATTGTTGCTACCTGTTAATGAACGAATACCACGCAAGTTAATCTTTACATCTTCGAATACTCCACTATTCAAAGAGGCGATATTCAATCCGGCCACTTTTCCCTGAAGACCTGTGGCTACACTTAACGATTTAGCCTGATTCAACTCCCCGGCATCAATACTTACTGTTGAATAGCCAAGGCTTCGTTTCTGACGCTGAATACCCAAAGCAGTTACCACTACTTCCTCCAGTAATTCAGTATCTTGAACTAAAACAATTCTTGGATTCGCTGTAACTGGCACTTCTTGTGTCTGGTAGCCAACATAAGAAATGACAAGCGTTCCATTAGCAGGAGCAGATAAGGTGAAGTTACCATCAATATCGGTAACTGTTCCCAGTGAAGCCCCTTTGACTTGGATGGTTGCACCAATCACCGGCTCACCTGAATCATCTACCACAGTACCCCTTACTTGGGTCTGTGCAGTAACAATCCCTATTCCAATAAAGAATAGGGTCAAAAACATCATAAGTTTTCTTTTCATAAACTCTACTTTTTAATTAATCACTCTCATTATAAATTACTTAATCCAAAATATATTATTTAAGGAACGTGGTTAGTTAATGCTCTATAGTTATTCTAAAGCACGTCTACTTCTATCCAACCAATTAACATTTATATAGAGATAAATCCAGCACACAAAGTTATATCAATTATTAAAAAAAAATGTTTTTCATGATATTATTTATTCAATTAAACGTTATTTAGAATGATTATATTACTTTTTCATGTTATTATGATACTATATCTTACATTCCGATACTTATCGCAGCCCATATATTATCTATACATTTAACAAATAATCCAATACATGAATATTCTATAATTATTTAACAATAATCTACTATACAGTGTGTTAAATTATCTTTCTTCTATATTTTAAGCGTTTTTCATTCTTTTCGTTGTTATTTTCTTATTATTCCTGTTATATTGTATACCATAACAGATGTGAAAATAATAGAGTATCGATCGATAATATCGGCAGAATAATAGAAAAACAGTACGAGTCTCCCAGAATAAGAAATCTCAACCGCTACAGAATGGGACATAGGCCGCATCGTCCTTATGCAACCCTTGTGTTTGCTTTATAAAAACATAAAGTTGATATATGGAGGGTCTAAAGATGTTTTCCAGTAAAAAGAAGGGTGCAGCAAACAAAAGCCGCCTCATG